>JAOACB010000001.1 GCA_026418055.1 Fimbriimonadales bacterium
GTGCAGGTTTATTCGGGACAGATCACGCTCGTGGACAGCTTGGAGGCCCACCCCATCCCCCGAACGTACGACCCGACGGCGAACCAACTGACCGACGGCACGCGCACCGCCGACGTCCGGAGCGGCGTCCTTCGGGGCCTTTTCGACTCGCACAACCGCCTGAGCGCCTACCAGGACCAGCTGGACACGCTCGCCGACACCCTCAGGGCCGAAGTGAACGCCATCCACGCCAACGGCCTGACCGCTCAGGACCCGCCGCAAACCGGCGTGTTGTTCTTCAACGACAGCCCGAACGGGGCGATCGACTTCGACCTGTCTGCGGAGGTGCTGGCGAGTCCCGACGCGGTCGCGGCGGGCAGCACCGGCAAGGCCGGAGACGGCGGCATCGCCTTGGAGCTTTCGCGCCTGAGGGACGCCTCCCTGCCAGCGCTCGGCGGGCGCACGTTCTCCGCGTTCTACGCCGACCTCGTCTCGCAGATCGGCCGCGAGGCCCAGCACGCTTCGAACGACAAGGGCTCGCTGGGGGCCGTGCTGGACCAGATCGACGTGCAACGGCAGAGCATCAGCGGAGTGTCGCTGGACGACGAGATGGCGAACATGCTGCGCTTCCAAAGGAGCTACCAAGCGGCCGCGCGCATGCTATCGGTTTTCAACCAAGTGACCGAAGATTTGATTAGCATGCTCCGCTAGCAGTTTTGCCGGGTTTGAGCCAACCGGACCATGAGGATCAGCACGGGATACCAGTTCGACACCTACGCGAGGAGCGTCGCCAGAAGCCAGGAGGCTTACGTCGAGGCTCAGCGCGCCGTCGTGACGGGACGGAAGCTGAACGTGCTGCGCGACGACCCGTTCGGCACGGCCCGGTCGATCACCATGCGGTCCCTGCGCTCGGCGTCGGAGCAGTACGCCAAGAACCTGGACTCCGCCAAGAGCACGCTCGCCATGACGGAGTCCGTCCTGTCGGACGTGTACGGAGTTCTGCGGGACGCCCACCAGCTGGCCTTGCGCGGCGCGAACGGCACTTCGGACCAGCCCGCGCACGCCAGCCTCGCCCGGCAGGTGGCGGACCTGCAGAAGCGGTTGTTGGAGCTTGCGAACACCAAGGGCCCCAGCGGAGGCTACCTGTTCGCAGGCCAGAACGCCGGCGAGAAGCCGTTCTCGCTGCAACCGGACGATGGCTCCGTTCCCACGGGCGGCACGCCGCTTCCCACGGGGGGCTACGTCGTGTTCTCGGGAGACTCTCTGCCGGTGCTGGTGGAGACGGGACCCAACGAGACCCTGTCGGTGTCGGTCGATGGCGGCCAGTTGTTCAGCGACGCCTACCGGCGTCTGGACCAGGTTCGGCTCCATCTGGAGAACGGGGATCTCTCCAGCTTGGGTGGCGACGACCTGCGGGACCTCCAGTCCTCGATGGACGCGGTCAACACCGCCCGAGCCTCGGTCGGTTCCCGCCTTCAGCAGGTGGAGCAGCGCCAGGAGATGCTTCAGAGGAGGATCGACGACCTGACCGTCGGCCTCTCCGATGTGGAAGAGGTGGACCTGACCGAGGCCATCCAGCGCTTCAAGACGGCGGAAACCGCCTACCAGGCGGCGCTCACCGTCGCCGCCCAAGGCTTCAAGCTCAGCTTGATGGACTTCATTCAAGGATAAAGACGCATGCAGCTCGACAACACTCGGTTCGGCACGATCCAGTTCCAGGAAGGAGACGTGGTGACGCTACCGGATGGCATGGTGGGGTTCCCGCAGTGGACCCGTTTCGTCCTGGTGCAAACCCGCGAGGGCAGCCCCTTCCGCTGGCTGCAGTCCGTCGAGGACCCTTCCTTGGCGTTCTTGCTGGCCGATCCCACGGCGTACTGCCCGGACTACGCTCCGGAGCTCCCGGACGCGGTGGCCGCGGCCCTGGGGCTGACCGAGCAGTCGCCTTGCCTGTTGCTCGTGACCGCCGCGATCCCCAGGGGCAGGCCGGAGGACATGACGCTCAATCTCGCCGCACCCGTGCTCATCAACATGGAGAGCCGCATCGGAGCTCAGGTCATCCTGGAGAGCGAGGCGTATACTATGAAGCACCGGGTGTTCGCGGAGGCGCCGCAGGCGGTGGATGCCAGGGCCGCCTAGGTCCGGCGTCTCGTCGGTCTGCGGAGTGCCACGGAGGGCGCGTCGATGCTGGTTTTAACGAGGAAGGTCCGTCAGAGCATCATCGTCGGGGACGAGATCGAGATCGTCGTGTTGGACGTCCGCGGCGAGCAGGTGCGCCTGGGCATCCGCGCGCCCAAGGATGTCGCCGTGCACCGCAAGGAGGTGTACGAGCAGATCCAGGAGGAGAACCGGCGGTCCGCCGGGGTCAACCCGGAGGACGTCCCCGGCTGAGGGGGCGCGCCCTCAGGGTGGGCGGTAGAATCGCTTCCCGATGCTGAGCTTTCTGGGCACGGCCGGCCTCGTGCCGAGCTGGAGCGGATCCGTCGTGTGCATCGGCACGTTCGACGGGGTCCACTTGGGGCACCGGGCCGTGATCGCCGAGGCCGTGGCCGAAGCCGAGAGCTTGGGGAAGCCGTCCGTGCTCGTGACGTTCGACCGGCATCCCGCGGCGGTGCTTGCCCCCGACCGTTGCCCGCCGTCCCTCGGCAGCCTCGGTTCGAACCTGAGGAGGTTCGAGGAGCTGGGCATCGCCGTGAGCCTGGTCCTTCCGTTCGACGAAGCCTTGGCCTCCCAGACCGCCGAGCAGTTCTGGGAGGGCGTCCTGAAGGGGTTGCTCCGCGCGGAGCGCCTGGTGGTGGGCCACGACTTCGCCTTCGGTCGCGGCCGCCGTGGCACGGCCTCGTGGCTCAGCGAGCGGGTCCCGACGACGGTGGTTCCGCCATTCGAGACGGGAGGAGCGCGGGTGAGCTCCTCCCGGATCCGGGAATGCGTTCTGGCGGGCCGCATGGAAGAGGCGGCCATCCTTCTGGGCCGTCCGTATGCGCTGGAGGGGGTGGTGGTTCAGGGCGAGCGCCTCGGCCGAGAGCTCGGCTACCCCACGGCGAACCTGGGGCTCGTCTGCAACCAAGCCGTGCCCACCGACGGGGTGTACGCGGGTCTGTGCCGCACCGTTCGGGGCACTTACGCCGCGGCTGTGAGCATCGGCACCAGGTCCACCGTAGGCGGGTCCCGGCGGGCGATCGAGGCCTATCTGCTGGACTACCCAGGAGACGCGCTGTATGGAACCGCGGTGTTCCTCGAGGTGGCTCGGTGGCTCCGCCCGCAGGAAACCTTCCCCGATCGGGAGGCGTTGAAGAGGCAGATGGCGTTGGACGTCGAGGCGGTGCGGCGGGGGTTTGCGCGGTGAGTCCGGCTAGGGCTTGGATCCTCGGGGGGTCGGTCGTGGTCCTTCTTCTGGCCGGCTTGCTGCAGGTGCTCCTCGCCTCTGGCCCCAGCGATGAGAGGCTGATCCGCGAAGCCCTTCAGCAGAGCCTGCGCGCAGGCAAGGAGGGTCGCCCGGGCGGGGTGGTGGAGTTGCTGAGCGACCAGCTGCGGTTCAACGACGAGATGGTTCCGAACAAGCGGCAGATCGCCCAGTTCGTGCGGGATTCCCGTCCCGAGGTGTTGGTCACGGAGAAGAGCCTCGAGGTGCACGGAGACCAGGCCTTGATGGTGGCCAACGTGTCGGTGCGCCTCGCGACCCCTCTTGGGATCAGTCTCGACCGAACGTTCGAGGACGTCCAGCTCCAGTTTCGGCGGGAGCCCGGGACCCGTCTGCTGGTGTTGCCCGACCGCAAGTGGCGCCTCTATCGGGTGCTCGCGCCGAACGCCAGCCTTTCGGAGTTCTAGCCTGCTTGACCCTGGCGAAGGGTACACTTCAAACTGCGGGGGTGTTTGAAGCCTCCGTCAACAGGAGAAACGACCTATGAAGAAGCTCATCAGCTTGTTCGCCATCGCCGCCCTGGCGTTCGCCATCGTGGGTTGCAGCGCGCCGCAGGACCAGGCCGCCAACACCGAGTCGACGACGACCACGACCACGCCTTCCGACAGCTCCGCCACCACCGGCGGCACCGAGGGTTCGACGACCGGAACGACCGAGGGTGCGTCCACCGGCAGCACGGAGAGCGGCACGACCGCTCCCGCCGCCGGCGCCACCGAGGGCGAGGGCAAGTAAACGCCTCGCAGTTCCAACAAGAGCACGCGGCGGCCCCCGATGGACGGGGCCGTCGCGTTGTTTCGGCCGAAGGTAACCTCCGGTAGATGCTGGATCCCAGAGTCACGACGCTGGCGGAGCTGCTGTGCAGCCACTCCACTCGGCTCGAGCAGGGCGATCGCGTGCTGGTGCATGCGTTCGACGTTCCCCAAGAGGCGGTCGCGGAGGTCGTGCGGGTGGCGCGGTCCTTCGGCGCGCAGGTGGTGGTGCGACTGGAGAGCAACAGGGTCCGAAGAAGCCTCCTGCACGGCATGACGGAGGAGAACGCCGCGCTGATCGCCGAGGTCGAGAAGTTCGAGATGGAGCGCATGACGGCCTACATAGCCCTCCGGGGTGGCGACAACGCGTTCGAGCTGGCCGACGTTCCAGCCCCGACGATGGCGATGTGGAGCCGGGTGTACGCTCAACCGGTCGTGTTTCAGACGCGAGTTCCCAAGACCAAGTGGGTGGCCTTGCGGTGGCCCTCAGCGAGCATGGCGCAGCAGGCGGGCATGCCGACGGAAGCGTTCGAGGACTTCTACTTCCGTGTCTGCACGCTCGACTACGCCCGCATGAGAAAGGCCGCCGAGCCGTTGGCGGAGCTCATGGCCAAGACGGACGAGGTGCGAATCGTCGGCCCGGGAGAGACCGATCTGCGGTTCAGCATCCGAGGCATCGGCGCCAAAGCCTGCAGCGGCGAGCGCAACATCCCCGACGGCGAGTGCTTCACCGCGCCGGTTCCCGATAGCGTCGAGGGCGTGATCCGCTTCAACACGGTCTCGCTGTACCAAGGTCAGGAGTTCTCGGACATCCGGTACGTGGTTCGAGGGGGCCGCATCGTGGAGGCGGAGGCCGGCGCCATGACGGCCAAGCTGAACGAGATCCTGGACACCGACGAGGGGGCGCGGCGGTTCGGAGAATGGTCGCTGGGCTATAATCCCCACGTGCTCCATCCGATGAGGGACACCCTCTTCGACGAGAAGATCGCGGGTTCCTTCCATCTGACTCCGGGCAACAGCTACAACCCGCCGGGTGGGAACGGCAACGTTTCCGCGATCCATTGGGACACGGTGATGATTCAGCGGCCCGAATACGGCGGCGGGGAGATCTGGTTCGACGGCGTGCTGGTGCGCAAGGACGGGCGCTTCGTGTTGCCGGAACTCGAGGGATTGAACCCGGAGCATTTGGCGGCTGGGGCGTAGGAGGATCCAAAGGATGCAGACCACGCTGGCTCGAACGTTGCTGCGCACCGACGCGAACCTTTCCCGATCCCTGGCCGCCGTCGTCGGAGCAGCGGCCCTCACGGCGATCGGCGCCCAGGTTCAGATCCCGTTCGTCCCGGTGCCGTTCACCCTGCAGACGTTCGCCGTTCTCGCAACGGCGCTGGCTCTGGGTTCCCGACTGGCCGTTGCGAGCCAGGCCACCTACCTGCTCGCAGGCGCGGCGGGGTTGCCGGTGTTCGCAGGATTCAGCGGAGGCTTGGCGAAGCTGGCCGGGCCCACGGGGGGATACCTGCTGGGCTTCGTCGTGGCATCTTGGATCGTCGGCCGCCTGGCGGAGCGAGGGTGGGATCGGTCGATGCCTCGCGCCTTGGCCGCGTGCGCTCTCGGCATGGTGGCTGTGTACGCCCTTGGGGCCTGCGTCCTGTCGTTCTACGTGGGGTGGCCCGATGCCCTGCGGCAGGGGGTGCTGCCGTTCGTGCTCGCGGACGGTCTGAAGGGTCTCGCGGCGGCGACCTCGCTTCCCGTCGCGTGGCGGTTGCTGGGCGAGCGCGACTGAGTCGTTAGGGCTCCGCGGCAAAGCCATGGTTCTCTCGGTCGCCTCGTTGCGCAAGCTGTTCGCGGACGAGGTGGTGCTGGAGGACGTCGCGTTCCTCATCGGGGCGAGGGACAAGGTGGCTCTCGTCGGCCGAAACGGTTCGGGCAAGACCACGCTGCTGCGGATTCTGGCGGGCGAGCTGGAGCCGGACGGCGGTTCGGTTCGATTCGCCCGAGGCGCCCGTATGGGCTATCTCCGGCAGGAACTGCCCGTCGACCATGGTCTGACGGTGCTGGAGGAGGCGCAGGCCGGCAGGGCGGAGGCCTTGCGGATGGCCGATCGGTTGCGGGAGCTCGAGGCGAAGCTCGACGCGGCGCCGAGCGAGGAGGAACTGGAGGAGTACGCGCTGCTCCACGAGCGCTTCGTCGAGGCGCAGGGGTACGCGGCCGAGAACGACGTGCGCGTGGTGCTCTCCCGCATGGGCTTCGAGGAATCCGACTTCGACAAGCCCACCTCGGCGCTGAGCGGTGGGGAGAAGACGCGTCTCGCCTTGGCCCGGCTGCTGCTCGAGGAACCCGACCTGTTGGTGCTCGACGAGCCCACCAACCACTTGGACCTACAGGCGACCGAGTGGCTGGAGAACTGGATCCGTGGTTATCCTGGCGCGGTGTTGGTGGTTTCGCACGATCGCCGGTTCCTGAGCGAGGTCGCCCAGCAGTTCCTGCTGCTGGAAGACGGCCGTACGAAGACGTATCCTGGTCCTCTCGACAAGTTCCTGAGGCTGCGCGACGAGGAGACGGAGCGGCTGGCGCGGCTGGCCAAAAAGCACCAGGAGGAAATCGCTCGGCTGGACGAGTACGTGCGGCGTTTCATGGGAAGCGAGAGGACCGCCCAGGCGCGAGGGCGACTCAAGATGCTCGAGCGCCGTCGGGCCGAGGCGGTTCAGGCTCCGCGCGCCGAGCGCGGGCTGAGAGCCAGCCTCCAAGCTGGCCAGCGCTCGGGAGACCTCGTGTTCGAGGCGAAGGGTCTCTCGAAGGCCCATGGCGGACAGCGCTTGTTTCAAGGCCTGAGCTGGACGGTCCGCAGGGGCGAGCGTTGGGGCGTGATCGGGGCGAACGGAGCCGGCAAGTCGACCCTCGTGCGCATTCTGCTGGGGCTGGAGGCCCCGGACGAGGGCACGGTGCGCCTCGGTGCCAACGTTCAGCCCGGCTGGTTCGCCCAAGAGGCGGAGCACCTCCACGCGGACATGACCCCGCTCGAGTATCTCGTGGACGCTTGCGGCTTGGCTCCAGACGAGGCCAGGGGCTTGTTGGGGCGCTTCCTGTTCTCCGGGGACGACGCCTTCCGTCGCATCGGCTCACTGAGCGGAGGAGAGAAGAACAAGCTCGCTTTGGCTCGACTGAGCGCCGAGAGGCCGAACCTGCTCGTGCTGGACGAGCCCACAAACCACTTGGACTTCGATTCCCGCGAGGCGCTCGCAAGGGCCTTGAGGGACTACCAAGGCACGCTCGTCGTGGTGTCGCACGACCGCTACCTGCTGGACGAGGTCACCGATCACACGCTGGACTTGCGGCGCGAGGGGCCGGTCCAGTATCCCGGCAACTACACGGAGTACAAGCGCGCGAGCCACAGGCCAGCCCGAGAGACCGAGCCTCGGCGAAGGGCAGAGGAGAAGGTGGCAGATTCCGGCCTCAGTCCGCGAGCTGTGAGCAAGGAGATCGCTCAGCTGGAGCGGGAGCTCCAAGCGGCGGAGGACCGCGTGGCCGAGCTCGAGGAAGACCTTGCGTCGCTCGAGCGCACCCTGGAAGCTCCCGCACCGGACGCGGATTTGCTCGAGCTCACCTCTCGGCATGCCGCGCTGCAGGCCGAGGTGGCTCAGGCTCTGGCATACTGGGAGGGGATTGGCTCGGAGCTCGAGCGGCTGCGGGCGCTCCAAGGAGGCAAGCGTTGAGGAAGCTCGTGCTGACCGGCATCCGGACGATGGAGGTCGTTCCTGCTGCGGATCCCGTGCCGGGCCCCGGAGAGGTGTTGCTGCGCGTGGAGTCGGTCGGCGTGTGCGGTTCCGACGTCCATTACTGGCGCCATGGGCGCATCGGCGACCAAGTCGTCGAGTACCCGTTCTCCGTGGGCCACGAGATGGCTGGCACCGTGGTCGGCCTCGGCGAAGGGGTCGAGGGCCTGTCGGTTGGCCAGCTCGTCGCGGTGGAGCCCGCCATCAGCTGCCGCGAGTGCGACCAGTGCCGCCAAGGCCGGTCGCACACGTGCCGTCGATTGCGCTTCCTCGGTTGCCCGGGCCAGGTGGAGGGTTGCCTGAGCGACCTGATCGCCATGCCCGCGCAATGCTGCTTTCCCGTTCCCCAAGGGTTCGATCCCGACTTGGCGATGCTCATCGAGCCGCTCTCCATCGGGCTGTACGCCGTGCGGCGCGTCGGCCCGTTGCGCGGCCGGCGGGTGGCCGTGCTGGGCTCAGGGCCGATCGGTTGCAGCGCCCTCTTGATGGCGAAGGCGGAGGGAGCCTTCGTGTGGGCTTCGGACAAAGTGCCGGAGCGGATCAGGATGGCCCTTCGCTTGGGAGCCGACGCGGCAGGCACGCCGGTCGAACTCGACGAACAGCCTCCGTTCGACGTGGCCATCGAGTGTTGCGGCGAGCAGGAAGCCTTGGACCAGGCAGTGCGCATCCTGGGACCAGGCGGCAAGCTTGCTGTGGTGGGGATTCCAGCCGAGGACCGCGTGTCGTTCGCCGCCCACGAGGTCCGCAGGAAGGAGATCGACATCTTCGCGATCCGGAGGCAGAACGAGTGCGTCGCGCCTGCGTTGCGGATGGTGGTGGAAGGAGCGGTCGACCCGACCCCGATGGTCACGCACCGGTTCCCGCTCGAGCGCGCGCAAGAGGCCTTCGAGCTTGCCTCCGAGTACCGCGACGGCGTGCTGAAGGCGGCGATCCGGCTCTAGGACGCTCCCGAGGCGAGCTCCAGCGCGCGCCTCAGGCGACGCTCCATGCGCTCGGGGCCGAGCACAGCCATCAGCTCGAACAGCCCCGGGCCGGCGGTCTTGCCGGTCAGAGCGACCCGAGTGGGGTGCACGACCGGGCCGAGCTTCTCGAACCCCTTGGCCTCGGCGAACTCGCGCAGGACCGACTCGCAAGCGGCCTCATCCACCATTCGCGGCAGGTTTTCGAGCAAAAAGTTGAAGAGTTCCGCGGCATGCGGCTGTTGCAGCCACTTTGCGACGGCCTTCGGGTCCATTGCCGGTTCGTCCTCGGTGAAGAAGCCGCAGACTTCCGTGACGTCGGGAAGCACCGTCGTTCGTTCGTGGGCCAGCGCGAAGATCCTTTCCGCGTACGAGGGCTGCTCCTCGATGACGCGCGCCATCCGGTCGACGGCGTCCGAGACGCGGGACGACTCGGGTTGCGGCTCCGCCACCTCGGTCCAGTACTGCCGCACGTAGGGCTCGCGAGCGTATTTCCGGAAGGCTTCGACGAACTGAGGGATCGAGAGTCTCCGGATGTGCCAGCCGTTCAGCCACCGGAGCTTCTCCAGATCGAAACGCCCGGGAGATGGTTGCAGGCCCTCCAGCGTGAAAGCCTCGATGAGCTCCTCTTCGGACATGCCTTCGCGGTCGTCGCCCGGAGACCAGCCGATGAGGGCGACGAAGTTCTTGAGGGCCGCTGGCAGGAAGCCCTGGGCCATGTAGTCCAGCACGCGCGTGGCTCCGTGGCGCTTGCTGAGCTTCTTGCCGTCGTTGCCGACGATCACGGGACAGTGCACGAACACGGGGCGCTCCCAGCCGAACATGTCGAACAGCAGCGCGTGCTTGGGGGCCGAGGAGATCCACTCCTCCCCTCGCAGGATGTGCGTGATGCCCATGAGGTGATCGTCGACCATCGCGGCGAAGTGGTAGGTGGGCATGCCGTCGGCCTTGATCAGCACAGGGTCGTCGATCTGGTCGCTGTCCCACTCGATCCGCCCGCGGATCGCGTCGTCGATGGCGATCGTGGTGCCCCTGGGGATGCGCTGGCGGATCACGCACGGTCTGCCCTCGCGCTCGGCGGCTTCCACCCTCGAGGCGGGCGCGTCGCGCCATTCCCCTCCGAAGTAGCCCACGGGCAGCTTGTTGGCCATCTGGTGCTCCCGCATGGCCGCCAGCTCCTCGGGAGTGTCGAAGGCCTTGTAGGCGTGTCCCTCCTCGAGCAGGCGCCGCACGTAAGGCTCGTAGATCCCGGCCTCCTTGCGCTCGCTCTGCCTGTAGGGGGCGCACGGGCCGCCGACGTGCGGGCCCTCGTCGAAGTCGATTCCAACCCAGCGCAGCGTCTCGATGAATTCGCGCTCGCTGTCGGGGTTGTAGCGGTTGCGATCGGTGTCCTCGATGCGAAGGATGTTCTGGCCGCCGCAGTGCCGGGCGAAAAGGTACTTGAACAGCGCGTCTCGAAGAGCGCCGACGTGGAGCAGCCCGGTCGGGCTTGGGGCGAACCGCACGCGGACCGACATGGCTAGCAGGTTACCTGCCCTCCGACGATCCACTCGGCGGCTTCGAGGAGGTTGGCGAACACCCTCTCGGGCTGGTGGGGCCACGAGTGCCAATCGCCCGAGCGGGACACCCCGCTCAGTACAAGAATCGGCCGAAGTCCTGCACGATGCGCGCACTCGATGTCGGTCGGCTGGTCCCCGATGAAGAACGCGCCCCTCAGGTCGAGGCCGAACTCGTCGCGAGCCCGGAACACCATTCCGGCACCGGGCTTGCGATAGTCGCCAGCCTCGGAGCGCAGGAGGGTGCAGTAGTAGATCTTCCGGATCTGGAAGCCGCGGGGCGCGATCGCGGCCTGCAGCTTCGCGTCGATCTGCCGCAGGGTCTCCTCCGTGTACAGCCCGAGCGCCACGCCCTGCTGGTTGCTGATCACGTACAGGTCGTAGCCGGCGTCGTGCAGCAGCTGCAAAGCGTCGACGGTCCAAGGAAACAGCTCGAAGTCCTCGACGCACGTGACGTACGGATCGAGATCGACGTTGAGGACGCCGTCCCGATCGAGGAAGAGGGGCTTGCGGTTCACGGGCCTGAAGTGTTACCCGATCCTCGCGGAGCCCCGCCGATCGAGGCCCGACAGTCCGCGGCGATCCATCCAAGCCCATAGGGCGCCAGCCAAAACGACCATCGCTCCGATCCTCAGGGCCAGGGGCAGGCCCGTGTGCGAGACGAGCAAGCCCGGGCCCAAGCGCACCAGGTCCGGCGCCATCGGCACCGCCTGCGCAGCCAGAGCCATCGGAGCGAGGTCGGGGGCCAAGTGCGGCGGCAACCAACGGGCGATCCATCCGAACAGCAGAAGGCCCACCGGACCCAGTCCCGAGAGAGCCCAGATGTGGAGGGAGAGCACCCTGCCTCGGAGTTCGTCGGGGGACAGCAGCTGGCAGAGAGCGTTCGTGGTGTTGAACTGCGAGACGGTTCCCAAACCGGCGAGCATCAGCAGGGGAAAGGCCTGCCATCCAGTCCGAGCGTAGCTCAGGAGCAGCAGAGAGAGGCCCACGGACGTCATCGCGATCCGAATGGTGAGGGCCCTCCAAGGGCGGTTCGCGATCGAGGTGAGCGCCAGCAGGCCCGCGATCGCCCCGACGCCAACAGCCGACATCGCCAAGCCTAGGCCCTGCTTGTCCAGGCCCAGCATCTTGGATGCGATCGCTGGCATCAGCGCCAGATAGTGCAGCGCGAACACTGAAACGACCGCCTCGAGGCTGAGGAGGGTCCGGATGCTTCGGTGGGACCAGGCGTAGCGAAAGCCCGCCAGGAGGCGCTCTCTCACCGGTTCGACCACGCGGGGCACGGAACGCAGATCGGAGCGGATCAGCAGCACCGAGAAGATGAGCGCCGCGTAGCTCGTTCCGTTGACGATAAAGCAGGCCTGGGCGCCGAAGAACGCGAGCAGAGCGCCTCCCAGCGCCGGCCCGATGATGCGGGCCAGGTTGAAGGTCATCGCCTGCAGCGGCACGGCGGCGGCCAGCTCCTCCGGAGGCACCACGCGGCTGACCACCGTTTGGCGCGTCGGCATCTCCACCGTCGACACGAGGCCCAGCAACAGGGCGACGAGGACAAAGTGCCAGTACTGCGCGAAGCCGAAACCGACTGCGGCGGCCAGAAAGAGCGCGCCCGCCGCGAACACGGCTTGGCAGGCGATCAGCACCCACCGCTTGTCGTACGCGTCGGCGAGCAACCCCGCGAAGGGGCCCACCAGCGAGACCGGCACCGACGAGCAGAACGCGATGAACGCCAGCTTGGCTTCGTCCCGAGTGAGCTCAAAGACGATCCACCCGTGGCCGACGTTCTGAATCCACGATCCGATGAACGAGATGAGGGCGCCGAGCCAGAGCAACAGGAAATCCCGATGCCGAAAGGCCCGCATCCTCTGCAGTATGAACCCTTTCGGCCGCTGGGCGCGCCTAGGTAAACTGAGGAAGGTTTCTGGTTCCCGCGTTCCAGTCGCCGACGAGGGTTTTCAACGTGCCGGAGAGATCCTTTAGGGTCCTGCAGATCATTTCCAGCTCGCGCACCTCCGGCGCGGAGAGGCACGTGATCAACCTCGCGGAGCTTCTGGTTCGACTCGGCCACCAGGTTGAGGTTCTCTGCCCGCCGGGAGAGTGGTTGCCTCAGACGCTCCGCGCGAGCGGCGTTCCCGTTCGCGAGCAGCCCATGCGCAAGACGGGTTGGTTCCGAACCCTCGGGTGCATCCTGCGAACCGTGCGGCGGGACCGCGTGGATGTGATCCACACGCACCTCACCCGCGGCGCCTACTTCGGCTACCTCGCTGGGTTGCTGCGGGGCGTTCCCGTGGTGGCCTCCGTGCACATCGCGACGAGGGACCGCATCTACCGGCGGGTGGCGCGGGGATCGAACCGAGTGATCGCGGTCAGCAACTACGTACGGGGAACCCTGTTCGGGCAAGGGGTGCCGGAGCGGTTCATCGACACCGTGTACAACGGCACCGACTTCGACCGGATCGCCCAGCACGATCCGCGAGAGCTTCGCGAGGAGCTGCGTCTCTCAGCCAAGTCGCGGCTCATCGGCCTCATCGGCAGAGTCAGCCACGAGAAGGGCCATCTCGAGATGGTTCGTGCGATGAGCGAGGTGCGCAAGGCCTATCCGGAGGCCCACATCCTGTTCGTCGGCAGAGTCTGCGCGGACATTCGCGGCGACCTCGAAGCGGAGCTGGATTCGGCCAGCCTCAGGGACCACGTCCATCTTCTCGGCGAACGATCGGACGTGGCGCGGATTCTGGATTCCGTGGAGTTCAGCACCCTGCCCTCGCGGAAAGAGGCCTTCGGCATCGCCGCGATCGAGGCCATGGCCAGGAGCCGAGCCGTTTTGGCGACGAGGATAGGAGGCTTGCCCGAGGTCGTCCGGCACGGCAGCACGGGACTGCTGGTGGACCTGCGTCCCGACCAGCTGGCCGAGGCGATGGTCTACCTCCTGGACCATCCGGCAGACACCCAGGAGATGGGACGACGAGGCAGGTTGCTCGTTCAGGAGCGATTCACGCTCGACCGCATGGTCGAGCGAACGCTTCGGGTCTACGAGAAGGCTGTCGGCTCCTAGCGAACCTTCGTGCTCGCCGCGATCCTGGCCAGGGAATCGTAGTCGCGATTCCCAACGACGAACAGCGCGTAGCCGCTGTCCATCCAAGCCACGCAAGGCTTGCCATCGAGGGTGCCCGAGAGGAGCTCCCCACCCGAGGGCAACGGACGCAGCTTGTCGATCGACGACGCGCCCGACACGGCGATGATGGTGAAGTCACCGAGGTTGTCCCGAAGGAGCAACTTGATCATTCGCCGATCCTTGCCGTATCCGGCGAAGATGCCTCTCACCTGGCAAACTCCGGGTTGCAGGTTCATGGGTGCGTCGCCAATGGCTGACGCTGCCCACTGCCTCAGCTTTTCGGGCTCGCTGGTTTGGGGCTGAGGCACCGGGACCAGCATCGAGGACATCGAGGCGACATCGCTGGGACGGATGAGCCCGCTGCCTAAGGTGCGGTTGGCCACGTGTCCCACGACGAGCGCGAGCGCGAAGGCTCCGCAGAGCGCCCACGACCTGCGACCCACGAAGTGCTCGATCTTGCGGTCCCGCTCGATCTCCCGCAGGCGCGGGCGGCACCTCCGCCAAGCCTCTCGGCAGTCGGGGACCTCGGCCTTGGACTTGAGGATCCTCTTGGTGAGAACGATCGCGTGGAACTCAGCGCGCAGGGCGGGGTCGGCCTGGACGGCTTGGCTCAAGGCCCGTTGCTCGCTCTCACCGAGCTCACCGTCGACCCAAGCATGGATGTCCAATCGGTCGATCATTCCGTCGCACCTTGTTTCAAGTAACCCTCGCGGCGGGCGAAATGTTCCAGCTCGCGTCGCAAAATGGCCCTTCCCCGAGCCAAGCGGGAGCGCACCGTTCCGACCGGAACGTTCGTAACCTCGGCGATCTCCTGGTAGCTCAGACCCTCGATGTCGCTCAGGATCACCGCCAGTCGGAAATCCTCTGGAACTTTCCCCAAGGCCTCCTCGACCTCCTGGCTCAGCAGGCCGTCGAACAGTTGCGCGTCCGGCTCCTGGTCCTGTTCAGCGACGGGTTCGTAAACGTTTTCGTCCTCCAGCGACGCGATCTGCGGTCCACGGGCTCTTCGGCGGTACTTGTTGATGAAGAGATTGGTCAGGATCCGAAGAACCCAAGCCTTGAAGTTCGTCCCGTCGAACCGGTCGAAGGCTTCGAACGCACGAACGATGGCCTCTTGGGCGAGGTCCTCCGCTTCCTCTCGGGAGCGGGTCAGCCGCAGGGCCGTGCCGAGAACCGACGGGAACACGCGCTCGGCCTCCTTCTCGAACCTCTCCCTGGCGGATTTCCGCCCCAGCCACATGAGACAAGGCAGTGTACCCCTGCGTGTTCGGCGCGCCGGACGAGGCCGTGCGGTAGCATCGGTCCGGGACATGCCAGCCGCCTACTTGGTCACAGGGGGAGCCGGGTTCATCGGCAGCCACATCGTCGACGCGTTGCTGGCGCGCGGCGATCGCGTGCGGGTTCTGGACGACCTCTCGTCGGGAAGCTTGGAGAACCTTCCCAGCGGCGCCGACTTCGAGCAGGGGTGCGTGACGGACTACGGCTTGGTGGCCCGCCTGACGGAGGGCTGCCGAGGGGTGTTCCACCTTGCGGCCATCGCGAGCGTGCCGCGCTCCGTCGAGGATCCCTTGTCCGTCGACCGGGTGAACACCCAGGGCACCCTCTGCGTTCTGGAGGCCGCCCGGCGCTCGGGAGCCCGGGTGGTGTTCAGCTCCTCGGCGGCTGTTTACGGCGACTCGCCGGAATTGCCCAAGACGGAGGCCATGCCTGCGGAGCCGATCTCACCCTACGGCGTTCAGAAGCTGGCCGGAGAGAGGTATCTGTATGCCTTCCACCGGTTGCACGGCCTCGAGGGGGTGGCACTCCGGTACTTCAACGTGTTCGGACCTAGGCAGAACCCTAGGAGCATGTATTCAGGCGTGATCACCATCCTCTGCAGGAGGGCCCTGCGGGGAGAGCCGCTGACGGTTTTCGGCGACGGCACGCAGACCCGGGACTTCGTGTACGTTCGCGACGTCGTCGCCGCGAACCTGGCCGCGATGGAAGTTCCGGAGGCGCAGGCGGTGATCGCGAACGTGGGGACCGGCCAAGCCACGACGGTGTTGGAGCTCGCCGTGGCGATCCTCAAGGAGTCGGGTTCCCGCTCCGAGATCCAGTTCGGACCTCCTCGGGCCGGCGACATCCTGCATTCCCGCAGCGATCCGAGCTTCGCCGAGAGGGCCATCGGCTTCCGTGCGCGGGTTCCCTTGAAACAGGGCCTGGCGGAAACCCTGGAATGGTTTCGGCAACTCGGTCCTGAGGCGTGAAACGCGCCCTGCCGATGGGTATACTAGGCGTTCGGCGAGCCCTCGTAGCTCAGCGGCAGAGCATCCCCTTGGTAAGGGGAAGGTCGGAGGTTCGATTCCACCCGGGGGCTCCAGTCTCCTTCAGCCTCTCTTCCTGAGAAACCTCTTCGAAACGATCGTCGCGGGTTCCCGTTTGCCCCGCAACTCGACCTCGCACGGCGTGTCCAGCGGGATCGAGGCATCCACGAAGGCGAAGGCGATGCCGCAGTCGAGCGTCGGCGAGAACACTCCGCTCGAGACCTCACCCACCTCGCGGCCCTGAACGAACACCTTGGCCCCGACCGTGGGCAAGCGCCTTCCGGCCATCCGCAAGCCCTGCAACTTGGTCGGGGTGCCCTCCTCGCGCGCTCTGCGGATCGGCTCGCAACCGAGGAACTCCTTGGTTTTCGAGATCACCCAGCCCAGCCCGGCGGCGATGGGGCTGAGATCGTCGGCCAGCTCGTGACCGTACAGGGGCAATCCCGCCTCCACGCGCAGCACGTCGCGCGCGCCGAGGCCGCACGGCTTGACTCCAGCTTGGAGCAACGCATCCCACAGCCTGCCCGCGTCCTCAGCGGCGCAAACCAGCTCGCACCCCTCCTCCCCCGTGTAGCCGGAGCGCGGGGCGAAGCAGTCCACGCCGGCGATCCTCGCATCGAGCACGTCGAACAGAGCGGACGTGGAGAATCGCTCCGGCTGGTCGGACAGCGCCGCCAGCGTGGCGAGCGCCTTGGGGCCTTGCACGGCGATCATGGCCGTGCGATCGGTCTCGTCCTCGATCTCGACGCCGCGATCGTTGTGGGCTTGGAGCCACTCCACGTCCTTCGTGTGGTTGGCCGCGTTCACCACCATGCGGAAGGCGTTGGGAGAGATGCGGTAGACGATGATGTCGTCCACGGTGCCTCCCCGCTCGTTCGGCAACAGGGAGTACTGACCCTTACCGTCCGCCAGCTTGGAGACGTCGTTCGCCGTCATCCATTCGAGGAACCCAAGCGCGCGCTCGCCCCGGAGCCAGAGACGAGCCATGTGCGAAACGTCGAACATGCCCACAGCCTCGCGGACCGCCTTGGATTCGGCGATCACGCTGTCGTACTGAACGGGCATCTCATAGCCGGCGAAAGGAACGATGCGGGCTCCCAGAGCGACATGGCGGTCGAAGAGCGGGGTGCGGAGGCAACCGGAACTCATGGCTCCCAGTATAGTCCCGCGCCTGGGAAGGCTCACTCCGGGTCGAAGAGCGACGGCAGGCGCCGCTCCCCTTGGTCCGCAGAGCTTCCGTCGGGGAGCTTGGGCAGCTGGCTCAGATCCTGCAGTCCGAAGTGATGGAGGAACTGTTGCGTCGTGCCGTACAGCACGGGGCGACCGGGAGTCGGCTTCCGACCCACCTCTTGGATGAGTCTCCTCTCGAGCAGGCCATGGATGCCGTAATCGCTCTGGACGCCGCGGATCTGCTCGATCTCGGCGGCGGTGATGGGTTGCTTGTAGGCGACGATCGCCAGCACCTCCATCATGCTGCGGCTCAGCCGTTGCCTCTGGGGCTTCAGGTAGTCGGCGACGCGCTCGGCGAACTGGGGCTTCGTGCAGAGCTGGTATCCGTCGGCGATGCGCACCAACTGGATGCCGCCCTGCCGTTCCAAACGTTGGGACAAGACCTCCAGAGCCTGCTCGGTTTGTCCCAGCGTGAGCCCGGCGGCCCTAGCCAGCTGCTCCGGCTTCGCTGGGGCGTCGGATACGAACAGCAGTGCCTCCAACAGGTCCACTGCGCCGAGGCTCATCCCTTAGGATTCACCCCCGCCCTGCTGAAGACCGCTTCGCCGTTCTCCACGCGCACGGCCGCTTGGCCGAGCCGGAGCAATTCGAGCAGCGCCAGAAAGGCGAACACGGCGTCCGCTTTGCGGAACGGGCCGCGCAGAAGTTCCGACAGTCGGCGCCATCGGTCGTCCAAGAGCGCGAGCATCAGGCGCATCTGCTCGGCCAGCGACCGTCGGGGGCGGGCGGGGGGCTCCATCGGTTCGGGATGCGCGCGCGCGAGCACCCGCTGGAGCGCTCGAGCCAGGTCCGCAGGGGAAGCCGAGCCGAGAGCGAAGGGTATCTCGTACGGATCGGGACCAGCGTCGGCGGGACGGAAGAAAAGCCTCTGCCGCTGCTCCTCGAAGCTCCTCAACGCCTCGATGGCCTCCCGGTACAGGTGTGTCGACGGTTCGATGAGCTCGGCCTGCTCCTCCAGCTCCGGCTCCGGCTGTTCCGAAGGCAGCAGGATCCAAGCCTTCCGCTCGACCAGGTAGGAGAGCGCGAGGAGCGCCGTAGCGGCCTCGTCGAAGTCGGTGTGCGGGGCCTCGATGAGGTACCTCAGATACGCTTCGCAGATCGGGGCGAGCGGAACGTCCCGAAGGTCCACGCGCCGTTCCCGCACGCAGAGGAAGAGCGTCGCCAGCGAGCCAGTGAAGCGGGGCGACTCCACTTGGATGGGCGGAGGCGAGACGATGCCGAGCGCATGGATGCGATCGTCGACGCTGGCCAGTTCACGCCGAGGGGCCATCTGTGGGGAAGGGACGTTTCAGGGTCGCGAATGGATGCTTCCTGCCCCGGCTGAGCGGGGCAGGAGCGCTCCAAGGGCGATCAATCGCGGCCAGGGATCCCCGGCTCCGTGAGCTTCGCGGGATCGAGAGCCTTCGCCAGGGTCTCCTCGTCGAGCAGGCCGAGCTCTCGAACGACGTCGGGGATCGTCTTGTTCTCCTTCAGAGCCTTCTTCACGACCTCGGCGGCCTGCTTGTAGCCGACGTAGGTGTTGAGAGCCGTCGCCAAGGAGGGCGAGGTTTCGGCGTAGTGGCGGCACCGCTCGGAGTCCGCTTGGATCCCCAGCACGCAGTTCTCGGTGAAGGTGTGCAGCGTGTTGGTGAGGATCTGCAGAGCGAACTGGGCGGAGAAGGCCATCCCCGGCATCATCACGTTGAGCTCCAGTTGACCGGCCTGCACCGCGTAGTCGATGGCCTGGCACTGCCCCAGAACCTGGAACAAAACCATGTTCAGGTTCTCGGCCATGCTCGGGTTGACTTTGCCGGGCATGATGCTCGAACCGGGTTGCACCGGCGGCAGAACGATCTCGGCCAGGCCCGTGAGCGGGCCCGAGCAGAGGAGCCGCAGATCGTTCGCGATCCTGGTGAGCTCGAGCGCCAGGATCCGGAGCCCGGCGGCGAGCGCCGCCAGCGGCATCTGCGACTGCATGGCCTCGCGCAGGTCCTCGGCGTTCCGGAAGTTCAGGCCGGTGTAGGCGTTCAGGTTGCGCACGACGAGGAAGCGGTACTGGGGATGCGTGTTGAGGCCGGTGCCCGCAGCGCTTCCCCCGATTCCCAGCTCCTCGAGCTCCCAAGCGGCCTGTTCCAACCACCGACGGGCTTTGCGCACGGCCTTCGCGTAGGCGGCGAACTCCTGGCCTAGGCGGATCGGCACGGCGTCCTGGAGGTGCGTCCGCGCCGACTTGAGGATCGGATCGAACTCCCTGGCCTTGGCGTCCAACGCCTCCGCCAGCCTGTCGACGGCTGGGAAGAGGTCCTCCAGCATCAGGCGCGCCATGATGCGCATCGCCGACGGGAACGTGTCGTTGGTGGATTGCCCGAAGTTCGGATGGTCGTTGGGATTCACGCGCTGGTACTCTCCCTTGCGCCCTCCCAGCAACTCCTCGGCGCGGTTGGCGAGCACTTCGTTGCAATTCATGTTGAAGCTCGTTCCCGCTCCCATGTGGAAGACATCCACGGGGAACTGGTCGCGCAGGGCGCCGCCGAGGATCTCGTCGGCAGCCCTCTGGATCGCCTCGCCGATGTCTCGAGGCAACAGTCCGAGCTCCGTGTTCGCCGCCGCGCAGGCCTTCTTCAGCAGAATGAAGGATTCGATCATCCTGGGATGCTCGGTCAGTCCGCTGATCGGAAACAGGCGGCGGCTGCGCTCAGCCTGGCTGCCCCAGTAGGCTTGCGCGGGCACTTGGACTTCTCCCAGGCTGTCCTTCTCGATCCGATACTCCATGGGGGCCAGTTTACCGACCCCGCCTGCGGGGCGACCCGAAGGAACGAGCGGCTCCGGACGGAACGTCTATAATCTTCGACAGCGGATGCTGCACCTCGTCCCCGCGTTGCTGATCCTTTGGCTGAACGGCGCCCTCGCCGATCGGCCGGCTCTGCCGTCGGCGGTTCGAGCGGCACTCTTGGAGCTGGGGGCGGGTACGTCCTCCAATCCGCAGTCCCTTCGGGCCCTGCAGGCGTGGTTGGGCGAGCGGGTGGGCGACGAAGTGCTCCAGCGGCTCGGGGCGTGGCTGGAGTCTCCGGCCCATGCCGCTCCCGAGGCCGAGGCTCTGGAAGCGGAGCGCGTGGAGCGGCTCCGGATCCCTCGGGGACTCTCCTCCCTAACCGTGGGAGGTCCGCCGCCCGGCGTGTCCAGGTTCCGGGACGGCCCGAATCGGTTGGCTTGAACGACCCTTCTTGTCGCCACCGGTCCCTGCCAGGGCCCTTCCAACCGAATTCCCAAGGCCACCATGCAGTTTCTTCGCAAGCTCTTCGACACCAGCAAGCGCGACGTCGAGCTGATCCAGCCGATCGTCGAGCGCATCAACTCCCTGGAGCCGCAGATGCAGGCGCTGAGCGACGATCAGCTCCGCGCCAAGACCGCGGAATTCCGCTCCCGCCTCCAGCAGGGCGAGACCCTGGACCAGATCCTCCCCGAAGCCTTCGCCGTGGTGCGTGAGGCCAGCCACCGGTTGCTGAACATGCGGCACTTCGACGTGCAGCTGATCGGCGGCGTCGTGCTGCATCAGGGAAGGATCGCCGAGATGAAGACGGGCGAGGGCAAGACCCTCGTCGCAGTGGCCCCGCTCTATCTGAACGCCCTTACGGGCCGGGGCGTGCACCTGGTCACGGTGAACGACTCCCTCGCCCGCCGCGACGCGGTGTGGATGGGCCCGATCTACCACTTCCTTGGCCTGAGCGTCGGGGTCATCCAGGGGCAGTCGGCGGACTCGGACGAGCTGGGAGGCAGCTACCGCTACGAGCCGGGAGCGATCCACGAGGACCCCCGGTACCTCAACCTCGTGCCGTGCAGCCGGCGCGAGGCCTACCTGTGCGACGTGGTGTACGGCACCAACCACGAGTTCGGATTCGACTATCTGCGCGACAACATGGCGTTCCACGTGAACCAGCTCGTGATGCGCGAGCTGCACTACGCCATCATCGACGAGGTCGACTCCATCCTGATCGACGAGGCCCGGACGCCGCACATCATCAGCGGCCCCTCGAGCGAGGATGTGTCGGTCTACAAGGTCGTCGACAAGGTTGTCCGCCAGCTGAGAGGCGGAGGGCCGGACGACGCGGACAAGCCCGGCTTCCACTACGTCGCCGACAAGAAGAACCACAGCGCCAGCCTCACGGAAGAGGGCATGGACATGGTCGAGCAGCTGCTGGGCATCGACAACATCGCCAACGACCCCAAACTGTTCCACCACGTGATGGCGAGCGTGAAGGCCTACGGCCTGTTCCAGCGGGATGTGGACTACGTCGTTCGCGGCGGCGAGGTGGTGATCGTCGACGAGAACACGGGACGCATGATGTTCGGCCGACGCTTCTCGGACGGACTGCACCAGGCGCTGGAGGCCAAGGAGGGCGTGCCCGTCCAGAGGGAGAGCCAGACGATCGCCACCATCACCTTCCAGAACCTCTTCCGCCTCTACGAGAAGCTCGCGGGCATGACCGGAATGGCCAAGACCGACGAGGACGAGTTCCGGAAGATCTACGGCTTGGACGTGGTCTGCATCCCCACCCACCGCCCGATGATCCGCGTCGACCATCCCGACGTGGTGTACAAGACCTTGGAGGCGAAGCTGCGGGGGGTGGCTTTCGAGATCCTCCGGCTGTTCACAAAGCAGCAACCCGTGCTGGTGGGCACGCGGTCCATCGAGATGTCGGAGGTGGTGTCCAGCCGGCTCACCCCGGACATGCTCCAGAGGCTTTTGCTCGTGCAGCGTCTGCGGGAGGCTGTCGAGGGCAAGAAGGGCTTTCCCAAGGAGCTGGTCGCCGACGCGAAGAAGGTCTATGAAACCAATCTCGCGGACATCGATCGACAGACGCTGGCCGCTGTGCTGCGCAAGGCCGACATGCAGCCCGACGCCCTGCACGAGGAGAACTTGGACTGGGCGTTGCAGCTTTGGCAGCTTCCGGCCGAGAACAGGAAGCACCTGAAGCAGGCGCTCACCGAAGGCGTCCCCCACAACGTGCTGAACGCGAAGTACCACGAGCGGGAAGCTCTCGTGATCGCCGAGGCCGGCCGGAAGGGCCAGGTGACCATCGCCACCAACATGGCGGGCCGAGGCGTGGACATCCTGCTGGGCGGACGCGTGACGGACGAGCTGGTCGAGCTTTCGCGTACGGCCGAGGGGGATTCTGCCTTCCAAGAGGACGAGTACGCCAACACCTTCGCGAGCTTCCGTCGGGGAGGGTTGGAGCGCGCAGCTCCGCCTCTTCCTCTGACGGAAACGGAGCGGTTGGAGCAGGCGGAGGAGGTGCGCAAGCTGGGTGGCCTGTACATTCTGGGCACCGAGCGGCACGAGAGCCGGCGCATCGACAACCAGCTCCGAGGGCGGTCCGGTCGTCAGGGAGATCCCGGCGAAAGCAGGTTCTTCGTCTCGCTGGAGGATCAGCTCTGGAAGATCTTCAACGCGAAGATGATGGAGAACCCGCTGCTCAAGGCTTGGCCTCCGATGGAGGAGGTCAACGCCAAGTTCCTCAGCCGGATGATCCAGAAGACGCAGGAGAGGATCGAGAACCACTACTTCGAAGGCCGCAAGCACGTGCTGGAGTACGACGACGTGCTCAACGCCCAGCGCGAGCACATCTACGCGATGCGCCGAGAGATCCTGCTGGGCAAGGACGAGCGGCCCGAACTGATGCGCTACATCCGGGAGATGATCGCCGAGATCGTGGACAACGCTTGGGTGATCGACGAGAACGAGAAGCGCACGTTCGACCACGACCTGCTCTACGAGGACCTGAGCGAGATCTTCCCGGTGATGGACTATCTGAGCCTGGAGGACGTTCGGGCGATGCCCCCCACCGCGGAACTCGCCGAGGCCTGCATCGACGCCGCGACGAAGGCGTACGAGGCGAAGATCCGGGAGCTGGGCGACGACATCATGCGGCAACTGGAGCAGCAGGTCATGCTGCACGCCGTCAACGACAAGTGGATGGAGCACCTGCAGGTCGTCGACTACATCCGCGAGGGGATCGGCCTGCGGGGCTACGGGCAGATCGATCCACTGGTCGCCTACAAGCGGGAGACCCACGATCTGTTCGAGAGGACCCTGCGCGGCATCCGCGACCAGGCGGTCAAGATGATCTTCCGCGCCCAGGTCCAGCGGGAGGCGGAGCCCGAGCCGCCGCAGATGATGCGCGTGGACGACTCCGGGGCGTTGCCGAACGGTCCGGTGCCCGCCCCAGCGATGCAGGACGTCGACTGGCGCAAGGTCGGCCGGAACGACCCCTGCCCCTGCGGCAGCGGCAAGAAGTTCAAGGCCTGCCACTACCCGAAGCTGAGGGCGGAGGGCCGGATCTGAGGAGAACCCTCAGGGGCGTCGCTGGAGGCCACCACGGGGGCGACGCCCCTTGGTTTGGGGAACCCAAACCAAGCGCAAAGGAGGCCCGGAGCAAGCTCCGGGACCTCCGCGCCGATCTTAGGTTGGTTGAAGAGGCTTAGCGATCCAAGTCGAACATTGGAATCGCACCGCCTCGCCCGCTCTTCTTGGCTTCCTCGATCGTCTGCTTCTGCCGCTCTTCGGTTCGCTTGACCTCTTCCAGAGCTTCCGCTTGGCTCGGGCCGCCACATCCAGCGAGCGCGGCTACGGTCCCCGCCATGACAAGGGCGAGCGCCCCGACGGCCTTCTTCACGCCAGCCCGATCACTCATAGAAGTTGTCGTCCAAGTTCCAGAGGTACTTCGACTTGTCGACGATCATCGCGCCCTCGTTGGCGTTGGTCTTGCTCGAGACCGCGTAGTCGGTGCCGTCAGCCAGCTGGTTGTCCTTCATGTACTTCGCGTGGCCGTCCAGCCAAACGACGTTCGAGCCGTCGGAGGAATCCATGAAGGCGCTCGAAGTGATCTTGCCCTCGGGGTTCTGCCTCGACCAGTTGCCGGAGCCGACGTTTCCATCCCAGAAGATGCAGTACACGGGGTGCGGCGCGATGATCGGCCACATGCCGGGGGCGTTCACGCCGAACCATCCCCTCGTGGTTTCCAAGGTGAACAGGCGGCTCGAGCTCAGCAGCACCGTGTTCGCCACTTCCGTCGCCTGCGTGAACGACTTGGACTCTCCCCGCTCGCAGTAGGGGAAGGGGGACACGAACAGGTAGTTCATGCCGTACATGGGATACCGGTTCTGGTTCCTGTAGGAGCGGATTCCCGAGGGTTGCGGTCCGCCGGCGAAGATGCCCAAGGCGTCGCCGCGGATCGGGTCGACGTAAAGACCCTGCGTCTTGATGTAGGGGTACGTGATCTCCACCCAGGTGCGGGCGCGGCGCGGGTCGTTCGGATCGTTGCCGATCGGGGCCGCCATGTACTGCCACTCGCCGCTGAGCCAAAGCGGGATGTTGTCATCGTAGTCCGAGCCGTACATGATGCAGGCCAAACCCAGCTGCTTGACGTTGCTCAGCGAGGCGGACCGCTTGGCGGAAGCCTTGGCCTGGGCGAAAACAGGGAACAAGATGGCCGCCAGAATCGCGATGATCGCGATGACCACCAGGAGCTCGATGAGAGTAAACGCTCTTCGCATCAAAGATGAACCTCCTTAGGGTTGCAAACAGGCGGCGAGTCTTCACGCCGGGCTGTCGGCGCTCCAACCCGCGACACTCGGCATTGTAGCGAGCGTTCCGGTTCTTGCCAAATCGAGGCGGCAGAATGGGTCTTTAGGCCCGTTTTCGGGCCGAAGCGCCGTCGAACCGAACTTTTCCCGAGATCAGGCTCGATTCAGCCGAGCGATCCGCTCCTCCAAGGGCGGATGCGTGGAGAACAGTCGGGCCCAGCCGGGCAGACCGTGAATCTTCATCGCCGCGAAGGCGGGCTGCGCGTCGTCGACGGCGCCGGAGTGCGCCCTAAGGCGCTGCAGCGCGGAGACCATGGCTTCTCGGCCCGCCAGTCTCGCGCCGCCCGCGTCGGCGCGGAATTCCCTCTGGCGAGAGAACGCCGCCACCACGAGGCTCGCGAGGATCCCGAAGAGCACCTGCAGCGCCAGGATGGCCAGCAAGCGGACCAGGCCCTCGGCCCGGCCGCCCACCATGCGGCCGATCACGAACCCGATCACGCGGGACAGGAAGATCACGAAGGTGTTCAGGACACCCTGCAGCAGCGTCAGAGTGACCATGTCGCCGTTGGCGATGTGCGCCACCTCGTGCGCGAGCACGCCCTCCACCTCGCGCCGATCCATGCGCAGGATCAACCCCGAGGACACCGCGACGAGGGAGCGGCTCCGGGAGGGCCCCGTCGCGAACGCGTTGACCTCGTCGGAGAAGTACACACCCACCTCTGGAGTCTTCGGCAAGCCCGCCTGTCGGGAAAGTCGGGCGACGGTGTCGTACAGCCAGCGAGCGGTGGGGTCGGTGGCCGAAGCGTCGACCAAGCGCACTCCGAACACCCGCTTGGCGATCCAGCGCGACAGGGCCAGCGAGAGGAACGCCCCGCCGAAACCGAACACGGCCGAGAACACCAGCAGGGTCCCGAGGTTCAAACCGTAGGCAGAAATGCCGGTGTCGAGTCCCGTCAGCGACAGCACCAGCCCGAGCACGAGCAACACCAGCAGGTTCGTCAGAAGAAAGTAGCCGATCCGTTTCCAGACCATCGTCTTCACCCGTCTGTAGGATTCCTTCTCGGAACCTTTACTGTTTCGAACGCGCGCCGCCTGTCAAGAGGTTCGCGATGTCGGGGTAGCCAGCCGAAAGGGCGATGTCCGCCGGTGTGGACCCAGTGGCCGAGCGGGCCTCGGGATCGGCTCCGGCCTCGAGCAGAAGCCGCACCGCCGCCAGGTGGCCGCGGTAGGCCGCCAAGTGCAGGGGCGTGAAGCCGTTTTGGTCCCGAACATTCACGTTCGAGCCCGCTCTCAGGTGTGCGCGGATCTGGGCCAGGTCTCCTGTCGCCGCGGCCTGGAACAGGTCGAGCCTCGGCTTGGTCTCCACGACCTCCAGAATCCTTCGGGTCTCTTCCAACCCCCTCGCTCGGTCCCTCCACCAACTGTTCGCGGCCCAACCGAGCGTGGCCAGCGCCAAGCCGAAGAGCACTCCCAACAAGAAGCCTTGCGTCCGCCTCGGGCCGGGCACCGGCTCCGCGGGTTGCTCGGCTCCCAAGATGGCGACGAACGCGGGATCCTCGAAGCGCAGCGTCGTCATGCCGACCTGGATGGTGTCGAGATGGTGCAGGGCCGTGGGCCCATGGATCGGCGCGCGGTTCACCAAAGTGCCGTTGGTACTTCCAAGGTCGGTGAGGATGCATCCCTTCGGCAGGCGCTCCACCCTCGCATGGCGCCTGCTGAGGTTGATGTCCTCCGGAACGCGGACGTCGCATCCGGCGTCTCGGCCGATCAGCAGTTCGGCGGCGACCGGCCACTCCCGCCCCTTGCCGGGGCCGGCCACGCACACCAGCCGGGGCTCCATCGGTTCCGATTATGCTTCTTTGGCTCGGCGAAGGCCGGGGTACAACGGGTCATGGCCAACGTCGTTCTCGGCGTGACGGGGAGCATCGCGGCGTATAGGGCGGCGGACATCGCCCGCGAGCTCATGCGCGGCGGATGCGTCGTCCGCGTCTGCCTCACGGCGGCAGCCGAGAAGTTCGTGACCCGAGTCCTGTTCGAATCGCTGACGGGTCAGCCGTGCTTGGTTTGGGCCTTCGACGAACCCGAGGCAGGGCGCATGGCGCACATCGACTGGGCCCGGCAGGCGGACCTGCTTCTCGTCGCGCCGGCTACGGCGAACATCCTCAACAAGCTCGCGGCGGGTGTGGCGGACGACATGCTCTCCACCATCGCTCTCGCCTACACCGGGCCGACGCTCGTCGACCCCGCCATGAACCCCGCCATGTACGGACACGACACCACGCGGGCCTCGATCGAGGCGCTGAAGGCTCGGGGGGTCGAGTTTGTGGAGCCCGAGGAGGGCGAGGTGGCCTGTGGGGAGCACGGCCAGGGCAAGCTGGCCTCGGTCGGGCGGATCGCCCGGGCGGCTCTGGACATGCTCGGTTGGACGAAGGTCCTTGCCGGCAAACGCGTGCTGATCACCTCCGGCCCAACCCGGGAGCCGCTCGATTCGGTGCGGTACCTCAGCAACCGTTCGAGCGGGAAGATGGGTGCGGCCTTGGCCAAAGCCGCGCTTTGGATGGGAGCCGAGGTGACGGTCGTGACGGGGCCTGCCCGGGTGGAGCCGCCGTTCGGCAGCCGGGTGGTGCGGGTCGAGACGGCGGCGGAGATGTTGGACGCAGCCTCCCGGGTCGCGCCGGAGGCCGACCTGATCCTGGGCGTCGCCGCGGTTGCCGACTATCGCGCCGAGAGGCCGTTCGAAGGCAAGATGCGTCGAACCGGCGAGCCGCTGGAGCTCCGGCTGGTTCCCAATCCCGACGTGCTCGCAGAGCTGGCAAGGCTCGCCAAGCCCACCGCCACCATCGTCGGGTTCGCCGCAGAGCCCTCCGAGGACCTGTGCAAGGCGCGTGAGAAGCTCGTTCGAAAGGGCCTTCACTTCATCGCCGCCAACGACGTCTCTCAAGGTGGCATAGGGTTCGAGAGCGACGACAACGAGCTGGTGCTCCTCGGAAGGAACGGGGAAGTAGAGCGGTCCGGTCGGCGCAGCAAGCTGGCCTGCGCCCGGTGGCTCTTGGAGAGGGTCGTCGGCGGCACCGTTGCGAGCTGACCTTCCGCGCGCGGCCGGAACGGGTTACAGTAGCTGCGTATGTCCAGCCAGTTCCAACCCTCCCCGGGCGTGCTCGAGATCCGCGAGTCCACGACCTTCTCGCCCGAGGGTCCCTTGCAGGGTCGGATCGTCGTACGGGCGAGCAACATCGTTGTGGACGGCCGCGGTGCGGAGCTCGTCGGACCAGGCGCCGATGGAGGGCGGGAGGCCTTGGCGCGGGCGGGGGTGGGGATCGCGGCCAGAGGTTGCCGCAACGTGGTGTTGCGGAACTTCCGAGTGAGCGGCTTCCGCCTCGGCCTGCACCTCGAAGACTGCGATGGGTGGTCCATCGAGCACTGCGACTTCAGCGACAACTTCACGGATCCCGACTTCGGTTGGGGCGAGCAGGAGCCGGGCGGCGGCCTGCTGCTCGAGCGTGTCCGATGGACGGTGGTGCGCGAGTGCCGGGCGAACCGCGTGTGGGACGGCATCCACCTACGGCACTGCAGCGCCAACCTGATCCTGCGGAACGACTTCTCCCGCTGCACGAACGTCTGCGCGAAGCTGTGGGACGCCAGCAACAACGTGTTCCTGGAGAACGACCTTTCCTACGGCATCCGCATCGACCGCGCCGCCGGCGAGGTGCACGCCCGCGACTCGAGCTCCATCCTGATCGAAAGCGGCTCCAACGACAATCTGTGGTATCGCAACCGGGCCGTGGGGGGCGGCGACGGCGTGTTTCTGCGCCCGCTGAACGGATGGGTCTCGGTCCGGAACGTTTTCGTGGAGAACGACGCCTCCGACGGCAACAACAACTGCTTCGAGTCGTGGAGCCCCGACAATGTCTACATTCGCAACGTCGCCAACCGCGGATCGTACGGCTTCTGGCTGGGCGGCAGCGACGGAACGGTGCTTTTGGGGAACGAGGCCAGCGGCAACGGCTCCCCGGGTGGCAACCACAATGCGCCCGAGCCGGTCTTCGGCCACGGGGGGATCGTGATCGTGTCCGGGACGGCCTCCAACGTGCTGGCGGAGGGGAACCGGTGCGAACACAACCACGGGGGCGGCATCGTGGGCAGGGGTGACGTTCGGAACGAGCCGCCCCGCTTCCGCTGCCGAAACTGGGTGGTGCAGGACAACCGGCTCTCGGGCAATCGCTGGGGTTTGCACTTGGACAGAGCCTTGGGGCTGTTCCAAGCGGCCAACGACGACGGCAACGAGCAACCCGACTGGTTCGGGCGGGTGGATGCGGCTTCCGCTGGCCTTGCCGAGGCAGGGCCCGCGCCCATCGTGAGGATGGAAACGCCGGCGAGGATCGACGTCGGGATGGTGGCCCACCTGAGCGCCGAGGGCAGCTGCGATCCGGAAGGGCGGCCGCTTCGTTGCCTGTGGATGGTGGGTGACGAGATTCTGGAAGGCGAGCGGGCCGCATGGGCGCCGACGGTTCCCGGAGGCTACGACGTGGGCTTGCGCGTCGACAACGGCCGCCGGGCGTCCCTCGGCTGGTCCCGCATCGTGGTGTCGGAAGGATTGAAGGAGGAGTACGGCACGGAGAAGTCCGCCGCGGAATGGAGGTCGACGGGATCCCACCGGTTCTCCGATGCCTCCGAGTCCGTCGAGGGCCGATACTCCCTCGCCCTTCGGGGGCTCGCCGGCGAGGAGGGACAGTGGGCGTTCTACGAGGCCCCGGCGAACGCCGAAGGCACGGAGGGGATCCGGCTTTGGGTCCGTTACCGCAACGAGAACGTGTTTTCTTGGAAGGACTGGACGCTTCGGTTGAGGCTGGTCTGCGACGGCGGGTCGTGGGAATGGTGCGGCACGCCGCTGTTGGCGGAGTGGTTCGGGCTGGGATCGAACCGCAACGGATGGTTCCGCGTGGAGGCTCCCTTCGAGGCGGCGAGCGCCCTCTTCGAGCGGACGGTCGTGGGCCATCCGTCCAAGGCTCGCGTCGCACGACTCGAGCTGGCGTTCTGCTCGCACGGCGAAGGCCCCTACACGGTTTGGCTGGACGGGCTGTCGTTCGGTCGTTGCCACCATAATGGAGCATCGTGAGTTCGGCTGTCTTGGCTTTGGTGTTGCTAGGAGGGTTGATCCTGTTCGGCATGCTCGTGGTGCTGCCGATCGTCGCGGTGGTTCTCGAATACCGATCCAAGGGCGCGAACCTCCGGGGGACCAAGGGGTCCGCGGACGTGCGAACGCGATTGCAGGCGCTGGAGCAACGCGTGGCCGCCCAAGAGGCGAGGATCGCCGAGCTGAAGGAGATGCTCGAGGTGAACGTGCTCAGCATCGAGGAGAGGCGCGCGCTCGAACGGCGTCTCGGCGCACCCACCCAAGAGGATTAGCTCACAGCCAGCCTTTGCGGCGGAAATAAAGCCATTCCGCTCCCACCATCAGCAGCATCGCGGCCAAGGCCATGGGATAGCCCCAAGGCCACTTCAGCTCGGGCATGTGCTCGAAGTTCATCCCGTACACTCCGGCGACGAGGCCTGCGGTCATGAGGAAGGTCGCCACGACCGTCAGGAGCCGCATCGTGCTGTTCAGGCGGTTGCTCACGAGCGAGAGATGGGCATCCAGAATGCCCGCCAGGAGATCTCGGTTCACGTCGAGCATCTCGGCGACGCGCAACGTGTGGTCGTACACGTCCTGCAGATAGGGTCTCAGGTCCGAGGGAACCCATCGGGGATCGAGGCGGAACAGCCCGTTCAGCACGTCCCGCAGAGGCGCGATGCCGCGCCTTGCCTGCACGATCTGTCGCTTCAGGGCCAGGCTGCGCTCGACGAAGTCGCCGTCGCCTTGGAACACCAGAGCCTCGAGCTCGTCCACCTCGTCCTCGATGCGGTCGCACAGAGGGAAGTACGAATCCACCACCGCGTCCAAGATCTGATGCAGCAGGCGCGCCGGGTCCGGTCCGACCGAAGCCGGGGATCGCCTCCATCGCTCCAAGACTTCGTCCACCGTGGGCGCCGATTGGGACCGAACCACCACCAAGCCGCCAGGCATCAGGAACAGCGCCACCTCGGCGAAGCCCTGCGCAACGGGGACCGCGACCTCCAAGAACACCGTCCCGCCCTCCTCCCTCAGAGACGGACGCTCGTTCGGGCTCACGGCGTCCTCCACCATCAGGGCGTCCAGGCAGAGGTGGTCCCTGAGGAAGCTCCCCGCCGCGGTAGGCTCGCCCACCTGAACCGACACCACGGTGCAGCCGCCGTCCCTCCAGAGCAGAGGCTTCGCGGCTTCTTCGCCGATGGCTTCGACGACCCTGTCGCGCAGCGTCCAAGCGGCGTACTCGCCCCATTCGCGCTCCCGCATGGGAGGATTGTGGCAGGCCCGCCCGCGTCAGGCGGCTTTAGGGACGGAGCGAGGGTTGGGCCGGTATAGGCCTCGGCGCTTGAGCGCACGCAGGAAGGCATCCACGAGGAACGGATCCAGCTGGGTGCCTTTCGCCTCTTCGAGGCGCCGGAGGGCCTCGGACACCGACAGACCCTTGCGGTACGGACGGTTGGTGGTCATCGCCGAGAACGCGTCCGCCACCGCGATCAATCGGCCCAACCAGGGGATGTCGTTGCCTGCCAACCCCTCGGGGTAACCCTTGCCGTCCCACCGCTCGTGGTGGTAGCGGGCCCCATCCAGGATGCGGTCCATTCCTCGGAAGGCGCCGATGAGCATGCCCCCGATCACGGGGTGCCGCTTCATGGTGTCGTACTCGGCGTCCGTGAGCCTCCCCGGCTTCGTGAGGATCTCGGTCGGGACTCCGATCTTGCCGACATCGTGCAGCAGTGCGGCCATGCGGACCAAATCCAGCGTCTCGGTCGAGCAACCCAGCTCTTCGGCGAGCCACAGGCTGTAGTCGGCCACTTCCTCCGAGTGGCGCCGCGTGTAGGAGTCCTTGTTGTCGACGGCCGCCACCAAGGCGTCCAAGGCCGCGAAGGACTCGTTGGCGAGGAACTTTCGGTCCTCTCGGCGGCTTTCCTGGGTGAGTCCCACCGCCACGTCGTTGCGTTTGGCGATGGAGAGGTTCCAGTTCGCGGCACCCAGCAAGGCGTTGACGCTCAGGCCATCCTCGGGCGCCACCGCCACCCCCGCGTGGCACGGGATCGGAAGGAAAGGTCCGTTGGGAATGGAGTACCCGTGCGTTGCGAGCGTATCGACCATCATCCTGGCCGCGGCGGCCGCCGTGGGAAGGTCGGCCGCGGGCAGGAGGACGAGGAACTCGTCGGAGCCGCAACGCCCGATGATGGCGCCTTCGGGTGCGGACAGCACCAGCAGCTGAGCAGCTCTGCGCAGGATCGCGTCGCCCGCGGGCAGACCGTGGATCGCGTTCACTTGGCGGAAGTTCACCAGGTCCAGAATCAGCAGCCCTAGGGACTCGGACTCGCCCCTCGCGGCGAGCAGAGCCGCCAGCCGCTCGTGCATGGACCTTGCGTTCAGCAGGTTCGTGACGGGATCCCGCTCGGCAAGGGCCAGAACGCGCTGGTGGGTTCGGGCGTTGTCCATGGCGGTGGCCACCGAGTGGGCTAGCGACGAGGCCAAGCCCTGTTCGAGCTCGCTGTATGCCCTGCCGCGCGCAACCCCCAGCCAGCCCTTGCAGCCACTCTGCCTCACCGGAATCAGCAGCCGGAACGTCTCCTGAGGTCCCTGACGGAGCTTGAGGACGACGGGATGGTCCACGCTTGGAAGCGTCGCCGTCTGATTGAGGACCGCAAGCTCTTGGTCGTCTAGGCCGGACTGGCGCCACAGCGCGCCGGATTCGCACGTCGGGTCGTGCGGGTCGGGTGGCAGCCATAGGTACGCCGCGTCCGCTGACAGCAACAGCCGAGCCTGCTCGAGCGTGGCATCCGCGATCTCCTCCGGGCTCAGTCTCTCCAAGATCGAGCGGGTCGCGGTGACCAGGCCGTGCAGGTCCCTCGAGCGGTCGGCCACCTGCCGCTCGAGCTCGCCCGCGGAGACTTCCAAGGCTTGCCTCAACAGACGCTCCTGGCGGTAGATTTCGGTCGCCCTGTAGCCGGTCCCCAAGGCCACGAAGCCCAATGTGCAGAGCGCGACGCCGCTCGAGATCGCTCCGAAGTCTCGAAGATCGAGAAGCACGAGGGCCCCCAAAGTCACCAGCGAGATCAGCGACGGCAGGAGGCAGAACGCCATGCGCCTCTCCAGGGAAGCGTTCTGAGCCAGCGTTTCCGGTCGGTCGAGGCGAACGAACGCCAGACACAGCAAGGAGGCGATCCAGAGTCCATCGGTGAGCAAGCCTGCGCGGTATTGGTCGGCAAGGGACGCCGACAGGAACGCGAAGTCGCCGACGGCCATCAGCGAGAGGCTGGAGACCAGCCCTGCCGACGCCGTGGTTCGTCGCCGGTACATGAGGGCCAGTGCCAGAGTCAAAAGAAGCAGGGAGCCGGCCGCGTACGTCGCAGAAGGCCAGACGGCCCCTATCGGTTGCGCGTCCGGCCCAAAGGCGGGCACCAGCAGAAATCGGATGGCCACAGCCGCCACGCCGGCCACCGAGAGCAGGGCGGCCAGAAGGGCCTGCGTCCACTCCTCTCGATCGAAGGGCCGAAGAAGCCGAATCAGGGCGGTGGCGAACAAGCCGTAGAACGCGAGGTAGAAGAGGTCCGCCGGGCCTGGCGTGGGGGCGCTCGAGGAGGCGAGCTCCGAGATCAGCCATAGTGCGTCGCCCACCGCGTAGCTGAAGCAAGCCCACGCGATCCAGCGCCTGGGTTCGGTCCGCGAGACCGACTCAGCCCAGAATCGGGTGCCGGCCCATGCTGCTGCAAGGGTGGAGCTGAGGCTGATCCACGCGGCATCCAGATTCGCAGCTAGGATGGCGGCAACCAGGATGCCCGCGAGCCACCCCCAACGAGCCATCCCTCTCCACACGCCGCGCACCAACATGAGTCCCCGCTCGGCCGTTTCCTCCCAGCCCCGAGGGTTTCATTCCACAACGGCGATGGTCATCGCGGCCTTTCAAAGGGGGTTGCTCGGGAAACCGCAAGGATCAACGCCGCAACGAGCGGCGCGGGCGAGAGGCGAGGGACTTCTCGCTGCTTGCCCCGAGAAGCTGGCGCAGGTGGAGGATCTCGTCCCTCACGTCGGCCGCGCGTTCGAATTCCATGGCCTTGGCCAGGGCCTTCATCTCCCGCTCCAGCTGATCGATGATCTGCGGGATCTCCTCGATGCGGTAGGTCCTGCCCCGGGACTCCACTTCCGGTACCTCGACCTTGGAGACGTCGTAGGCGCGGATGGTCTCGCGCACCACCTTCTGCACGGTTCTCGGCGAGGTCCCGTGCCTTCGGTTGTACTCCATCTGGATCTCCCGCCTACGGTTCGTTTCGTCTATGGCTCGCTGCATGGACCCCGTGACCGTATCGGCGTACAGGATCACGGTGCCGTCGACGTTCCGGGCAGCTCTGCCGATCGTTTGGATCAGGGCGCGCTCGCTGCGCAGGTAGCCCTCCTTGTCAGCGTCGAGGATCGCCACCAGCGAAACCTCAGGAAGGTCGAGGCCTTCGCGCAGCAGGTTGACGCCGACGAGCACGTCGTACTCACCCTGGCGCAGCCCCTTCAGGATCTCGGGCCGGTCGAGGGAGTGCACGTTCGAGTGGATGTAGTTGACCTTGACCCCCAGGTCGTCCAGGTATGCCGTGAGGTCCTCCGCCATCTTCTTCGTGAGGGTGGTGACGAGCGTGCGTTGGCCTTTGGCCACCCTCAGCTGAATCTCGTTCAGGAGGTCGTCGATCTGGCCCTGGGTCGGCCGAACCACCACCTCGGGGTCCAGCAGGTAGGTGGGCCGGATGACCTGCTCGGCCACCTGCTCCTGGACCTCGAGCTCGAACGGCCCGGGCGTCGCGGACACGAACACGACCTGCTTCACGCGCGCCAGGAACTCGTCGAACGTGAGGGGGCGGTTGTCGAGCGCGGACGGCAGCCGGAAGCCGTACTCCACCAGAACCTCCTTCCTCGAGCGATCGCCGTTGTACATGGCGCGGATCTGAGGAATCGTCTGGTGGCTCTCGTCGATGAACACGATCGCATCGCTGGGGAGGAAGTCCAGCAGCGTGTAGGGGGGCTCTCCCGGCTTGCGGCCATCGAAGTAGCGGGAGTAGTTCTCGATGCCGCTGCAGAAACCCACCTCGCGCATCATCTCGATGTCGAAGTCCGTGCGTTGCCGCAGGCGCTGCGCCTCGAGCAGCTTGCCCTCCGCCGAGAACTTGGCGCACTGCGCGTCGCGCTCCTCCTCGATCTGTCGGATGACGTCGTCGAGACGCTCCCAAGGGGTGACGTAGTGGGTGGCTGGGAACACCGAGATGCGGAGCGGCTCGTCCAGCACGTCCTGCGTGAGCGGGTCGATGAGTCGGATGCGCTCGATCGTGTCGCCGAAGAACTCGACGCGCGTAACAACCTCTTCGTCTTTGGGCTGGATCTCGAGGGTGTCGCCCCGAATCCGGAACGTGCCCCGATCGAGCACCATGTCGTTGCGCGTGAACTGCATCGCCACGAGCCGCTTGGCGGCCTCGCGCACGTCCATCGTGTCGCCGCACTCGAAGGTGATCACCGATTCGGCGTAGGTGTCCGGCGAGCCCAGACCGTAGATGCAGGAGACCGAGGCGACCACGATCACGTCCCTGCGTTCCAGCAAGGCCTGCGTTGCCGAGTGCCGCAGACGCTCGATCTCCTCGTTGATGCTCGAGTCCTTTTCGATGTAAACGTCGTTCTGGGGGATGTACGCCTCCGGCTGGTAGTAGTCGTAGTAGCTGATGAAGTACTCCACCGCGTTGTGGGGGAAGAAGGCTCGGAACTCCTGGCACAGCTGGGCCGCCAGAGTCTTGTTGTGGGCGAACACCAGCGCGGGCCTCTGCGTCTCCGCGATCACCGAGGCCATGGTGAACGTCTTGCCCGTCCCCGTTGCGCCGAGCAGCGTTTGGAACCGGAGGCCGCTGTTCAACCCGTCCACGATCCGGGCGATCGCTTCAGCCTGATCGCCGCGGGGAGTGAACTCCGGGTTGAGTTGGAACGGGCTGTCGTAGCGTACGATCATCTACGCCAAAGCATACGTGGGGGAGCACGGCGCCGTTGTGGGCTGCGTGCTCACAGGCGGCGGAGCTCGAACTGCATGCCACTCAACTTGGGCTGACCCTCCGCGACGGGCCTTTCGGCTTGGAGCGTCGCGGAGTAGGAGCCGCTTGCGGCCAGCAGTCTTCCTCCTCGGGGGTCGAAGGTGCAACGGAACGACAGCACCGTCGGGCGACCTTGCGAAAGCGCGGAGCGGATGCGCGCCGTTCCGCTGAACTCGGCACGGCCATCCAGTTTGTCCAGCCTTGCCGAGCCGTGGACCGACCATCCCCGCACCCTCGGGTCCGTGTAGTCGAACGCGGTCTCCCTTCCCACCTCGAAGCCGCGACCGTAGAGCAGGTAGGGCAGGAAGGCGATGCCGGCCGCCGATCGTGCCTCGGGCGCCCATCCCGACACGATGCGTCCGCTCGCGTCGATCTCGTAATCGAAGCGAGCGTCGCGGGCTACAGACTGCGTCTCCCCGTACGCCTGCACGCGGATTTCTTCGACCGAGAGCACCAGACGCCCGGGCCCCGTCCCTCGCACGCGAGCCACCTGTCGCAGGCGGGCGTCCACGCGCAGGTCGGTGCCACCCGCCTCTCCCACGATGGTCACCTGGTAGCGCTCGGTCTCGCCATCATGGTAGGCCCTGGCCAGCTGCAGGGTGGGAGCCGCGACGGGCAACAGCGCGAGCCACCAAACCATCGGATTCAGTCCTCCAGAATCTCGTAACGCGTGTTCCGCCGCTTGGGCACGAAACCGGCCCCTCGGATCAGACGCTCGAACTCGTCCGCGCTCAGGATGAACTTGCTGCCGGCCGCCGAGACCACGTTCTCCTCGATCATCACCGATCCGAAGTCGTTGGCACCATAGCGAAGGGCCGTTTGGGCTATCTTCGGCCCTTGGGTGAGGATCGACACCTGCAGGTTCGGAACGTTGTCCAGGAAGACCCTGCTGACGGCGAGCGTCCGGAGGTAGTCCGCGGCATCGGCCTTGCGGGCGATCGGCAGCTTGGTCTCCTCGGGCTGGAAGTTCCAGCAGATGAACGCGCGGAAGGGCTCGCACTCGTCCTGGAGGTCGCGGATGCGCTTGAGGTGCTCGACCCTGTCCTCGAGGGTCTCGACGTGCCCGTACATCATGGATGCGGTGCTCTTGAGGCCCAGCTTCGCCGCAGCCCGCATGCAAGACAGCCAATCGTCCGTGGAGTCCTTGAGCGGAGCGATCTGGTCGCGCACCCGATCGACCAGGATCTCCCCGCCCGCACCGGGGATCGAGTGCAGGCCCGCCGCATGCAACCTACGCAGGCACTCCTCCAGCGAGAGCCTGCTGATCTTGGCGATGTAGATGATCTCGGTTGGGCTGAGAGCATGCAGGATGACCTGGGGAAACTTATCCAGAATCATCCGAAAGGTGCGCTCATACCAGTCGATCTTGAGCCGGGGATTCAGGCCTCCCTGGAACAGGATCTCCACGCCGCCCCTGTCGACGGTGTCCTGCACCTTGGCGAGGATCTCCTCGTCGGTGAGCAGGTATCCCTCGGGGTGACCCGGCTCGCGGTAGAAGGCGCAGAAGCTGCAACGCACCCAACAGACGTTCGTGTAGTTCAGGATGCGCCCGATCACGTAGGTGACCGTGTTGCCCGGCACGAGCTGCTGGCGACGGTGGTCGGCGAGGGCCGCCAGCTCGACCAGGTTCGGGTGTCGCAGAAGCTCCAGCGCTTCTTCGGGAGAGATCCGCTCGTTGCGGAACACTTTGTCGGCGATCGCGTCGATGGCGCAGAGGGTCGGCATGGTTCCGAGCGATTCTACCGACCGTCGGGTCCGTTCATCGGCCCCTGGATCAGTCGGCTTCCTCGAGGAAGAACCTCCGAATCTCCTCCTGCAGGCTGTGGCTCGGCTGGAGAGGTTCGCCGAGGGCGCGCTCGTCGAAGGGGACATCTCCCGTTCGCGGCTGTTCCGAGTCCGCGATCCCCACGAGCGCGCCGCGCTCGCCCCATGCGGCCAACAGCAGTCGGGTCGGCAGCTTGCGGGCCTGATCCATGACTGGTCGGAGGAACCGCGCCTCGAATTGCAGCTGCAGCCAACCGAGACGCTCCCGATCCTCGGCCGCGCGCGCCCGGCGGAAGTCGGCGAGGTGGACGATGAGTCTGCGGGCCTGGAAAGCGTCTTCCGCCAACGTCTCGAAGGGAGGTTCCGATCGGTTCCTGAACCAAGCTCGGGGCTTCCTCCCCATGCGAGCCAGCTGGGCCAAGCCGTGCACCCGGATGGAACCGGAAGCAACCCATGGAACCGTCGAAGGCTCGGAGGACCACGGCTCGTAGGCTCGCACCGAGCCCGGTCCCCAGGGCCAAAGGAGGTTGGCGGGCGGGAGACCCCGATCCATTCGCCGCTTGTTCACGTCGTGGTCCTGCAACAGATCGACGGAATCCTCAATCCAGCGTCGCAACCGCCGCTCCAAGTCCGCCGTCGCTTGGCGGTAGCCGACCTCGCGCAGGCGGGAGGCCCAAACCAAGTCGCACTCAGGAGGGGGCCACCTCGTTGCCCAAGCGTGGTCGGGACCCTCTCCCTCGAGCAACAGGGTTTCGGCCGTGTCGAGCACACGGGCCGCCCCAATCAGTTCGGCGGCTTCGTGATCTTCCAGGTTGAGGGCATCCCAAACGGAGTCCCCGTCGGTCCCGAGCAGGCTCACATGGAAGCAGGTGGCCCCCCAGGGCGGGCGCGCTCCGAAACAGGCCGCTGCCAAAGGCCCTGGCTCGACGCTGTACCGGGCTGGGTCCAAACCAAGCCAAGCGGCCTCGGGGCTCGCCGTCGGTTGCTCGGTGGTTTGCAGCACCGACCGAACCGAAGCCGCCTGGGCCCAAGTAGTCAGACTCTCGCCGGCCCTGACGAGCACCGAATCCTGCTCATCGGCGCCCAGCCAGCCAGGGACCAGCACGGCGATGCGTCTCACGAGCTCGGAGATACCCGAAAGCGCCGGGGCGGGGCCTGCGGGCCCCGCCCCTCCCGAGCGTTCAGCCAACCGCGATCAGCTGCAGCCGCTGGTTTCGCCGCAACTGTCGCACTTCAGGCAGGTTCCATTGCGCACCAGGGTGAACTGACCGCAGTTGCGGCAAGGGTCTCCCTCGTAGCCCTTCATTCGGGCTTCCCGGATCTTGCGGGCGAGCGCCTCCTGCTCTCCCTCGGCCTTGCCGGCCGCGACCGGCACCGGCACCGCAACGAAGGCTTCGGGCGACTCAAACGGCAGACGCTCCTGCCCCTTGGCCTCGAGGAACGCCCGATCTTCGGTGTGCCCGGCCCAGAACCCTCTCGAGTCGTGGCGCTCGTTTGCGACTCCGGGCACGTGCCCGTACACCGGGCCACGCTCCTCCTCCTCAAGGTATTCCGGCGTCTCCGGGTGGCCAAGAGCGTCGCTGCGCAGGTCCTCGGGTTGCACCTGCACCAAGTCGCGCCGGTCGAGGTAGGAGAAGGCCAGTTCGCGGAACACGTAGTCGATCACCGACGTGGCCATCTTGATGTTGTCGTGGCCGAAGACCGTCCCGTTCGGCTCGAAGCGGGTGAACACGAACGCATCGACGAACTCCTCGAGCGGCACACCGTATTGAAGGCCGAGCGACACGGCGATCGCGAAGCAGTTCATCAGCGAGCGGAAGGCGGCTCCCTCGCGGTGCATGTCGATGAAGATCTCGCCCAGCGAGCCGTCCTCGTATTCTCCCGTCCGCAGGTACACCTTGTGCCCACCGACCAGAGCCTTCTGCGTGTAGCCTCGGCGGCGCGGCGGCAGCGCGTGCCGCTTGGCGATGTAGCGGTACACGAGGGTCTTGGCGGCGGCCACGGCGGGAGCCTCCGGGCTGGGAGTCTGCGTGGCCGGAGCTGAGGCGGCTGCGGACCGGGCAGGGACGACGGGCTGGGGCTCCGCCTCTTCGAGCGTGGCCTCGAGGATGGCCGCGGCGGTATCGTCCGAGGCCGCGCTCAGAGGCTGGCTGAGCTTCGAGCCATCTCGGTACAGCGCGTTGGCCTTCAGACCAAGGCTCCATGAGAGGCGGTAGGCCTGGCTGACGTCGCGGATCGTCGCCTTGGCGGGTAGGTTGATCGTCTTGCTGATGGCGCCGCTCAGGAACGGTTGGGCCGCCGCCATCATCCGGATGTGGCCCTCGGCGCTGATGAAGCGTCTGCCGATCTTGCCGCACGGGTTCGCGCAGTCGAAAACCGGGTAGTGCTCCGGCGACAGGTGCGGCGCTCCCTCGATCGTCATGGCGCCGCACGCGTAGGTGTTGGCCGCCTCGATCTGCTCGCGGGTGAAACCCAGCGCCTGCAACATGTCGAAGCTCCAGTCGCCCAGCTGCTCGTCCGTGAACCCGAGCTTCGTTTTGCAGAAGTCCTCCCCCAAAACGTCCTTGTTGAACGCGAACTGGGTCTCGAACGCGCCCTTGAGCGCCCCCTCGAGCCTCTCTAGAGCCGCGTCGTCGAAACCCTTGGCTCGCAGCGCCTCGTGGCCGATCTCAGGAGAACCCCGCAGCGTGCCGTGGCCGAGGCAGTAGGCGACGATGTCCTCGATCTGCTCCTGGCTGTAGCCGAGTCGCTTCAGGGCATACGGGATGCTCTGGTTGATGATCTTGAAGTAGCCTCCGCCGGCCAGCTTCTTGAACTTCACCAAGGCGAAGTCCGGCTCGATGCCCGTGGTGTCGCAGTCCATCAAGAGGCCGATCGTGCCGGTGGGCGCCAGGACCGTCACCTGGGCGTTGCGGAATCCGTGCGCCTCGCCCGCCTGCAGGGCTTGGTCCCAGCACTCGCGAGCGGCGGCCAACAGGTCCTCGGGGCAGTAGGCCGGATCGATGCCAACGGGAGTGATGCTCAGGCCCTCGTACTCGGTTGCCGGCGCGTTGTAGGCGGCGCGGCGATGGTTGCGGATCACACGGAGCATCGGGGCGCGGTTCCTCTCGTAGCCGGGGAAGGGGCCCAGCTCGCGCGCCATCTCTGCCGAGGTCAGGTAGGCCTGGCCGCCGAGGATGGCCGTCAGCGCTCCCGCGATGGAGCGTGCTTCAGGGCTGTCGTATGGGATGCCCATGCGCATGAGCAGCGCGCCGAGGTTCGCGTACCCCAAGCCGAGCGTTCGGAATTCGTAACTGAGCCGAGCGATCTCGGGGCTGGGGAACTGCGCCATCAGCACGCTGATCTCCAACACGATCGTCCACAGCCGGATCGCGTGGCGGTAGCCCTCGATGTCGAAGCGGCCGGTCCGCGGATCATAGAACTTGGTGAGGTTGATGCTCGCCAGGTTGCAGGCCGTGTCGTCGAGGAACATGTACTCGCTGCACGGGTTGCTGGCGTTGATGCGGCCGTCGTGCGGGCAGGTGTGCCACTCGTTGATGGTGGTGTCGAACTGGACGCCCGGGTCGGCGCAGGCCCATGCGGAGTAGCAGATCTCGTCCCACAGCCTCTTGGCGGGCACCCTCTTGGCAACCGTGCCATCGGTGCGGTTGTGCAACTCCCAGTCCCCGCCTGAATCGAGAGCCTCGAAGAAGCTGTTGGGTATGCGCACAGAGTTGTTCGAATTCTGCCCGGACACCGTCGCATAGGCTTCGCTCTCGTAGCCGGTGTCGTAAATGGGGAAGTCCAGCTGCTGGATGCCCTGATGGGCGAGCTGGATGGTGCGCTCGATGTAGTTCACGGGAACGCACGCCTCCTTCGCTCGGGCGATCGCGCGCCTCAGGCGCAGGTTCTTGCGAGGGTTGCAGCGCTCCTCGGTGGACAATCCTGCCGGCTCGGGGTTGTGGCATGCGTCCAAGACCTCGCTCAGGTGGCGCTGGTTGATCTGCGAGCCTGCGACGAGGCTGGCCACCTTCTGTTCCTCGACCACCTTCCACCGGATGAACTGCTCGATGTCGGGGTGGTCGATGTCGAGGCACACCATCTTGGCGGCCCTGCGCGTGGTGCCGCCGGACTTGATGGCTCCGGCGCTGCGGTCGCCGACCTTGAGGAAACTCATGAGGCCGCTGCTGCGCCCGCCGCCGCTCAGCTTCTCGTTCTCGCCGCGGATCGGGCTGAAGTTGGTGCCGACGCCCGAACCGTACTTGAAGATCCTGGCCTCGCGCGTCCAGAGGTCCATAATGCCCCCATCGTTGACCAGATCGTCCTTCACGCTCAGGATGAAGCAGGCGTGCGGCTGGGGTCGCTCGTAAGCGTTCTCGCTCCGCCTCACCTCCCTGGTCTCCGGATCGACGTAGTAGTGGCCCTGCGGGACACCCGCGATCCCGTAGGCGAAGTAGAGGCCGGTGTTGAACCACTGCGGGCTGTTGGGTGCGGCGATCTGCCGGGCCATCATGTGCACCAGCTCGTCGTAGAACACCTGAGCGTCGAGGTCGCTGGCGAAGTAGCCGTGGCGCTTGCCCCAATCGGTCCAGCAACCCGCGAGCCGGTGGAACACTTGGCGCGAGTCGGTCTCGGAGCCGAGGCTGCCGTCGGGCTGGGGCACCCCGGCCTTCCGGAAGTACTTCTGGGCGAGGATGTCCGTGGCCACTTGGGACCAATCCTCCGGAACCATCACGTTCTCCATGCGGAACACGACGGAGCCGTCCGGATTGCGGATCTCGCTGGTTCGCGGCTCGAAGCGGATGCCGTCGTAGGGGTCCTTCCCTGGCTTGGTGAAGTATCGCTTGATGATCATCGTTGGGTTTTCCTCTCCGTGACTCTTGGAAGCCGGGCCTCTCAGCGCCGCTCGTCGGCCGGCACCGTGCTGGCGATCTGGACGAAATCGCTGGGCGACTGGAACTCCCGATACACGCTGGCGAAGCGCACGTAGGCGACGGGGTCGATGGTGCGCAGCTTCTCCATCACCCGCTCACCGATCTGCCATGAGGGCGCCTCGTCCTCGAAATCGGTCTGCAGCGACCTCTCCACCTCGTAGGCGGCCAGCCTCAGGGTCTCGATCGAGACGGGCCGCTTGTGGCAGGCGGTGATCATGCCGTTGAGCACCTTGTCGACGCTGAACGCCTCGCGCGTGCCGTCCCGCTTCACCACCATGAGGCGAGGCGTTTCGGGCTCCTCGTACGTCGTAAACCTGCGGAGGCACTGCAGGCACTCCCGCCGCCTCCGGATCGCCCGGTCGTCTCGCGCCGGCCGGGAGTCGAACACTCTGTGCTCGGGATGCCCGCAATAAGGGCAACGCATGTCTACCAACCCTCCCACATCTTGAGCCAAGGTGCATCATACACCACAATCTGTGGGATGTCAAGGTCCATGCGCAGCAGAGAAAGATCTGCCTCTCCCCAGAGCGTTCGGCGGTGGCCGCGCGGCTTCACCCGACTCGGGCCAGTTCGGCCGACTCCGCGCTCGCGCGGATCGCGTCCGTGAGACTGCAGAACCACCAGTTCCGCGTCGTCGGTGGGGTTGTGTGGCTCCCCGCGGAGGATGCGGCCGACGAATTGGTGCCTGGGTCGAGGGCCTCCGGCACGGACGGGTCTGACCGCATGTCGAACAGGCGGCTTTCCCTCTGCTGGAACGGCTCGGTCTCGAGCTCGCAACCCTCGCTTTAGATTGCGTTGCGCCGGACCGCCCTTGGTTTCGAAGATGCGGCTGGCCATCAGACGGCGTTCCAAGTCGTTTGCAGCCTAGAACGCCTCCACCGCCCGGGTCGCACCGTACCAGAAGCGGACGAGCGGCACGGCGACGTCATCCGCGTCTCGGCTCTCGCCGTAGGCTTCCGCCAGCCGTCGGGCGATCAGGTCGCAGCTGGCTGCGTACCGACACTCGGGCTCGGGACATCTCGTCTGCACTAGGGTGCGATCCAGTCTGTTCACTTGAGGGTCGATTCGAGGGTCGCCTCCCGATGGCTGCTCCCGGCGCAACCCGCCTCCGAAGCCCGGCAAGCCGCGCCTCCAGTGCCACACGGTTCGGCAGAAGCGCGAGTCCGCGATGTCCCCCGTGTCGGCATGGCGCTCGGGCACTCAGACGGGGATGCGGAGGCCGAAGCCGACCATGAGGCGCGGGCGGGTGGGACGCTTTGCTGCCAGCGTTCCCTTCGCCTCCATGCTCCTCGCCACCAGTTGCTGGCACGGAACTGGGAAGCCCGCCGGAAGCGCGGCGATCGGTTTCCGCTTCTGCAGGCGGTTGGGAATCGCGATGGACACGACGTCCAGCCGCCCGCAACCCAGCACGGCTTGCATGTTGGGGCAGGTACGCTCCACGGCAAGCTCGCGGCCGACCTGCCTCGGCCGTTTGGTAACAGGATCGGTCAGAGGTCGGCAGGACTCTAATGCGCGAGGGGAACATCCGGGCATGGTGGCGCCCCGTGCCGGGCACGACGACTCCCTCCCGACACCTCGCCATGGCGCCGCAGGGTACCGTGAGCTGGGCGCGGTAGAATCGCGAACCAATTCGGGCGCCCGATCGTCTCAACGAAGGAGACCGAGGCGATCAAGAGCGGTTTCGCGGGTCGGGACTTTGCGATTGCGGACTCGTTGGGGTTAAACTGTCGGCGCCAGAATTCTGGGAGGACTCGAGAAGCATGCGGAAGTGGTTGGGAATCGTGTTGATCGCCGTCCTTTCCCTGCTGTGGGCAGGTTGCGGCGGTGGAGGGGGAGGCGGGTCGAGGTCCAGCAGAGGCGAGGTCACCCGCACGCTCGTCGGCTTCGTCTACGTGAAGAAGGCGGGAAGCACCGCTCCTGGGCCGAACGTGATCATCACGCCCGCGCAGACGCCTCCCAACGCGGACTACGACGTTCCCACCCAGGGCGTCGTGTCGCTCATCGCCAACGAGGCGAAGTTCCGAAAGGTTTCCAGCCGCAGCAACGATCTCCAGTTCTTCTCTCGAGACCTCTCGGAGGGCAACGACATTCTGATCACCGCCAGCACCACCGGCGACGGTGCGATCCGGATCTCCGGCGCCAACATCTCGATCGGCTCCACGCCGCGAGTGATGGACTACGACTTTGTCGTGAACTTGCGCGACGGAGGACCCAACCTGACGACGCTCAACCTGAACTCGCCGGGTTCGCCGGAGAACCGGACGCCCAGCGGCGCGGTCACCGAGGTCAAGTTCTCGTTCGACGGGAAGAGGCCGTCCGAGCTCGGCAACCAGCTGGCCGCCGGGCAGAAAGCCTACCTTTCTGTGGCGTTCTTCGACGCCAACGGCGTCTCCTTCCCGAACACTCCGGCCGCGGGCAACGCCATCCAAACGACCTCGAGCGATCCCGCGAAGATCTCGATCGACCCGAATACGAAGCTGGTCACGCCGGCTCTCGGTGGCCAGCTCGCCGGGCCGGTCACGATCACCAGCACCATCAGCAACCCTCCGGCGGTGGGGAGCCTCACCTTGGAGTACAGCTATGGTGAGCCCTCGAACGTCGACATCTTCCGCAAGGATGCCCGAGGCAACCTAGTCAAACTGTCGGACTTCAGCGCCCAGCCCTACGAGATCCGGTGGCTCGTGGCGACGAACCCGAGGCCGACCCAGATTCCGACCTCCGTCGAGCTGATCGCCATCGTGACCAACCGCTACGGCGGCGCCATCCCGGAGCAGACCATCGTCTGGACCAACCCGGCGAAGGCTCCGAACAACGAGTGGCGGACCTCGGTCGGAGGACCCTGCTTCGTGGATCCCGACACGGAGGAGGCTGTCACCGAGACCACCACCGACTTGAACGGGCGCACGGTGGTGAAGGTCGTGACGCCGCCTCCCGTCGACGGCGACCTCGGCGGAGCCCCGGCATCGCCGTCGGGTGCGGGCGGTTCCGGCGACTCGTTCCCGAAGTTCCAGAACTTCCTGTTCGCGACCGTGAAGGGCACCACCGTGCGGAATGAGGCGCCGGCGAAGATCTATCTGAGCCGAGACCTGCAGTTCCTGCGCATTCGCGAAAAGACCACCACCTTGAAGCGGTACATCGACGTCGGCGCCAGGGAGCAGTACACGGCCTACGGGGTTGACGTGGACCAGGACGAAGCGGAGAATCCTCCCTCGGCGGTTTGGACCGTGACCAACAAGCCCGGCGGCCACAAGACGGGCAACCCCGGCGAGCGCGAGCTGCAGGCCAACATCGCTCCGACCTCCCAGGCAACGATGGAGCAGGGTGGCGTGCTGGTGGCCGGCAACATCGCTGGAGAGGTGACCATCACGGTCTCCTCGAGCGACACGCTGTCCGGCCTGGTGCCTGACTCGTACGACGTGTCGATCTACGGCCTGCCGAAGCAGGTGCTGTTCGTCGACGGTCCCCAAGAATTCGATCCGAACGCCCCATGGGAGGTCGCTGTGATTCCGGTGGGCATCGCCCAGAATCCGTTCACGCAACCCGCGTCCGAAGTGCGGTACTCGCAAGGGCAGCCCAACGGGGACAACCCGCCAGAGTGGGTGGCCTACCTGTACGCAGGGATGTGCGACTCTTGGGGCCACTACCTCAACGCCCTCGCGAGCATCGACTACGAGCTCACGGTGGCCAAGGGCGAGCCGTACCACCCGTTCGCCATCGAAGTGGTCACGGATCCGGTTGGTCAGGCGGGTGAGCCGTGCGCGATCATCACCTTCGCAGGGTTCGGCGCAGGATTCGGAGAGGCCCGGTTCACCATCGCGGGCACGTACGCGGGCGTGCGCGGAGGGCTGTCGCAACAGTTCTCCATCACGCGTGCTGTGCGCGTCAATACGAATCAGTAGCGCTCGGCCTTCGCCGAGTCGAACCTAGACCGGCGGCCTCACGGCCGCCGGTCTTCCGTTCGGGTGGCTCGCCCCTGCGGACGCCGCCACGCCTCCTTCGGTAGAATGAGCTGAGCGTACGCGCTGGCAGTCAGCCAGCTCGCGCGGAAGGAACCCATGCCTCAGAACACCGTAGCCGTCGTTGGAGGAGGTCTCGCCGGCTTGATGACCGCCATGAAGCTCGCGGAGGCCGGCGTCAAAGTCCAGCTGTTCAGCATCGTGCCGGTGAAGCGCAGCCACAGCGTGTGCGCGCAAGGTGGCATCAACGGCGCCGTGAATCTGCGCGGCGAGGGCGACTCCCCGTACCTTCACTTCGAGGACACGATCACCGGCGGCGACTTCTTGAACCATCAGCCGCCCGTGATGCGCATGGCCGAGCGGGCTCCGGCGATCATCTACCTGCTGGATCGGATGGGTGTGCCGTTCAACCGCACCGCCGAGGGTTTGTTGAGCTTCCGGCGGTTCGGAGGAACGTTGAAGCATCGAACCGCCTACGCCGGAGCCACCACCGGACAGCAGCTGCTGTACGCGCTGGACGAGCAGGTGCGGCGGTGGGAGGTGTCCGGGCTTGTCGAGAAGTTCGAGGGCTGGGAGTTCCTCGGCATTGTGAAGGACGCCGACGGCCGTTGCCGCGGCCTCGTGGCCCAGAACCTCCGAACCATGGAGATCCAAGGGTTCGCCACCGACGCCGTGGTGATGGCCACCGGCGGTCCGGGCCTGATCTACGGCAAGTCCACCAACTCGGTCATCAACACCGGGTCGGCGGTCAGCATCTGCTACCAGCAGGGGGCGATCTACGGCAACCCGGAGATGGTGCAGATCCACCCGACGGCAATCCCTGGCGAGGACAAGAGGCGGCTCATCAGCGAGTCGGTGCGGGGCGAGGGAGGCCGGCTCTGGGTGCCGCGCGATCCGATGGATTCCAGGCCGCCCGCGGGGATTCCGGAGAAGGATCGGTGGTACTTCTGCGAGGAGCTCGACCCGGTTTACGGCAACCTTCTGTCGCGGGACATCGTGAGCTTCGCCATCTATTGCGTCTGCCGCATCGGACGCGGCGTGCAAGGCAAGGAACAGGTGTACCTCGACATCACGCACCTGCACCGCGAAAAGGGCATGACCCGAGAGCAGATCAACGACAAGCTCGAGGGCGTGCTCGAGATTTACGAGAAGTTCATGAGAGAGGACCCGATCGAGGTGCCCATGCGGGTCTACCCTGCGGTGCACTACTCCATGGGAGGGCTGTGGGTCGACTATGAGAAGGGTCACGAGACGGCCATCGACGTGGACTCTCCAAGGAACCAGATGACGAACATTCCCGGTCTGTACGCCGCCGGAGAGTGCGACTTCCAGTACCACGGCGCGAACCGGCTGGGCGCGAACGCCTTGCTGAGTTGCCTCTATGGCGGCGAGATCGCGGCCCAGGGCGTGCAGGCCTACCTCAAAACCATGGATGTTGCGGCGGACCAGGCCGCCGGACTGGCCGAAGAGGCTCGGCGGCAGCGTCAGAGCGAGTACGACCAGCTTCGGCAGAGCAACGGCAGCGAGAACCCGTTCCGGTTGCACCAGGAGCTGGGTGACACCATGTGGAACAACTGCGGGATCTGGAGGACGCAGAAGGATCTGCTCGCCGCGCGAGAGAAGCTCGACGAGTTGGCGGAGCGCGCGAAGCGATGCTCCCTCCTGGATGCCTCCGGTTGGTCGAACCAGTCGGTGCCGTTCGCCCGAGCGCTCGGAAACATGATCGAGCAAGCCAAGGCGATCGTCGGTGGAGCCATCGTTCGCGACGAGAGCCGTGGAGCTCACTTCAAGATGGACACGCCGGACCGAGACGACTCCCAGTGGCTGAAGTCGACGCTCGCCCAGTGGACTCCCAATGGCCCCGTCTTCGAATACGAGCCGGTCGACTGCTGCTACATTCCGCCGAGGGCCCGCAAGTACAGGATCAACCAGAACAAGATCGTCAAGGAGATCATGGGCGAGGAGGCCCTAAGGGGCGTCGGCGGCTCTTAAGGTCGGAGCTCGCGGAGGTAGGGTCCCCGAACCTTTGGCGGGGACCCTCGCGTCCTTTCAGGGCACCCACCCTTCGACGCGCAAGGCTTCCAGAAGATCCGCCTTGCGGAGCATTTCGACCACATGCTCGTGGGACCTGCGCGCCATCGTTCTTTCCGGCGCCTCGGAGAGCGTCGCCATGCAGCTCGCACCTACGGCTACCGCGTGGCACAGACCCGACTTCGAGACCTTCTCGAACGTGTCCCCGATCGCATGGTAGTAGCGGCCTCCGTCGCCCTCCAGGCGCGCGAGCAACCCCACAACGGGAACGCCCTCCAAAAGGAACGGTTGGTGATCGCTGTGCAGTCCTGGTTGGAAGTCGAAGGCCTGTGGGTTCATGCCTAGCCCTTCCAACCGGCTCGCGAGTTCTCGCAGCAGCCTGGGCGGCTCCTGCTCTCCAGGCACCCAGAATCCGTAGGGCGTGCCGGTCATGTCGAAGTTCAGCACGGCGCAGACGCGGTCGAGTTCGGCATGGTGCCGCTGAACATGGTGCTTGCTGCCGAGCAGACCGACCTCTTCCGCGGCCCAAAGGGCGAACCGCAGCGTCCTTCTCGGCTTCGGCAGCTGCTCGGCCAACGCCTTCGCCATGCCGAGCACGATGGCGCATCCCAAGCCGTTGTCGGTGGCCCCTTGCGACAGGTCCCAGCTGTCGAGGTGCGCGCCCGCCAGAACCACCACCGCCTCCGAACCTGCTCCCGGAATGTCGGCCAGAACGTTCCGCACCGTGGCCACTCGGATCCTGTTGGTCATCTCGATCCGCACGTGGGGCTGCTCTCTGGTGTCCAGGAGTCTGCGGAGACGAGCTGCGTCCTCCAGGGAGATGCCGAGGCTGAGGATGGGCGCTTCCCGGTCGGCGCACATGCCGGTCCGGGGAAGATTGCCGGGGGCCGAGCTGGCGATCAGCAAGCCTGCGGCGCGGAACCGCACCGCCAAAGCCAGCTTCTCCGAACGATGCAGAGGCCGATGGCCGGAGCGCACACCCTCGTCGCAAAGGGCCAGACAGCCCGGCAAGGTTTCGGCGCAGCGCTCGAAGTCTTCCGCCTCGCCGAAGCCGAGATCCACCACCTTCGCTCGAAGCGAAGACGACCTCGGCGTGTTTCCGTGGGCCGCGGCGGTAAGCCGCCAAGGCTTGGAACCCTCGGCCACAGCCTCGAGCGTGCCGCGCTCCCAAGCCTCGATCTCGAAGGGCTCGAAGTAGGGTTCCAACCCGATGTCGCGGAACTCCGCGGCGGCCCACTCCTCTGCGGCGACGCCCGCCGCCGAGCCCGCGACTCGTCCGCCGATCGTGTCGCAGAGGCGTCCCAGCGAACTATGGGAGGCGTTGCGCAACAGGGCCGCGGCCACGATGCGCTCCAGCGGAACGTTCTCCGGAAGCATGCGCACATGCTAGCGCAGAGCGCACCCCGGGCGCCACGCGAGGCCCTCAGTGGCCTTCGCGGGACTTGGATACCGCGGTGAAGTGGGAGCCCATCAGGATGCCGAACACCAGCGATGCCAGAGCCAGATTGGAAACGGGAATGATCGGTAGCTTGCCCGAGGCGGGATCGAACTGGAAGAACCTGTAACCCCAAAGCGCCACCAAACCCAGCACGATCAAGCCCAGCGTTCGGAACGCGGGCCCCGGCCTTTTGATCGTGGCGTAAGCGAGCAGGATGAGGAGCAACCCGACGATCCCCCCGATAACGAGGGAAGCGGCGCTCTTCCCTTGGGCAAACCCCATCACACCACCCAGGATGTTGATTGCCCCGTAGGCGTACAGCACTCCTCGCAACCAGCGCATGGGCCCAAGGTTACCTAAAGCGGAGCCCTCCCCCTCGGACTGGGGGAGGGCTCCGTAGTCTGACAGGGCAACGCTCAGTTCGCCGGCATGGCGAACAGCTTGTCCTCGACCGGAACTCCGCTCTTGATCTCCTTCATCAGGATCTGGATCTCGATCGGACCGACCTTCACGATCTGCTTCATAGGGATCTTCAGGCCCTCGAACTCCTTGTAGTCCGTGAAGAAGGCCTCGAAGGGCATCTCCCCCATCGGCCCCTGCTGCACGCCGGTCTGCTTCAGCAACAGGAAGGTTTCCGCGTCGAAGAACTGGCGGACGGGCTTGGCGTCCTTCGGCGTGACCTCCACCACGTGGACGCTCCGGTCACCAACCTTGTCGGTGCCGATGTAGGTCGCCTTGGTGTAGAACTGCCGCCAGTCGGTGGAGACAACGGAGCTGGTGCGCACCATGGCGGCCTTCTCGGCTCCCTCCAACCTGCGGAGGCCCTGAATGGGGTCCTTGGACCAGGCGACCTTGCCGTCGAAGCCCTGCAGGGTCTTGCCGATGCCTGCGATGTCGGTCTCCACACGGATCTTGTTGGGAGCCTTGATGTACGTCACGACCGAGCCCTGCAGGCCCTGAGCCGGCGCTTCCATGGTTGCACGCAGGATGGCCGTTTTCAGCTTCGTGAGGTTCTGCTTACCGCCCGATGCCTCGACGGATTTGTCGAGCACCTGCTCGGCGGTGAGGGTCGGTTGCGCTGGGCTTTGAGCGAGAGCCATGGCGCTCGCCAGTGCGAGGACGATTGCGGGGAGAGCTCGGAAGATCGTCTTCATGGGTGCAGTCCTTGATCGTTTGACGGGCGATGCGACGGTGCGGTTGCTGCAAGGAAGGTGCGAAGCCCTCCTGTGCGGATTTTGACAGGTTGAGGCAACCTCTGCCGGTCCTCCGTCGTCTGCAGGGGGCTCGAGGCGGTCGCGCCACGGCTCGCGCCCAGCCAACCCGGGCAAGCTATCTGGAAGGGGATCCATCGAGCGCACTCTCCGGCCCGACCCGTCGGCGCCCCCCAACCTCGCCTCGTTCCTTACCGTCGGGATGGAGAAGAGCTCCCTCTTCACGGGAACCTTGGTCTCCCAGTCCACCACGACGAGCCGGCAGCCCCTTCGATCGGGCCAGAGCGGAAGATCTGGCTCTTTGGGATCTTCAGACCATCGAAGTCCCGTTAGTCGGCGAACAACGCCTCAACCGGAGCCCCACCCTTGGCGCCAACCTGCGCCTGACTCCTTCAGAAGCAGGAGCGTCTCCGCGTCGAAGAACTGCCGGATTGGAGCGCCGTCTCTCGGCTTGACTGCGACGACGTGGACGCGCCGATCAGCGACCCGATCCAAGCCGATGAGCGTCGCCTTGGAGAAGGTCCGTCGCCAGCCCGCCGGCATTCGGAACCAGCAGCTTCAGACTTCGGTCTACTCAAACCAGCCGGGCTTGCGCAGGCCCCCATGCGGGTTCTTGGACCAAGCCGTCCGACCGTCGCATCCGAAGAACATCTTGCCTCGTTTGACCAGGTCGGCCTCCACGCGGATCTTGTCCGGCACCTGGTCGGTGATGGTGAAGCTCGGACCCCGTGAGCCGGTTTCAAACTCCATCTTGAGGCGAGGGGCCAGTGTCTGCAGCCTCGCAAGCATCCGAATGCCGCCCCAGGCGTCGGCGGCTTTGTCGAGCACCTGCTTTGCAGGGTGGCGGGTGGACCTTGCGCCTCAACCGGGAGCGCCGGTGCTTGCCGGCAAGAGGGCGCTCGCGCAGAGCGCCAGCACCATCGGTTTCACGGATGCAACCCCCTATCGTTGGACGGCTTGCGCGCCGCGGTTGCCTCGAAGGAGCTCCAAGGCTCTCCGGAGCACCGGGTCGCCGTCTCGCAACAGAGACTGATGGGTCAGACGGACCTCGACGTCGGGCAACGCTCCGCGACCCTCGAGAAGGACGCCTTTGGGTGTGCGGAAGTCGGCGAAGGCATACTGCAGGCGATTGCCGCAGGGCAACTTCTCGACGACGGAGGGAAGCACCGCTCCAGCCGTACGGGAACCCACGAGTTTCGCCCGGCCCAGTTCCTGCAGGCCTGCCGCGAGGATCTCCGAGGTGCTGGCCGAGGTTCCATCGATCAGCACGACCAGCCTGCCGGAGTAGAGGGGAGGCTGTGGCGAGAAGCGGAACCTCGTCTCCCCCGCGCGCATCCGCATGATGCCTAGACTAGCAGGAGCGTCGACGAACTTCGCGGCGATCGGGATCGCCATCGCCCCCACTCCGCCTGGGTTGCCCCGCAGATCGAGGATCAGTCCGGGAGCTCCCCGATACGAGCCAATCGCCCGTTGAAGGGGCTCCAGCAGCGGCATCATAAAGACGTTGAAGCGGATGTAGCCGATCCCGCCAGGCAGTCGGCGTTGCTCGATGCGTGCGCGGATCGGAGGCAGCTCGCCGAACCGCACGATCTGGCCTTGCGCGGGCGCGCGGCGCATCGAAACGGACACTTTTCGCAACCTTCCGTCGAGGAAGACCGCCTGCACCGGTTGGCCGACTGGGCCGGCCAGCAACGCCCGCATCGCGCCGGCGACTTTAAGGTTCAGGAGATTGCGCTGGGCCGGGTCGTTCCAAATGGCTCGAACCACGGGCGCCACCGGTCGGGAGTCGACCTCCAACAGAATCCAGCCTGGCTTCACGCCCGCGCTCGCCGCCGGGGATCCGGGCGCAACCTCCACTACGGTCGGCCGCCCCTCGACCCAGCCGATGGAGATGCCGGTCTCTCCGCTCCCGTTCACGGGGTCCGAGGGCCCGCTCGCGTACGCCGCCGAGGGGATGACGCCGAAGTGCGAGAGGGGCAGCTCGCCCAGCATAGCATTGAGAACGGATAGATACTCCGCATCGGAACCCGCCACCTCGACCTTCTGCCGGTATCGCTCCTTGATCGCCGCCCAATCGACGCCACCGAACTTCGGGTCGAAGAAGTGATCGTTGACCCTGCTCCAGACGATCTCGAACGACTGGAGTCTGGTTTGCTTGGGGATGTCCGCGCGGGCGAGAGCGGCGGCCGCCAGGGCGGCGAGGGCTAGGTGTCTGAGCACTCCGGAAGGTTACCGAATCAGCCGAAGACGACACCGAGGTCCTTGCGCAACAGAGACCTCGCCCGGAAGAGCCAGCTCTTGATCGTGCCTTCGGGCTTGTTCAAGGCGACCGCGATCTCTCCAACGTCCATGTGGCGGAAGTGCCGCATCAGAATGATCTCGCGGTAGCGCTCGGGCAGGCGCTCGATTGCGCTCAGCACCGCGCCGTGCTGAATCTGGGAGGTGGCCGCCTTCTCCATCTCGAAAGGGTCCGCGATCTTGTTCTGGTGGTCGTCCAGCGGCTGGCCGTCCCGCCTGCGGTCGCGCACCACGTCCACGCAACAATTCGCGCAAATCCGACAGAGCCAAGGGCGGATCGGTCGCTCCGCGTCGAACTCGGAAAGGTTCCGCCACGCCTTGAGCACCGACTCCTGCACGACGTCGTTGGCATCGTCCGGGTTGCGAAGCATGCGCAACGCCATGCTGTACAGCATGGGTCTGTGACGATCCATCAGCAACTCGAACGCAACCTTCTCCCCCGCCTGCGCCCTCTGGATCAGGTGCGTCTCCCAACCCACCACCCTTTGCGTCTGCTTCATCACGCGGTTCCTTCAGAGAATCTCCGACCGTATCCTTTCAGACGCTTCAAAAAGATGGCGAGGTGCGGGCTCAGGGTCCATCGTCCTTGGGTGCGAATCCAGCCTCGGAATGTTGCCGGATGACCTGTCAACTTTGCCGTATAGGCTCTCGTTGGTCCTGCCGACATTACCAGTATGTCGGCACGGACGCTGATGCAGTGGTGCCTGGTTGGGATGCCAGGGTTTCTCATGGCCTTTTTGAGCCTGGGAGCCCGCACCTACCGCGATGGCTTCGAGTTTCGGAGCTACAACCGAACGCAGAACGAGACGATCGAGGCCTATGCTCAGCCGCTGCGGGGGGTGGACAGCCTGCCCAAGACCATGCCGACTCCCTCGGACTTTCCGAGGATCCGCCGAGTGGCCGAAGTGTGGATCAACGGTCTCCATTCCGGCGCTCTGCGCCCGATTCCACCCAGCCACGCAGATGAGGAGATTCCCCGGGGCGCCCGGGAGCAGATCCTGGTGGGGAGATCCTCCTTGGTCTCGATGCTGAAGAGCGCCTCCCACGTCGCCTCGAAGGCGGGCAGGAAGGAGGAGGCGATTCGGTTCCTGCTGCAGGCCTACGAAGTGCTCGAGGTGAGCAAGACCAGCGACGCCTTCCTCATGGGTCTTTCGGCTCGAAGCCAATGGACGACGGTGGCGCACCTTTCCCGGGAGCTGAAGGGCTGGAAGGCGGAGGATCGGAGGCGGTGGGTCGCCGAGCTCCGGCGTTTGCTCGCCATCACTTCCGAATCATCGAGGAAAGCCAAGGAGATGGAGATCGGTCTGAAGCAGGGGACTCCCGAAACGGTTCGGATGGTCGGTGGCATGGAGATCCGAGACCTGAAGACGCTGCTCGCCTATCGCTCCCGGAATCTCGCGCTCCTCACGAGCAAGGGAAGGACCGGAACGATCCTCGAGTCCCAAGGCGTGATCGCCGTGCAGGCCCAGCGGGAGCAGGAAGCCGCCTTGCGGCTCGTTCTGGACTCGGTGCAGGGTCTCCGGCCTCTACCAACGCTGATGGCGGAGCAGGCCCTGCCCGCGAAAGAGACGACGCGGCGCGGACAGTCGGTGCGTCCTAGCGACAGGGTGCCACCCTGGTCCTACCCCGCATGGAAGAGCCGAGTCCGGTGGTTCGCCCCGAACGGGCGGCCGATGGGATGGTCCGGTGAACCGCGCCACCGACCGGTCACTGGATCCACAGCGCCCCGTCCGGTCGCATCTCTACGGCCAATGCCGAGTCCCTGAGGGCTTGGGTCGCGGCGCCCACGCTGTCGGTCCCATCGAGCTTCCAAACGATGTCCGACCGCTTGGAGTCCGTCGCCACGACCACCGGGACGCGATAGCGGTCCGCCAAGGCCACGGCAAGGTCCCTCACCGTCCCCCGGCCTTCGATCGGCAGCGACTGCCGAAGTCCGGGGATCGCGACGAACAGAGGCTCGGCCTGACCCTCCACCGCGACCTGCAGCAACGCGGGCTGCGGGGTGCGCACCACGACGGGGCTCCGCAGCATCTGGCCCATCGGGAAGCCTCGGCCGTCGAGCCTCACACGGGCGAGCTCTCGGCCTTGACCCAGCTCGCGGATCACCACGGTCTTCTCGCCGGCGGTCTGGTAGGTCACCACGGTCTCTCCGCCGCCGGACCGCACGTACAGGCGATCAGGCAGCTCGCTCGGCCCCATCGAGGCGATCGGCGAGCCGGACCGGTTGGTCAGCGTGATGCCCGCGGACACGAGGAGCAACGCCGCGATGCCGGTCGCCGTGGCCGTTCGCCAGTTGCGATACCAAGGCTCTCGGCCCCTGGCTTTCTCCCAAGCGTACCGATCGATCCTCGCCATGACGCGGTCGTGCAGGTCGAAGCCGGGCTCCGGGACCTTGGAGTGGACCAGCGACAGGGCCCGACAGGTCGCCGCGAACGCGTCGTACTCGGCACGCAGGCGCTCGTCAGCCGCCAGGCGCCGCTCCAGCGACGCTTTCATCGCCGCATCCAGCTTGCCCTCCCAATAGGCTGAGAACAGTTCCCTTGCCTTGTCCGCGTGCATGGTCGGTCTCTCCGTCTGACCGTTGGACTTCCTTAACCCCGGAAAAGTTCCAAGTCCTCCGACAAGAGATCTTTGAGCGAGAGCCGCGCACGGTTCAGCCGACTCTTCACGGTTCCAATCGGCAGATCGAGGATCTCGGCGATCTCCTCGTAAGACAGCATCTCGCCATGGTACAGCACGATCATCGTGCGCTGGTGCTCGGGGAGCGCGTCGATCGCTCGCTGCAGCGCCCTGTGGCGTTCTCCCTCCAAAGCGGTGTCGGAGGGCAGGGGGCCGCTGTCCTGCAACTGCAGCTCCATCTCCGAGTCGTCCTCCGCCGACATGCGGCTTAGGCTCACCGCCGGGCGGGAGCGTTGCTTCTTCTGGGCATCCAGGTAGCAGTTCGTGACGATGCGATAGAGCCAGGTGCCGAACGCGCTGTCCTGGCGGAAGTTCCTCAGGGAGGAGTAGACGCGGAAGAACGCCTCGGCGACGATGTCCGCCGCCTCCTCCGGGTTTTTCGTCAGGCGGAAGGCGTATTGGTAGGCGCGCTTCTCGTGCTTGCGCACCAGCTGGTCGAAGGCTTCCCGTTCTCCACGGACAGCCCTCTCGATCAGCAGGCGGTCTTCGCTACCCGACATGGCTGGAGATCAAGGCGCCTCTTGCGCCAGGCGAAGGGCCTCCCTTTCCTCCGGCGAGAGATTCTTGGGGGACTTCCAGTCCTCGATCGGTTTGCAGTACACCCTGCAGTCGTTGCGTCCGATCAAGCTCGTGAGCACGATGCCGTTGCCGAGGTCGTCGAGCATCGCCAGAGCGAAGCTCTGTTGGCCGCCGACATCCTCGAACGCGTCGAAGCGGACGAGCGCGGCCCGGCGGTTCGATCTTCGGAGCGCGCTCTCCAGCCGTCCCCCGAGGTCCTCCAGCGCTCGAACCCGGTCGTCGAGGCGCACCTTCTCCACCAGGTGGTGCTCGAGCAGCCGCTCGAGGTTCGCCCCGCTGGCCTCGTCAAGCAGCGTCCTCCAACGGCGGTAGAGTCGGCGCAGCTTGAGCCACAGCCCTGCCACCGCGCAGGCGACGATTATAATGAGCGCAAGGGCCGTGAGAAGCCACGGGCCGGTGTTTTCGCTGAACGTGCGCAGAAGGCTGTCCATGGCGGCGGCAGGGAACAGACGTTCCTCAGTATAGCGGAAGCGACGGCCGGCTTCGAATGGTCCGGGGCGGTCCCAACCCATGCGGAAGATGGCGATCACAGGCTTCGGCTTTGTGCTGCTGATGGTGCTGGCGCTGGCCGTGCTGTTCTATGCCAACTTTCGTACCGTCGTTGTGAGCGGCCCCTCCATGGAGCCCACGTTCAAGAACGGCGACCGTCTGTTGGCCAGCCGAGCTTACTGGCTGATCGGGCCGATCCAGAAGAAGGACATCGTGGTCGTGCGGCCCGAGGGCTCGAGGTCCTACGTGATCAAGCGGGTCGCCTACATGCCGGGGGAAACCGTCGACTATCAGAACATCCCCGACAACTGGTCCATCACCGATGGTCCGTACAAGGTTCCCGAAGGCAAGCTGTACGTTCTGGGAGACAACTGGGCGAATTCGGAGGACAGCCGCAAGTATGGACCCGTGAGCGAGAGCGCCATCCTGGGGAAAATCGTCGTTCTGCCTGCGATGTGGCAGGTTGCCTTGAAGGCCATCTTAGCCTTGACCGCGGCGTACTTCGTCGCGCTGTACGTTCTGGAGCGCCTGCGGGCGGGGCGAGCCCGGGCATCGGAGTCCGCTGGATGAGGAGGTTTCCGAGCGGAAGGTACCGAAAGCAACTGCTGCATTTCCATCCGGCCCCCTTTCGGCCGCCCTTGCGTCCCTTCGTGGTGCTCGTGTTCGCTTGGAGAGGAGACCGCGTGCTGGTGTGCCAGATCGAGGACCGGGGCTGGTGCGTTCCCTCGGGGAGGATCGAGGCTCAGGAGCAACCCGAGGACGCGGCGCGGAGGGAGGCTCTGGAGGAGGGCGGCGCGGTGCTCGGCGACCTTCTGTACCTCGGTGCCTACCAGATCCGTGAGGCCACCAACGTGCGTTGGGCGAGTTGCTTCGTGTGCGAGCTGGAGAGCCTGGGACCGATCCCGGAGTGGACCGAGTCGAGCGCCTGTCGCCTGCTGACCTTAGACGAGCTCCCAGAGGTCTACCACATCTGGAACCCGTTGACCGAGCAGGTGTTCCGGTACTCGTTCGAGGTGCTTCAGCGGCACCGCGAGCGCCTCAGGGCCGCGTGCCGCGACGGTGCAGCACCCGGCGCAGACCCTCGAGCGCCTGATGGTTCGTCCAGTCCAGGGTGATCGGGGTGACCGCCACAAAGCCCTCCGACACGGCGTTCACGTCGGTGCCCGGCTGGTCCGGGTCCATGACCACCACGCCTCCCTGCCAGTAGTAGGGGCGGCCCCAGGGGTCTTCCCGTCGCTCCACGCGATCCTCGTAGACACGCTGGCCCATCTGAACGATCTTGGTTCCGCGCAGCTCCACGGCGTCGATGGAAGGCACGTTCACGTTGAGGAACGTGAGCGGAGGCAGGGGACACTCCGTTAGGAACCGCCAGTTCTCGCGAAGCCAGGATTGGGCGGTTTCCAGGTGCAGGGGGGCGTCCGCGACGAACAGCGCCATGCTGAGGGCAACCGACCGGATGCCGTTGATCGCTCCCTCCATGGCCCCGGCGGCCGTTCCCGAGTAGGTGATGTCGAAGCCCAGGTTCGGGCCGTGGTTGATGCCGCTTAAGACGAGGTCGCATCCTTCGGGGAACGCCACGGTGAGGCCCACGTTGACGCAGTCCACCGGCACGCCGTCCACCTCATAGGCCTCGAGGGACGGATGGCGCACCGGCCGAACCCTCAGGGGATTGCGCATGGTCATCGAATGGCCGCAGGCGCTCCGCTCGTGGTCCGGGGCTACGACGACGACTTGTCCGAACTCCTGCGCGACTTCGGCGAGGCTCCAAAGGCCGTCCGCCCGGATGCCGTCGTCGTTGGTGATGAGGATCCGCATGGGATGGGTACAGTTTGGCACAGACGGCGAAGGGGCGCCCGGATCGCGTGACACACTGGAGCGGAACGGCGGGAGGGCTCGTGGGATTCGGGCTGGCCGTCGCTATGGACACATGGCTCGGGCCGACCGCCATCGCGGCGTCCCTCGCTCTGCTCGCGGCGTTCGCGCTGGGCCGGGGTTTGCTCCTCGGCGTGCTTCCCGAGCGGGGGCTTGCGCTTTATCTTGCTTTGTTCGGTGTCCTGTGGGCCCTAGGATCCCGGGACGACCTGCCGCGGCTTCTCAAGCTTGGCATGGTCGGTGCGTTGGCCGCGGCTGCCGGATTCCTCGCCGTTCAGGCTCGGCGGAATCCCTCGAGGAGGCGGGTCGTTTGGGCGCTCGCGGCGGCTCTGTGCAGCCTCCTGGTCGCTCTGTTCAGCGGTGGACAGGGCGCTCCGGGCGCCTATCCGAGCTGGCTCGAGCTTCTTTTCGGACTAGACGCCGCGACGGCGGAGCTCGTGTCCACGGTGTCAAGGAAAGTGCTGCACTTCCTCTTCTACGGGCTCTTCGCAGCGGCCGCGTTTCTTGCCGCAGCCTCCAAGGGCGAGCGGGGAGCTTGCGCGCTCGCCCTGACGATCGTCGCCCTGCATGCTGGTGCCGACGAGGCGCGCCAAGTCTCTCACTCCGCACGCTCCGGCTCGGTGGGAGACATCTTGCTGGACCTAGCCGGGGCGGTGGTTTTCCTGTTGGTGGCCTCGTCAACACGCCGCAGACGGGTAGGCTGAGCCGACATGACGCTGCTCCAGGCTGTTCTGGCATGCTGGTTCTCGGCCCTTCAGGCCGGCTCAACTTCAGGGGACGGCGTGCGGCTGGAACTCGCCGCGATGCCGCTCTCTCGGGCGATCCCCGAGCTGTCGCGCGCCCTGGGTCGATCGCTGGCAGTCTCCTCCGAGCTCGCAGGGGAGGTGGTTGTTCTCCGCGTCCAAGGCGCTGAGCCTGCGGAGGTCCTCCGCAGGCTGGCTGAAGCCACAGAAGCCACTTGGGTGGAGCAGAACGGCCTGCTCAGGTTGGCTCTGACCGACGCTCAACGAAAGCAGCAGCGGGACGCCGAGCTCGCCTACCGAGAGAGGGCCGTCGGCGAGGCCATCCGCAAGATGGCCGAGCCGCTGGCGAGGCACCCGAACTTCGACCAGCAGGCGATGGAGGAGGCGAGCCAGCGGTCTCAGGGAGCGGCCGTTCGGCAGGGCGGATTCTCTCCCTTGGCCATGGTCCAAGCAGGGCGCAACGTGATCGCGGGCAACCCCGCGACGCCCACGGGCAGGGCTGTCGCGCGGCTGGCCCGCTTGATTGGTGCACGGGCGCTGGCCCAGTTGGGCGACGGCGAGCGGATCGTGTTCAGCACGCAGCCGAATCCGATGCAGCGTCGGTTTCCCAACGGAGGATTCGACGCCATCCGCCTGTTGGTGGCGGAGCAGAGCCGCTACGCCGACGCCGAGGGAGCGCGCCAAGACGGAGGCATCGAGCAGCTGCTTGGGGCGGTCTTCGGCGGCGGCACCCGTAGCGCGGTGTCCGGCACGCCCGCCAAGGCCCTGCTGAGCGTGCAGCGGCAGAAGCTTCTGGATGGGTACGAGTTCCGCATCGCGCTGTTCGATGGTGACGGTCGCCAGGTCTTCACGGACGGCATGACGATGCTGCTGGAGACGAGCGGTCTGAACCTCTTGGACGCGCTGGGTCAACCTCCGAGCGACGGCGAGGAGATCGAACTCAGCCCCGTCTCCCGCGAGTTGCTGCAGAGCCTCCGCGGGCTCACCGGTCTCGCCTTCGGCCAAGCTCCGTCGCTTGGAATGAGTCCAGAGGTTGCAGGCAGGCTTCGCCGTCCAGACTTGTACGAACCGCTCGAGTACTTTCACGGCGAGGTGTTCCGGGGGATCGGCAAGGCTTATGGCAAGAACGTCGTCGCGGCGATCCCCGACGGGGCTCTTGCGTCCAGTTCCTTCCTGTTGCCAGGGCAGAAGCTCACCGTCTCGGCCTTCCTGAAGGGTCTGCAAGATCTGAAGACGATGACGGTGCAGACGGAGGGGGATTGGATCGTGGGGAAGCCCACCCGTCCGTGGTACCAGCGGCAGCAGCGACAGGACCGTGCGGCCTTGGCTCGTCTCATCGCGTCGGCGGGAGCGAGGGGCACGCTCCGACTGGATGACTTGGCTTCTTACGCTTTGACGAACCCGCCGTTGCTCGAGAGCCCGGTGGCGTCGTTGCTGGCGTTGCTCACGATTCCCGGCGCCGCTTCCAACCCCAACTCGATGCAGTGGGAGCTGCTGCGGTTCTACGGCTCCCTCACCGCGGGCCAGCGTCAGAGGCTGGCCGCGGGCGACGCGATCCCCCTGCGGGAGCTGACACCGAGCCAGCGGGGCAACGTTTGGCGCATGGTGTACCTGCCTGGTTTCCTCGGCTTGGGTGGACTCAGCGTGGCGGGGGGATTGCCGGCGCCCCTCGCGAGAACGGAACCCACGGAGATCCTCCCCAACGGCTTGCCTCCCGGATCGTCCCTACAAGTGGGCATCCAGCGTTCGGAGGTGGTGGTGGACGCGGGCGAGTCGAGGCCGGGGTTGCGTTTGTTCTCGGCTCTGGGGGCCGAGGAGCTGGGGGCCATGATGCAGCTTCGGGAGGACCCCACGATGGGTGCCATGGTCGGTCCGCTGTTGCCCGACTGGAAGCAGTTCCGGCTCGGCGAGAAGGTTCGGTACAGCTTCCTGTTCCGCTTCACTCCGGAGGTCGTCCTCGGTGGTTCGCTCGAGGACGTCGTGCTGGACGAGCGCGCGCCGGCGGCTTCCTTCGAGCAGCTGCCGCAAGCGTTCCGCGATCGGGTGCAGCGAGCGCGCGAGCAGATGAGGCAGGGGGCGGCCCAACTCGGCTCTCTGTTCGGGGGAGGCCAGGCGCCCCCACGGCCCTAAGCTCGACCGACGAGGTACTCCTCCATCCGAAGGCAGCTGGATTGCTCCGGATGCCGGAAAACCCGCAACGCCCTCACCAGGGCCTTCGCTGTGTCGATGGAGGTCACGCAGGCGATGCCGGTTTCGATGCACGCCCTTCGGATCCGCGCACCCTCGGCCTCGGCCTTGGCGTCGGCGCTGGGCGTGTTCACCATCAGGCTGACCTGGCCCTCCCGGATGAAGTCGAGCAGGTTCGGTTGGCCTTCGTGGATCTTCATGACCCAGTGGCTGGGGATGCCGGCGGCCCGCAGAGCGTCGTGGGTGCCTCCCGTGGCCGCGATGCGATAGCCTTGGGCGATCATTTCCCGAGCGATCTCGATGGCCGCGGGCTTGTCGGGGTCCTGCACGCTCAGCAGGACGAAGCCGTCCCCCTTGAAGGTGATCCCGGAGGCTACCAGAGCCTTATAGAGCGCCGCTTCGAACGTGAAGTCTGTGCCGAGGATCTCTCCGGTCGACTTCATTTCGGGGCCCAAGCTCGGCTCGACCTTGGCCAGCTTCTGGAAGCTGAACACGGGCGCCTTCACAGCGTACAGGATCGGTGGCGGGATCTCGGCGGCTCCTGAGGCAAACTCATCTTCCGGCACGATGCGGCCCCGAGCCATCGGCGGGCAGGGACTGCCGACGAAACGGTCGGGCTCGCCAGGATCCAGGATCCACAGCCCGCTCGAGTACCCTAGGTCGCGCAGCCTGGCACCCATGATGCAACGCGTGGCGAGCTCCACCATCGGAATCCCCGTGACCTTGCTCAGATACGGCACGGTCCTCGAGGCGCGCGGGTTCACCTCCAGCACGTAGGCCTTGTCGTCGCGGATGACGAACTGGATGTTCATCACTCCGCGCACTCCGAGGGCTCGCGCGATCTTGCACGCGGCAAGCACCATCTGGCTCTGGACTTCGGGGCTGAGGCTGACCGCCGGGTAAACGGCCATCGAGTCTCCGCTGTGCACACCGGCTCGCTCGATGTGTTCCATGATGCCGGGTACCAAGGTGTCCTCTCCGTCGGACACCACGTCCACCTCGGCCTCCGTGCCGAGGATGTACTGGTCCACGAGCACCGGCTGACCAGGGTTCGCGTCCTCCGCCTCGCGGTAGAAGAGGCGCAGCTGGTTCTCGGAGTACACGATCTCCATCGCTCGCCCGCCTAGGACGAAGCTGGGTCGAACGAGTACCGGGTAGCCCACCTCGCGGGCGACCTTGATCGCCTCGTCCAGGCTCTTCACTGCACGGCCGGCTGGCTTGCGGATGCCGAGCTCGGAGAGGAGCTTTTCAAAGAGGTCGCGGTCTTCGGCGCGGTCGATCGCGCTCGGGGGAGTGCCGAGCACCGGCAAGCCCGCGTTCTGCAGCGGCGTGGCCAGATTGATCGCCGTTTGGCCGCCGAACTGCACCACCGCGCCGATCGGATGCTCATGCGCCGCGACGTCCAGGACGTCCTCCAGCGTGACGGGCTCGAAGTAGAGACCGTCGCTCGTGTCGAAGTCCGTTGAGACCGTTTCCGGGTTGTTGTTGATCAAGATCGCGCGGTAGCCCATCTTCTGCAGGGCCCACACGCAGTGCACGCAGGAGTAGTCGAACTCGATTCCCTGACCGATTCGGATTGGTCCGGAGCCGAGCACGAACACCGTTTGCCGGTCGTCCGACGGGCGCAGCTTGGCGTCGTCCTCCTGCTCGAACGTTCCGTAATAATAGGGTGTTGCGGATTCGAACTCGCCCGCGCAGGTGTCCACCATCTTGAACACCGGCATGACCTTCTGACGCTCGACCTCCAACGCGGCGCGGGTTCCGTACCTCGCCGAAGCCAGCTTCTCCAGTTTGGCGTCGACCGCCGTGGCCGGAGACGCTCCCAGAGGCAATGCCGGTTGCTGGGCTCGTCGCTCGATCTCTCGAACGAACCCATCGAGATCGTCGCTGGCCTCGAGCGCAGCGAGGAACGCCTCATGGTCGCTCCCCAGACTCTGCTGGGCACGGATGGCCTTCTGCACGAGCTCGAGGTCCGTTCGGGGGACGCGCAGAAGGCTCAGAATCGTCGGAGAGGGGAACCCGAGGAGGAACGCCTCGTGCACCAAACGACCGAGGTCCTCGGAGGCTCCTTGGCTCTCGGCCGCCAGCTCCAAGCGCCTCTCCATCGCGAGAAGCTTCGAGATCGCCCGCAGGAACCAGGGGTCGACCTTGCTGAGGTCCCGAACCCGCTCGACCGACCATCCCCGGCGCAAGCCCTCGGCGAGCGCCCAGAGCCTCTCGTCGGTCGGCCTGGCGATCGCGTGGGCGAGCTCCTCGTCGGTCAGGGCCGCCATGCCCGGGTGTCTGAGGTCCCGTTGCTTGACCTCCAGCCCTCGCAACGCCTTCATCAGCGCCGACTCGAACGTGCGATCGATCGCCATCACCTCGCCGGTCGCCTTCATTTGGGTGAACAGCGTGCGGTCCCCCGAGGCGAACTTGTCGAACGGCCACCGAGGGATCTTGACGACGCAGTAATCCAGAGCGGGCTCGAAGCAGGCCTTCGTCGTTCCCGTCACCTGGTTGTCGATCTCGTCCAAGGTTCTTCCTATGGCGATCTTGGCGGCTACGCGCGCGATCGGGTAGCCCGTGGCCTTGGAGGCGAGGGCGGAGGATCGGCTCACGCGCGGGTTGACTTCGATGATGTAGTAGTCGAAGCCGTCGGGGTTGACAGCCAGCTGCACGTTGCATCCGCCCTCGATCCCCAGGGCGCGGATGATCTTGAGCGACGCGGTGCGCAGCATGTGGTACTCGATGTCGCTCAGCGTTTGGCTGGGGGCCACGACGATCGAGTCGCCCGTGTGCACTCCCATGGGATCGAGGTTCTCCATGTTGCACACGGTGATGCAGTTGCCTGCGCTGTCGCGCATCACCTCGTACTCGATCTCCTTCCAGCCGAGAAGGCTCCGCTCCACCATGATCTGGCTGCGCATGGACAGAGCGAGCCCCTTGAGACCGATCTCCCAGAGCTCGTCAGGGTTGTGGGCGATGCCGCCTCCGGTGCCACCCAGAGTGTAAGCCGGTCGAATGATGCAGGGATACGGCGCGATCTCCAACAAATCCTTGAGCTGCCGTCGGTCGGTGACGATCCAGCTCTCGGGCACGGGCTCCTTGATCTCGCGCATCAGCGCGCGGAAGCTCTCTCGGTCCTCGGCCTTGCGGATCGAATCGAGGGGGGTGCCGAGCAGGCGCACTCCGTACTTCTCGAGAATGCCTTGGTCGGCGAGAGCCGTGGCCAGGTTGAGCCCGGTCTGACCTCCCAGCGTGGGCAGCAGCGCCTCCGGCCGCTCCCTGGCGATCACGCGCTCGCAGAACTCGACCGTGAGCGGCTCGATGTACAGCGCGTCGGCCATGCCTTGGTCGGTCATGATGGTCGCAGGGTTGCTGTTGATCAGCACGACCTCGCACCCCTCTTCCCTGAGGCTCTTGCACGCCTGCGTGCCGGCGTAATCGAACTCGGCGGCCTGACCGATGACGATCGGGCCGCTTCCGATCACCAGAACCTTCACCGGCGGAACTCCCCCATCCGCTCGACGAACTCAACGAAGTAGGGGCGGCTGTCCCAGGGGCCTGGAGCAGCTTCGGGATGGTACTGGATCGAGGAGGCCATGACTTCGGGAATCTCGATGCCCTCGACGGTGCCGTCGTTGACGTTGATCTGCGTGACCAAGGCGCCCGTGCCCGCCAGGGAGTCTGGATCGACGGCGTACCCGTGGTTCTGAGAGGTGATCGTGACCGTGCCCCGTCGGAGGTCCTTGACGGGGTGGTTGCTGCCGCGATGGCCGAACTTCAGCTTGAAGGTGCGGCCGCCGATCGCCTGGCAGAGCAGCTGGTTGCCGAGGCAGATCCCGAAGATCGGCCGCTTGCCGAGCAACTGGCGCACCGTCTCGACCACGGGGCCCAACCGCGCCGGATCGCCCGGCCCTGGCGAGAGCAGGACGCCGTCCGGGTCGCACGAGAGGATCTCCTCTGCGGAGGCGGTCGCTGGGTACACGATGCTGCGGCACCCGATGGCGGCGAACCGCCGCAGGATGTTGTACTTGAGCCCGCAGTCCACGACGGCGAGGCGGCGGGGGAAGGTTCCGTCGTCCTCTTCGATGCGCTCCTTCCCCGACCGACCCCATGCGTACGGTTCGGGGGTGGTCACGGAGTACACGAAGTCCGTCTCGCCGTAGTCCTTCGTGGTTCGGAGCACTTCCAGAGCGTGGTCCGGGTCGCCGGTGGTGATGGCGCCCATGGTGACTCCCGCGGAGCGGATGCGCTTGGTGATGGCGCGAGTGTCCACTCCCTGGATGGCCACCAGGCCGCGCTCCTTGAGGAAGGGATCCAGCGGGCGGCGGCTCCTCCAGTTGGAAGGGGACTCGCACGCCTCGCGCACGATCAGCCCCGTCGGCTTGAGCGAGTCCGACTCGAAGTCGTCGTCGTTGATGCCGTAGTTGCCGATCAGCGGGTACGTGAGAAGGACGATCTGCCCGGCGTAGCTGGGGTCCGAGAGGATCTCTTGGTAACCCGTCATGCCGGTGTTGAAGACGACTTCCCCAGTCGTCAGGCCCGGCGCACCGAGGGACTCTCCCTCGTACACCGTGCCGTCGCTCAGCACCAGATAGGCTTTCACAGCGGTGGTCGACGTCCGGGAGAGGCGGCGCTGGTCCGTCCCAGAGGTCCGCGAGAATATACCCTGATCGGCGGCTCGCCGCCCGGAACCGGTGGAACTATCGGGTATGCAGGTCGCTGGTCGAGACCGATCTATCTGGTATGGGTGGTCCCAGTGCGGGGGTGCAACAGGTCTGGGCCCTCCTCGATCTCGCCACGATTCCTCTGGGTGGCACGTTCGAGGAGCAGCTCGTGCCGTTCGTGGCGGGTTGCGCGTCCCTGTTCCACGCGTCGGGCGCCAGCCTGTTTCTTGCGGAAGGGACGCAAGGGAAGTTCCGATTGGTTGCCAAGCACGGAGCGGAGGTGAGGGCGCCGCTCGGGGCGACGATCCAAGCGGGTTCGGGCATCGCGGGAACGTGCATCGCCGCTCGCAAGCCCATGGTGGTTACGGAGCCGGATCGGAGCGATCTGTTCAAGGACGTTCCCAGGCGTCCCGAGATCGGGTCGGCAATGGTGGTGCCGATCGTGGTTCCCCCGGACGAGTGTCTCGGCGTGCTGAACCTGAGCCGCGGGCCCTCCGAACCGTCGTTCAGCGACGAGGACCTTTTCGTGGCCTGGTCGGTGGTGCGCTACCTGGGGCTGGCGTTGCGGAACGTCACGCTGCTCGCGGAGCGCAACCGTGCCCTGGCGGAGGAGGAGCGCATGCGCGCCGAGATCGAGGCGGTCCTTTCCTCCCTCGCCGTGGGTGTGATCACTCTCAGTGCCGACGGATCCGTCGAGGCCGCCAACCCCGAGGCGGTGAAGATTCTGGGGGGCCTCGAGCCGCGCGGGGAGGATCCGCTCGGGCAGGACCTGCTCGAGCTGGCACGGGAAGTGAGGTCGCACGGGCGCCTGCAACGCGTCAGCCGCCGCCAGCAGCCGGAGAGGATCGTGTTGCTGAATGGAGCGCCGCTGCCTGGTGGCGGAGTCGTGGTCGCGCTGGAAGACATCACCGAGCGCGAGAGGTCCGAACGCGAGATGGCGCGCATGAGGCGCCTGGCCGAGATGGGCCAGATGGCGGCGGCGATCGCCCATGAGATTCGGAATCCGCTCACGGGAATCTGCGGCGCGTCGCAGATGCTGCTGGAGCACGGCGGGCAGATCGCGGAGCTGGCGCAGATCATCCACGACGAGGGCGAAAGGCTGAACCGACTGTGCACGGACTTCCTGGATTTCGCAAAACCTCTCCGGCTTCACCGGCAGAGGTGCGATCTCAGGAATCTCGTCCACGGGGTCGTGACCATCCAGCGCGCCCGGGCGGAGCAGGCGGGAGTGCGTCTGGTCGCCGTCTTGCCGGAAGAGCCGGTCCACGTCGAGGTCGATGCGCCACGCCTTTCGCAGGTGTTGCACAACCTGGTCGTCAACGGCATCCAAGCGTGCGATCCTGGCGGCGTGGTCGAGGTGGAGCTGCTGCCCGATGGTTTCGTTGTGCGGGACTCGGGCCGAGGGATGTCGGAAGAGACGCAGGCGATGCTCTTCACTCCGTTCTTCACGACGAAGCCCAAAGGCAACGGTCTGGGCCTGAGCACGGCGAAGAAGATTCTCGACGCGCACGGCGGAAGCATCGAGGTGGAGTCTCGGGTCGGAGAGGGAACGGTGTTCACGATTCGTTTGGGAGGCGAGGCGGCGTGAGGCGGCAGGGCAGGTTGCTGGTGGTGGACGACGAGGCGGCCATCCGAAGGATCCTCGAGGTGGCCTTCACCAAGGAGGGGTTCCATGTTGGCAGCGCGGAGGATGCCTACGCGGCGCTGAGGATGTTGGAGGAGGGTCAGTGGGACTGCGTCCTCACGGACGTCACGATGGCGGGGATGTCGGGCTTCGAGCTGTTCGAGCGGGTTCGCGCCCGATGGCCCGACACGGAGGTCGTCATCATGACCGCCTATGGCACGATCCCCCAGGCCGTGGACGCCATCCGGAAGGGAGCCTTCGAGTACGTCCCCAAGCCTTTCGACTTGGAGTCGCTCAAGCGCATCATTCGCTCGGCCTGCCAGGGGGGATCCAAGCCCGTCAGACGGAGCCCTGCCTCGTCCGGCAGACGTCCGGCGTTCCTCGCAGAGTCACCCGCGATGAGAGCGATCCTCGAGGAGATCGAGACTGTGGCGGACTCGCGGGCGACGGTGCTCGTGACCGGCGAGAGTGGAGTCGGCAAGGAGGTCGTGGCCAAGACCATCCACGCCCTTTCCGGCCGCTCCGACAAGCCGTTCGTGGCCGTCTCCTGTGCGGCTTTGCCTGAAACGCTGCTGGAGAGCGAGCTGTTCGGATACGAGAAGGGGGCGTTCACGGGCGCACAGTCCGGCAAGCCAGGCCGATTCGAGCTGGCCGACGGCGGAACCCTGTTCTTGGACGAGATCGGCGACGTGCCTCCAGCGATCCAAGTGAAGCTGCTGCGCGTTCTGCAGGAGCGGGAGTTCGAGCGCCTGGGCGCGAACAGGCCCACCAAGGTCGACGTTCGCTTGGTCGCGGCAACGAACCGTGACCTTCGAGAGGCCGTGGAGCAGGGATCCTTCCGGCTGGATCTGCTGTACCGGCTGCAGGTTGTCGAGATCTGCCTGCCGCCCCTTCGAGAACGGAAGGAGGACATTCTGCCCCTCGCCCGGCACTTCATGGAGAAGTGCGCGAGGGACAACGGCCGGCATCCGCTGGAGATCCCGGCGGAGACCGAGAGACTGTTGTTGGCTTACCGTTGGCCCGGCAACGTGCGCGAGCTGGAGAACGTCATCGAGCGGGCCGTCGTGTTGGCCAAACGCGACCAGACGCAGCTCATTCCGCAACTCCTGCCGCCCGCGCTGCGGTCGGCCGCTTAGGTGCCTTCCCGCCAGGCGTTCAAGTACTCGACCTGCTCGGGAGTGAGCTCGTCGATCTCGACTCCCATCGAACGAAGCTTCAGGCTGGCGATCGCTCGGTCGATCTCTTCGGGCACAGGGTACACGCGTCGTTCCAGGGCACGGGCGTTGCGGGCCATGTACTCTGCGCAGAGGGCTTGGTTGGCGAAACTCATGTCCATGACCGCGGCCGGGTGGCCCTCGGCGGCGGCGAGGTTGATCAGTCGACCCTCTGCCAACAGGTAGACCCTTCTGCCGTCCGCCATCTCGTACTCCTCAACGAACGGTCGTACGGTCCGTCGGGTTTTCGCCGAGGCTTCCAAAGCCGGGATGTCGATCTCGGCGTTGAAGTGGCCCGAGTTGCACAGGATCGCGCCGTCCTTGAGGCGTCCGTAGTGGCGGGCATCGATGACGTTCTTGTTCCCGGTCACGGTCACGAACACGTCTCCCAGTGCCGCCGCCTTGGCCATCGGCATCACGAGGAAGCCGTCCATGACGGCCTCGATCGCCTTCGTGGGGTCCACCTCCGTGACGATCACGTTCGCCCCGAGGCCCTTGGCGCGCATGGCCACTCCCCTGCCGCACCAGCCGTAGCCGGCCACCACGACCGTGCGACCCGCCAACAGGATGTTCGTGGCTCTGAGGATGCCGTCCATCGTGCTCTGGCCCGTCCCGTAGCGGTTGTCGAACAGATGCTTGGTGTCGGCGTCGTTCACGGCGATGATCGGGTAGGCGAGCACTCCGTCCTGAGCCATGGCGCGCAACCGGATGACTCCGGTGGTCGTCTCTTCGGTTCCTCCCAGGATCTCCGCGACCAGCTCGCGTCGCTCGCTGTGGATGACCCCGACCGTGTCCGCCCCGTCATCCATGGTGAGAGTGGGCCGGATGTCCAGCGCCTGATGGATGTGGCGGTAGTACGTGGCGTGGTCCTCGCCCTTGATGCAGTAGGCCCGAATGCCGAAGTGACGCACCAGCGCCGCCGCCACGTCGTCCTGGGTGCTGAGGGGGTTGCTCGCACAGACCGCCACCTCGGCTCCACCGGCCTTCAGCGTGCGCAGAAGGTTCGCCGTCTCCGTCGTCACGTGCAGACAGGCCGTGACGCGCTGGCCGGCCAAGGGCTTCTCCGCTTCGAACCTGTTGCGGATCTGTCGGAGGACCGGCATCTCCCGCTCGGCCCATTCGATTCGGTCCAGACCCGCATCCGCAAGCGATAGATCCGCGATGTGGCAGTCGACGCTCATGGACTGGCAGTGTACCAGCGCGGGTCTTCAGGGTTCGGAGAGGGTCAGGTCTTGGAGGAACGCCCTCAGGGCTCTGGCGCGCACCGGCCCGAGGTCGGCTCTGGCGGGATCGCCCTGCAGCTCGCACCACGCCCGGTCTGCCTCGTGGATGGATGCGCCGGTCAGGGCTCCCGCAGCCAGCCCCCAGCGGAGCCAAGCCAGGGCCCTCAGGGCGTCCGAGGGCTGGAGGGTTCGGCAGCGTTGCAGGAACGCCGCGATCTCTCTGAGGTGGGCGAGCAAAGACTCTCGGGGAACCTCCGAGCGCGCCGCGCGTTCCTGCCCAAGCAGGAAGTCCCGGGCTCCGCGCCACCCTGGATGGCGGGCCTGCGTCGTGCTGATCTGCACGAACGCGCCGGTGGCCTTCGAGGCTTCGCCGAACAGCCCCCGCACCACGAGACCGCGTTGCGTGAGAGCCGCCAGCACGCTCCGCAGACGCTTGGCGTGGGCCAGGCCGATGAGGTGGGCCATCACCGACAGCCGCAACCCGGACCCGCAGTTGGGCGGACTGGACGCGAGGAATCCCCAAGGTTCCGCTTGGGCGAACTCCAGGCTGCGGCTCAGCGCGGCGAGGATGCGCTCCAGGGCTTCGAGAGCGTCTTCGACGGCGTGGCCCGGCAACAGAACCTGGATTCGAAGATGGTCCTCCTCGTTCACCAGGATCGAGGCGGTCTGGGCGTCGTTCACCAGAACCAGGCGGCCCGGCTCCCGCCAAGCGAAGTGCGGCGAAACCAGCCTGAGACGCACCAAGGCGTCGAAGTCCGGGAGCTGCAGGGAGCCCAGCGCCCGGAACGTGGTCTCCGGGGATCCCGTGTCGCGGCAGGCCGCCTCTCGGACAAGCCTGGCGACTTCGAGCAGCTCGCTCGGCTTGGCGGCGCTCGGGAAGCGAAAGCCCCGAAGGTTGCGCATGGCCCGCGCGCGCGAGCTCACCACGCAGTCCGCGTCGAACCCGTCGGCCGCGAGCCAAGCAGGGGTGGACCATGCGCCGACCGCAACCTCGCCGAAGGGTGGTGAGGCAGGCCGACGCATGCCTCCAGTTTACATTCGGCCGTTGGGTCAGCTGTAGAAGGGGAACTCCGTGATGCGCAGCTTGGCGCAGCCGTACGGCACGAGCTCCACCCGCTCCTCCGATCCGTGCGAGAGGTCTCCTTGGGGCACGGGGCCCGCAGAGCCCTCGACGAGGGTCCACCGAGGCACCTGGGCGGCTTCGACGCGGGCCGCGACGGGAGCGTTCTCAGGGGAGAAGAACGGCGGACGGAGGGGCCTTTCCTCGAAAACCGCCTCGATGGCTTCGCCGTCCGAGCGGAGGGCGTAGTTCCACGGCGTCGTGGGTAGGACCTCGTAGTCGGGCAGCGGCTCCTTGCCCCGCACCACCCTCCAGCGCTCGCCGATCCTGAGCGAGAAAACCAGAGGACCGCGCGCCACGGCGATACCGCCGCTCGGCCTCCGCAGGACGCGCGGCGCCATGGGCAGGCGGATCGTCAGGACGTCGCCGGGCTTCCACTGGCGATCCACCTTGTGGAACGTGCCCTCCGGCGCATCGACCCCTGCCACCGTAGCGCCCTTAGCCCAAGCCGGGATGCGAACCCACAGAGGGAAGCGGTGTCCATCGGGTCCGTCGTAGCGGACCTCGACCGTGTCCCGGAACGGGTAATCGGTCTCCACGCGCAGCGAGACCGCCGCTCCTCGAACCGTGGTGCGCACTTCGCAGGGACCGTGCGCGACGAGGGCGAGGCCGTCGTCCTCGGAGCGCATGCACAGGCTCGCGACGAACTTCGGCCAGCCCTGATGGTAGTTCGCCGTGCAGCAACCGAAGTTGGGATCCAGACCGAAGAGGTTGGAATCCGGCTCGTTGTTCACCCAGGCTCGAGGGTGGATGTCGCACAGCACCTGGTTCGCTTGCTGGTCGTACTGGTGGGCTCGCATCCAAGGGTCGAAGGTTGCCGGCAGGGCGTTGTAGGCGAGCATCTCGAGCCGATCGCCGAACAGCGGATCCCCGAACGTTGCCAGTAGCTTCTCGAGCGAGAACATGTACTCAACGACGGCGCAGAGCTCCGTGCCCTGCGTGGGGGATGGGCCCGCTAGGTGCTCGTCGCCGGAGAAGAGGCCCGTGGCTTGGCCGTGGTATTGGTCGAGCATGAGGAGGGCCTGCCAAACCGCCGCTCGGCTGAACTCCCAGCCCGTGATCTCCCATTCCACGGCCGGCGCCTTGATGCCCATGGCGTTGTTGACGACGTGGGTGAAGTGGCTGAACCGAAAGGTCTCCCGCGCCGGCTTGGCGGTAGCCGGAAACCACTGGAACCAATGGGTCCAGGAGAGGCCTTGGCGATGGGTTTCGGCGAGCGCGCGAAGCAGACCGCTGTTGCCCGTTCGGCGGTGCAGCCACTGGATGGACAGTGCCATGTCGGCCCACCGTGCGACGGCCCAAGCTTGGAAGGGCCGGGACGGCGCCTCTTTCTCCAGATGCTCGAAGAAACGACCGAGGAACGGTTCGACCCTGGGATCCCCGGTCGCCTCGGCCCACTGGGTCAGCGCCTTGGCCATGATCGCCAAGGGCCACCAATCCTCCAGGGTGGCCGGCCCGAACCACCCCGACCGGTGTTGGTGGTTCAGCGTCCAGTCGATCCACCTCTCGGCTCTGGCCACCAAACAGGAGTCGTTGAGGAGGAAGGCCAGGGGCACCAAGCCGTCGACGTAGTACGGCCCCCTCTCCCATCCCTCTCCGTCTCCTCCGAGCCAAGCCGAGTTCTGCCCGAGATCCGGCCAATGCTGCTCGAGAAGGCCAGTCTGACCTTCTGCTTGGATCCGGAGCTGCTCGCGGAGCCACCCCAGCGGGCGGACGCAACCAAGCGGCAAGGGGGTGAAGGTGCGGTCGGGAGAGGAGTCAGGGTTCCACACGGCTCCTCCAGTTTAGCGGTTGCCGAGTGCTAGGGGAAGGTGTAACCTGATAGGCATGAAGCGCAGCGAGATCAACGGTCTGGTTCGATCCGCTCAGGCTTGCTTCGAGGCTCACGGTTGGGCCTTGCCGCCAGAGCCCCGTTGGGACGTCACGGACTTCGGCCTCGGCGACTGGCGACGCTACGGCCTCGTGTTGGTGAACCTTGCCGAGGAGCCCGAGTACTGCGAGAAGCTGATGTACGCACGGCAGGGAATGCAGACGCCGACCCACGCGCACCGTTCCAAGAAGGAGGACATCATCTGCCGATGGGGTCGGCTGGCGTTGCAGCTGTGGCCGAACAGGCCCGACGAGGGCGGCGGGGAGTTCGAGCTGAAGGTCGACGGCAAGGCCCGCAGGTTCCAGCCCGGGGAACAGATCGTGCTGGAGGCGGGAAGCCGCATCACGCTGACGCAGGGCGTCTACCACCGGTTTTGGCCGGAGAGCGAGGAGTGCATCATCGGCGAGGTCTCGACGGCCAACGACGACGAGCACGACAATTTCTTCGTGGACTCCAACGTGGGTCGGTTCCCGGGGGTGGAGGAGGACGAACCCCCTTTGGTTCGCCTCGTCAGCGACCGCTGAGCGGAGCTAGCCTTCCTCCAAAAGCTGGATGGCCTCTTTCGGGCTGATGGACGTGAAGATGACCGCCATGATGCCTGGGTAGTAGCGGTCCATCATCCAGACGTTGGTGTAGATGAGCCTCTTCACCAGAGCCGGCGAGAGGCGGTCGTCCTCCACGTCGATGCTGGTTTTGTAGCGCACCTCGCCGTCCTCGAAGTCCATCTCGAAGTTGCCCAGGATGAGGCCGCAGTTGGCCCGTGTGAGGAACTCCGCCATGGCCAGACGCTTGGAGGCTGGCACGCGCGAGGGACAGATGCTGTAGAAAACGAACTGCTCGAGCTCCTCGCTCACCTGGGCCAGGCACGTCCATTCACCGTGCTCGCCTCCGAACAGCATCTTGAGCACGGGCTTGTCGCCAACCTGCTCGTACTGCCATTCGTCTTCGATGAGGAACCTTTCGACGGCGTCGAGGAGCTTTCCCATCTTGCCGCAAGGCTACCTCAACGGATCGGGCGGAACGATCGGTCCATAATGCGCCATGAGCGATGGCTTTCCGGGCCCCCAATGGTCCGCCAGCTGGATCGGCTTCGATCCCCATCCTAGCCGGGAACTCGGTTTCTTCGCCTTCCGCAATCGGCTCGTCCTCCCCCGGCGACCGGAGTCCTTCCCAGTGCGCGTTTCGGCGGACCAGCGGTACAAGCTGTACGTGAACGGCCGTTTGGTGGCGTTCGGCCCGCAACGGGGCGATGAGCTGCACTGGTTCTACGAGACCCTCGACCTGGCGCCGTTCCTGCAAGAGGGCGAGAATTGGATCGCGGCCTTGGTCTGGAACTTCGGTCGGTCCGCACCCATGGCGCAGCACACGGCCCGACTCGGCTTCGTGTTCGAGAGCCTCGCCTATCACGATCAGCTGAACACCCCCGGCTCGTGGGAGGCGGCGTGGCTTCCGGGCTGGGACTTCGACATGCTGCAGTCTTCGCCGAGCCACCACTACGCCGAGGTCGGGCCGGGAGAGAGGGTGGATGGCCGCATGCACGCCTTCGGTTGGGAGACGGGGCGCGAAGTCCAGGATTTGGACTGGAGGAAACCGTTTCCGGTGAGCTGGGCCGAGGACCGCGGGAACAACAGCGGCGGCACGCCGTGGAGCCTCATCCCCCGCTCGATCCCCTTGATGGAGTACAGGCTTCGCGAGCGTGCTCCGGTGGTGCGCCGCGGCTTCGTGGGAGACTGTCCCGACGCGCCGCTGCCTTCGGACCGCGGGGCGCTCTCCCTGCCGATCCGGCTGAGGCCGGGCAGCAAGGTGGTTCTGGACTACGAGGAGTTGCTCTGCGCCTACCCGAGGCTCTCGGTGCGTGGTCGGCCTGGCGATAGGGTTTGGATCACCTACGCCGAGTCGCTGTGGAACCTCCATCAGCCGGGCCAGTGGTGGGGTCAGGCCGGCAAGCCCCATCGGAACGTCGTCGAAGGGAAGCAGATGCAGGGTTATCAGGACTGCATCGTTCTAGGGGAGGCCCCGCTGGAGTTCGAGCCAGCGTGGTGGAGGACCTTCCGGTACCTGTCGTTGGAGGTGGAGGGTAGCGAGGAGGCGGAGGTGTCCTCGCTCGAGGCTCTCGAAACAGGCTATCCGTACTTGGTGGAATCCTCGTTCGAAGCGGACGATCCCTGGGTGGCCCCGGTGTGGGACCTGTGCGTGCGGACCGCCAAGCGATGCGCCGGGGAGACCTACTTCGACTGCCCGTACTACGAGCAGCTGCAGTACGTCGGCGACACGCGGATCCAGGCGCTGATCCACAGTTGCTTGTCCAGGGATCGGGCGTTGCAGCGAAACGCCATCGACGCCATCGGCTGGTCGCTGATGGAGAACGGTCTCACGCAGAGCCGCTACCCCAGCCGCCAGCCGCAGGTGATTCCTCCCTTCAGCCTGTGGTGGGTGGTGATGCTCTACGACCAGATGCTGTACGACCGCTTGCCGGACAGGCGATGGCTGGACGCCGTTCCCGGAGTGTTGGAGGCGTACGAGCGGCTCGCCGAAGACACGGACCACGCGTTCTGGATGTTCGGCGACTGGGTTCCGGGCTGGGAGTGGGGTACGCCGCCGGGGGGCGTGGGGCACCCGATGCACCGACTTCTGCTCGAAGTGGCCCGGGTAGCCCACCGCCGCTTGACGGACGGCGCGGCGGGCAGAGACGTGTCCGCGCCGCTCGACGAGTGGCAGGGCGTCGAGGCGCCTCCTGCGGATTGCGAGCACTCCCACGCTCTGTACGGCGTGCTCCGTCGCATGGCGGGCCTCAGTGCCCCCGCGTGGCCCGGAAGGGAGCTGTCCCAAGAAGGCGTGGCCCGTTGCACCTACTACTTCAGCTACTACAAGCACCTGGCCATGCGGCCCGAGAACTACATGGAAGCGATCTCGGACTGGCGGGGCATGGTGGAGCATGGGTTCACAACCTGCCCGGAGAATCCGGGGAACACCAGGAGCGACTGCCACGCGTGGTCGGCGCATCCGATCCTCGGCTTCCTCCAGTGGGTTGCTGGCGTGACAAGCGAGGGCGTGGGGTGGAGCCGCGCGAGGATCGAGCCGCACCCCGGCGGCCTCCGGCGGTTCGCCGCCCTCGTCGCGCACCCTTTGGGAGATCTGGTGGTTCGGTTCGACGAGGGGAAGCTCGACGTGGAGACTCCTGTGGAGGCGCGGCTGGTGTGGCGCGGAGAGGAGCGGATGCTGCGTCCCGGCTCCCACACGATCGGATGAGCAAAGCGGGGTCGGGCCGCGGAGCGGCCCGACCCCAAGTCGGGGAGCGGACGATCAGTACAGGAACATGGGCTTGCCCTGGATGTTGCGCACGCAGGGCCGATACTCGTCCACGTCGTACAGCTCGTCGACGTCCACGCGCTTGAGACCGTCCATGATCATGTCGATCGGCACGCTGCCGTAGGTGCCGTTGCGCAGGTTCACCATTCGGTTGCTGGTGCCGCTGTCGATCAGGTTGATCGCCATCGTGGCGTAGTTGGTGGAGACCATCAGGTCCAGGCTGTCCGGCGCACCCGAGCGCATCAGGTAGCCGATCTGCTGGTACAGAGTCTCCTCGCCGGTCACCTTCTTCAGTTTGTCCGCAAGGATGAGGCCGACTCCGCCCAGCTTGCGGTGGCCGTACGGATCCTCCTCTCCGGTCTCGATGACGTCGCCGCCTTCCATGATCGCGCCTTCGCTCACGACCACCATGGAGTAGTTGCTCGGATTCTCCCGCTTGTCCTTCACCAAGAGCTTGCCCAGCTTTTCGACGTTGAACGGCACCTCGCAGATGATGCATCGGTCGGCTCCGCTCAGGTAGGAGGAGATCAGCGACGTCTCGCCGCTGTTCCGGCCGAAGAGCTCGATCACGGCGATCCTCTCATGGCTGCCGGTGCTGGTGCGGAGCTGGTGGATGAACTCCACCGTGCGGGTGATCGCCGTGCTGAAGCCCAGGCAGTAGTCGGTCCCGTACACGTCGTTGTCCATCGTCTTGGGCACGGCGACGACGTGGAAGCCCTCCTTGTGCAGCCTGTGCGCGTAGCTGAGCGTGTCGTCTCCGCCGATCGGCACGAGAGCGTCCACTCCCAGGTACTCGAGGGCTCGCAGCACATGCGGCGTGAAATCGTAGAAACCGTCCTCTTTCTTGTACTTTTCGGCTTGGGGCTTCAGGAAGTCGGGGACGGACTTCTCCTTGACGCGCTGGGGGTTCGTGCGGCTGCTGTGCAGGAACGTTCCACCCATGCGGTGGATGGTGCGCACCGCGATGCGGTCCAGGTTCATCACGTACTGGTCGACGCTCGAGGGGTCGTCCGGATTGACCATCAGAGGCCCGAGCCAGCCGCGGCGGAAGCCGATCACCTCGTAACCGCGGTCGAGCGCCAGATTGACGAGGGTTCGAATGCAGGGGTTCAGGCCGGGTACGTCGCCGCCGCCGGTCAGGACGGCGATCTTCTTGGTCTTCTTTCCGCTCATGGCGTCTTGGAGGATACCGGAAATGGGCCTTTTGGCACTTTCGCCCCGTCAGGCTCGCCTTTCGACGCGAGCCTCCTTGTAAAGGAGCCGCACCACCGGGCGGCGTGCGATCTCGCTTCCATCCGTCGTGGCCGTGGCCGCTCCGGCGGCGAGACCCCAGCGCAGCGCCTCCGGCCAATCCTCGCCTTCCTCCAAGGCCCACAGGAGCGCGCCGAGCATCGAGTCGCCCGAACCGATCGTGCTCCTTGCCTCGACAGGCGGCGAATGGCCAACCCAGACTCCGTCGGGCCCTGCGAGCACGGCGCCATTCTTCCCCATGGACAGCAGAACGCGCTTGGAGGCCGCCAGCAGCTCGCGGGCCGCCGAGAGGGCGTCATCCAGCGATGGAAGGCTCCGGCCCACCAGCCGCTCCGCCTCCTTTAGGTTCGGCTTGATCAGGTCCGGCCCGGCCTCCAAGCCGAGGCGCATCGGCTCGCCGTCCGCATCCAGCAGCAGCCTGCAGCCGTGCCGATGCGCCAACTCGCCGAGTTGGCGGAAGGCGTCGCCGGGGCATCCCGGTGGAAGAGACCCTCCCAGCGCCACCCAGTGCGCCCTCTCGAACAGCAGCTCGCAGTGCCCCAGCAGTCGGTGCCACTCCTCCTCCCCGATGAAGGGGCCCGCTTCATTGAGCGTCGTCGGTGGGCCTTGGCCGCACTCGATGCTGGTGTTCACCCTCGTGTCGTGGGCCACCTCCACGAAGGAGTTGTGCACGCCTTGAACGTGCAGCACATGGCGCACGAACGCCCCAGGGCCGCCTCCGAGGAAGCCCGTGGCGGTGGTCTTCCCACCCAGCTCCGCCACCACGCGGGAGAGGTTGACGCCCTTGCCGCCTGCGTCGGTCTCCACCCGCTGAACGCGGTTGGTGTCGCCGACCTTCAACCCTGGGACGAACACGACGCGGTCGACGCAGGGGTTGAGCGTGACCGAGACGATCATTGGGCCATGACCTCGGCCAGCAGCAGCTTCTCCGGATCGACCCTGCGCGGCGTGTTGAGGATCTCCTTCAGCGGCGTGCCCACGAGCTTGCCGCCCACGAGCCCCGCCATCTCGGCGGTCCTTCCGGAGACGAGGCGGTCCACGGCGAAGGCACCCAGCCGAAGGCCCAGCACGCGGTCGAAGGCCGTAGGGCTGCCGCCGCGCTGGATGTGGCCCAGCACGACGTAGCGCGTGTCGAAGCCGGTCATCTCGGCGATCTTCGGGCTGATCTCCTCCGCTCGCCCTGCACCCTCCGCGACCACGATGATGCTGCTCTTCTTGCCGCGAGCTCCCGCTCCCCGGAGCTTGTCGCAGATGCCGGGAAGGGAATAGGGGACCTCGGGGATCAGGATCGCCTCCGCGCCCCCCGCGAGTCCCGCCTCGACGGCGATGAAGCCGTTCCGGCGGCCCATCACCTCGACGACGAACACGCGGTCGTGGGAGTAGGCAGTGTCACGGATGCGGTCGATCGCGTCGACGGCGATGCCCACGGCGGTGTCGAAGCCGATCGAGTAGTCGGTTCCGTTCAGGTCGTTGTCGATGGAACCGGGAATCCCGTACACCGGGAAGCCGAACTCCTCGTGCAGGACGAGAGCTCCGGTCAGCGAGCCGTCCCCGCCAATGATTACCAAGCCTTCGACGCCATGGTGCTTCAGCCGCTCGACGGCGCGTTCTCGCCCCTCCTTCTCGCGGAACTCCTCGCAGCGCGCCGTCTGAAGGATGGTGCCTCCGCGGTTGATGATGCCGCCCACCGATTTGGTGTCCATCGGTTGGAACTCGTCCCGCAGAATCCCGCTGTATCCGTGCTGGTACCCGAGCACCTCCATCCCTCTTCCGATGGCGGTGCGAACGACCCCACGGATGGCGGCGTTCATGCCTGGCGCGTCGCCGCCGCTGGTGATCAAGGCGATCCGCTTCATCCCACTTTCCCCCTGGCCGAGCGTTCGAAAGCCATTATGCCCGTTGCAACCTTCCGCTACCGATACAATCGTTGTGGACCCGATGGTTGGCTCCTCACTGCGTCTCACCCGACCCGTTTTCGAGGCGATGCGCGCCGTGGCGACGCTGCACGGCGAGGACTCGCTGCGGCGGGCCGCCGGCTTGCTGAGCGACGGCCATCCGGGTTTGGTGCCCGTTCTGGACGGCGGCCGCATTTGCGGAGTCGTCACGGAGGCGTCTCTGGCTCGGGCCATGGCCGAGGGGTTCGACGCGGATGCGCCGGTGAGGGTGGCGGCGCAGACGTTCCGCTCAGTCCCGCCCTATGCGTCCGGGGCCGAGGTGCTGCGCACGCTGGTTGAATCGGGAGAGCCGGCACTGGTGGTTCTGGACGACGCGGGGAGCCTCCTCGGAGTGGTGTCCGCATCGGACCTGCTCGGGTGGGGCTGGCGCCCGCCGACCCCGCCGGTGGTGGGCGGAATGGCGACCCCCGTCGGCGTGTACCTCACCGCGGGATCGGTCCGCGCTGGAGCCCCGGGATGGGCCTTGGCCTTAACCGGAGCCGTGCTGTTCCTTCTGTACGTCTCCGCGACTCTGGTGGCCACGTGGCTGCACGGGCTGTTTGGCGCCGTGGGATGGATGCAACAGGCGGTGGCCGCGCTCGGACCGACCGTGCTGTTCCTTCTCGGCCTGCGTTTGTTGCCGATCGCTGGCATCCATGGGGCCGAGCACAAGGTGGTCCATGCGATCGAGCGGGGGGAGGAGCTGGTGCCGTCGGTCGTTGCGCGCATGCCGAGGGTGCATCCTCGGTGCGGCACCAACGTCGCGGTGGGCGCGACGCTGTTCCTCGGGATCGCCACCAGCCGCGCGATTCCGGACGAGAGCCTGCGACTGATCGTCGCAGCGGTGGTCACCATGCTGTTCTGGCGCCGGATCGGCGAGGTGCTTCAACGTTGCGTCACGACCAGGGAGCCCAACCGGAAGCAGCTGGAGGGTGCGATCCAAGCCGGGCGCCAGCTCCTGGAGAACTACCGGTGGTCGCGCATCGCCGCGCCGGGCCTGTGGCTGCGCCTTCGGAACAGCGGCCTCTTCCACGTCATGGCGGGATCGCTGGCGGCCTACGGCTTGCTCGTGGCGTTCGCCTGGCTCGCCGGCTGGCCGATCTTGCTGTGACGCGGGGGAACAGGCCGGGGCATGGCCCCGGCCCCAAGGCGAGCCGTCCCTCAGACCAGAATCCCCGTTGAATCCGGCCGGAACGACTGCAAGACCTTCATGTAGTTCGCTCTCTCGAAGGCTGCTGGTTCGGCGACGTTGATCTGGCTCATGCTGCCGATCATCTGCCGGACCGATTCGTATTCGTGCTCGGTCATCCAGGTGGCCAGGTCGCTGACGATCTCCCGGATGCGCCCGAGGCCCTTTGCCAGCAGCTCGCTCGCTGTCATCGCCACGCTGGCGCCCGCCATCAGGGCCTTGAGGACCTCCCAGTGCGAGTGGACGCCGCTGGTGATCGCGAAGTCCAGTGGAACGCGACCGTACAGGACCGCCGTCCAGTGCAGCGGAAGGCGCAGCTCGTGCGGCGAGCTGAGCACGAGGTTCGGCTTCACCTCCAGCGCCTCGAGGTCGAAGTCGGGCTGGTAGAAGCGGTTGAACAGCACAAGCCCCTTGGCGCCCGCGTGGGCGAACCTCTTCGCCATGTTGCTGATCGAGCTGAAGTAGGGCCCCACCTTCACGGCCACCGGGATGCGCACCGAGGCGACCACTTCGGACACCACGTCGATGTACATCCTCTCGATCTCCGAGCCTTCCACGTCGGGGTTGGTGGGCAGATAGTAGATGTTGAGCTCCAAGGCGTCGGCTCCGGCTTCCTCCATCATCCGAGCGTAGCGGGTCCATCCGCCGGAGGACACTCCGTTTAGGTTGGCGATGATCGGGATGCCCGTGCGCTCCTTGGCAAGACGGATGAGATTGAGGTAGCCGTCGGGGCCGACGTGGTACTGCTCGGCCTGGGGGAAGTAGCTGAGCGCCTCGGCGTAGCTCTCCGTTCCGTAGGCCAGGTAGTGGTCCAGGATCCGGCTCTCGAGGTTGATCTGCTCCTCGAACAGCGAGAACAGCACGACCGCCGGGGCTCCGGCGTCCTCGAGTCGCCGGATGCCATCGATGTCGCTGGAGAGGGGCGATGCCGAAGGCACGAGCGGATGGGCCAGTTCCAGCCCGAGATAGTGGGTTTTCAGGTTCATTGCGACGACTCCTTCGTCTCGGCCATCTTCTGGAGCGCGGCGTACCTCGAACGAGCATCGGTCTCCGCCTGTGCCAGCAGAACGGCGGCCACGTCCGGGTTGCTCTGCGCGAGCATGCGGTAGCGAGTCTCGTTGTAAGCGTAGTCCTTGTAGGGTATCGAGGGCGGCTTGCTGTCGATCTGCAACGGGTTCTTGCCCTCCGCGGCCAGGGCGGGGTTGTACCTGTACAGCGGCCAGTGGCCGCACTCGACCGCCAACCTCTGCTGGTCCAGGCCCTTGCGCATGTCGATGCCGTGCGCGATGCAGTGCGCGTACGCGATGATCAGCGACGGTCCGTCGTAGGCCTCGGCCTCCAGGAACGCCCGCAGGGTTTGCGCGTCGCTGGCACCCATCGCGACCTGAGCGACGTACACGTTGCCGTACTGCATCGCCATGCGCCCGAGGTCCTTCTTCGCCGCCGGCTTGCCGCCAGCGGCGAACTTGGCCACCGCCCCGCGGCTGGTCGACTTCGAGGCCTGGCCGCCGGTGTTGCTGTACACCTCGGTGTCGAGCACCAGCACGTTGACGTTCCGCCCGCTGGCCAGCACGTGGTCCAGCCCGCCGTACCCGATGTCGTAGGCCCACCCGTCTCCGCCGATGATCCACACGCTGCGGGGAATCAGGGCGTCCGCCACTTGGAGCAGGTCCTTCTCCTCCGGCGTGACCGCGTTGGCGAGGATCTCCTTCAGCTTGGCTACGTTCTCACGGGCCTCCTCCACCGCCGGCCTGTCGGCCAAAAGCCGCTCCGCCAGATCGTGCCGGATCCGATCCCGGAGCTTGGCAACCAGCGCCTTCGCGTAGGCGTTCTGGTGGTCGAGGGCCAGACGCATGCCGTACCCGAACTCGGCGTTGTCCTCGAACAGGGAGTTGCTCCAAGCCGGGCCGCGCCCGTCCTTGTTCGTCGTCCAAGGAGTGGTGGGCAGGTTGCCGCCGTAGATGGAGGAGCAACCGGTCGCGTTGGCGATCAGCGCGCGGTCGCCGAACAGTTGGCTCACGAGCTTCACGTACGGCGTCTCTCCGCACCCGGCGCAGGCTCCGGAGAACTCGAAGAGCGGCGTGAGCAATTGGACGTTCTTGATGGTGTTGAACTTCGGGCTGGAGCCGTTCTTGGGATACTCCGTGAGCCGGTCGAAGAAGTTCCAAAAGGCGACCTCCCGGTCGTGGATCTCCCGAATCGGCTCCATTTGGAGAGCCTTGCGGCTCACGTTCGCCTTATCCTTGGCCGGACAGACCTCCACGCAGAGGCCGCAACCGGTGCAGTCCTCCACGGAGAGTTGCAGGGTGAATCGCCTGTCGGAGTACTCGCGCCACTTCGCCGGCGCCGACCGGAATCCCTCGGGCGCGCCCGCCAGCTCCGCCTCGGGATAGATCTTGGTGCGGATCACGGAATGGGGGCAGACCAGCGAGCACTTTCCGCACTGGATGCAGAGGTTCTCGTCCCAGACCGGCGCCTCGAGGGCGATGTTGCGCTTCTCCCATTTGGCCGTGCCGGTTGGGAACGTGCCGTCGACGGGCATCTTGCTCACCGGGAGGGCGTCACCGCGCCCAGCGATCAGCTCTGTGGTCACGGTCCGCACGAACTCGGGGGCGTCCTCGGAGACCGCCAAGGCCTTGCGCGGCTTGCCGGTGACGCTCTGGGGCACCCGCACCTCGTGGATGTGGTCCAGAGCCATGTCCACCGCCGCGAAGTTCTGCCGCACGACCGCCTCGCCGCGTCTTCCGTACGTCTTCTGAATCGCCTCTCGGATCTTCTGGATCGCCTCGTCTCGGGGCAGGACGCCGCTGAGCGCGAAGAAGGCGACCTGCATGATGGTGTTGATCCTGGACCCCATGTTGGTCTTGCGGGCCACCTCGTAGGCGTCGACCGTGAAGAACCTGAGCCTCTTCTCCAGGATCTGTCTCTGCACGTCCTCGGGCAGCTCGTCCCACACGCGGTCCGCCGGGATCGGGCTGTTCAGCAGGAAGGTCGCCCCAACCCGGGCGATGTCCAGAACCGGGTAGCGTTCGACGAGACCGAACTGGTGCACGGCGACGAAGTCCGCCTTCTGCAACAGGTACGTGCTCTTGATCTTCCGCGGGCCGAAGCGCAGGTGCGAAACCGTCACCGATCCGGACTTCTTCGAGTCGTACACGAAGTAGCCTTGCGCGAAGTTGTCGGTCTCCTCGCCGATGATCTTGATGGAGTTCTTGTTGGCTCCCACCGTGCCGTCCGAGCCCAAGCCCCAGAAGACGGCCTTGACCACGTCGTCCGGCTCGGTCACCCAGCTGCTGTCGTAGTCGATGCTGGTGTTGGCCACGTCGTCGACGATTCCGACGGTGAAGTGGTTCTTCGGTTGCGGCTTGGCCAGCTCGTCGAACACTCCCTTGACCATCGCCGGGGTGAACTCCTTCGACCCCAACCCGTAGCGGCCACCCACGACCCTGGGCAATCCCTGGAAGGGCGCCGTGCCATCCACCACGGCCTCCAAAACGGCCGCGGCGACGTCTTGGTAGAGCGGCTCGCCGTTGGCACCCGGCTCCTTGGTGCGGTCGAGCACCGCGACGCGTTTCACCGTGGGAGGCATCGCCGCGATGAGGTCGCGCCCAGAGAACGGTCTGAACAGCCGAACCTTGATCACCCCGACCCTCTCGCCCTGCGCGTTGAGGGCTTCGATCGCCTCCTCGGCCGTTTCGGCGCCCGAGCCCATCATCACGAGCACCCTCTCGGCCTCGGGGTCGCCGAAGTACTCGAACAGCGAGTAGCGCCGCCCGGTCACCTCGGCGAAGCGGTCCATGGTTTGCTGAACGATGCCCGGCGCGGCGGCATAGAACGGGTTCACGGTCTCGCGGCCCTGGAAGTAGACGTCCGGGTTTTGGGCCGTGCCCCTGATCACCGGCCGCTCCGGGTTCAGAGCCCGATCGCGGTGCGCGCGGACGAGATCCTCAGGGATCATGGCGCGGATCTCCTCGTCCGTCAGCATCTCGATCTTCTGCACCTCGTGCGAGGTTCGGAAGCCGTCGAACGCATGGATGAAGGGAACCCTGGCGCGCAAGGTGGCTGCTTGGGCGATCAGCGCGAAGTCGTGGGCTTCCTGCACCGAGTTGCTGAGCAGAATCGCGAAACCCGTCGAGCGGGCCGCCATGATGTCGGAGTGGTCCCCGAAGATCGACAGACCTTGGGCGGCGATCGCCCTCGCCGAGACGTGGAACACCGTGCTCGTCAGCTCGCCGGCGATCTTGAACATGTTGGGGATCATCAGCAACAGGCCCTGGCTGGCGGTGAAGGTCGTCGTCAGCGAGCCAGCCTGCAGCGAGCCGTGCACCGCGCCGGCGGCGCCACCCTCCGACTGCATCTCCTGCACCAGCGGCACGACGCCGAACAAGTTCGGCTTGCCGGCGGCCGACCACTGGTCCGCCAGTTCGGCCATCGTCGAGGAGGGCGTGATGGGATAGATGGCGATGACTTCGTTGGTCTTGTAGGCAACGGTGGCGGCGGCTTCGTTGCCGTCGATCGTGATGGGGTTTTTCATGGTCATGGCAGTTCCATTCGATCAGAGTCGGAGTGTCGGTCGGTGGATGTCGGTGCTTGCAAGGGAACGCACCCGGCTCGCCGCGAACGGGTGTTCCCCAGGGATCGGTCTCGCCAAGAGGCCGCACGCATCGCTCCGCCGCCCAATGGACCTTCGGCGGACGGTCGATCGTCTCCAAGCGGCAGGACGACCATCGTGAGGCCCTCAGTTTACACACTCAATAGGTCCAAATGCCCGGTGCTTCGGTTTTTGAACAGATTCGGGCAATTCTGGTAGCTTCGTCGTGATGCTGCAGAGCTACCTCCGGCGGATTCTCCTGGCGAAGGTGTACGACGTGGCGGCGGAGACGCCCTGCGAGCTCGCACCGGTGCTCAGCCGCAGACTGGGTTGCGAGGTTTGGCTGAAGCGAGAGGACCAGCAGTGCGTCTTCTCGTTCAAGCTGCGGGGGGCCTACAACAAGATGGCCTTGCTCCCCGATGAGGCTCTGGCGAAAGGCGTTGTGGCGGCCTCGGCCGGCAACCACGCTCAGGGGGTCGCTCTGGCGGCGCGGCGGCTGGGAGCTTCCGCGACGATCGTGATGCCTGCGACCACTCCCCGCATCAAGGTCGACGCGGTTCGGCGCCACGGGGCGGAGGTGGTTCTGTACGGCGACAACTACGACGCCGCCTACGAGAAGGCCCGCGGCCTGGCCGAATCGGGCGGCATGACGTTCATCCACCCCTACGACGACCCCGACGTGATCGCAGGGCAGGGCACGATCGGGCTGGAGATGATCCGCCAGATCCCCCAGCCTTTGGACGCGGTGTTCGTGCCCGTGGGCGGCGGCGGGCTGATCGCCGGGGTCGGAGTGTGCTACCGGCTGCTCCATCCCGAGACGAGGGTGGTCGGCGTCGAGCCGGAGGATGCGGATGCCATGGCTCGCAGCCTCCGCGCCAAGCGCCGGGTGAGGCTCGAGAGGGTGGGGCGGTTCGCGGACGGAGTCGCCGTGCGGCAGGTCGGCGAAGAGACGTTCCGGCTGGCTCGGCAGGTCGTGGACGAAGTGGTCGTCGTGTCCAACGACGAGATCTGCGCGGCGATCAAGGATCTTTTCGAGGACCGGCGTTGCGTGCTGGAGCCGGCAGGCGCCTTAGCCTACGCCGGTTTGAAGCGATGCGTGCAGCGCCGGTCGAGCCGCGGGGGCAGATTCGCCGCCATCGCCAGCGGAGCGAACATCAACTTCGATTCGCTGCGGCACGTGTCCGAGCGCGCCGAGATCGGCGAGCGGCGGGAGACGGTGTTCGCCGCCACCATCCCCGAGCGGCCAGGAAGCTTCCGCGAGTTCTGCGAGACCATCGGGCCGCACGAGATCACGGAGTTCAACTATCGCTACAATCCCGGCCCGGACGCCCACATCTACGTGGGCCTGCGCACGGCCAACCCCACCGAGGTGGCGACCCTGTTCGCAAAGCTGCGGCAGAAGGGCTACCAGGTGATCGACCTGACGGACGACGAGGTGGCCAAGCTGCACGTGCGGCACATGGTGGGAGGCCGGGCCAGGGCGAAGCACGAGCGCCTGTTCGCGTTCGTGTTCCCCGAGCGGCCGGGAGCCTTGCTGGAGTTTCTGCGTCGGCTCGAGCACCCGTGGAACATCAGCCTGTTCCACTACCGGAACCACGGCTCCGACTATGGAAGGGTGCTGGCGGGCATCCAGGTGCCTCCGTCGGACCGCGGCAAGCTGAGGGCGTTCCTGCGCGACTCCGGATTGGAGTGGACCGAAGAGACGAACAACCCGGCTTGCAGGCTGTTCCTCTAGTCCGCTCTGGCTCCCGCCGCGCCAACGGTGCGGCGTCGGCTATCCGCCAACCAGGCGAAACAGGCTCCGACCGCGGATCCCAAAGCCGCCGCCGCGAGAACGTCGCTGGGCCAGTGCACACCGCGGTAGATTCGGCTGACCGCCACGGCTCCTGCCCACAGCACGAGCAGCCAGCTCCATCGGAATTTGCCCCGCAGCATCAGCCAAGCGAACACCGCGAGGGCGAAGCTCGTCACCGTGTGGCCGCTGGGGAAGCTCGCGTACTGGAACGGCTCCTGAGGCTGGCTCCAAGCCAGCAGGCTGGGCCGCTCCCGACCGAACAGATCCTTCAGAAGGGAATTCAGCAGGCCGGAGACGGCGAAGGCTCCGAGCAGATGGCGCCAGTAGGGGCGTGCGGCCGGGAACCTCCAAAGGGAAGCCGCCACCGCCAGTAGCTGCACCTGGCCCAAGCCGGTGTAGCTGAGCGCCAGAAACACGGGGTCCAGCCAAGGATGGCGCCATGCGAGGTGCACGGTCCGAAACAGTTCCAGATCCGCTTGGCGCACGAGTTCCAGCAACCCGAGGAGTTTACTGGCTCTCGGCGTCGGACGGTCCGGTCTGAGGCGGAGGCGGTGGAGGCGTGCGACCGCGGCGCCTGGACCACCGCACCAGCAGCACGACCGGCACCCAGAGCACCGCGAACACCACGACGAGGATGGCCAGGTGGACCAACCAGCGCAAAACCGCGAAGAGCGCGTTCCAAGCGCCGACCCATGCCTCCATCACCCATCCGCGCTGGGCCCCGAGACCGAGCGGCGTCCGTTGCCGGAAGGTGGCCGCAATGGTGGACATGTCCGCCTGGTTCCGCAGAACCTTGAGCTGCCCATCGAGGCTTTCGATCTGCTGCCGAACCTCGCCGAGCCGCGAGCGGACTTGGAGGACGTCTTGGACTGACCTCGCTTGGCCCAACAGCTCCAGGTACTGTCTCTCTTCGGCTCGAAGAACCTTGAGACGGGCCTCCAAGTCGGTGGCCTGGAGCGTGACGTCCTCGCTCTCGATCCGCTCGTACTCGCGATCGCCGAGTTGCTTGAGTCGGTCGATGGTCGCATCGAACCTGGGTTCGGGAACGCGCAGCACCGCCTCGGCAGAGGGAGAGTCCGATTCCCAGTTGAACACCCCGCCCGACTCCAAGTAGCCTCCCTGCTCCTTCGCGATTCTGCGGGCCGACTCGAGCGCCTTTTCCGCATCGTCCACCCGGATCGTGAGGTTCGCCTTGCGGATGACGACGCGCGGCACCGCGGCCGACCCTTCGGCGGAATCCCGGGGCGGGGGTGGGGCTGGAGCCACCCCCGTGGATGCGGATGGCGAGTCCGACCCAGACCCACACCCGATCAGCAACAGACCGATCGCCAGCAACAGCCACCGCGCCACCATCCGCATCGCCTCTTCAGGGCCGGGCCGGCCCAGAAGGACCGCCCGGCCCCAGCCCGCCTGTTGGCGCCAGCTTACATCAGTCGGCGTCGCAGGTAGGCGGCCAACAGCAGGGCGGGCAGCCAAAGGGGGGCGTAGACCAGCACGAAGATCGCCGCCGATCCCAGCCACCTCATCGTGGCGCCGAGCCCGTTGACGGCATTGGCCCAGGCTTCCCCGGCCCAGCCTGCACCGGTCGGAGCACCTCCCACCCGCGCGCGCTGCTCGAACGTCGCGCTGATGGTGGCGAGGGCAGACTGCCGCTCGAGCGTCCTTCGTCGGGCGTCCCGGCTCTCGATCTCTTGGCGCACTTGGTTGAGGCGCTCGCGGACCTGCAGCACCTGGCCGATGGTTCTCGCCTCTCCGAGCAACGCCACATACTGCTGCTCCTCAGCCCGCATGACCTTGAGGCGGGCAGCGACGTCCGCGTGCTCCAGGGTCACGTCGTCCGCTGTCGAGTTCTCGGTGAGAACCTCTCCCATGGCGCGGAGGCGAGCCATCGCTTCGTCGAATCGGGCCGTCGGCACGCGCAGGGTCGCCGACCCGATCGGGGGCGCCAGCTCGGTGGGTCTGCTCAGTCCGCTCGCGGCCACGTATCCGCCCAGCGCCCTCGCCAGGTTGTCGGCGGAGCGGAGCGCCTCCGCCGCGTCGGAGACCTTCAGTCGGATGTCTGCGGTGCGAACGATTCGACGAGCACCGAGCGCCTCCTCCGGAAGATCCGACGAGGCGAGGGCTGGCGCGGCACCCTCTGACCCACGAAGTCTCACGGATTCCGCGAGAGCCGTTCCGGGCGCATCGAACGACGCGGAGCCCTCCTTGGAAGCGACCGCGACCGTCTCCAAGCCGGCTGGCCTGGATCCGAGCAACCGAAGGAGCCCGAACCCCACCACGGCGATGCAGGCCGTCGCAACGGCCCATCTGGGCCACCAAGCCCCTCGGCGCGCCGAGCGGTTCAGGTTCTCCAGAGTGGCCTCCAAGCCGACGGGCTGCGGATCTGCCGCCAGCCGTCGAACTTCCTCGCCGATCGATTCCATCTCCTCCAACTCGCGACGCAGGGAGGGATCCCCCTCCAAGGCCGCACGGACGGCGCTCGCCTCCTGTTCCGACAACTCTCGGTCCAGGTAGGCCTTCAGGTTCTCTCGCACGCTCATCGCACCACACCCTTGGCCCGCAGGGCCCGCTGAAGCTTCTGGAAGGCTTGATGGAGGCGGCTCTTCACGGTTCCGGCAGGTATGCCCAGGACGCGGGCTGCCTCCTCGTAGGTCAGACCCTCGACCTCGTGCAATAGCACCACCTCGGTGTGCTCGCTCGACAGTCCCCGCAACGCCTCGAGCAGGACGTGCCGATCGATCCACGACGCCTCGCCGCCATCCGGGCAGTCCCGCCAGGCAGAGGAGCATGTCCTCGCGCGGACGCTCCGCCTCAGCACCCTTCTGCACTGGTTGTGGGCTATGCCGAAGAGCCAGACCTCGAACGAGGAATCGCCTCGGAACTTGTGCAGGGCGGCCTGCGCCGCCAGAAACGTCTCTTGGACGACGTCCTTTGCCGCCTCGGCTCCAACCCGGCGCGCGCAGAACCGATACACGGCGTCGTAATGCCGCCGGACCAAGTCGGCCATCGCCTCCCGATCTCCGCGCGAAGCTCGCTCCACCAACGAATCCATGCTTCTCTCTCTCTGCGTGGGTGTCCCACGCGGCGGGTTTCGTTCGAGCCTTTTTCAGGATTTGGTGTAGATTCTCCTGCCATGGATCGGGAGCGGTTCCTCGAAGCCTGCCGCCGGATTGGTCTGGGACTGACAGAGGAGGGGCTGCTCGCGTTGGAGGGCTTCGAGGACGCCCTGTATCTCGAGAACGAGGTGCGCAACCTCACCCGAGTGCCGAGAGATCGGTGCTGGGAGCGGCACTTCCTCGACTCGTTGCTGGTCCACAGCGTTCTTCCGGAACGGGCTGTCGCCCTCGACGTCGGCTGCGGTCCGGGGTTTCCCTGTGTTCCGCTGGCGATCGCCAGGCCCGACACGGAGTGGGTCGGTCTCGACTCTTCAGGGAAGATGATCGGCTTCCTTTCCCGGCACCGGCCTCAGAACGTGAAGCCGGTGTGCGATCGAGCCGAGACTTGGGGGGTTCGCGAGCGTTTCGGGTTCGTCACCGGCAGGGCCGTCGCCCCTCTGCCGGTTCAGCTGGAATTGAGCGCGGCGCCGTGCGCTCTTGGGGGGCTGGTCGTTCCCTTGCGCACGCCGAGCGATTGGGACGCGATCGATCGAACGCCCCACGGAGACCTGGGACTCGCGCTCGAGAGGGTTCTGCAGGCGGAGTTGCCAGAGACGGGAGCCAAGAGGGTTCTCCCTATCTACCGGAAGGTGCGAGCCACCCCTCCCGCGTACCCTCGGTCCTGGGCCGAGATGCGCCGCAGGCCGCTCGGCTCGCGCTGAGGGCCGTATAATGAGGGCGGCGATAGGCCGCACGCAAGGGGGAGCCGCAAGGCTGAGAGTTCCCGCTCGGGAAGACCCCTAAACCTGATCCGGGTAATGCCGGCGTAGGGATTGCGCAGTCGGGCCACCGAGGAGGAAAGGCCGTCCCCGCGCAATCGGTGACGGCCTTTCGACCGAAGGAGGTACCGACATGAAACGTTTAGCGGCAGGTTTCACGCTCATCGAGCTGCTCGTGGTGATCGCGATCGTCGCGATCCTCGCGGCGATCTTGTTCCCGGTCTTCGCTCGGGCGAAGGAGGCTGCCAAGAACACGGCCTGCCTGAGCAACGGGCGTCAGATCGGCATGGCCCTGAGGATGTACGTCGCGGACAACGACGACACCATGCCGATCTTCTACGCCTACAACAGCCGGCCTCCGGCGGGCCAGCCCGGCCACAAGGGGGTCGAGGTGCTCTTGCTCGCCTACAGCGGCTCCAAGGACATCTTCCGCAGCCCGCTGGACGCCGGCGGGCCGTACACGTCGCAGGACGTTCCCGGTGCGGACACCTACTGGAAGGCCTACGGCAGCTCGTACCGCTTCACCAAGTGCCTCTTCAGCGTGATCCCTGGAGAGTCCTCGCAGAACAACGAGCTGTACACGTATGGGTGGACCGTCACGGACAGCATGGTGGAGTATCCCGCGGAGTCCCGCCAGATCCGGCTGGAGATGTTCCCGTTCTTCTCCCGGAAGGTCGACACCACCTGCCTGCGCTACGGGTACGACTGCGAGCCGCCTTACAACTACTATCGACAGTGGAGCTCGACGGGAGGCACCGTGATCTTCTCGGACGGGCACGCGAAGTTCCTCACGAGCGCGGGACAGTTCGACGAGACGCGGGTGAACCCGGAAGGCCGGAAGTCGGGAGAACCCACCGGCAACCCTGAGCCTTGGGAAGACACCTGGTACTGGGTCTGCGACTGACGAGCTGGGTCGCTCGAGAGCGGCCGGAGGTCGGCATGCGCCTCCGGCCGCTCTTTTCTGCTCGAAGGGTGTCGGAAGACCGCTCAATGGACCCCTAGGAAGCCCCAGATCGATCCGTTCAGATCGTCGTACCACCTGCTGGAGCGGCTGATGTTGCTCCGGCCGACCGTGATCGGCTCCGGCTGCGCGCGTCTGGGCGCCGGGAGCATGTGTGGCACAGCCCTCCTGCCGAGCTGCTCCAGGTGGATCCTCTCGGTGAACAAGCTTGGGGCCGGGAAGGCAGACAGTCGGAAGTCCCCGCAACCGAAACCGCTCACGTCGGCGGGGACCCCTAGGCCGCCTTCGTTCAGCGCCCGAATGGAACCGGTCGCCGAAACGTCGCTTGCCGAAACCACGGCGGTTGGAGTCGCTCGACGCTTGGCCACGACGCGGCCTCGTTCCGGGATGCTTCCTTCCTGAGACCCTCCTTCAAGCACTCTGTGGCGCGTGCCGGGTGCCGCGCGACGGCGAATGGCCTGGAGAAGCCCGCGGCGGCGTTCCCGCGGGTCGATGCTGTCTCTGGGGCCGGCGGGAAAAGGGAGATCGCGAGGCCCAGCTCCGAGAGGTACCGTGGCGCGCGGAACGCACGGCCGAAGCTGTCGGGAGCCACCGTACGGATGCGCCTGGCGCCTGCGTGCTCATCGATCGTCACAACGGGTACGCCTTGGTCCAGCAATAGGCGCACGCCCTGCACCACGGGTCGCCAGAAGGGATGCTCGCCACCGCGGCGACGCGCTGCGACGGCAGGCCAGCCTGGCGCTTCGGCCGATCCGACTGGTCCGCCAACACGCTCGTCCTGCCATGGATGGTTGCCACTGCTTGGAACCGCTTCACGGTCGGGTTGAAGTTGAGCGGATCCTTGCTGCACCAATCCTGCGGCAGCTGCAGCGCCCGGGGCTCTGCGTGCGGCAGCAAAGGCGGATCAGCCACGAAGACCCTTTTCGCGCGGATCCTGCGAACGAGCCATCGGCTTTGTCGGTGAAGGATCGCATTGCGAACGGTCTTGGGAGAGATTCCGAACCGTGCGGCGAGTTGCTTCTCGCTCGGCAACCGATAGCCTGGCATCCATTGCCCCACTTCGATCGTGCCATGGGGCGTTTCCCGAACTTGCTGGTGGCGGAGCTTGGCCCTCTCGATCCTTGGGATCCGGCACGACGCGGTGGCTAGAGCTGTTGGAGGCGGAAGCTCGCTCGGCTTGCTTCGCTCCTTGGCCTCCTTCTCCACGGCGCTCTGGATAGCGAGCTCCTCCTCGGACCGCGCGCTGAAACGCGGCAGGCCCGGCGCTGCGTGCAGGCTCATGGTTGCGATGTTGCGAGCCCGGGCATTGGGACCATCCCTGGCGATCGTTTGCGACGCTTCGTCGGTTGAGTCGCCGCCGCAACCCCATCGGTCGCGGGCGGCGACTGGCATGGCTCGGTGTCGGTGGTCTCCAGCACAGGGAGGCTTCAGACGGAGCTCCTCCTCGCCCCGGGTGCCGAGCCCTGCGGCGACGGGAAACCTCGCCGAGGGCACAGGCAGCACGACGGTGGGGCGGGCGACACGGAGCGCGTCGGTCGCGACGAAGGGAAAAGGGCCCGGCCTTGCCAGACCGAGCCTCGCAGCGATCGCAACGCCCCCGACGGGCCGGCTCGAACCCTCGCGCTGGAGTCGCCGCATGGCCTCCTGAGTGTTCCGTGTTCCAAGGGCGCTCCTCGCGAAACCTCGCCTTATGTCGACCGCGGCCTCGGGTTCCTCGTCCTTCTCTGTCTTTGGTCACGCTGGCGACGAGTCGGCGCCCCATGGTCTCCCCGCCTTTGGCTAGGCAGCCGAACTGCGTGCGCCGGGCGGCCCCCCAACTGCGCCCGCGGGGCTTGGAAGAAGCTGGCCATTCGCCCGCAGAACTCCTTCTTGGCCTTGCTGGTCCGACCGATCCTTTGGATGCTCTTCGGACCGGTCTTCTTTCCGTCCCAAAGGGCGGGGCGCAACGTCCGATGTCGGTTCCGCAACTCCGCGGCCTTCGCGCCTTGGGGGTCTTGGCTGGCGATGGTCTCTTCGAGTGCCGCGTCGATCGCGCGGCGTCACCGGTGGGCGAGCCTTGGGACGCCCTGCGGCCGTGGACTCCTTTATGTTCGGGCGACAACCCGGGAGTAGGCTTCGGAACTCCGTTCCGCGGCCCAGAGGGCTTCCTCTGCGGTGGAGCACCACCCGAAGGTGAACCGCACGCCGCCCTTGGCGGTCTCACGGTCCAAACCGATCGCGAGCAGCACGGGGCTAGGCTCTAGGCTGCCGGCGCTGCAGGCCGAACCCGCGCTCGCAGACACACCCAGGAGGTCCATCGCGATCAGGAGGCGCTCGGCGTAGGCGCCGTCGAACAGAACGTGCGCATGCCCATCGAGGACTTCGGCGGCGGTCACGGTGGGTCGCCAAGCAGACGGCAGGAGCTCCGAGAGCCTCCTCAAGAAGGCGTCGCGGGCCTCCCGCCGGGCCCTGCGGAACCGCTCGCCGTGGGATGCGAGCGCCCGAACCGCGGCACCAAACCCAGCGATTCCGGCGACGTTCTCAGTGCCTCCCCTCCGCTCGCGCTCCTGGCTGCCGCCCCGCAACAGGGCGTTCACCCGCGTGCCGCCCCTGATGTACAGCGCGCCCACGCCAGGCGGACCGCCGATCTTGTGGGCCGACAAAGCCACGAGGTCTGCTCCGAGATCGTCCACGGTCCAGGGCTCGTACAGAGTCTGCACCGCGTCGACGAACACTGCACAGCCCGCGGAGTGCGCCATGTCGGCGATCGCCCGCACGGGTTGGAAGGTTCCAAGCTCGTTGTTGGCGTGCTGGATCGCAACGGCGAGCACCCCCTCGTTGATCCGGTCGCTCCAGGCGTCCAAATCCGCCACCCCGTTCCGCGTCACCGGAACCGTCTCCAGCCTGAAGCCGAGGGCGCGGAGGGTGGGAGCGAGCTGGAGCACGCAAGGATGCTCGATGCTGGACGCCAGGATGGTGCGACGCTTGCCGAGTTGGCTCCCTAGTGCCAGGCCGACCAGCGCATGGTTGGCGCTTTCGGTTGCTCCCGAAGTGAACACCACCTCGGCGAAGGCGCAGCGCAGACGATCGGCCACAGCCTCTCGGGCCTCGTCCAGGAGGTCCCTCGCCCGGCGGCCGTCGGCGTGCAGGCTGCTTGGATTTCCGATCGACTCGAGAGCCGCGGTCACCGCCCGACGAGCCTCGGGCATCAACGGCGAGGTCGCGGCGTGGTCGAGATAGGCCCGCCTTTCCCACTGCACGGCGAAGGATGATGCACGATCGGGCAGGGGACCAAGGGCCAGAATGGGCCATGCTGGCCGCCATGGTCCTGCTCTGCGCGCTCTCTCCCGTTGACGACGCCGCGGTGGAGGCGGCGCTCGGGAGCGCAGGGCCGAACGAGGTTTCCCTCCGGGCCGCATGGAGAAGCTGTCCGGAGCCGTTGCGCGGGGACTTGCGGTTCCTGCTGCTGAACATGCCCGTCAGGGATCTGAGGACCCTTTCTGGAGAGCGCTTGCTGGAGAACGTTGCCTTGGCTCCGGAGGCTCTGGAGCGAGCGCCCTGGAGGGATCGGGTGCCAGAGAGCGTGTTTCGCAACGCGGTCCTGCCCTACGCGCATGTGACGGAGGCGCGCGATGACTGGCGGCGCCTGCTTCGCGACCGCTACCAATCGAAGGCGCTGGAGATCGGCGATCCGCTCCGGGTGGCGCTCTGGATGAATGAGAACCTGTTCGCCGACTTCGGCGTGAAGTACCACCCCACCAAGCGGAGGGCGCCCGACCAGTGCGTCACGGAGACGCTGCGCCTACGGTACGCATCGTGCACGGGCTTGTCGATTCTTCTCGCGAACGCACTGCGCAGCGTCGCCGTCCCGGCACGGCTCGTCGGCGTGTACCAGTGGCACGATCGCAGCGGCAACCACACCTGGGTTGAGGTTTGGGACGGCGAACGATGGCGCTCGCTGGGTGCCGCCGAACCGGGTCCGCCGGATCAGACGTGGTTCCGGGAGAAGGCCGCGAGGGCGAACGCTGCGAAGAGAGAATCCGCCGTCTGGGCCGTGTGGTTCGAAAGGGGCAAGCACACGTTTCCCGTGTCGTGGAGGAAGGACGCGTGGGACATCCCCGCCGTCAACGTCACGAGGGAGTATCAGCGCAGTTTCGCCCGAGAGCTCCGTCTGGCGCCCGAACCGCAGGAGTTTGAGCCGTTGGAAGGCAGCTTCGTGGCGGAAGCCGGCGCGGTCGTTTCGTTCGAAGGAGGAGAGACTGCGCAAAGGCTGGCTCGATCCGTGGCCGACCTCCTCGGAGCCTCCCTGGGCAAAGCTGGAGCCATCCGAGTGCTCGAGGAGAGAGCAGACAGGGCTTTCGCCCACGTCGAGATCCGCGTGGAATCCGTTCTGGTGCGTTTCGCAGGGGAGGCGGGATCGGAGACGGCGCTGGCGTGGCTGCGAGCTTTGAGGAGCCTTCCTGAGTCCGGAGGGCCCTTCGTGAAGCTGCCCTGTTGTCGGATTCGGAGCGGCGGGTAAGGTGCCCCCATGGCCGAAAAGGAAGCTGCCAAGGAAACCGCCGAGGAGAAGAAGAAGCGCGAGTTCGTCGAGGAGACACCGGTCGAGACCAACCACGTTCTCGAAGTGGGTGGGCGGCGGATCGAGTACGCGGCTCACGCGGGCAGGATGCCTCTGAGAAACGACAAGGACGACATCGAGGCCCAGGTGTTCTACGTGGCCTACCGTAGGACGGATGTTCCCGCAGGCACGCGCAGGCCGCTCATGTTCTCCTTCAACGGAGGCCCCGGATCGCCCGCCCTCTGGCTGCATCTGGGTGCGCTCGGGCCTAAGAGGGTGAAGCTGCTCGAATCGGGCGACCTGCCCAAACCGCCGTTCGAGCTGGTGCCGAACGAAGCGACGTGGTTGGAGTTCACCGATCTGGTGTTCATCGACCCCGTCGGAACCGGCTACAGCCGCCCGCTCGACGACGAGGTCGGCGCGAAGTACTGGGGCGTGAAGGGAGACATCGAGTCCGTCGGGGAGTTCATCCGGCTCTTTCTGACGCGCTACGAGCGATGGGATTCGCCGCTGTACCTAGTCGGAGAGAGCTACGGCACCACGCGCGCGGCTGGGCTCTCGGGGTACCTGATCGACCGGGGGATCGCCTTCAATGGGATCGTGCTCGTCAGCTCCATTCTGAATTTCCAGACGGCGCGCTTCCACAAGGGCAACGACCTGCCGTACATCCTGTTCCTGCCGACGTACACCGCCACGGCCTGGTACCACAGGCGCCTTCCCGACGATCTGCAGGCTTCGCTGCAGGGGGCGCTCCGAGAGGCGGAGGAGTTCGCCATCGGAGAGTACGCGTCGGCATTGGCCCTCGGCGACCGGTTGCCCGAGGAGCGTCGCCAGCGGGTGTTGGCCAAGCTGGTCCGTCTCACCGGGCTTCGTCCAGAGTACGTCGACCTGCGGGATCTGCGCATCCACATTTGGAAGTTCTGCAAAGAGCTGCTGCGGGACGAGAAGCGCACCGTCGGGAGGCTCGACAGCCGGTTCAAGGGCATCGATGCGGACCCTTCGGACAGCGATCCCGAGCACGATCCGTCCATGTCCGCGATCATGCCGCCGTTCACTTCGATGATGAACCACTACGCCCGCACGGAGCTCGGCTACAAGACGGACTTGGTTTACGAGATCTTCGGAGGCATCAAGAAGCCTTGGGACTGGGGTTCGGCGGGTGAGGGGCATCCGGACACGAGCGAGGCCCTTCGTCGTGCCCTGAGCAAGAACCCCTACATGAAGGTCTTCGTGGCCTCGGGCTACTACGACTTGGCCACCCCTTACTTCGCCACGGAATACACGCTCGCCCACATGGGCTTGGACCCCAGCCTCAGGGACAACATCCGAACGGAGGAGTACGAGGCCGGGCACATGATGTACATCCATGGGCCCTCGTTGAGCAAGCTTCGGGACGACGTGGCTTCTTTCCTAAGCGGAACCTGATCATCGGCGATCGGCCGGAGCCTCCACTCGGGGGGTCCGGCCGTTCGCGCTCTGGTCGGCGTTCTGTTTGCGGCCGACGATCCTTCCCATGTCGACGGCCAGCACGCTGAACACCAGCAGCAGCACGAGCACGAATCCGACGTTGGCGACCAGGTTCTGCACCTGGATGCTGAGCCTTCGCCCCCTGCGCAGCATCTCCACGAACGCAACGAGCATCTGCCCTCCGTCCAACGGTGGGATCGGGAGCAGGTTCATGATGCCGAGCGAGATGCTGAGCCCAGCCGCCAGCGCGAGGATTCCCACCAGCCCCTGCTTCGTCGCCTCGAACGCGAACAGTGCGATGGTGCCCGGACCACCCACCTCCTCGCTGGCGCGCGCGGGCTGCCTCACGATTCCGAGCAGACCGGAAACCATCGCCACCGGCGCCATCGCTGCCTCGCGGAACGCCTGAGCGGGCGCGAGGCGAACGAGCTCCCTGGGGATCGGCACACCCATCTGAGCCTGCACTCGCAGCTCGCTCGTCGGCATCAGGTCCGGGCCGAGAACCGGAACGGGTCCGCTGCTGGCTTCCGGAACGATCTCCAAGTTCAAAACCTTTCCGTCGCGCAGAACCGAAACCCTCACCGGCTCGCCGGGTTTCTCGCGGATCACGCGCAGCACGTCGTAGAACCTTTGGACCGGTTGGCCATCCACCCGCACGAACCGGTCGCCGGCCTTCAGACCCGCTCTCGCGGCGGGCTTGTCCGCCAGCACCGAGGACACCACGGGCGAGTTGGAGGGCCGGTAGACGCCGACCGTGCCGTACAGAGCCGCGAAGAGCAGGACGCCGAAGGCCACGGAGAAGAACGGTCCTGCGAGCAGGACGATGAAGCGCTGCCAAGGCGGCTTGCTGTAGAAGCCTCCCGGGATGCGCGTCTCGCTGCCGTCGGGCTTCGGATGCATGCCTCGAATGGCCGCGAATCCGCCCAGCGGGAGGAGCAGCATCGAGAACTCGGTGCCGTCCTTGCTCCTGCGCGACCAAAGGGGGCGGAAGCGCACCGGCACCGAACTTCCGTCGATCTGCAGAGAACCTTCTCCCATGGGAGCATCCTCTCCACGACCCGCCACGGGCTGGTAGTAGAGGACCAGCAGACCCACCAGCGACGCCATGCCTAGGATCGCGATCACCTGCGAAGGCTGCACGTTCTGGAAGCGCGTGGCCAGGAACAGCAATCCGAGCGAACCCACCCAAGCCAGACCCATCGTCTTGGCCCATTGCTCGGCGCGCAACCGGTACAAAGCCGCGAGCCGGGTGGCGACCCAGACTGGCAGAGCGATGCCCAGCGTCGCCAGGCTTGCCAGATACAACGGCACCAGCCTGGCCGTATTGGCTGCCAGGAGAACGCAGAGCGAAGCCAGAGCAACCATCCACAGGATCGACCCCGGGACGAGCGGCTTCGCCAGCAGGCGCGACAGATCCGTGCTGCGCCTGCCGCCCATCATGATCGCGAAGGCGTCCACCTTCATGCCGCAGAGGCGGGCCAGCAGGTAGTGGCCTAGCTCGTGCACGCCGACCAAAACGGTGATCACCACGAGGAACACCAGGGCCGATAGCAGAATCAGCGCAACCGACTGCAGGCTATCCATGGAGAGTTCTTGGTTGGTTACGGATCAGCTCCCGCGCGGTTTCACGGGCCCAACGGTCGGTCTTGAGGATGGTGTCCAAACGGACTTCGACGGGGCGGTGTCGCGCCATCACCTCCCGAACGACCTCCGCGATGCCGAGGAACGTCCCCTGTCCTTTCAGGAACAGGTTGGCCGCCTCCTCGTTGGCCGCGTTCATCGCGCAGGGCATCGTTCCGCCCTCTTCGGCGCTGCGCCGCGCAAGAGCGGGGCAAGGGAAGGCCTCCTCGTCGATCTCCTCGAAGGTCAACTCCGGTGTGTCGAGCGGGTTCCACGCTGGGAGGTTGTTAGGCCTACGTTCCGGGTGGAGGAGCGCGACCTGGATCGGCAGCCGCATGTCGGGCCAGCCCATTTGCGCCAGCACGCTGCCGTCGTTCAAACGCACCATCGAGTGCACGATGCTTTGGGGGTGGACCACGGCCCGCACCCGCTGGATCGGCACGTCGAACAGCCATCGGGCCTCGATCATCTCCAGCCCCTTGTTCATCAGCGTGGCGCTGTCGAGCGTGATCTTGCCCCCCATGGTCCACGTGGGATGGCGGAGTGCCTGCTGCGGCGTCACCCCCCGCAGCTCGTCGCGCTTCCTGCCACGGAAGGGCCCGCCGGAGGCGGTGAGGATGATCTCGGCCACGTCGCTGCAGGCGTAGCCTCGCAGGCACTGGTGGATGGCGCTGTGCTCGCTGTCGATGGGCAGAAGGCTGGCGCCTTTGGCCCGGACGAGCGGCATGACGAGTTCGCCAGCGGCAACGAGGACCTCCTTGCTCGCTAAAGCGATGGTCTTGCCTGCTTCGATGGCCGCCAACGTGGGCTGAAGGCCGATCACCCCGGCGACGCTCACCACGACGACGTCGGCCTCCTCCATGCTCGCCAGGTCGACGAGGGCCCCCATGCCCGATGGGATGGCGGGGTGGTTTTGGTATAGGGCGAGCTTCGCCTCGGGAAACTCGGCGGCTTGGCGCAGCAGAGCCTCCGCGTTCGATCCGGCGGCCAAGCCAACGACCTTCAGGTGTTCCGGATGCTGGCGGACGACCTCGAGGGTCTGTCTGCCGATGCTTCCCGTCGAACCAAGGAGGACGAGGCGCTTCACAGGGGAATTGTGATTGGTGGTCAGCTGCTCGCGCTGGTGTAGCGGGTCATGGCGAACCGCCAGAACCACCGGCTCGCCGCGAGGAACGCGATCGCCCAGGCGACCGCCAGCAGGGCGTGGCCGGGATCGGCGTCGCGGGTGAGCTGCCGCGCGGGCACCGTCGCTAGGAAGCCCAGGGGAACGACGTACAGGAAGAACCGCTGCAGGCTAGGCTGATAAATGTCCAGCGGGAACCTTGCCACCTGCATGACCGAATCCCCCAAGACCCAGAGGTTGTCGACTCGAACCAGCCACACGCCGGTCGTCATCAGCATCAGGTTGAACCCATAGAAGATCGCCAAGGAAGCGAGGCAGGTCGAGCCGTAGGCCACCCACTGCCCCAGTGTGGGGGACAGACCGGACAGAGACACACCAAGAACCACCATGACGAGGCCGGCCACCAGCAATCCCACTTGGTCGAAGTTGAACCTCCGGACGCTGACCCAGAACTGGGAATCGATCGGTTTGGTGACCACGAAGTCCAGCGTGCCCAGCCGCACCATCCCTGGAATCTCCGAAACCGACATGAAGAAGGCGAAGAACACCGAGTTCATAAGGAAGCAGGTTGCGGCCAAGATGAACGCCTCGCCCTTGCCCCAGCCTGCCACCGAGTCCGTGTGGCCGTAGATCACCAACACGACGATGACGGTGAACGCCATCCACACCAGGTTCTGGAACAGCTTCGCGAAGAAGTTGGCGCGGAACTCCATCTCGCGGATGAAGGAGCTGACGAAGAACGTGCGGTACACGCGCAGGTAGCGGCGCACTTCGGGAATCTACCCGAGCCGTATAATGGCCCCATGCTGGGCTGGGTGGCGGTGTTCGCGACCATTTTTGGCGCGCCGGGACTTCTCCTTCCCGCGATCCGCCGGTCCGCCGGATCGATGGATCCCGCAGCTCGGATCGGGGTCGCGGGGCTTGCCTCTCTCGGTCTGCTAGGAACGCTGACCCTGTTCCTCGGGTTCGGCCCTGTGCAGCTTTCTGCCTGGAGGTACGCGATCCCCACCTGGGGTCTGGTCGGGCTGTGGCTGTGGTGGCGCACCGAAGGATGGCCCCGATTCCACCCGTTGGGCGGTTCGGGGCTCGGACTCTTGGCGCCTGGCGTGACGCTGCTGTTGGCGCTCGTCGGAGCGTTGGCTCCCAGCAGCTCGCTGGACTGGGACTCGCTGAGCTACCATCTCGCGGTTCCCAAGCTCTGGCTGGAGGCGGGCCGCATCGAGCGCATTCCCTTCATCCACCACAGCAACTTCCCCTTCGCCGTCGACAACCTGTTCCTCTGGGGCTTGGCTTGGGCGGGCGAGTCGGGCGCCAAGATGTTCAGCGTCGGTCTGCTGGCCTACGGACTCCTAGCCGTGTTCGGCTTGGCTCGGGAGCTCGCCGGACAGCAGGCCGCTTGGTGGTCGCTCGCGCTGTTCTGCGGGATTCCCCTCGTGGTCTGGCAGGGGGGCACCGCCTACATCGATGTGGCGCATGGCCTGTTCGCGGGGCTCGGGGCGCTCTTGCTCGTGCAAGGCGCCCTCGGAGAGGGACGTCGGGAGCGTTCGGTTTGGGGAGGCTTGCTGCTCGGGCTAGCCGCCGGCAGCAAGTACACGGGGTTGCAGTTCCTCGTCGCCGCGGTGCTCGTGGCAGGCGTTTGGCTCTGGGCGTCGCGGATGCCGATGCGCCGCCTCGCGGCTCCCGTTGCGGTGGCGCTGGCCGTATGCGGCCCTTGGTACGTGCGGAACGTGTTCTGGAGCGGGAACCCGGTCTTTCCATTCTTCTACGAGCAGCTGGGAGGCTCCGGCTGGGATTCCCGTCGGGCCGAAATCTACCGTCGCGAGCAGCAGACGTTCGGGGTCGGGTGGAAGGACGGGAACTTGGACAAACTCGCGTTCGGGCACGCGGTGCTCGGTTTGGCGTACCAGCCAGGGCGGTACGTCAATCCCGGCCAGAGCGAGGGACGCGGCTTTCCGATCGGGTCGGTCGGTGTGGCCTTGGTGGCGGCGTTGGTCGCGGGCAGCCTGGTGGCCTTGCGAGGGCCTGCGCCCTGGCCGGCGCTGTTGGCGTTCGTTTGGCTCTCTCTGCTGGAGTGGTTCCTGCTGAGCCAACAGAGCCGCTACATCCTGGCGCTCGCCGCTCCCATCGCTCTGCTCGGTGGCTGGCTGGTCTCTGCCTCGGGAGCCTCCGTGCTCAACGTTGTTCTAAGGCTCATCGTCGCCGGTCAGGCCGCCTTCAGCTTCGTTCTGACCTATCTGTTCGTCGCATCCACCCAGATCCCCGTTGTTCTGGGAGCGGTCTCCCGGCAGGATTACTTGGCCGCGACCGTGCCCTTCGCGAGGCCCGCTCGCGACATCAATGAAGTGGTCGGGCAAGGCAAGGTCGCCCTCTACGATGAGGTTTTCGGCTTTTTGTTGGACGTGCCGTACGTTTGGGCCAACCCGGGCCACTCGACGCTGATTCCCTACGACGAGCTGCGCGACGGCGGCGAGTTTGTGGAGGCCCTGCGCAGGATGGGCTTCACCCATGTGTACGCGAACTTCGCGTACAACCCGACGCTGCGGGCTCGAGCCGCGGAGGCGCTGCGTGGCTTCCGCATACCGAGGGACGACGAAGCGTTCAACAATTGGGAGCTGAAGTGGTCCGAATTGCTGTTGGAGGCGATCGCGGAGGGGCGTCTAGTCGCCGTCAAAACGTACGGCGCCCCGGAGAAGCCGGTTGCCGCTCTGCTGGCGATCCCGTGAGGCCGGGTTCGCCTTCGCACGGGTAACCTTCAATTCATGGAATACCGCAGGCTCGGTCGCTACGGCATCCGCGTCAGCGAGGTTTCGTTGGGAGGGTGGCTGACGCACGGACGCTCGCTCGACCAAGACGCCACCACGAGGGTGGTGCGGAGGGCGTTCGAGCTCGGCATCACGACGTTCGACACGGCGGACGCCTACAACCGCGGCGAGGCCGAGCGGGCCTTGGCCAAGGCGATCGACGGTCTGCGCCGGGAAGACCTGGTCCTGGCGACCAAGTGCTACTTCCCAATGAGCGACAACCCGAACGACCGCGGATTGAGCCGCAAGCACATCTTCGAGTCCGTCCATGCCTCGCTTCGCAGGCTGAACACGGATTACATCGACCTTTTCCAGTTCCATCGGTTCGACAGCGAGTCGCCCCTGGACGAAACGATCCGAGCGATCGACGACCTGGTGCGACAGGGCAAGGTGTTGTACTGGGGGGTGAGCGAGTGGCAGGCGAGCCAGATCGCCGAGGCTGTTGGGATCTGTCGCGACCTGAATGCCAATCCCCCGGCCAGCAACCAGCCGAACTACAGCATGCTGCATCGCTGGATCGAAGCGGATGTGATGCCGACCTGCGCTAGGCTCGGCCTAGGCTTGGTGGTGTTCTCCCCCTTGGCCCAAGGCATCCTCACGGGCAAGTACCTTCCTGGCCACGAGCCGCCAGCAGGAAGCCGCGGGGCGGATCCATCCTCGAACATGTGGATGGGGATGCTGAAGGATCAGGCTTTGCTGAAGCGCGTGCAGAACCTGAAGGCGTTCGCCCAGGAGCATGGCTGCACCCTCGCCCAGTTCGCCTTGGCTTGGATTCTGAGGAGGCCGGAAGTCAGCTCGGTGATCGTGGGAGCCACGCGGCCGGAGCAGGTCGAGGAGAACGCCCAGGCCAGCGGCCTCCGCTTCCCAGCGGAGGTTTTCCAAGAGGCCGAGCGGATCTTGACGGGAGGGGAGTAGGTGGAGCGGCACGACTTCGAGATTCGGCCCGGCGTGCACCGGGTGGAGCTGCGTCACGGATACACGCAGGTGCACGTGACAAACCTCGGTGAACCGCTCACCGAGCGCAGGATCGAGGTGTTGCGGATGGTGGCCGAAGCCGGCATCAGCCTGGACTTCTTAAAGCTGACCCACTGCGGACTGTCGTTCCTCGTGCCCGACAGCCAGCTCGAGCCGGTGCGCGAGGTTGCGGCGCGTCTGCCCGGCACCACTTCGGTGGAGAGCGGCAGGAGCGTGCTCAGCGTCCACGCCCCGAACATGCGGGACGAGGAGGGTCTCATGGCGAGCATCGTGCACCGGGCCTTGGAGAGCGGATGCGCGGTGAGCCACGTGGGAGACATGCACGACAGCCTGATGCTCGTCGTGGAGTCCGAGGGTAGCGAGCGGGTTGCGGAGGAGTTCCGAGCGACCTTGATCGGAGGTTCCCGATGAAGGTGCTCGTGATGAAGTTCGGCGGCACCAGCGTGGCGACGCCGGAGGCCCGCGTTCTGAGCGCGAGCAAGGTCGTGAGCGCCCGCGAGGCTGGCTTCTCCCCGGTGGTCGTGGTCAGCGCAATCGGTCGGAAGGGAGCGCCGTACGCGACCGACACGCTGCTGCAGTTCCTCCACGAGGTGGATCCGCACACCGCTCCCAACGCTCGCGAGACCGATCTGCTGATGGCTTGCGGCGAGATCCTATCCTCGGTGGTGTTCGCTCAGTTGCTGAAGTCGATGGGCTATCCTTCGGTAGCGGTCACGGGCCAGCAGGCCGGCATCTTCACCGATCCCGAGTACGGCAACGCGCGGATCCGTCGGATCGAGCCCGCGAACCTGCTCCGCTGGCTGGGACAGGGCTTGGTGCCGGTGGTTTGCGGCTTCCAAGGCGTGGTGGACCCCGGGGCGGCGCAGGGGCTCGGAGAGGTCACGACCTTGGGCAGAGGGGGGTCCGACACCACAGCGTCCGCGCTGGGAGCGGCGCTGAAGGCCGTGGGGGTGGAGATCTACACCGACGTCGACGGCGTGAAGACGGCCGACCCGGACTACGTTCCGGACGCGCCGACGCTGCGCAAGGTGACCTACGAGGAGGTCGCCGAGATCGCCCACCTAGGTGCCAAGGTCCTGCATCCCAGGGCCGCCGAGATCGCGATGCGCTACAACATCCCGCTGTTCGTGAAGAGCACGTTCAGCGACGCGCCGGGCACCGAGGTGGTGCCCCTCGACAAGCTTCCCGGCAGGCGCATCACCGGCGTGACGCACAGCGGCAAGCTGGTTTTTCTGAGCTTCGACTTCACCCCCGCTCCGCAGGAGCACCGCAGGGAGCTGGCGAGCAGGATCTATCACGCGATGGCGGTGAACGGCGTCAACCTCCATATGCTGAACCTCAGCCCCGACGGCACAGGGTTCGCCGTTCCCCGGACGCAGTATCCGATGGTGGAGAGCCTGCTCAACGGCCTCGTGGTGCCCGTTGGAGAAGAGCGCTCCATCTGCCTGATCCAGATCGGCGAAGTGGAAACGAAGGCGGTCAGGACGCAGGCGGCCCTCTTGGAGCGCTTCGGCACGGCGGTGCGCATCCGGGCGAGCGTCACCGAAAGTTGCACCATGGTTTCCGTGATCGGCCACGAGTACCTTCAGCAGCCTGGGGTGTTCCATCGGGCGATCAAGGTGCTGGCGGACAACCAGATCGCGGTGCTCCAAACTAGCGACAGCGAGCTGTCGATGAGCCTGCTGATCCTGGAGTCGGAGACCCGGCGCGCCGTGAGCCTCCTCCACGACGCTTTCGGTCTCCAGGAGGCCACCTGACGGGCCGTGTTCCACCTGCCTTCCAACCGCCCCGCGTTGATGGGCATCCTCAATGTCACGCCCGATTCGTTCAGTGACGGCGGTCTTTTCCTGAACGCTTCCGATGCCGTCGCAAGGGCTCGGGCGATGATGGAGGAGGGTGCGGACCTCATCGACGTGGGTGGAGAGTCCACGCGTCCCGGAGCGGAGGCGGTCGAGCTGGAGGAGGAGTGGCGACGGATCGGCGGCGTCCTCGGGCGCCTGGCGCAGCTGGGTATTCCGGTGAGCGTCGACACCAGGAAACCCGAGATCGCCAAGAGGGCGTTGGAGGCTGGGGCGAGCGTGATCAACGACGTCGGCGGCTTTCGGGATCCCAAGATGCTGGAAGTCGCTTGCAGCAGCCGCTGCTCGGTGTGCGTGATGCACATGCAGGGCGAACCTGCCACCATGCAACTCGAGCCCAAGTATGCCGACGTGGTCGCAGAGGTGCTGGGCTTCCTGGAGGCGCAGGCGGCCGAGCTCGTGCGTTGCGGCAAGGCCAGGGAGCAGGTCTGGATCGACCCCGGCATCGGCTTCGGCAAGAAGTTGGAGCACAATCGGAGCCTCCTGCAGGCGCTGCCTCGATTCGCGCAGACCGGCTACCCCGTTCTTCTGGGAGTGAGCAGGAAGTCGTTCGTCGGCACCGTTCTGGGCTCGGCGACGGACCCGTTGCAGGTCTCCGAGCGCCTCGAGGGAACGCTGGCGGTGCAGGCTTGGGCCCAGCTGTCGGGCGTGCGCATCCTGCGCGTGCACGACGTTCGGCCGGCGAAACGCGTCCTGAACATGATCAGCTGGCTTTCCGGCGCTAGGTAAGATGGCCTAGACACAGCGGAGGAACGCGATGGAAGGTCCGTTTCACAAGCCAATCACCATCGATGGCGAGGCCCTGATGCGCAATCTGCGCCGCGAGGGTACCCCGGCGCGGGTGCACTTTCTCGACCTGTACCTCGACCGGGAGGTGCAAGACGCCATCAACGAGCGCTACGGAGTCTGGCGGGACATCGATCCCAGCGATCCCCACGCGGCCCCAAAGCGCCTCATCGCGATCCAAAGATTCCTTGGCTACGACTACGTGACCTATCCGCTGACCGGGATCGAGTTTCGGCTGAACAGAGAGATCGCCGACGACACGGCCGAGCTGAAGCGCGAGGGTGGACGGGCCTTTGTGAACGAGCACGTCGGTCCGATCACCGACTGGGAGTCGTTCGAGCGTTATCCGTGGCCGAACGCGGACGATGCCGACGATTCGGGTCTCGCCTATCTCAACCGAGAGTTGCCCGACGACATGGTGCTCGTCGCCGGGCTGTGCGGTCACATCGCCGAGAACCTGACGTGGCTGATGGGCTACGAGACGCTCTGCTACGCCTTGTACGACCAGCCGGATCTGGTGGAGGCCATCGCGAACCGAGTCATCGATTTCGAGAAGCGCTTCGTGGAGCGGATGCTCTCGTTCGACCGCGTCCAGGCGGTCTTCGCCTCGGACGACATGGGCTTCCGCACGGGCACGCTGATCGGCCCCGACGAGTTGCGCCGGTACGTGCTGCGGGGCCACCGGGAGCTGGCGAGGATGACTCACGACGCGGGGCGCCAGTACTGGCTGCATTCCTGCGGCAAGCTGGACGCGATTCTGCCCGACCTGCTGGACGACGTGAAGATCGATGCGCGCCATTCGTTCGAGGATGTGATTCAGCCGGTGACCGAAGCCAAGCGGGACCACGGCCATCGAGTGGCCTTGCTCGGCGGCATCGATATGGACTTCCTTTGCAGGGCGTCCGAGCAGGAGGTGCGACGAAGGGTGCGCGAGACCCTGGACGTTTGCCAACCCGGCGGAGGGTACTGCCTCGGCACCGGCAACAGCGTGGCGAACTATCTGCCTATCGAAAACTATCTGGCCATGCTCGACGAGGGCAGGTTGTACGCATCGTGACAGCCTTCGGCAAACCGGCGTCGTTCCCGCGCGGTCTGGAGGCAACCGAGCGCCCGTTGCCGGCGGCTCCGCCGCGGCCCTGATAGCCCGCTCGTCATGTCGGCACCGTGCGGCTCTCCGTCCAGGAGGCTCGGATGCGAGCGAGCCTCTCCCTTCGAGTGCTTGGCTAGCCGCCTCGCGCGGCAGGATTCCAATGTCCACCGAGATGAGCCGAGCCAGGCTCGATTTCCGATTCAGCCGTGGTCTCCACCGAGCGGACCCGTTCCATAGAAGGCTACTGCGAGCGGCGAGGGTGAGTGCCGCCGGAGGCCCTGCGGTTTAGAGAAGGTTTCTATGTACGAAGAATCGATCCAGTTATCCAAATCACAGGCTCCCAACGGCATGTTCCCAAGCGCGGCGCCGATCGAGAGCCGCTCGGGTCGTGCATAGCGACACGTGCCGCCTTGGTCGGCTGACTCGAGCCTGTTGGGTGCGCTCGCCCTCGGGCTTCTGGCTGCCAGCTTGGTCGGGTGCCGAGGCGCGCGGAAGCCGACTCGGGGTTGGCCAGGGCCTTGGCCTCGAGCCCTCAGACTTCGGGGTCGAAGCCGCCCCCGGTGGGTAGGAACCTCTCCCAGCCCTCGGGCCGCTCGTAGGGCAGTTCCGGGGCCAGATGCACCCAGCAGAGCCTGGCGGCCTCTCGGATCCAGCGCATGGCGGCGTTGCAGAGGCCCCAGCTCGCATCACCCAAGCGCGAAGTGTAGAAGGCAGCAACGAATGGGGTTGGACCAAACACAATGGCTGTGTCCGAGCGGGAGCGCGCGATGAACCCCGACTTGCTGGCGCACACCACCGTCGGAGGCACCGCGGTGGCGATCAGGTTGTCCCAGTACTGGTGGGACAGCATCCGCAGCATCCTCTCCGTGGCCGCGGGACTGGCGACTTGGCCGAGAGCGAGCATCTGGAGCAACCGACCCATCTCCCGCGGCGTCGTCACTCCCATGCCGTACCTGCTGCGCAGCGCGCTCAACTCCCGATCGGTTGGATCGCAACCCGACAGGAGGCGGGTGTGCGCGAGGCCGAGCTCGTCGAGCGCATCGTTCACCCGCCGAGCACCCAACCAGTCCCGCAGCACGATCGTCGCCGTGTTGTCGCTGTATCCGATCATCAGGTTCAGCCAAGCGTCCAGATCCAGCGTCTGGCCAGTTGGAAAGAACCACGCCCAAGGACTCAGCTCCCGCCGTTCCGGTGGCGGCACCGGCTGCGTGTCGGACCATCGCAGACGCCCCGCGTCGACTTCCCGCATGGCGGCCACGAGGATCGCCGTCTTGATCGTCGAGGCCGTGGGGAAAAGGTCGTCGGCGTTCCACCCAACCGACTCGCAACCGTACAGCGAGCCGACCCAATAGCCCACGTGGCCATCGAGGGTCTCGGCGTGGCGGAGCAAATCGGCTCCGAGCGCCCCCCAGGCTTCGGGATGCTCGGCGTTCACGGGAAGGATGATGGCAGGTCGGGGTGTAGAATGGGTCATGCCGCAAGCCTCCCAGTCGTTCGCCGCCGGTGTCCGGTGGGATCTGTCCGACCTCTTCTCCTCCCCCACCGATCCCAAGCTGGACGCCGTCTGGTCCTCGATCGAGGAGCGTTCCGCGAGGTTCGAGGAGCGGTATCGGGGGCGATTGTCGGGGAACGGCGTGGAGCCCGACGTCGTCCTGGAAGCGATTCGGGAGATCGAGGGAATCTACCAGGATCTGTACAAGCCACTGAGCTACGCCCATCTGCTTTTCGCGGCAGACACGTCCGACCCGAAACTCGGCGCTTTCCTCCAGAGCCAGATGGAGCGCATGACCCCCGTCAACGTGCGGCTGATGTTCTTCGAACTCGAGTTGCAGGCTTGGGATGACGCGACGGCGGAGCGGATCCAACAGGCGCCGCAGTTGGCGGAATATCGACACTACCTCCAGGTCGTGCGCAGGTTCAGCCCGCACCGCCTCACCGAGCCGGAGGAGCGCATCCTCGAGGAGCTCGCGAACACGGGCGTGCGCGCTTGGGTCCGCCTCTTCGAGGAGGTCACCAGCAACCATGTGTACCGGCTCAAGGACCCAGGAACCGGCGAGTGGCGGGAGCTGAGCATGGAGCAGGTCATCGACCTTTTGCGGGAGCCCGATCGGGCTCTGAGGCAGGCGGCAGCCGACTCGCTGACCGACGGGCTGAAAGCTCTGGAGCGGGTGCTGGTGTTCAACTACAACAACCTGATGCAAGCCCACGCCGTGGAGGATCGCCTGCGCAGGCATCCGTTCCCCGAGCATTCCCGGCACCTCTCCAACGAGTTGGAGAAGGAGACGGTCGATCTGGTGGTGGGGTTGTGCCGGGAGCGCTCCGAAATGGTGGCGCGGTACTACCGCATCAAGCGCGACATCCTCGGGCTTCCGGAACTCACGCACATCGACCGCTACGCGCCGCTCGGAGAGTCGAAGGAGCGAGTTCCGTTCGAAGAGGCCCGCGGCATCGTCCTGGACTCGTTCCGGGAGTTCTCTCCGCGAATGGCAGAGGTCGCGTCGGAGTTCTTCGAGAGGGGCTGGATCGACGCCGAGCCGAGGCCCGGCAAGCGCGGCGGAGCCTTCTGCAGCTACGTCACGCCGGACACCCACCCTGTAGTGTTCCTCACTTACCTCGGGAAGCTGGAGGACGTCAGCACCTTGGCTCACGAGCTGGGGCACGGTGTGCACGCCTCTCTGAGCCGCAAGCAGACGCTCTTCAACTTCTCAGGGACGTTGCCGCTCGCGGAGCTGGCGTCCGTGTTCGGCGAGATGCTGGTGTTCGAGAAGCTGCTGGATCGCAGCTCCGACGAGGACAGACTCGCGCTGTACGCCTCCAAGATCGAGGGGTCCTTTGCGACGGTTTTCCGCCAAGCGGCGATGTTCCGGTTCGAGCAACGGTGTCACAGGCACCGGCGAGAGAAGGGCGAGCTGACGGCGGCGGAGTTCGCCGAGATCTGGCAGGAAGAGATGCAGTCCATGTTCGGCGATTCGCTGGTTCTCGGGGAGCAGCACGGATGCTGGTGGAGCTACGTGTCGCACTTCGTGGCCTCTCCCTTCTACGTCTACGCCTACTCGTTCGGCGAACTGCTGGTTCTCTCGCTGTTCGAAAGGTCCAGGCGCGAGGGACCGGCCTTCGCCGAGAAGTACCTCCAGCTGCTGGAGAAGGGCGGCTCGCAGAGCCCTGCGGAGCTGTTGCGACCGCTCGAGGTGGACTTGAACGACCCGGCCTTCTGGAACGGCGGGCTGGACGTGCTCGAGCGAACCGTTCGGGCGTTCGAGACCCTTTGGAGCCGTGTGAAAGCCTGACGGAGAGCGCGTGCCATGCGTCGCACGAAGATCGTTTGCACCCTTGGGCCCGCTGTGGACTCGCCGGAGGGGATCCGCGGGCTGATCGAGGCGGGCATGAACGTGGCGCGCCTCAACTGCAGCCACGGCGACTGGGAATCGAAGCGGAGGTGGATTTCGTGGATTCGGGAGCAAAGTCCCTCGATCGGCCCCGTGGCGGTTCTGGCCGACCTCCAAGGTCCGAAGTTTCGCATCGGTGACCTTCCCACGGGAGCGCGGCAGTTCGCCTCGGGGGAGTCCGTTCTCGTCGGTCCGTCCCAAGCCGCCGATCTCCCGGTCCTCCAACCCGAGGTGCTGGCTGCGTTGGAGGCGGGGTCGGTGCTGCTCCTCGGCGACGGCCAGGTGGAGCTGCGCCTGACCGAGCGCCACGGCGCGGACTGGCTGGCCAAGGTGCTTTGCGGAGGCCAGGTGCGCAGCCGGCAGGGAGTGACCGTGGTCGGCCGCTCGTTCTCCTCCGAGGCTCTTTCTCCCAAGGACCTGGAGGATCTCCGAGAGGCAGTGCGGGCAGACGTCGACTACGTCGCCCTCAGCTACGTTCGGCGGGCCGACGATGTCCGCAGGCTTCGCGGCCTTCTGCAGGGGGATGGGGAGGGGATCGGCGTCATTGCGAAGATCGAGACTCCCGAGGCCGTGGAGAACCTTGAGGAGATCGTGGACGCTTCCGACGGCATCATGATCGCGCGGGGCGATCTCGGGCTCCAGGTGCCGTTGGAGACGGTGCCCCACTTGCAGCGACGCGCCATCCGGTGCGCCCTCCGCAAGGCGAAGGTCGTGATCACGGCCACCCAGATGCTCGAGAGCATGGTCTCCGCGGGGCGTCCCACCAGAGCCGAGGCAACCGACGTGGCGAACGCCGTGCTGGACGGAACCGACGCCCTCATGCTCAGCGGAGAGACGGCGACGGGGAAGTTCCCCGTGGAATCCGTGCGGTGGATGGCGCGCATCGCGGAGGAGGCCGAGCGCCACTACGATCACGAGGCTCGGTTGCGCGAGGTCTCCCATTCCGAGCAGGTGGTGCACACCCTGGCCGTGGCGTACGGCGCGGCGCAGCTAGCGGCGCTGCTGCAACCGAAAGCGATCCTCATCTCGACCTCGAGCGGCCAAACCGCCCGCCTGGTGAGCTCCTTCCGGCCCAAGGCTCCCCTTTGGTGCGGCGCTTGGAATCCCAAGGTCGTGCGGCGGCTGGCGATGGTTTGGGGAGCGATCGCCCTGCCCCAACAACGGGAGACCGACACCGACCGAGTGATCGAGTCCCTGATCGGTTCCTTCCGAGATCAGGGTATGTTGCAGGCGGGTCAGACGGTGGTCGTCACGGCGGGCGTCCCTCCCGGCGTTCCGGGTCGCACGAATCTGATCCTCACGAGGACCGTGGAGTGATGGCGAAGGGATTCGCGTGGTGGAAGGTCTTGTTGCTGGCTTCGGCCGCCGGTACGGGCGTGTTCCTCGGGCAGTTGCCTTGGCGGAGGTACTGGGAGCAGGAGCAGAGGCTGGCTGCTCTTCGGTCGGACATGCGGCGGGCCGAGGCCGAGCGCGAGCGGTTGGCCCGAGAGAAGGCGCGGCTGGAGAGTCCCCTTTTCCGCGAGGCGCTGCTGAGGGACCAAGGCATGCTGAAAGCCGGCGAGAAGCCCCTCGAGTGGAGCTCCTCCGAGCCTGCGGAATACCGGTAGTTTTGCCGATCATCCCGATGAGGGCGGAGTACGCCCCATCGCCATGGAAGCGCTCAACAAGCTGCTGAAGCACCCCGATCTGTTGCTCGGCGCGGGCATGCTGCTCATCGTGGGCATGCTCATCCTTCCGATGCCCGCATGGGCGCTGGACCTCGGTTTGGTGATCGCGCTGGCCTCGTCGGTGGTGATCCTGCTCTCGGCGGTCAACGTCACCGACCCGCTGCAGTTCAGCGTCTTTCCGTCTCTGTTGCTCATCTCCACGCTCTTCCGCTTGGCCCTCAGCATCGCCGCCACGAAGCTCATTCTCGGCACGGGGCAGGGAGGGCACGTCATCGAGACGTTCGGCTCGGTGGTCATGGGGGGCGACTTCGTCGTCGGCTTCGTCGCGTTCCTGATCCTGGTGATCGTTCAGTTCATCGTGATCACCAACGGCGCCGGCCGCGTGGCGGAGGTGGTGGCGCGCTTCACGCTGGATGCCCTTCCGGGCAAGCAGATGGCCATCGACGCCGACCTAGCGGCTGGAGCGATCGACGACGAGCAGGCAAGGGAACGCCGCAAGCAGATCAAGCAGGAAGCGGACTTCTACGGCGCGATGGATGGCGCCTCGAAGTTCGTCAAGGGCGACGCGATAGCGGCCATCCTGATCATCCTGGTGAACATCGTCGGCGGCTTCGCCGTGGGGTTCCTCCGCGGCGAAGGCGACGCGATGACGATCCTCAGGACCTACGCCCTGCTGTCGGTCGGAGAGGGATTGGTGGCCCAGTTGCCGGCTCTGCTCATCTCCACGGCGAGCGGTCTGATGGTGACGCGCGCGGGCCAGGAGCGCAGCATGGGCGGCGAGATGGCGGGGCAGATCCTCAGCCAGCCGAGGGCGATCGGCGGAGCGGGAATCGCTCTGGCCTTGCTCGGACTCGTTCCGGGCTTCCCGGCCACGATCTTCTTCATCATCGGCGGCGTTTGCATCGCTCTGTCTCGAACCCTGGGGAAGAGTCCCAAGCCGGATCCCTCCGCCAAGAAGCCGGGGGAAGCGAAGGCCGGAGAGAAGACCAAGCCTGCCCCAGCGGGCCCCGAGGCGGTTCTTCCGCTCTTGAACGTCGACCCGATCGAGATCGAGGTTGGGTATGGCATCACCCGCCTGGCGGATCCTCGCGTAGGGGGTGACCTGAGCGAGCGCGTCGCGGCGACGCGCCGCCAGATCGCGCTGGAGCTCGGCTTCGTGATGCCGACGGTCCGGATCCGGGACAGCATCCACCTGGAGCCGAGCCAGTACTGCATCAAGATCCGTGGAGAGGAGGTCGCCCGCGGCGAGGTGCTCTTGGGGCACTGCCTTGCGGTGAACGGCGGGGGCATCCTGCAGACGGTGCCCGGCACTCCCACGAGGGACCCGGTGTTCGGTTTGGAAGCCCTCTGGGTGGACGAGAACCTGAAGGAGGCGGCCCAGAGGTCGGGCTACACGGTGATCGAGCCGTCCGCCGTGATCTCCACCCATCTGGCCGAGATCGTCAAGGCCCACGCCGCGGAGCTGCTGAGCCGGCAGGACGTCCTGACGCTGCTGGACAATGCCAAGCAGGTCAACGAGGCGGTCGTCAACGAGCTGGTTCCCAACGTGTTGCAGATCGGCGACATCCAAAAGGTTCTGCAGCACCTTCTGCGCGAGCGCGTGCCGATCCGCGACATGGTGACGATCCTGGAGACCATGGCGGACTTCGGCGGGCGTGTCAAGGATCCGGACCAGCTCGGAGAACTCGTGCGTGCTGCGATCGCGCGCACCATCACGCGCCAGTTCGTCGATCCCGAGAACCGGCTGTACTGCATCACCCTCGACCCGAGGCTCGAGCAGAGGCTGGTGGAGTGCGTGAACGTGACGAGCTTCGGCAGCGTGCTGATTCTGGACCCTCAGGAGCAGAGGCAGCTGATCGAGAAGCTCCAGGGAGAGATGGATCGCGCGATGGCGAGCGGGGGTCAGCCGGTGCTGCTGTGCGGCAACCAGCTGCGCCTGCCCCTGCGGCGCCTGTTGGAGAAGTACATTCCCACGCTGCCCGTGCTGGCCTACAACGAGGTGTCCGCGCAAGCCGACGTCGAGTTCGTCGGACAGGTCGCGGCCGCCTGAGTCCTCAGCGCAGCAGAAGGTACACGCACGTCGCCGTCGCCAAGCCGATCACCAGATCCTCGAACCAGGCCTGCGAGAGCCTGCGGAACACAGCCCGACCGAGAAGGGCGCCAACCAGGATCGCAGGAGCCGCGAGCGCGTTCATGGCGAGCGACGACGCCGTGATCATCGGGGCCTGAGGTTGCAGCCACGACAGCCACGCGAACAGAGGCACCTTGAGCAGGTTGAACAGGAGATAGAACCAAGCCGCCGTGCCCATGAACTCCTCCTTGGGGATGCCCGCGGCAGCGAGGTACAGGTTGGTGACCGGCCCGGCTGCGTTGCTCACCGTCGTGGCGTAGCCTGCCGCTCCGCCCGCCAAGGCGCGGCCGGCGAGGCTGTGCGGCTGCAGCCGATCGCCGAGCCTGCGGCGCAGCAGGTGCAAGGCGACCATGGCCAGCACCAACAGCGCGATCAGGCGCTCGACGGCACGAGATAGCCCGGCAGACGCTCCCATCCACCATAGGGTCGCCGCGCCGGCGGCGACTCCCAGCAGAACCCAAGGAGCCAGACCGGCGAGGATCGGCCAGCGCGTGTGTCGCCGGTACCAGCCCACCGCGAAGAGGTCGCCGACAAGCAACATGGGAAGAAGCGCTCCGGGAGAGGAGCGCCCGCTGAATGCCACGGCCATGAGCGGGACGATCACCACCCCGGCTCCGGGCACACCGGTCTTGGAGAGTCCCACGAAGGCGGCGGCCAGCAGCACGCAAAGCCATTGCCCCGCTGATAGGTCGGGCAGCACGGCCGCCAATCTACCCCGAACCTCCTTGGGTCGGAAGTAGAATGCCGTTGTGGCTCGGGTCGTGGAGGCGCTGCGTGCCAACCTCGGTTCGGACGCGGTGTTGGCCGGTCCGGCGGTGGAGCGCGTGTACGAGTGCGACGCCTACACCGTGGAGAAGCGCCCGCCCTTGTGCGTCGTGCTCCCTGAGTCCACCGAGCAGGTCCAGAGCGTCGTGCGGATTTGCCGGCAGCACGGCGTGCCGTACGCCGCGCGGGGTGCCGGAACCGGCCTGAGCGGGGGAGCTACGGTTGCCGGAGTCGTCCTGTCGACACGGCGCATGAACCGCATCCTCCGGATCGATGCGGAGAACCGAATGGCTGTGGTGCAACCAGGTGCCACCAACCTTCAGGTCACGAGGGCCGCCGAGCCCCACGGTCTGTTCTTCGCGCCGGATCCGTCGAGCCAGCACGTGAGCACGATCGGCGGGAACATCGCCGAGAACGCCGGGGGTCCCCACACGCTGAAGTACGGTGTGACCGCCAACCACGTGCTGGAGGTCGAGATGGTGCTGCCGAACGGCGAGGTGGCCCGACTCGGCTCCAAGGTGCCCGAGGCTCCCGGCCTGCACCCGCTCGCCCTGGTGGTCGGCTCCGAGGGCACGCTCGGCGTGGTGACCGAGGCCACCCTGCGGCTGTTGCCCAAGCCGCAGTGCGTGCGCACGGCCTTGGCGTTCTTCGCCGAGCCGAGGGACGCCGTGCGAGCCGTGTCGGAGATGATCGCGATCGGCGTCGTTCCCCTGGCTCTCGAGTTCCTCGACTCGACGTTCATGAGAGTGGTCTCCGAGTCGTTCGGGTTGGACTTTCCGCCGGCGGCCAGAGCCTTTCTTTTGATGGAGTTCGACGGCACGGAGGAGTCGACCGCGGAGGAGCTGAGCGCCGCGTCGGACGTCTGCGGCCGATGCGGCGTCGTCGAGCTGCAGATCGCACGCGACGAGGCGGAGCGCGCGAGCCTGTGGTACGCGCGCAAGAACGCGGTGGGCGGTCTGGGACGCATCGCCCCTAGCAAAGTCACGCACGACGGTTCGATCCCGCGGTCGAAGCTGCCGGAGGCGTTGGCGCGCATCGAGGAGATCGCCGAGCGGCAAGGTGTGCTCGTGGCCAACTTGGCGCACGCTGGCGACGGCAACCTACACCCTTGCATGCCTCTCGACGACCGAGATCCGGAACAGGTCGCCAGAATGCACCGCGCCGCCGACGAGATCATGCGGCTGTGCGTGGAGATGGGTGGCAGCATCACCGGCGAGCACGGCGTGGGGCTCGAGAAGCTGCCGTTCATGCGGTTGATGTTCTCGGCGGACGATCTCGACTTTCAGCGTCGCCTCGTTCAGGCGTTCGAGGGCTTTGAGCTCTGCAATCCGGGGAAGCTCCTGCCGGAGGCTGGCGCCTGATGTTGGAGCGCCTTCGAGCGTTGCGGGAGGCCGTCTTGCAGGCTGGCCCGCTGCGGGTATCCGGCTCGGGAAGCAAGACGGCGCTGCTGCCAACCCCCAAGGGTGCGGACCTTCCCGTTGGCCTGCAGGGGATCCTCGAGCTCGCGCCGGACGATCAGTACCTGGAAGCCTGGGCAGGCACCCCGATCGCTGAGATTCAGGAGGAGGCGTCGCGGAAGGGTTTGTGCCTCCCCATGCCTTCCAGCGAACGCTGGGGCCAGGCGCTGGCCGGATTCCCAGGCACCTTGGGAGGGTTGGTGGCGGCGAACCTCCCGCACGGTCTCTGGGCTCAGTGCGGCGGACCTCGGGATTGGATCCTTCGCGTGGAGCTCGTGACCGCGGACGGCCGTTTGGTCAAGGCCGGTTGCAAGGCGGTCAAAAACGTCGCGGGATACGACGTCCCCAAGCTCATGGTCGGATCGCGGGGAAGCCTTGGCATCCTCGTCCGGATCGGCGTTCGCCTCTGGCCGCTGCGGGCGGTTCCAACCCCAGCGGCCCAGCCGATGGGGAATCTGCGGCCGAACTGGATTCAGAGGACGCTCGCTTCCGACTTCGATCGCGCCATCGAGGCCGCCTCGGAGAGCATCGTCGCGGTGGATCGCGCCTCCAGCACGCTCTGGGCTCGGCTGGAGCCGGGCCGCCTGCTCCCGCGGCAGCCTGCAGACTGGGTGGTCTGTCCGTGGGTCGCCGAACCTCCGGAAGGGCCCGAAAGGGAGCTGGTGCGGCGCCTCAAGACGGCGGTGGACCCGTCCCAGAAGCTGAACCCGGGGGTGTTCGGGTGGATCTGAGCGAGCTGAGCGCCCGGTGCATCCACTGCGGGCTCTGTCTCGAGTCCTGCCCAACCTATGTGCTCACGCACGACGAGACGAAGTCGCCTAGGGGTCGCATCCATCTCGCCAGGTCGGCTCTGGAGGGTCGGTTCGACTACGGCGAGGAGATGGCGGCGGCGATCGACACCTGCCTGGGTTGCCGGGCCTGTGAGACGGCTTGTCCCAGCGGTGTCCGCTATGGGTCGATCTTGGAGCTCGTGCGAGAGCGCATGGAGTCCCGCAGGCCCCGCCGGGCGCTGAAGGCCTTCACGGGTGCGCTGACGCACCGACCGCTCCTGCACCTGCAACTGGCCGGATCCCGGTTCTTGCCGAGTGGTCGGGTGCCGGGTTTGCTGAGCAGAGCCCTGGCCGGAGGGGCCGCGGAGGCGGATTTGCCGAGGCCTCAGACCGCCGGGTCCTGGCCGCCGTTGCGCCAGGAGGAGCTGCCGCCGATTCGGGGCGAGGTGTTCCTGCTCGATGGTTGCGTCATGGAACCGCTGTTCGCTCGCGTTCACGAGGCAACGACCCGTCTGTTGCAGCGTTGTGGTTTCCGAGTCCGTCGAACGGGCGCGTTGTGTTGCGGAGCCCTCCATGCCCACTCGGGGTATCTCACGGATGCCCGCAAGCGTGCCCTGCGCTTGGCACAGGCGCTGGAGGGCGGAACACCCCTCGTCACCAACTCCGCCGGTTGCGGCAGCACGATCAAGGACTATCGGGAGCTCGATCCGGCCCTTGGGGAGCTCGCCGCGCGAGCCCGGGACCTGACGGAATTCCTCGTCGAGCATGGATTCGAGGAGCGCCTGAGGGAGTCTCGGGGTTTGCGGGTGCGGGCGACGTACCACGACGCCTGCCACCTGGCGCATGGCCAGGGGATACGCTCGCAACCGAGGAGATTGCTGGAGGCGGTCACCGGCTTGGAGCTCGTCACCCTGAACGAGAGCGACATGTGCTGCGGCAGCGCCGGCACGTACAACCTGACTCAGCCGGCGATGGCGCGGAGGTTGCTCGAACGAAAATGGCGAAACATCGAGGCCACCGGCGCCGAGGCGGTGGTCCTCGCCAATCCGGGTTGCCACGCCTGGATCGAGCAGGGATCGCGCGAGAAGGCCGGTCGCGCCAAGGTCTACCACATCGCCGAGATGCTGGAAGCCTCGTTCGCAGGACGGTTGCCCTGAGGGGCTCTCAACCTGCGGCCGAGGCGATCGCCTTGGCAAGGATCTTCAGGCTGTCGACGACGCGCTTCGAGAACTCCCGAGGGCGCCGCACCGAGTCGAGGCCGAGAAAGCCGAGAACGTCGCTGCCTCGGGCGATGGGAACCGCGGCCAGGGAGAGTATGCCCTGGGGTTCCAGAATCGCCCTCTCGGCGCCAGCTTCAGGCGGGAGCTCGTCCAGCGAGCGGATGGCGATCGCCCTGCCGCTCCTCAGCTCCTCCATCCACCATGGGAAGATCGACACGGGCATCCTCTGGAGGTGATCCTTCTCGGGCGTGACCCCAGGAGCGACCCATTCGTGCGTGTTGGACATCCGGTCGCCATCCTCATCCAGTCGGAACAAGTACGCACGGTCGACGTCCGCAGCCCGCCCGACGGCCTCCAGCGCGTCCTGGATGCCCGACTCGCCCCGAAAGGCGATCTTCAGCACGGCCTCGGCCACCGCTTGCGCGAACTCCGCGTCGAGCACCGCCTGGCGATAGGAGGAGGGTTGCTCGCAGGCTTCCTCCAATTGCCAGAAGTGTCCGATGAGCCGGCCTCCGACCGCCAAAGGGAGGTAGTCCCTCAGCAGGGATCGGCCGTCCGCCAAGCGCACGGTCTCACGATGCACCGGCTTGCCTTCCGCCAGGATGCTCCGGATCCTCGCCAAGGAGGCCTCGGGTTCCACGAACGTGCCAACCGTCTGAGGGAACAGCTCGCGGGATTCGAGACCCAAGAGGTCGGACGGCGTCTGCGGGATGCGGAAAAGCTCGAGAAAAGCATGGTTGACGAAGCTGACTCGATGCTGCACGTCCTCGAGGAGGACCGCGGTTCGGAGACCCTGCAACATGCCCCGCAGGGTCTCAAGCGCCTCTTGCAGTTCGCTCTCGGTTGCGCGCTTCTCCCGCAGCTCCTCCTCAAGCAGACTCAGCTGCTGGGCGGCCGCCAGCTGCTGGTGCCTGCGGATCGTTTCCAGAGCCGCCGCCACGGCGGCGGTCCTGGAAGCAACGTTGAGCCGCAGTCGGATGCGCTTCCAGTACGAAGCGATCGTTTCTGGAGACAGCCCGAGCATCGCGGCGATCTCCTTGTCGGTCTTGCCCTCCGCCGCCAGCACCAACAGCTCGCGCTCTCTTGGGGCTCCCTCGAGGAACGACCAATCGGCGATCTCCAGCGATTCCGTCCCCTCCGTGAGAAACTTCATGGGACGACCTCAAGGCTCTCCCACCCAACCCACCGCCGCTCCTCCCGGCGCGCCCCTTCCGAGGGACCGGTGGCAATAGGCGAGGGCCGATGCGGGATGCTTCTTGACTATAGTTTCGGCCGAATCCGCGATCCCCGCAAGCCGAAGCTGGGACCTGAGACGCGAAGAACCCGAGAATCCAGGGACCTCAACACTCCTCGTACGCCCGTACCTTCAGGCGGCGTTCCGAGGAGGATTCGTCGCGGATTCGGACCACCGCCTCCGAGGGCGTCCGCTCGAACCTCCGCGCAACCCAGGAGATGCCGGCCCAGATCGGCACGTCGGGCACGCTCGACGATGGCTCCCTCTGCTCGGGCCCGCACGTCAGCGAAATGGCGTACTCGCGCTGTGCCTCGCTGGGTGGAATGCCGTTCGCCTCTGCCGTGCAGAGCTGCTGTCCGAAGCGACTGGGAAAGCCCAAGCGCGCGTGACTGGGTTTCTCGTCGTGAGCTTGGACGAACACCCAAAGCCCGCGAGCGTCCGTCGAGGGTCGCCATCGGACCTCCCAGCATTTCCGAGCCGCCTCTCTGATGTCCGCGGAGAGCAACCTCAACCTGCCGGGGAGCGGCTCGGACGGCGCCTCGGGCAACAGGAAAGCAGGATCCGCGAACGCTCCGAGACCGAGCAGAGCGCACTGCTCGCCCTCCAGCTGCAGCGTAACCAGGTCCTGTTGGACGAGCACCGGGGGCTCGGGGCCATCCGACCAAAGGGGGAGCGCCCGGTGCAAGCCCGGCACACGCAGCTCGGCGACCTGTTGCTCTTGGGTCGGATTGACCAGGTAGAGCAGTCCCGCCGCGCCGCCTCCCGTGAGGTAGCCGTGCCAAGGAGCCAAGCCTGGCTCTCCCGTCCCGACGAAGCTCGCTTCCAAGCCCTTGCTCCAAGCGGAAAGGAACAGTTCGGTGGCCGCCTTCATGAACCGCACGTCCTCGTCGGTCAACACTTCGGGGTTGCCGTACAACAGGTGGCGTTTGCCGCCGCGAGCCAGCTGACCCAGGCAGGTGCGCGGAAAGCCCTTTCGGCCCCTGTAGCAGCAAGTGTTCGTGGTGCCAAGGAGCGCTCCGTGATCGTCGATGCGATCGAGCGGGAAGCCGCACCGGTGCAAGGCCCACACCTGCCGGTCCTGGTACAGGTCCAAGTTCCGGACGAGGGAAGTCTGGGGGATGTCGATCGGATGCGGGTCGCCGGAAAAAAGACGGTCGAGCACTCCGAGCCAGGACGGGTCGGCAGCCAATGGATCCGGCAAGCCGCTCACGGTCGATTGCTCCGACAAGGCGAAGCCGCAGTGCGCAAACAGGACTGCGTCGGGGTAGGCGCACCGCAAACGATCCAATATGCCTCGCAAGGCGTCCACCGACCGTTGGCGAGTCTCCGAGGGCGGCCGCGCGGGATCGGCGCTTGCCGTCCAGTCGGCGAAGTCGAACTTGAACACGCGGCAACCCCATTGCTCGGCAGCGTGGTGCAGAGCGGCCTCGAAGCTCTCGGCGTAAGGCCCATCCAGCAGGCTGTAGCACCAGCCGTTCGTTGCCTTGCTGGCTTGCCACTCCGGTGGATTCATGTGTCCGCCATTCACGGCGAACCAGAGGCCGAAGCGCATTCCCATCTCGCGCACCCGCCGGAGGATCGGCTCCGGTCCGTCGGGAAAGGTCTCGGGGTCGAAGGCGGTGTAGGGCTTCGACTTGTCGAACCAGAAGCAGTCGATGTGGAAGCAATCGAACGCCATCCCGTGCTCGGACCTCCACCTTTGCAGGCGATCGAGAGCGCGATGGCAGAGTTCTTCCGAGAGGCGCACACGGTCTCCGAGCTCGTCGTGGAAACCCCAAGTGCTGTAGATGCGGATCGGTCTGCGGGCCGCCATGTCGGATGACCCAGTTTGCCCCAAGCGGAGGGGAGCGCGCTTCGACGATTCGAGCCTGGTCTCGGCCGGACCCGGCTGCCCAGCGGGGCCCAAGAGGGGATTCGCGCCACCGGTCCGTACACGGCGCTTCGACGGCATGTCCGGATGCGGTCTGCCTGAAGCCGGGCTAGGGTTCGTCTTCAGCCGGCGGGACAACCGATGCGCCAGTCGGCAAGGGGGCTAGGTTCGCTTCCAGACTTGCGCGGACCCTCGTTGATCGTCGGCGGCGATTCTCGGGTTGTGGTAACTATGGCCGTGACGGGAAAGGAGATGCAGGCGGCACGCATCCGCTCGACGAACCCCTCTTGGAGCGCTGGCGACAAGGCGTGCCCTTGGGCGCTCGCCCCGGTCAGGACCAGAGGCGTCCGTTGATCGGCGACCGTCCGACCGGCCTTTCCACTGCCTCGTGGAACTCTCCCGCGCACGAGGAGCCGCCTGGTGTCGCCGCGGAAGGGAAGGTTCCGGGTGGACCGCGGCCGTCAGGGCTCTGACGTTCGGCACCCTCGGCCGAGCGTTCTCCGATGGCAGGTCCTCAGTGCGCCGTGCAACGGTTCGCTCGGTCGCGCGGGATCCGCTCGTGTCTCCGCAGGTTCTCGCGCGGCGCATGGGCCCTTGCGGACGCGCCCCAACGATCGGATGCGCTCCCACCATAGACAGGCCACGAAGGCGAGAGACTCGGCAACCGAGAGGCTCCGGGCAGGAGTTCTGCCGGTCGGTGGCCTCCCTGTCGGTAGAGAAGGAGGCCAGAGGGCGATGGCGCAGGGAGCCGCCGGGCTCCCTACGGACTCGGCTCCAGACGGAGCCACCCGGTCGGACTTAGGGAAAGGCCCGGTACCTCGGTGCCTCTGCGTCTTGGACACCGGTGAGGAGGTCTGGGTGCTCCTGTTCAGCCTCCTAGAATCCCGTAGGCCTCCCGCAGGGCGTGAAGCCGGTCGTCGTGCCGGGTCCAGAATTCGTGACCGACGAAGTGTGGGTAGTCCATCTCGGCCAACGCGCGACCGATGGCGCCGTAGTTGAGTTCCTGAGAGCCGTCGATGTCTTTGCGGCCGGGCACCCCTGCCGTGTGGATGTGACCCAGCAAGGGGGCGATGCGCCTCAGCGTGGCGATGACGTCGCCCTCCATGATCTGCATGTGGTAGACGTCGTACAGGATCTTCGCGCGGGGGCTGGCACAGAGCTCGCACAGAAGAACCGCCCAGTCGGTGTGGTCGGCCATGTAGCGGGGATGGTCGAGTTTGGAGTTCAGCAGCTCCAGATTGAGGTTGACGCCGCATTCCTCGGCTAGCGGCAGCACCTTGCGAAGGCAACGCGCGGCGACGAGCGCTCCCATGGCGTCGCTCTGTCCCGCCCTACGATTGCCGCTCAGAGTGATCAACCCGGGGATGTCCCACTGGCGCGCCTTGCGGATGGAGGCTTCGAGCTCCGAAAGGATGCGCTCGTGCTGCTCCGGATCGTTCAGGCCGTCGGTGTGCGTGCCGTGGCCGACCATGCTGCAGAGCACCAAACCGGCTCGGCGAGCCTCTTCGGCTACTTCGTCCAGAGAGTCGTCCCAGAACCAGATCTCTACCGCGTCGTACCCGATCGCCCGTGCTTCTCGGAACAGGTCCGAGAGGGTCATGCCCGCCGGGCGGAAACAGTCCAAGCAGAAGCTCTGTCGCAGTTTCGTCACCAAAGCACCTCACGAGTACTGAACGGTCAGCTTGACGCCCGCCGTCGGGTCTCCGGCGACCCGCAGGTACGCGTCGGGCAGGTCATCGAACTCCACCATCGGGCCCAGAACCTCGGCTCCTCGCACGCAGCCCCGAAGGATCAGCTCGAAGCACTCCTCTTGGATGCGGCGATGGTTCCACCGAGGGTGGTCGGGGTTGGGATCGCTGCACGCGCGGCTGGACACGATCCTGGGCCGGTTCATGTGGAACTCTCCGCCAAAGTCGATGCCCTGGTTGTGCGGCGGCGGGAAAGCCCCGAGAACGATCGTTCCTCCGTAGGCGATGCCCCGAATCGCCTGCTGGAGAGCCTGTGGAGCGCCGCTGAAGTCGATCACCACGTCGGGCCCCTCCCTTCCTACGGTCTCCCGGAGGGCGAGACCGACGTCGCCAGACGTGGGATCCAGCGTGGCGTCGGCGCCCGTCTTTCGAGCCACTTCCCGCCGCCCTCGGATGGGATCCAGGGCCACCACCAGCGAGCAACCTGCCGCCTTCGCCAGCTGAACGCAGCACAAGCCGATGGCTCCGAGGCCGAACACGGCGATGCGGTCGCCGATGCGCACGCCGCCATCCCGCAGGGCACCGAGCGCGAACTCGCAAGGGTCCAGCAGCAACGCGTCGCGCCAGTCCACGCCCTCGGGAACGAGCCAGCAGTCCGCCTCCCGAGCCACGAGTTCGGGCTGGAACGGAGCGCTCACGCAAACGCGATCTCCCTTCCGGAGCCGGGCGCAGGCCGCGCCTGCCTCCACGATCTCGCCGTGCTGCATGTTGCCGAGTGGCACCGGGTAGCCCCAGAGCATGCCTTCGGGTACGTGCATCCTGCGCTCCGGATCCCATCGGCCGCGCTCGTTGGCGTAGCCCTTCACGAAGGCCATCATCGTGCCGTGCTTCTCCACCCCGTGCAGGCAACGGATGCGCACCCCGTCCTCGGGCAGTGGAGGCAACTCGATCTCGCGCCACCCAACGGATCCCTTCTCAAGACAGGCCAGCTGCTTCACGGAACGGCTTTTCGCCACGTCGGACGCGATTTCCTGCCCCGATGGCGGAAGGGGATGAAACGCGTTCACTGGCGGGGTAACGTCGCTCCATGAAGCTCTCGCTGTGGCCGTTTCTTGGCATCGTCGCCTCGGCTTGCTCCGCGCAGACTCCCGGCACCTGGGCCTTCGATCCGAAGCCGGACGGCTTCAGCCCCGCCGCGGCGTTCGACCTGAGGTCCCTCAACGAGCGCGTTGCGGGGGAATCGGGCTACGTCCGCGTCGATGCCAACGGAGACTTCGTGCTCGGCAACGGCAAGCCGGTGCGCTTCTGGTGTGTGAACACGGACGTCGGCAGGGAGAAGCCGTTCGTCGTTCGGCCCTTGGGAAGGCAGACCGAGCCCGACCTCGACCGCCACGCGCGCTTCTTGGCCAAGCGCGGCGTGAACATGGTGCGGGCCCACACGCACATGAACCCCAAGCCGGATCAGGATCCGCGGGGGATCGACGAAAAGGAGCGCGACTGGGTGTGGCGCTTGGTGGCCGCGATGAAGAAGCAGGGCATCTACACCACCGTTTCGCCGTACTGGGCGGTGACCTGCAAGATCGGGCGCAACTGGGGCATCGAAGGGGGAGAGCAGGATTCCTTCGGTCTGCTGTTCTTCGACGAAAAGCTGCAGGAGTATTACAAGGGTTGGCTCCGCCAGTTGCTGGCGCCTCCAAACCCCTACACGGGCGTGCCCTTGGCCAAGGATCCCGCGCTGGCGATCTTCCAGCTTCAGAACGAGGACAGTCTGCTCTTCTGGACCGCCAACAGCCTGAAGCCCGAGCAGAAGCGCAAGCTGGGGCGCAAGTTCGCTCAGTGGGCGGCGAAGAAGTACGGATCCCTTCCGGCTGCCCGCCAGGCGTGGGGAGGCTTCAGCGCCGATGGAGACGACTGGCAGGCGGGAGTGCTCGGACTGCGCAACCTCTGGGAGCTCACGCAACCCCGGCAGGCCGCCAGCACGAGGCGGCTCAGCGACCAGCTGCAGTTCGTCACCGAGACCATGCGCGCGTTCAACGCGGAGATGGTGCGGTATCTGCGGGAGGAGTTGGGTTGCAAGGCCTTGGTGAATCCCGGCAACTGGACCACGGCGGACAACCTGCGGTTGATGGACGCGGAGCGGTGGTCGTACACAGCCGGTGAGGTGCTCGCCGTCAACCGTTACCTGGGTGGAGTGCACGTGGGCCCCAACGAGGGATGGGCGATCCAGAACGGCGACAAGTTCACGAGCGACAGCGTTCTGAGAGATCCGGCGATCCTCGCGATCAACCTGAAGCAGGTGGTGGGAAGACCGATGCTGGTGACCGAGAGCGCCTGGGTCATGCCCAACGGCAACGCGGCGGAAGGCCCGTTCCTCGTGGCCGCCTACTCTTCGTTGAGCGGCGTCGACGGCTACTACTGGTTCGCCACCGGAGACGACGAGTGGACGCCTCCTCAGTCGGCCAACGGCTACAACCCGAGCCAGAAGAAGTGGACGTTCGGTTATCCCGACATGCTCGGGCAGTTCCCGGCGGCCGCGTTGCTGTATCGCATGGGTTACGTCAAGCGGGGCGATCCGGTCGTGCGCGAGCAGAGGCCCCTCGAGGACATCTGGGCGGGGACCGTTCCGGTGATCGCCGAGGAGAAGGGCTTCGACCCGAACCGGATGCAGGGCGCGTTCTCGCCCCGCACGAACGTCCCGGGAGGGGTGAACCCCCTCGCGTACTTCGCCGGCCCCGTGACGGTCGAGTATGGCGGCGATCCGTCCAAGACCTTCGTGCATCCGTCGCTCAAGACGCTGCTGAACGGCGGATCGAAGGTTGTTCGCAGCGTGACCGGGGAGCTGTCTCTGGACTACGGCAAGGGGCTGTGCACGTTGGACGCTCCCAAAGCGCAAGGAGCGGTGGGCTGGTTTGCAGGCTTGCCGCAGCCGGTGCGGCTGTCGGCGGTGACGCTGACGTGCCAGAACCGATTCGCCTCGATTTTGGCGGTGTCGCTGGACGACAAGCCTCTCGCCGAGTCGCGGAGGGTGCTGGTGCAAGTGGGTACGCGCTCCCGACCGACCGACTGGCAGGAGCGTGCGGTGCGCTTCGAGGCGGGCGGAGCGACCTTCGACGGTTTCGAGGTGGTGAACTATGGCAGGGCTCCCTGGCGCGTCGAGTCCGCGCAGGGGGCGCTCTGGATCCGCAATCCCCACCTGACCAAGGCGACGCTGTTGGACGAAAACGGCATGCGCACGTCGTCGGGGTCCCTCACCAGGCAGGGAGGCACCGTGCGCGTGGAGCTTCCGAAGAACAGCCTGTACCTGATCCTGGAGGCGGGTGGCTCGTGATCCAGCTCGTTGGTGTGGTTCTCGTGGCAACGGTGGGCCGCACGCTCTGGGTTTCGCCCCAGCCCGGTCCGGAGGGGGACGGCAGCCGCGAAAGGCCCTTCCGATCCGTTCATCGGGCGGTGGAGGCGGCAGTTCCCGGCGACGAGGTGGTGTTTCTAGGGGGGCGCTACGCCATGCGCGACTTCGTGGTCGTCACGCAGAAGGGCGGGCCCGGCCGATGGCTGACGCTGCGCGCGGCCGATCGGCAGAGACCGGTGTTCGACTTCTCGTCCGTGAAGCCGAAGCGTCAGCCTTGGACCGGCGGCTTCCACGCCAAGGGCGCCTCCCACGTGCGCTTCGTGCGGCTGGAGATCGTTGAAAGCCACGCTTGCGGGCTACTGATCTCCGATGGTTGCGAAGCGATCGACGTGGTGGAATGCACGTTCCGCAGGACCTTCATGCCCGGCATCGGGGCTTGGAACAGCCATAGGGTGCGCATCGTGGGCAACGATGTCAGCCGTGCGAACGATCCGTCGATGCGCCTTTGGGGCGATCCCAACGAGGAATGTCCGCACGAGGCGATCAGCGTGGCCGGTGTGAAGGGCTTCGAAGTCGCTTGGAATCGGGTGCACGATTCGGTCAAGGAGGGCATCGACGTGAAGGAGGTGAGCGCCCACGGTACGGTGCACCACAACCTGGTGGAGGACCTCCACCGACAGGCGTACTACGCCGACGCTTGGTTCGGCCTGCTGGAGGACGTCGAGTTCTTCTCGAACGTGGCAAGGCGGTGTGAGTGGGGCATGGTGGTTTCCGTGGAGGGCCGCGGCTCCGAGCTGGCCAACGTGAGGATCCGCCACAACGTGTTCCATGACAACCGGGCCTCTGGCGTGTTCTTCGGGCGGTGGGGCGCCGATGGGCCCCGCCGAGCCGTTACGATCGAGCACAACACGCTGGTTCGCAACGGTCGGCTTCGGCATTGGGCGGGGGCAACCGGCAACATCGATCTCCGCTCGCCGAACGCGCGGGATGTGGTGGTCCGGCGCAACCTGCTGGTTGCGGGAGCGGGCTTCCAGATGGCGGCTTTCTCCGCAGATCCGTCCCTGCTGAACGCCAAGGGCTGGGAACTCGCGTCCAACCGGTTCGACCGATGGGTGGCCGCCCCGCTCGAGGACAACCCCTATGGCCCCGCTCACGTTCTGGATGGATCCGAACCCTCGTTCGGGCCCGTGGCGTTCGAGAACGAGGCCACGGGCCTTTGGAGGCCAAGGGATCGATCCCTGCGGTTCGGGGCTTTGCCCGAGGGGGCGGCAAAGCTTCCCGGACCGCCGCCGACGCTGGAGGGCTTTCCAGCCTACAAGCCCTCCAGGCGCCTGCATCCCTTGTTCTAGACCACTGGACCCTGGACTGTCGTTGCTATCGTGCGGGACCGGCTAGGATGCCGTACACCGCCGCCGCGGGCGCGGTGTTCTGGTGGATGGTGAACTCGTTTGTCAGAGGGGAACAGCGGTTCTCGTACCACCTTTCGGCACCAGGCCAGAGATCGACCTTGGGATGCAGCGTCTGGTTCGGCCAGTCTGCGTCCCATGGGCCGTCACCGAGATCCTTCATCTTCCGCCAAGGGCCGTACGGAATGATGCCGGGGTGCGGCTGGCCCTTGCCGTTGTACCAAGCGTCCATATGGAAGACGTGTACGGGGTGCCGCTCGCCCAGGCCGGTCATCCACACCATGTTCAGCGGGTTGCATCCGAGGAAGTAGTCCGCGGTGGTGTGGAGAGCCGTCCAATACTCTCTGGCCTTGGCCTCGTCGGCGCCGCGGGTCAGCGCCCAACCAACCGCCAGCTCCATGCCGTGCGGAGTGGTCTGTTGGCCGACGAGCATGGGGAACCACAGGTTGCCGCCCCACCGCATGGCTCGCTGCCGCGCGGCTTCCAGGCTGTGGTCGGCCACGCGCAGCACCATCGTCCGGGCGGTCGCCAGGGTGTCCGGGGAGGGCTGAGACTTCCAGCCGGGCAACGCGAGCAGCGCGGGGCCGAACAGGTTCTCCAGCCACGGATCGCTACCCTTGACGGCCTCGAGGTCCGCGGAAGCCTGCTGAAGGTACCGCCGCTCTCCTGTGAGGCGGAACAGCGCCGCGGCGGCGTACAGACGGGCTTGGCGAAGCTCGTCACCGGCCCGGGTGCCTCCGTTGCGCATCGCCCAGTCGAACGCCTCCCGCGCCTCGCGAGCCCAATCGACACCTTCCGGATCCTTCTTCCCGATCTTGCCGATCACGTGCGCCAGCTGGGCGGCGGCGCCCGCGTAGCGAAGCGTGGAGTCCGGATCCTCGCCGCTCACCACCCAAGTGCGCTGGACGTCCTCATAGCTCGGCACACCCTCTCCGTCCGTGCCGAATGCGTCGCCCGCCACCCGCAGGCCCACGCCCCCGGTGCCCCATCCCTTGCGGAGGAGCTCGTGCCTCAGCCGGTGGCAGAAGCGGGGCAGCCAGGCTGCCTCATCCACGATGTCCGGCAGGCCGTTGCCGCTCTCCGGGATGTTCAGCTCGCCGTCCTGGAAGTTCTGCGGGGCGATCTCGTACGCGAGGAGCAGCTCCTGAGCCACGCGGATGTGGGTAGGGTAGCTGTCCCAGTCGCCGGCATCCTGATACCAGCCCCAGACGTCGAGCGGGCCCTTGAACCCTGCCTCGAGCTTGGCGCGGTCCCCGGCCTCGGAGCCCCAATCCTGCCACTGGACGGTCGTGTACATCAGCTTGCCGCGGAAACCCGGGGTCTTCTGAGGGTTGTGGGGGGCCGGGCGCTCGAACTCGGTGTACGGCTTGGTCAGGGCGATGCCGCTGCGGTTGTGGTACAGCCCTCGAGCGGCGATCCGGAACGGCTCTCGGTAGGCGTCCGGCCGCACGTCGAAGGGGAACGAGCAACCGACGCCCTCGATGGCGAGCACATAGGTTCCAGGCTGGCGGAACGAGCTGAAATCGCACTCGGCCGTGTCGGCTCCGACGAAATTCTGGTTGGGGGTTTCGTCTGGCTGATTGGTCTCGGGATCCGTCGCCGTTCGTCGGAAGGCGACTTTGCCTTCGAAGGCGCGCTCGCCAGTCTTGACGTCGACGATCCAGAACCGTCTTCCGACGAACGGTTCGACGTCCAGCCCCCCTCCGTCGCCGAGCCAGTGGGAGAGGTAGCCGAACTTGGCGGGCGCGTTGGTGGCGTAGCCGACCATGTTCACGTGCACCGCCTCGGACCGCGTGCGCCCAGGGTCGAAGCGGAAGGTCGCGCTCTGCGGGCCCTTGGTGGCGAGCCGTCCCACCTCTACCGAGTAGGACTTGCCTGGGGTCATCGGCTGGGACAGATGCAGGTAGATCCAGTGCTCCTTCGTATGATCCGGGCGGTTGTTGACGGTGCGGTTGTTGACCCAGGAATCCACGAACCAGGCGAAATCCGTACCTTTGGACTTTCGAGAGACCCTCAGGATGCGGACCGACGAGAAGCCGGTGTCGTCCGCCGAGGACACGCGGTACGAGGAGGCCAGTGACGCCCTCACGGAGTCGAGAGGCGAGATGACGACGGTCTCGTCCGATCGCTTCTGACCCTTGCCATGGTGCACCACGTGTCCCTCGTCGAAGTGCACCATCACGATCCGCTCGGTGAGCGGCAAAACCTCCTTGAGCTCGGCGGCTCGAGCGGCAGGTGCCGCGAGGAGGAGAAGACCCCAGAGCGACTTTCCGCGAATCATGGCTAATCCTACACAAACCAAGGCCGCCTACGCTCGTCGAGTGTGCTATCGTGAGCCATCGCGATGGGCCAGAAGCCGACCTTTCCCGATCTACTGACGTGCGACGACGGCCGACCCGTCGCCGATCCTGGGACTTGGTGGCGGAGCCGAGTGCCCGAGCTTTGGGGCCACTTGGAACGAATCCAGTACGGGCGACGTCCGGACTTTGGTTGTCTCGACGTGATCGCTCTGGGAGTCTGGGAGAACCCCTTCGGTTTCACCCAGGTGGATCGCTTGGAGTTCCGATCGGGAGTTCGGGCCTACTTGGCGGTCTTTTGGCCGGACGCCGAGGGCCCCTTCCCCGCGTTCGTCGGGCTGAACTTCAAAGGCATCCACACGGTTTGGGCTGAGTCCAACCTGCCCGTGGAGCCGCCCAACCCTGCTCCGCCCGGGAGCCAGGCGGCCGCCTGGCCGCTGGAGCTCATCCTGGGTTCGGGATTCGCCCTGGCCACGGCGTGGTACGAGTCGTTCTGTCCTGACGACCCGTCGGAGGCCGAGCGGTTGCACGCGCAGGGCACCACCGCGCTCTCGCTGTGGGCGGAGGCGCTCACCCGGATCCGCAGCGTCGTGAGCTTGAACCCGCTCTGTCGCGCCGAGCAGATCGTGGCGATCGGCCACTCTCGCCTCGGCAAGGCCGCTCTGCTGGCCTGCGCCAGGGACGGGAAGTTCGCGGCTTGCGTGCCGATCCAATCGGGGACCGGCGGCGCGGCTCCCAGCAGGACGTCGACCGGCGAGACGGTGGCGGACATCACCCGCGTCTTTCCCCACTGGTTCCTGCCCGAGTTCGCCGGCTATGCCGGCCGCGAGGACGACCTGCCCATCGATCAGCACGCGCTGATCGCCCTGTGCGCGCCCCGGCCGATCCTCCTGCTGAACGCCGAGGAGGACGCTTGGGCCAACCCCAACGGCCAGAGGGACATGCTCGAGCTGGCCAAACCGGTCTACCGGCTCTTCGGCGCCGAGGACACGTTGGAGTGGCATCTTCGCCGGGGCAAGCACGAGGTTCTGCCGGACGACTGGGAGCGGGCCATCGCCTTCGCGAAGTACAGGTTGAAGGGCAGAACGGAGGCTCGGCGCAACATGCCTTGCTGAGGCTGGGCCGGTTAGTCCGATCCTCCGCCGATCAGCCTGTCCAGCTCGGCTTCGCCCAGGCGTTCGAGCGACTCGTGGATCGCCCTGCGCTCAGCCTCGCGCTGCGACCGTTGCTCCCGCCGTGCCTTGCCTTCCAGGAATCGGATCTTCTCCTCGTGCGTCTCGCAGAGCAAACGAGGCACGGGAGTGGGTTTGCCATCCTTGATGGCGACCATCGTGACGCGCGCGGTGTTGGTGTGCCGCCGCTCTCCTGTCAAAACGTCCTCGGCCTCCACTTCGACCGTGACCTCGACGCTGGTGCGTCCGGCGTAGCTCACGAAGCCGGTCAGCACCACCACGTCGCCGATCTCGATCGGTCGAATGAAGTCGACGCGGTCGAAGCTGGCCGTCACGCACACGTTGCCGGCGAAACGGGAGGCCACCGTGTAGGCCAGCAGGTCGATCATCGACAGGATCGCGCCGCCGAACGCCTTGCCGTACATGTTGGCGTGGTTGGGCGTGACCACCTGCGCCATCTGCATGCGCGTATCGGCGGCGCGCTTGGCTTCCATGCCGTCAAACGGCGCTCAGCACGATGGCGGTGAAGTCGTTCGGATCCAGGCTGGCGCCGCCGACCAAGCCGCCGTCGATGTCGGGCTGGCTGAACAGCTCCTTGCTGTTGGATCCTTTGACGCTGCCGCCATACAGGATGCGGATGCCCTCCGCGGTCTGCTGGTCGTACAGGTCCGCGAGCGTTCTCCGGATCATGCCGCACACGCGGCTGGCTTCCTTCGCGTCGCACACTTGACCGGTGCCGATCGCCCAGACGGGCTCGTAGGCCACCGAGAAGGAGCCCAGCTCGCTGGCGTCGACGCCTTGAAGCGCTTCGCGGAGCTGCGTCTGAATGACGGAGTCGGTCTGACCGGCCTCGCGCTCCGCCAGGGTCTCTCCCACGCAAAGGATCGGCATGACCGAGTGGTACAGGAGAGCCTGAATCTTCTGGTTGACCGTTCTGTTGGTTTCGGCGAAGTAGCCGACATCGTCGGCGTCGATTTCCAGCTTGCCGAAGCGGCCCCGAGTCTCCGAGTGGCCCACGATGCACAGCTTGCAACCCGCGTCCGCGAGCATCGGTGCGCTGACGCATCCGGTGAACGCCCCGCTGTCCTTCCAGAACACGTTCTGAGCACCGACCGAGATCTGGGTGCCCTTGAGCGCTTGCACGACCGCGGCGATGCTGGTGTATGGGGGACAAACCGCCACGTCGACGGCGTCCGTGGCCGAGAGCTTCTTCACGAGCGACTCGACCAGGGACAGCGCCTGGGGCTGGACCAGGTTCATCTTCCAGTTGCCGACGACGAGCTTTTTCCTCACTTCCTACCCCCTCTCGATGCGGGGCTCGACGACGATCTCAACCTTGTCGCGCACCGCGTTCGTGATGATACAGTATCCGTCGGCACGGTGCGCCATGTCGGTGGCCAGCTTCACGTGATCGTCGGTGGCGTCTGCGGACAGTCGGATGGTGGGTCGGATCGCGATCTTCTTGTAGGTGAACTGTGCGCCGTTCTGCTCGACTTCGCCGAGCGCCTCGGTCTCGACGCCCAGCACGGGGATCTTTCGGTTGGCCGCGATGATCCCGAACGTGATCGTGTAACAGGCGGCAACCGCGCTGGCGAGCAGCTCTTCGGGATTGGTGCCGTTTCCAGTGCCTTGGAACTCCCTCGGCACGGCGATCGGCATCTCGATGCCGCTGTGCTCGGGAGTCGCAACTCCCGAGCCGTCGCGTCCTCCGGACCAAACGACCTTGACGGGATAGGGGTGGATCTGTGCCATCGTTCGATTCTACTGGGAAGCCACCGAGGGCGTTCCTCCGTGGCGCCGAGGCGAGCATGAGGTTCTTCGAGGACGTGCCTGTTTGGGGCGATCCGGTCGACGAGGGGGCGTTGCGGCAGATACGGACTTGTCGGAAGACCGCCGAGCGTGCCGCAATGATGGCCGACCATCACCGAGGCTACAGCGTGCCGATCGGGGGCGTCGTGGCCTACCGCGATGCGGTCAGTCCCTCGGCCGTCGGGTTCGACATCGCCTGCGGCAACAAGGCGGTGCGGCTCGACGTGCCGCTTTCGGAGGTGCTGCCCAGGATCGGCGCCATCATGGACGATCTGTACCGCACGCTGAGCTTCGGGTTGGGGCGAACCAACCCGGAGCCCGTGGAGGACCCGGTGTTCGAGGACGAGCGCTGGCGCCTGCCGGTCTGCAAGCAACTGAAGGATCTCGCGCACGCTCAGTTCGGCACCATCGGCGGAGGCAACCATTTCGTGGACCTGTTCGCGGACGAGGTAGATCGGCTTTGGATCGGCGTTCACTTCGGTTCGAGGGGCTTCGGGCACCGCTTGGCGACGCACTTCCTGAGGGCGGGCGGCGGGCGCGACGACCCGTTCTCCGAGCCGGTGGTGCTATCGGTGCGGTCCGCTTTGGGTTCGGACTATCTGCAGGCGATGGAGTTGGCGGGCCGCTACGCCTACGCGGCACGAGACTGGGTTTGCGCCAGGGTGGCCCGGTTGCTCGGCGCACGCACGCTCGAGGAGGTCCACAACCATCACAACTACGCCTGGCGAGAGCGGCACGATGGCGAGGACCTCTGGGTGGTCCGCAAGGGTGCCACGCCCGCCTTCCCGGGCCAACGCTCCTTCGTAGGAGGGTCGATGGGAGACCTGTCGGTGATCCTCGAGGGCTTGGACAGCGAGGAAGCGCGGCTCACCCTCCGTTCGACGGTTCACGGCGCAGGGCGCGTGCTCTCGCGAACGGAGGCGGCCGGCCGTGGCCGCGGCCGGAGGCGCAAACCGGGCAAGGTCAGCAGGGAAATGATGGAGGGGTGGGTGAAGGCGGCTGGCGTGGTTCTACGCGGAGGAGGAGTCGATGAGTCGCCGCACTGCTACCGCCGCCTGCCGGAGGTTCTGCGCCACCACGAGCGGTCGGTGCGGATCCTTCACACCCTCAGGCCGATCGGCGTCGCGATGGCTGGCGAGGACGTGCAAGACCCCTACAAAGACTGAACCGCCGAACAACCCAAGGCGACGCCGCGGACCGTCCCGTCGCTTGGCTCGCGCCGAAGCACGGATCCCGTTGCTTTGGGGCCGGAAACTCGCCGTTCTCCGTGGTCGGTCCGCTCCCGTTCGTGGCTACAATGGAAGCAAGGAGGCTTCTTCGTGAACGCCTTAATCCTCGCCCTCCTGCTCGCCGCTCCCGGTGGCTACGACGCCTACCCGACTCGATTGCAGGGCATCCGGTTGCAAGACGAGGACCTCCTCGTCGCATCGTTCGAGATGCGGGCTTTCGGTACCGGGTGGTGGTACGTCCCGACCACCCTCGACGCCGCTGGCAACGCCGTTCTCGCTTTCCCAGGCGGGCAGAGGGCGGCCATCCAGCGCAGCGCTTCTCAGGCCGGCACCAAGGTCACTTTGGGGCTGCAGGCAACACCGGATCAGAGCGTTGGGATCGAGGCTGTTTTCGCAGCGCTGGATCTGCCTGCGAGGGTGTGGGCCGGCGGCTCGGCGAAGTTCGGCTCCCAAACCGTGAGCCTACCCTCGACCAGCTCGGGCAGCTTCCTGTTCTCCGGCACAGTGAGCACCGCCGAGTTCACGATCGGCTATCGCAAGCTGTTTCTTTCGTTCCCAAAGGCTACGTCGGTGTTCCTGCAGGACAGTCGGCAGTGGGGGGGCGGCTTCGAGCTTCGGATGGGCGGCTTGGGCTCGGGAACCTGGGCAGCCGGCCAGACCGTTCGGGTCGACCTGACCTTTTGGGGCGAGCGAGCCACCGAGCTCTGGCCGGAAGGCGCCGTGACGATCCAGCAGGGCCCCGACTGGATTCCGCTCTGGCCGGTTCAGGACGTGTCCTCCGGCTCGGCCCTCGACTTCTCGGCGCCGAACGTCGCTCCGGCCGGTTCGAAGGGATGGCTGAGGGTGGTGAACGGCAAGTTCGCGTTCGAGAACACGCCCACCGTTGCCGAGAGGTTTCTCGGCCCGAACCTGGTGTTTTCGGCATGCTACCCCTCCAAGACCGACGCCGACAAGCTCGCCGTTCGGCTCCGGAGGCTGGGCTACAACTGCGTTCGCCTGCACCACTTCGACGTCGATCTGACGGGCGGTTGGCGATCGGGAGAAACGGGAAGCAGCACCAATCTGGATCCCGACGTGCTCGACCGGATGGACTACCTTGTGAGTCGGCTCAAGGCCAACGGGATCTACGTCAGCTTGGACCTGTTCACGCTGCGGCAGGTGCGGCGCGACGAGGTGATGGCGGGGACCATCGGACCCGACGAATACAAGGCTCTTCTGCTGGTGGATGCCGGTGCGCGCAACAACTGGTGGGAGTTCTCCCGCCGCCTGTTGGAGCACGTCAACCCCTACACCGGTCTGGCGTGGAAGGACGATCCCGCGATCGCATGGGTGTGCGTCGTCAACGAGAACAACATCGCCTCAACCTACTACTCGTGCGGATCGGCGGTGAGAGCCAAGTTCGATGCGGCCTGGAGGGCCGCGGGCAACAGCGGCAACTTCGATCCATGGAGCGACGCGGGGGCGCGCTTCGGGGCTGACCTCCACCGCGCGGCGTTTCAGTGGATGAGGGACAAGCTTCGTTCGATCGGCGTGAAGGCGCTGCTCACCGACACGAACGGCTGGCGCAACCAGCAGGCTTTGGTGAGAAGCCGGGTGGACCTGGACTACGTGGACGACCATTTCTACTGGGACCACCCCTCGTTTCCGCAGCAGGCCTTCCAGCTGCCCTCGCAACACTCCATGGAGCTGTCGTTGAGGGACTTCGGTGGCCCGATCCGCAACCTTGCTTACGGAAGGATGCGCGGCAAACCGTTCACGGTGAGCGAGTTCAATTACGCTTTCCCCAATCCGTTCCGCGCCGAGTCCGGCCTGTTCTTCGGAGCCGTGGCGAGCGCTCAGGATTGGGACGGAGTCTGGCGCTTCGCTTGGTCGCACGATGCGGGAGACATCTCCTCGCCGGGATCGGCGAACTGGTTCGATCTGCAGCGCGACCCGTTGCGGCAGGCGGCGGAGAGGGCGGTGGTGAGCCTGTACCTTTGGAGGCACCTGAACCGGGCCGCGGGAGAGGCCACGGTTTTGGTGCAGCCGGACACGGCCGGAGCATCCGGTTTCTCAGGGCCATGGGTCGATCCGTTCGCCGCGCGCTGGAGCAACGTTCCGCGGTCCGTCAACGTGACGCCGCCCTCGCTGCACCCGCAGATCAAGATCTGGCTCGGGATCGGCACGTTCGCCGTGCTCACCCCGCGCACGGAGGGAGTGTTCACAACCCCCGGCCGCACCATCCGCGCCAACCGTCTCGCGTCGACTCCCAACTCCTCGCGCGCCGCCGTGTGGGTGACGGCGCTCGACGACCGGCCTCTGGACCAGAGTCAGCGCATGCTGTTCGTGCACCTGACGGACCTGCTCAACAGCGGCACCCGCTTCTCGGCGCCGGATCGGACCATGCTGGAGCAGTGGGGAAGTCTGCCGTACCTCGTGAGGAACGGCTCGGCGAACATCGGGTTGACCTTGGGAGGCAGCGCGAAGCCCACCGTCTACCGCTTGAACCTGGCCGGAGAGAGGATCGGAGTCGTTCCGAGCACGTGGTCCAACGGCAACCTGTACTTCCGGGCGACCGTTCAGGGAGCACCCGACGGGCAGGCGACCCTCTACTACGAGATCGTTCGGTGAGCCCGGAGCAGGGATCTCACCACGGCCAGGCGCGCACGATGGCCGCCAGCGTGCGCGCCGCCTCTTCCGGCCCGAGCAGGGAGGTCGAGAGCGTGACGTGGTAGTTGGCTGGGTCGCTCCAGTCCACGTTGAAGAATCGGCGGTGGAAGCCGGCTCGCTCCTCGTCGCTCGTGCGGATCATCGCGAGCGCTTGGTCCTCCCCGACCCACCGGACTTGCATCACGCGGCGGACTCGGAAGGAGAGGTCCGCGACCAGCCGCACGTGCAGGCACGGCCTGTCCCGCAGGATGAATCCCGCTCCTCGCCCGACGAAGATCACCCTGCCGTCGGCGGCGAAGCGGCGCACGGTGTCGAGGATGGCCTGGAAGTACCGCTCGGCGTCGCCTTTGCGAGCCCAGGCCTCGATCAGCGACGGCGCCCTCTCGTCCCGATGCACGACGTTCGGCAAAGGGATGCCCGCCACACGCGCCCCCTCCTCCAGGATCTCCCGGTCCACCACTCTCCAACCGAGCTCCTCGGCGAGATGGCTCGCGACGATCTGGGACCCCGAGCCGAACTGGCGGCTGATCGCGACCACGCTCATGGTTCGTCTCCGGTTGCTTTACCCGAATGCACGTAGCGCTCGACGGTCACATCCCACGTCGTAACGAGGCCCTCCGACACCATCTCGTCCAGGATCTCGAGGAACGGCGTCACCCTCTCCTCGATGTCCACGACGTGGATCGCGACGGGCAAGTCCTCGCTGAGGCGGAGAATGGAGGCTGTGTGGATGCGGCTGTTGGCGCCGAAGCCCATGGTGCCCCGGAACACCGTCGCCCCTGCCATGCCGAGCTTCTTCGCTTCCTCGACGATCGCGGCGTACAGCGGCCGGCCCTTCCAGAGGTCGCTCTCACCAATGTAAATGGCCACCGCCTTCGCCCTGCCCTCGATCTTCACACGCGGCCTCCTGCCAGGATTCTAGCCACAACGAGGCCGCACCAAGCGCAGAAAACGGTGCCGAACGCGGTGAACTGCATGTAGAAGATCGCCGGAAGCCATCGCCGCTGGGAGAACATCACCAGCGTCTCGTAGGCGAAGGTGGAGTAGGTGGTGAAGCCGCCCAGGATGCCAATCGCCAGAAACAGCCGAGCGTGCGAGGGCAGCTCGAAGGCTTGGATCAAGCCCAGCACCAGACCGATGAGCAACGACCCGGAAAGGTTGATGATCATCGTCTCCCAAGGGAACACGGCGCCCATGCGCCCTTGGAGCCAACCGCCGACGGAGTAGCGCAACGCGGCTCCGATCGCTCCGCCGCAGGCCACCAACAGGACTCTCGAAAAGCTCTCCATGGTTTGGTCCTGCAGGAGTCATCAGCCGGATGCACCGGCGGTTTGGCGTCGGGCGGACTCCATCGCCGCTGATCCGAATGTACCCGCGTTCACGGTTCTCCGACGACCGTCAGGAGAAACGCTTGGTCGAACGCTGCATCGCGCAGGGCGTCGTATCTTCCGCTGGCCCCGCCGTGGCCGGTGGAGAAGTCGACCTTGAGCAGCAGCGGTGTCGAGCGGTCTGTTCGGAGCTCCCGGAGGCGGGCCACCCACTTCGCCGCCTCCCAGTACGGGACGTTCGTGTCGTTCCAGCTGGTTCGCACGAGCATCGCGGGATACGCCTGTGCCTTCACGTTGTCGTAGGGGGAGTAGGCCCTGATCCATCGGTACTGCTCCCGGATCTTGGGGTTGCCCCACTCGATGAACTCGCCCGTGGTGAGGGGCAGCGACTCGTCGAGCATCGTGTTGATCACGTCGACGAAGGGCACAAGGACCAGCGCGGCTCGGAACAGCTCCGGCGCCTCGTTCAGCACCGCACCCACAGTGAGCCCGCCAGCGCTGCCGCCGGTGACGGCGAGCAACCGAGGCGTGGTGTATCCCTTCCGTTGCAGGTGCCGGACGCAGTCGATCAGGTCGCGGAAGGTGTTGATCTTCCGGGCCATCTTTCCCGCGTCGTGCCATCGTTCCCCCATTTCGCCTCCGCCCCGAACGAGCGCCGTGCCGACGATCCAGCCACGGTCCAGCAGGGAGACCAGCGAGCTGCGGAAGGCGGCCTCATTGCTGATGCCGTAGGCCCCGTAGGCGTCGAGCAGCATCGGGGCTGGCAGTCTGGTTCCTTTGCGATAGGCCAGCGCGATGGGAACCCGCTCCCCGTCGCGTGCCGTCGCCCACTCCATCCGGACTTCGTAGGACGAGGGTTCGTAGCCCGGCACCGGCTGGCGTTTGAGGACTTGGAGACCACCCGTGCGGGGATCATAGTCGTACACCGTGCGAGGCGTTATGGCCGATTCGTAGGAGATGCGGATGCGTCGGGCGTCGAGCTCCGGGTTCGCATCGACGCTCGCCGTGTAATAAGGCTCGGGAAACGCCACCCTCCGCACGCTCCAGTCTCTCAGATCCACCACCCTCAGCGAGGCCACGGCGTCCTCGCGGACCCTCACCACCCAGTAGCGGCGGAAGACGTCCACGGCCTCGATGGTTTCTCCGTCCCGTGGCTTGAGCACGGTCCGCCACTGGGCCTTGCCTGGGTTGCCCGCCGGGGCCACCGCGAGGCGGAATTCGCGCGCTCCGTCGTTGGTGCGGATGAGGAATCGGTCCCCGAAGCGAGAAGGGTAGTACTCGATGCCGGGAAGACGTCGCTGGATCAAACGCAACGGCGCGGTTGGGCGGCGCAGGTCGACCAGGCGGCATTCGGTGGTGTCCTGGCTGGCGGAGACGGCGTAGGCGAAGCGCCGGTCCCGATCGGCCGCGAGGAACACGTTGTAGAGAGGATCCCGCTCCTCATAGAGAAGCTTCGCCTTCGGGGAGCCGAGCCTGCGGCGAAACACGCGGAAGGACCGCTTGGCGTCATCCTCGGTGGTGAAGAACAGGGTGCGGCTATCCTGCGCCCACACGAAGCTCGTCACTGGGCCGAAGGCGTCTCGAAGCAGCCTGCCGGTGCGAAGATCCTTCACTCGAAGGATGTAGTCCCTGGATCCCGTGTCGTCCAAAGCGTAGGCCAGCAGCGTTCCGTCCGGACTCACGGCGAAATCGACGTCCACGTACCGCTTTCCCTTCGCCAGCTGGTTGAGGTCGAGGAGCAGCTCCTCTCGCGCGGACAGACTGCCACGCTTGCGGCAGTAGATGGGAAACGGTTTGCCCTTTTCCGTACGGCGATAGTAGTAGTAACCCCGATCGAGCACGGGGACGCTCGTGTCGTCCTCTTGGATCCGGCCCAGCATCTCGCGATACAGCCGCTCCTGCAGGGTCTTCGTAGGCTCCATCGTTCGTTCGGCATGAGCGTTGCAGGCTTCCAAATACCTTCGGACGTCTGGGTTCTCACGCTCGCGCATCCAGAAGTACGGGTCCTCGAAGCGCTCTCCGTGCAATTCGCGCACATGGACCCGCTTCGGTGCGACGGGTTCTTCGGCGTGGTTCAAGCGGTTGGGAGCCATCACTGCGGCGGCGATGCTGGCGCAGACCACGGAGACCATTCTACATGCACCGCTTTGGAGTTCGGGGCCGGCATGGGGATGGGGGGTCGCGGCTCCATGCCGGCTGCGGAAGGGACGGCAGGGCCGCTCCTGCAGCATGCTCCCGCGGATGCAGGGGCGCCCGATGCGGCGCTTCCCGGTGCAACGGTTGCCCCGCGACACGGCTGGCGTGCGCGAACCCCCACACGCCGCTCGGGTAAAGGCTCGGAGGAGGGACCGCATGGAAACGCAACGAGCGACCAGTCCCTATGCTCCATGGGTCGCGGCAACGGAACGGCGATTCGGGGCGCCATGCTCAACCCTCGGCCCTCACCGCTCCTCGGGTTGGAAAGCCGCTGGGCTGTCGTCGGCCTCCGGGTCTGCCGGCTGGAAGATGCCACCCGGCAGACCTTCCTCACGACGCGGGGTTAAGACGGCGTGCCCGCTGGAGCCGGGTTGTAAACCTTGGGACGGAACGCTTCGACGAGCCGCTTGGAGCCGTCCCGTCCCTTTCGCAAGGTGAAGTCGTCGTGAACCTCGCCGAGCGCGGTCTTGGCGACGACCCGCAGGGAGTCCGCGGTCACGGTCACGATCTGGTACAGCTGGGTTTGCGCCGCGAGGCTGCGATGCAGGGGGGCCGGCGTCAGGCGGTACTGCTTCGGTCCAGTCACCGAGTTCAGGTACACCGTGCCTTGATCCTTGGCGGGCCGATCGTTTCGCACCAGGCCCGTGCGGGCGTACGTGTGGTCGTGGCCCTGCAAGACTAGGTCGACGTTGTGCCGGCTGAAGAAGGGCTCCAGGATTCCGCGCCGGCTCGAGCTGTCCCGCTCGTTGCCGGAGCTGTACACCGGGTGGTGGAACATCACGATCGTCCACCGTTGAGTGTTGCCCGCCAGCACGCGTTCCAGCCACCGAAGCTGAGGCTCGAGCGGCTCCATGGTGTTCAGCGACACGAAGCGCACCCAAGGCCGGTCGAAGAAGTACACCGATCCCTTCAGTCCCTCCGGGCCGTTCTTGGGGAAGTCGAACTGCTGGTTCCAGATCTCGGCGAGAACGCGCACGTCCCGGTTGTTGGGGTCGGGGATGCGGTAGTCGTGGTTGCCCGGGGTCGCGCACAAGGCAGTTTGGCGGGTCCAGGGCTGGTAAGCCTCGAACCACTCCCCCCACAGGTCGTCGCGGTCTCCCCGCTCCACCAGATCCCCACCGTGGGCGACGAAGGCGGCGTCTGGGCAGTCCAGCATCGCCGCGCGCGCGACGCGCGTCACCTGTCCCAGGATGTCGTTCTGGGAATCGCCGAGGTAGACGAACCGATACTCCTTTGGCTGGCTCTCCGGCGTGCGGAACGTCGCCCACTCGCTCCAGTTCTCGCCGTCTCCGACCCTGTAGGCGTACAGCCGCCCGGGGGTCAAGCCGCCGATGCGGGCCGTGTGCCGCAGCGAGGCGCCGAGGGCCGATTCGACCGCCACCGTGGCGGCCTTCCACTCCTGCGCGGACTTCGGATCGATCGGACCGCGCGGAGCCTCCACCACCTGCACCACGGGCGTGTCGACTTCGGTGGAGGTGCGCCAGGTGACCGGCTGGATCGCAGGGTCCTCGGAAACGGTGAGGCAGATGCGGTCGGGTTGCAGGGTCGCTCGGTGCCGGTCCTCCAGCGCCATGCGCTTGGGCGCCCTGTTCCACATGCCGCGCAAAGGAAGCAAAGACGGGAGAACGGAGGAGACGGCGAACGACGCGAGCACTCCGCGTCGGGTCAGCATCGGTCCCATGCACGGCAAGCTACCGGCGGCTGGTTATCGGAGCGTTAAGAGCCCATGGTTCCTGGGCCTCTAGGGAACAGCCTGACGCACACGGTGGGCTTGGTCGCGCATCGCCGAAAGCTCCGCCAAGGGAAGACGATCCAGATTGCGGAGAACGGGCTGCATCCGCGGGTTGGAGGCCAATCGCTCCCGGTGGCGAGACAAGAAGTCCCAGTAGAGAGTGGTGAAGGGACATGCGTCGTCACCAAGCGGGCGGTCGGGGCGGAAGCGGCAACTCTGGCAGTAGTTGCTCATCCGCTGGATGTACCGCCCCGAGGCCGCGTAGGGTTTGGTGGCCATGCGTCCGCCATCCGCGAATTGGCTCATGCCGAGCGTGTTGGGGAGCTCGACCCACTCCACGGCATCCACGTACACAGAAAGGTACCAACGGTGGACCTCCAACGGTCTCACCCCGAGCAACAGCGAAAACAACCCGGTGACCATCAACCGCTGGATGTGGTGCGCGTAGCCCAGTCTCAGGGTCTGGCCAACCACCTCCCGCAGACAGCTCATCTCTGTGCGTGCAGTCCAGTACAGCTCGGGTAACGGC
>JAOACB010000020.1 GCA_026418055.1 Fimbriimonadales bacterium
AGGAGGGGGAGGAGTGGCACGACGCGGCGGTGAATCTGCGGGTCGGGCTGCGGGTGTACCGGGCGCGGGGCCGCTTCGGGGGCGGGGGTGGCTGGAGCTGTGCGGACCGGCTGGGCATCCCCTGAGGCTGGAGCTGATGGTTCCGCTGCCGCCGGTTGAGGCCTCGCCGAACGGGAGGCTCGACCGGCGCCGGCGGATAGGAGGTTTGGCGGCGTACCGGGACGAGGTGGCGCTGCTGGCGCGTGAAGCGGCGCGGCGGGAGGGGTGGAGCTGGCGGGGGCCCGTGCGGCTATCGATGGTGTGGGGCATTCGTGGCGGTCGGGCGCACGATGGGCGGTACCGTCCGGCGGATGTCGACAATGCGGTCGCGGCGGCGAAGCCGCTCATCGATGGGTTGCGGTTGGCGGGGGTGATTGCGGATGACCGGTGGGAGCTGCTCGAGCTGGGCCAGGTGCGGGCGGAGCGTGGAGGCGGGCCATGGGTGCGGGTGGTGCTGGAGGTGGCCGGGCATGAGGAAGCCCCCGGCTGAGCGGGGGCTTCGGTGCGGCGGCTGGTGGAGCCCCCGGCAGGGTTCGAACCTGCGGCCGTGCGCTTAGGACGCGCCTGCTCTGTCCGCTGAGCTACGGGGGCGGAGGCTGTCGGCGAGGCCGGCCCGGGCGGCCGCGTGGACGGGTGCGGACGGCCTCAATGTCGGCCATGGAGTAGATGCGGCCGCGCGGCTGGATGGGGCGGCCGAGGCCGAGGGTGCGGGCGATGCGCTCAAACCGCTGGCGGCTGAGCCCGAGGAGCTCAGCCGCGGCGGTTGCGGAGTACAGGGGTTCGTCAGCTGGCGTCATCGGCGGGGCGCACGTCGAGGCCGGCGGCCGCGGGGGTGACGAGGCAGCGGTAGGTTGTGCCCGGGATGGTGCCGACCCAGCCGGTGGCGCTGGGATGGATGTCGTCGAGCCACGGCCAGCGGACCGGCGACTCGGGGTTGCTGGGCCCGCCGAAGAGCTCGACCGCGATAGCATCGGTGACCTCCGTGCTCCATCCCTGCGCGACCTGCCCGGCGGCGTAGAGGGCGGCCGAGCCGCCGTCGATGGCCGCTTCGACGGCGGCGGCGATGTCGGAGCACTGCCAGGCGCGGCCGAGGGCCTCGGCGAGCGCCTCGATGCAGGCCTCAGGGATGAGGGCGTCGACGGTGAGGTTCGACGCCCGGGCGAGCAGCTCGTCCCGGATGGCGGCGACGACGTCGGCGGAGGTCTGGTAGGTGGTCATGGGTTGGGTCCTTTCTGGCCTGCCATCGTCAGGGCGGGGAGGCCATCTCCCGCCGACCCCCGGGATGCCGGGGGTTTCGGCTTCAGGCGGTAGGTTCCGTGATGCCGTACGCCTCAGCGACAGCGGCGGGGAGGGTGCCCGGGCTGCCCCACCAGCTGCGCTGGTACCACATCCAGCGAGCGGCCTTCAGCGCATCGATGACGTCACGGCGCGGCTTCTCGGTGAAGGTGAGGCGGAGGCGGCCGTTGTCGGTGCGGGTGATGGTGCAGCCGGAGGCGCTGCTGCTGGCGGCGGCTGCCTGCTGCTGGTAGGCAGCCACCTCCTGAATGCGCTTCTTGAGGCGCTGGATCTGCGACGAGAGGTTGGAGAACACGTAGGACGGGAACTCCCCGTTGGACTGCCCGTAGCGGATAGTCATCCTCAGGTCCTCTACGTCCTCTGGCGTGAGCCCGTCGGTGTCCGGGCGGCCGGTGCGGCGGAACCGGGCGTTGTACGCCTTGAGCCGTTCCCGGCGCGCCTCGGCTTCAGCGAGGCGGGCCTGCAGTTTCTCGAGCGCGTCGTCGTCGTCCGTGTAGGCGGAGCGCTCGGCCTGCTCAATGATGGTAACGGCCGCGGCTTCCTGCTTGGCGGCGCGTTCGTTGAGGTGGAGCCACGCGAACATGTGCTCGTCGCGCCGTTCGTAGGCGCGGCGCATGCGGCGCTCGCTGTGGTGGCCAACAAGGATCGGCTGGCCGAACGGGATGGCGTCGTTGATTTCGCGGGCGGCTTCGCGGTGCTGGTGGGCGCGCTCAGCGTTGGCGTCGGCCCAGCGCTGCAGCTGCTCAGCGCGGCGGAGGCGAGATTCGCGGTAGGTCATGGGTTGGGTCCTTTCTGGCCTGCCATCATCAGGTACCGGAGGCCACCCGGCACGACGCGCCGCGAGGGGCGGCGCGTTTCGGCTAGCTGAGGACTTCGTAGTAGTCGGGGAGGAGTTCGACGAGGGGGACGAGGGCATCGGCGAGGGCGTACGCGGCGCCGGTTGGGATGTAGTCCTCGCCGAGGCCGGCGGCGTAGCCGGCGAAGGCCCAATCGTCGGGCTGGCCGGGGGTGGCGACGCGCTGGATGGCGACGCTGAGGGCGGCGATGGTGTCGGGGACATCGAGGGGGACGTTGGGGTCAGCGATGGCGTCGGCCATTGCGGCAGTGCAGCGCTCGATGCTGGAGGTGCGCAGGGAATCCTCGGCGGTGAGCTGGGCGAGTTCGTCGGCGATGACGGCGCGGGCTTCGGCGGCGATGGCTTCGTCGAGCAGGCGGGCCTCGATGGTGACGTGGCAGCGGGCGCCGCTCGTGATGGTGCAGCGGACGCGGCCGATGCCGGGGATGGTGCCGGTCCAGCTAGAGCCGAAGGGGAGGTGAGGGTAAGCGGGGTCGAGGGATTCGGCGACGTTGGCGATGACCCAGTGGCTGAGGGTCAGGCCGTGGTGGTAGTCGTCGCCGCCGAGGGCCTCGATGGCGGCGGGGTGGGAGGCGAGGGCGACGCCGGCGGAGCGGAGGGTGCGGAAGGTGTCGTAGATGATGACGGCGCGGTCAGCGGCGAGAGCGGCGGGGGTGTCGAGGGTGAAGTCGGCGCCCCAGTGGGCGGCAGCGACGGCGTCGGCGATGGCGGCGCGGGTGACGGCGGGCAGAGGGAGCAGGGAGACGTCGGCCCGGGTGTCGAGGCGAGCGGTGAGGAAGGCGCGGAGCTCGTCGATGGTGGCGAAGGCGGTGGTGGTCATGGGTGCTACTCCTGCGGTGGCTCCCGGGGGAACCGGGGCACGGCCATCATGGCAGGTATCGGGTGCGTCGTGCAACCGGTTTAGGCCGCCCCAGAAGGTCCGAAGTGTAAAATCTCTGTAAAACGGTGGATCCGAAGCGGAGTCTGGATAGGATGGGGTGGCGCCGGGTGCCGCGGGGTCGTGTTCTCCCCCTCGAGCCCCGCGGGCCCGGCAGCTCATCGAGGGGGAGACTCGATGTCTGAGCATGGGAGCAGTGGGCGCCGGCCACGCCAGGCGGAGCGCGGCGAGCGCTGGGGGCGCATCCCCGCGGGGGTGCTGGCATTACTGAGGGAGGGGCGGCTTCGCCACGTCGACGTCGCCGTCCTCGCTGCCGTCGGCGTCCTCGCCGGGGGACGCGACAGCTGGAGCGGCAGCATCGCAGAGCTCGCCCGCTCCGTCGGCGTCGACCGTCACACCGCAGCCGGCGCCCTCGACCGCCTCACAGCTACCGGCGCCCTCACCTCCACCCGCACCGGCCGCTACCTCGTCACCATCACCACCCGCGAGGGTAACGCGGTTACCGTCGACGGTAACGAAATCACCCTCGAGGGTAACGCCGTTACCGTCGATGGTAACGAAATCACCCTCGAGCCTGAAACGCCAACCTCATCCAAAGCCAAAAAAACCTCGAGGGTAATTTCGTTACCCTCGTTGGTAACGAAATCACCCTCCGACGGTAACGAAATCACCCTCGCGACGCCCATATATAGAGAGAGAAGAGATATAGAAGATCTAAGGGGCGAAGCGCTTCTTGATGGCCAGCCCCAAGCTCCTTCTTTCCCTCTGTCGGGGGACACCCCCGACACCCCCGTATCCCTCGATGACCTCCCGCCTCTCTCTCAGGTCGATACCATCCCGTGGGCCATCCTCCGAGAAGGCCTCGTCCCAGACGACTGGCTCCGCGATCCCACTATCCGCCGAACCCTCGACGTCCTCCTTGACCAACGCGTCGCCGCTGACCCCTCCCACCCATGGCATGGCTGCGCACTCCACCGCTCGCCACATACCCTCGGCGGCTGGCGCATCATCCCCGACCCATCCCTCCAGCCCCGCGATATCATCCCCTCATGAGCACCCCAGACCACGACCTCATCCCTCCACCCCCAGACCCGCGCCTCCGAGGCACCCGCAGAGGACCTAAACCCCTCGGACCACTCGACCCCTCAGGCTCCCCGCCACCGCTCGATATGGCCCAACTCTCCGCTCTCCGCGATGCCATCGTCCACCAGCGCGGCGGCGATGATATCGTCCCCTCCCTCGAGGCGATGGCAGGTCTCATCGAGCCGTGGGGTGGACGTGCGCGGCGGGTGCTGGCGGCGCTGCTGCGCGGCCACTCGCGGCGCCAGGCGGCGCTAGCGGCCGGCGTCGACAACGACACGCTGCGGGCGTGGGCCGTTCGCGTTCCGGCGTGGGGCGAGGCGATGCGGCAGGCGGAGGAGTGGGGCTTCGGGGCGGTCATCGAGGGCGAGCTGTACCGGCGGGCGCTGGCGGGGCAGGAGGACCGGGGCTCGATGCGGGCGCTCGAGCTCATCGTTCGGGCGCGGGACCCGCAATATCGGGAGAAGGCGGCGCTTCAGATCGAGCTGGTGAGCCGGGCGCACGAGGCGGCGGGCCGCGCGTTCGGCTGGGATGGGGCCGGCGGGGAGCTGGGCGCGGGCGACGGTGAGGCTGGAGAGGCGAACCTGTGAGCTCTAGGTTCGATACTCCCCGGGGCGCTGGACTGCGGACGGGGGGCGGAGGCCGTCGGCGCTGGGGGCGGCGCGGCTTCGGCGGCGGTGCGGGCGGCGAGCGCGGCGGCCGGGCGGGCGCCGGGCGCCCCCCTACGCCCCCCCGGGGGGGCGAGCCCCCGCTGGCGGCGCGTGTGCGCGTGCCGGGGTGGTCTCTCGAAAATCAGGTCCGTGCGGGGGCCTGGTGATGGCTGAGGAGTTGAAGGACTGGCCGGAGTGGGGGTTTGTGGAGGCGGCGTGCAGCCGGTTGCCAGCGCCGGTGCATCCGGAGAGTGGGGAGCGGTTGTGGGAGCGTGGGGTGCGGCTGCATGGGAGCCAGGAGGCGGTGTTGAAGTCGCGTGCGCGGTACAAGCAGGTGCGAGGTGGGTGGCGTGCTGGGAAGTCGTTCATTGCGGCGCTGGCGTTGTACGTGGACATGGGGTGGAGGGAGGTTGTGCGGAAGGTGTACACGGATTTGTACGGGGTAGTGGGGGATTCGTACCGGATGGCGGAGGAAGAGATGCGGCATTTGCATGGGATGTTGGAGGCGATGGGGATACCGCATGAGTTTCACACGCCGGTGAATCAGAGTTGGCGGATTCGGTTTCCGCACAAGGGGACGGAGGTTGTGACGTTGACGGCGGCGGATGCGACGAAGATTGCGTCGCGGCCGTATCGGGGGATGGTGTTAGCGGAGGCGGCGCAGCTGGGGGAGGCGGTGTACTTGAATGCGAAGGGGCGGGTGTTGCAGACGCGTGGGTGGGTGTTGATTGAGGGGACGTTCGAGGAGGCTGGGGCGTGGTTTTACCAGATGGCGGAGGAGTGGGCGAAGGGGGCTGGCGAGGGGGAGACGTTTGCGTTGCCGACGTGGTCGAACCTGGTGTTGTTCCCTGGTGGGCGGGATGACCCGGCGATTGTGGCTGCGGAGCGGGAGTTTCCGCCGGACGTGTTTTTGGAGAAGTTTGGGGGGGAGCCGCAGAAGCGGTCGGACCGGGTGATGAAGTATGCGGACGAGCGGGTGCATGTGCGGCACCGGTTCCCGAATTTGAAGCGGAGCTATGACCCGGATTTGCCGGTGACGTTGTTTTGTGACCCTGGGACGACGCATGCGTACGCGGTGTTGGCGGTGCAGTTTGTGGACGCGGGGGGTGGGCGCGCGGTGGACACGTGGGTGGTGGATGCGGTGTACCGGTGGGGGCGGACGACGGAGCAGGTGATGGAGGAGTGTGCGGCGCGGGAGTGGGCGGGGAATGTGAGTGAGATGGTGATGGACTTTGCGGGGCGGCAGCAGCGGAGTGAGGGGCCGCCGAATGTGGAGCAGTGGGCGAAGGGGTGGCGTGCGCTGACGGGGCGGCCGTTGTTCATTCATGCGGAGCCGGTGCCGTTGGCGGCGGGGTATGACGTGCACCAGCGGTGTTTGTTGAATGCGTGGGAGGAGGTGGATGCGCAGCGGGTGTTCAACCGTGATGGGCGGCTGCGGCGGGTGACGAACGAGCTGGGGCCGCGGCTGTACTTCGACCCTGCGGCGGCGGGGCCGCTGTTCGGTGGGCTGGTGGATGGGCAGCGGTACCGTGGGGAGTACAACCTGCACCGGGCGAAGCGGACGCGGGAGGGTGCGGTGGTGCGGGACGTGCCGCTGGACATCGACAACGATGCGATCAAGGCGCTGAACTACGGGTTGTACTGGCGGTATGGGGCGTTCGGGGACCGGACGCGGCTGCTGGGGTTCGAAGCGGTTCCGTGGGTGATGGAGCTGGCCCGGTAGTTGCACCGGGTTCTGCGGGAGGGTGTATTCTCCCCAGAAATGGCCGATCCAGTTCAAGAAGTTCCGAAGCCTGAGGGGTACGCGCCGCCGACGTGGGGTGAGGTGGCGGAGCTGTTGCGGCATTTGAAGCGGCTGCGGCAGCCGGTGATCGACCGGGTGTGGTCGGTGAAGAAGGCGCGGCGGGGGCAATGGGACGATGTGGTGCGGCGGATTCCTGCGAGCTACCGGAAGGTGCTGGTGGACCCGGACCTGCCGATGGTGCGAGACATGATCCAGCGGGTGACGGGGTTGATTGCGAAGGAGGAGCCGCAGGTCCAGGTGATCCCGGTGAGTTACCGGCAGCCGGAGGTGCGGGCGGCGGCGGTGGAGGAGAGTGCGCTGCACGCGCTGCGGAAGGCGATTGAGGACCAGCAGGACCGGCCGACGTACGCGATGCTGGTGGATGCGCAGGCGGCGTGGGGGGAGAGCTGGCTGGGGATTTGGCCGGATTCGTCGCGCTGGCGGGATGGCGGGTTCGAGCGGGGGGAGGGTGAGGATGCGGAGGAGTATGAGCGGCGGTACCGGGGGCTGATGCTGCGGGGCGGGGTGCCGATTTGTTTCCGGGATTTTGACCCGCAGACGGTGTACCCGCTGTTTTCGGACCATGAGCGGCTGGCGTGTGCGGTGATCGAGACGGAGCACACGGAGTACGAGGTGGCGCTGGGGCTGGGGTACCGGGCGCGGCGGAACGGTGAGGGGAAGGTGGAAGGCTGGGAGCGGCGGACGCTGTCGGAGCCGTACGTGCTGGCGGCGGAGCGGCAGGCGGATGCGTCGGTGGACCGGGATTCTGGTCCGGGGCTGGGAGGAGGCCCGCAGTGGGCTTCGGCGACGGTGAAGAAGGTGGTCTACCTGGACTGCTGGACGATGGTGGTGTTCCTGGACGGGGTGGAGGTGGAGCGGTGGGAGCACAACTGGGGGTTTGTGCCGCTGATCCCGGCGTTTGGGGAGCAGACGAGCGACCGTGACCCGGGGTGGCAATCGGCGGGGGTGGCGGATGCGGGGCTGGCGGTGGCGCGGCAGCTGGTGCTGCACGCGGCGATTTTGACGGCGAATGCGATGCAGCACGGGTTCCCGACGCCGTTCCTGAAGAACCCGGCGCATGGGCTGGTGCACCCGGTGACGGGGGAGCCGATCGTCCGGAAGGTGCAGCTGGGGGAGATGAACCTGCTGGGGCCGAACGAGGAGATCGAGTTCCCGTACTTGAACGCGCAGATGATGCCGGACTTCTTCAAGAACCTGGACTTCCTGATGAATCAGCTGGAGCAATCGACGCTGTCGAACTTCGGCCGGGCGATCGGGTCGGAGATGGCGGGGTACGCGGTGGCGCAGATTCGCGCGATGCAGATGAGCATCCTGAGCACGATCTACACGAACGCGGCGCGGCAATGGCGGAAGGCGTTCTACATGCTGCGGCACATCATCCGGAAGGAGTTCCCGGGGGGGATTTTCCTGCCGGGGGCGATCGAGGAGACGGAGGACGGGGTGCAGTACCGGCCGGTGGTGCACATCGGACCGGAGCACGTGACGGAGAACCCGATTGAGGTGGTGATCCCGGATGGGATTCCGCAGGACCAGGCGGGCCGGGAGAAGCTGGCGCTGGAGAAGCTGCAGGCGGGGGTGTGGAGCCGCCGGCGGGTGATGGAGGAGACGGGGGTGGAGGACCCGGCGCGGGAGGCGGATGAGATCGACATCGAGCGGCTGCTGAATTCGCCGGCGGCGGACCAGCAGGTGCTGATCCTGGCGATGGCGATGGCGGCGCAGCGGTACCAGGCGACGGAGGAGCAGAAGTCGAGCCCGCTGATGCAGGAGATGGCGAAGGCGCGGGCGAGGCTGCTGGGGGTGGATGAGCAGGGGCAGCCGGGTGCGCCGGGGATGGAGCCGCAGAATGCGGGGCCGATGGGTGAGCCGATGGCGCAGAATCCGCCGGTGCCGCAGCCGCAGCAGGGCGGGCCGACGCAGGGGGCGCCGCCGCTGACGGCGTTCGGGATCCCGGGGATGCCGGGCGGGGTGAAGCAGGACCGGGGGGCGCTGGTCTGATGGCGCGGATGGGGTTTGCCTCGACGGGGAAGCGGGTACGGATGGACCGCCGGGCGGAGCGGACGACGTACGACCCGCTGCGCCAGCGGGCGAAGCTGGCGAGCGATTTGCTGTGGGAGCGGGCGCGGCGGCTCGCGGACATCATCGCGCCGGCGGAGCCGATGGATGAGGAGCCGCTGACGGACCGGGAGAGCTGGATGATCCTGGAGGCGGCGGCGCTGACGTTCTCGCCCTGGACGTGGGAGGACCCGGAGGCGCTGGAGGACCTGTACCGGCTGCGGAAGCAGTTTGCGCCGGGGGCGGCGAAGGAGAGCCTGCGGGAGCGGGCGAAGCTGTTGCGGCGGGACCAGGCGATGCTGCCGGACCCGGCGATTACGCCGCAGAACCCGGAGTTCGAGCGGCGGATGCGGAGGTTGAAGGGATGAGTTGCGAGGAGGTTCGCTGGTCGGCATCGGTGCCGGTGGTGTTCGGGGCGTCGTCGGCGTCGACGACGTGGCAGACGCTGGTGACGAGCTGGTGGCCGCCGTCAATTGCCCCAGTCGCCCTCGCCGGGCCAGCCGCCGCTGAGGTGGTAGATGAGGCCGATGGCGATGAGCAGCAGCACGGCGAGGGGCAGATGGACGCCGACGCGCTTCCGGAGCTCGGGGAAGGCGAGGACGGCGAGGCAGAATCCGGCGGCGATCCAGGCGATGGGTGTCATGGGGAGGGAGGATAACAGATGGGACTTCCGGTAGGCGGGGCGACGATTTCGCAGTACTACGGCCCGACGGACGAGAAGCTGGACGGGTCGGCGTTCGGGTATGCGCACTTCAACCGCGGGGTGGATTTCGCGGCGAAGGAGGGGACGCCGGTCCAGAACGTTGGGACGGGGACGGTGATCTGGGTCGGGGATGCGGGGGACGGCTGGGGGTATTCGGTGAAGGTGATGCTCGAGGACGGCCGGATCGTGTCGTACGGGCATCTGCAGGACCAGTCGTCTTCGCTGCAGATTGGGCAGAAGGTGACGCCGGGGACGTTCATCGGGAAGGTGGGGAACACGGGGAAGTCGACGGGGCCGCACCTGAGCTTCGATGTGTACGACAAGAACGGGACGCCGCTGGACCCGAGCGACCTGCTGGGGATCAATGTGGCGATCGATAACCGGACGGGGACGAGCTGGCAGCCGCGGACGGGCGGGAGCGGTGGTGGCGGCGGGACGACGGAGTGGCTGAGCAACCTGGACAACGATTCGGTCTCGAAGATCCGGGAGGGGTTGCGGCAGCGGGCGCTGTCGGCGTGGGAGGCGTACGCAGAGACGGGCTCGGACGCGGACTACAAGACGTACATCACGGCGATCAGCGACCTGATGGACTTCGAGGAGGTGTTCGGGAGTTCGTCGGACGGGGCGAATGCGGCGCAGCGGGCGTTCGAGAATGCGCTGAAGCTGCAGGACCTGGAATCGGTGCTGGCGGAGCGGCAGTTCAACCGGTGGCTGAACAAGCAGCAGCTGGCGGATGCGGCGGCGACGGGGGAGGCGGCGCAGCGGGCGCAGCACAATGCGAACCTGGCGGCGATGCAGGAGGCGATCAATACGTCGCAGACGCCGGGGCTGCTGCCGCGGCCGACGGACGCAGGGTACATCGAGACGGGCTACCAGGACCTGCTGAAGAAGTGGCAGGAGAAGTTCGGGGTGGGGGAGGAGCCGCCGGCGTCGGTGGGGACTGGGGTGACGCTGCCGGGGACGCAGGCGACGGCGCCGACGGAGCCGCTGGTGACGGGCGGGCCGAACGCGCGGGACAACGCGGTGTCGAATTTGAAGCTGGCAGGCGACTTCCCGGTGAAGCAGCCGGAGGAGTACCCGGGGGCGTGGGGGACGGTGCCGTTCGGGAAGGTGATCTACAACATTCTCTCGGGGGCGGAGGGGAAGAAGGTGCCGGGGAACCGGCAGTGGGATGAGAACCTGCAGTACGGGATCGGGAAGGCGCTGGGGTGGTCGGGGAAGCAGTTGATGGACAAGGGGGGGGACGCGTACCAGGGGACGAAGAAGCAGGCGAAGAAGTGGTGGAACCTGGCGACGAACCCGCAGAAGTGGTGGAACGGGATTCCGCGACATGCGGAGGGGACGATGAGCCACCCGGGCGGGCCGGCGCTGGTGAATGAGAAGGGGCCGGAGATGGTGGTGACGCCGGACGGCCAGCTGCAGCAGCTGCAGGGTGGTCCGACGGTGATGAATCTGCCGCCGGGGACGGCGGTGCTGCCCGCGGGGATCGACCCGCGGGAGGCGTTCTACTTCGCGCAGGTGCGGGGGGCGATGGCGCAGGCGCCGAAGGGGCAGGCGGGCGCGAATGACCCGGCGGCGCAGATGGCGCGGGCGCAGGACCCGCAGCTGCTGGAGAAGGTGCGGGAGTCGATCCTGCGGGCGGCGGCGGGGATGGATGCGGTGAATCCGCCGTACACGCCGGTGCTGGGGCCGGGGATTGAGAAGGACTACTGGAAGGATTGGCGCGGGCTGACGGGGGTGCCGGCGCACGCGCCGCTGCCGGGCCAGCAGGCACCGGGGAAGGGGGTGCGACGATGAGCCAGCAGCCGAGCTCGGGGACGACGGTCGCGGGGTCGGGCATTCCGACCTCGGTGGGCGGGGCGACCGCGGCGGGGAAGGTGACCTATGACTACTCTGGGAGCCGGGATGAGTGGGAGGAGCGGGTCATCCGGGCGCTCATCAGCCGGTATAAGCAGGGGCTCGGGGGGATGCCGGGGTATGGGGATGCGTCGATCGGGAAGCCGGCGGAGGAGGATTTCGGGACGCCGGACAAGCCGCTGAGCTACCAGACGGTCCAGTACTTCGAGAACTACGTGAAGAAGTTCGGGGCGAGCGACCCGTGGATCCTGGAGAACTTCGGGACGCCGCCGGAGCGGCGGGCGACGTACGTGGACGACCCGAATTCGCGGTCGTCGGTGGAGGGGACGTGGAAGGAGCGGTCGGAGTTCCAGGCGTCGGAGAACCAGAAGGACCGGGATGCGCAGATGGCGATTGCGCAGCTGCAGGCGAACACGCAGCTGCAGAGCGTTCGTGAGCGGATTGCGGCGGACCTGTCGATTGCGGCGATGGAGGATGCGACGCGGCGCTACATCGCGGAGGGCGACTGGGGGGTGCAGAAGTACATCGCGGAGCTGCAGGAGAAGGGGGCGATGGACCGCCTGCTGCTGGAGCTCGGGGCGCGGGATAAGGACCGGGCGCAGCGGGCGATCGAGGAGCGGAACCGGCACCACGAGGCGATGGTGGGGCTGGCGCTGGAGATTGCGAAGTACGATGCGGAGCTGGCGGCGGAGCCGCGGAACTGGCTGAAGTATGCGGCGTGGCTGCAGAACCGGGACGTGGTGGTGAACGGGCTGACGCTGACGATGGCGGCGCAGATGGTGCCGGAGGAGCAGATTGACCCGCAGGAGGTGGCGCAATCGGGCGGGAGCTCGATGGCGGTGTACCAGACGGCGGTGGAGCAGTACCAGGCGCTGATCTCTGGGCAAAGCGGCGGCTCGATGCAGCCGCTGACGCAGGAGATGGTGAATTCGTGGCAGCCGCAGGGCGGGCCGGGGGTTGGGGGGATGCAGCTTCCGCCGGGGGCGGCGACGATGTGGCAGGAGCAGTACAGCGCGGGGCAGGGGGAGATGAAGCCGGCGCAGCCGACGATTGGGGCGCAGCAGCTGGCAGGGGTGACGGACTACGGGGCGCTGGCGCGGCAACTGCTGGGGATGAACCCGCTGGAATCGTCGGCGGCGCAGGCGTCGCAGGAGAATCTCCAGGGGATTTCGAACTCGCTGCGGACGACGATGAGCGGCGGGGGCCGGGTGGCGTCGTTCGGGAATTACACGGGGCCGACGACGAATGCGCTGGGGGTGACGGTGAGCGAGCCGACGGGGCAGAAGGTGGACTACCGGCAGTTCTCGCGGCTGCTGCCGAGCCAGCAGCAGATGAAGCTGGGCGAGATTTCGTCGCTCGGCCGGTATGAGCCGGACTTTATCAAGGAGATGGAGAAGAGCCGGCCGAAGGGGTTTGCGACGGGGGCGGCGAGCTTTGGCTGAGTACAAGCCGTGGCGGTACGCGCCCCGCGATGCGGTGCTGAAGCGGCGGCTGGAGCGGTTCCGGGAGGAGGCGGATATCTTCCGGAGCGAGCGCTCGTGGGAGCGGTTTGGTTCGCCGGAGGCGGAGGGGGCCCCGCGGGAGCGTGCGCCGCGGTACCTTGGGCAGGGGCGCATCGAGGCGCTGCTGGGTGGTGCGCCGGGTGTTCCCGGGGCGTCGCCCGGTGGTGCTCCGGCGGCCGCGGAGGAGAAGAAGGGCGGCAAGGGGCTGCTGGGCAAGCTGGGGGACCTTGCGGGGGATGTGCTGGACCCGGTGGGGGATGTGGCGGGGAAGGCGGTGGGGACGGCGCTGAAGGTGCTGGATGCGCCGCGGGAGTACGTGGGGAGCCCGCTGTTCGCGATCGCTTCGGGGCAGACGGAGGCGGAGCGGAAGCCGGTGCTGGATGCGGAGGGGAAGCCGACGGGGCAGTACTACCGGGAGAAGCCGGGGTTCGGGGAGATGTTCCGGGCGTGGGGCGCGGCGCTGCAGGACCCGGTGGGGCAGTTCAAGGAGGGGCGGGAGGCGTTCAAGGAGCGGGCGGCGAACCCGGAGCAGACGTGGCTGTCGCGGGCGGCGCTGAACGTGGCGAGCGACCCGCTGAGCCTGGTGGGGCCGCGGGCGGCGGCGCGGGTGGTGGGAGCGGTTGGGCTGCAGGGGACCAAGGCGGGGCGGGTGCTGTACGAGCTGCTGGATTCGGGCGGCGGCGGGGTGGTGCTGGGGGCGAACGCGGCGAGCGAGGCGCAGGCGGAGTACGGGGACCAGGTGCCGTTGTGGAACCGGCTGAGCCCGGAGGCGCGGGCGATCATCGCCGGGGTAGCGGGCGGTGTGGCTGGCGGGGCCATCCACCGGCGGGTGGCGACGCGGGGGCTGGAGGGCATTCCTGGGGCGAAGCAGGGCTTTGGGCTCGGGGTGGAGGACGTGAGCGGCGGCCGGCCGACGATGCGGGAGGGCTTCGAGACGCTGCGGCACGCGGACATCACGGAGCGCCCGGACCTGTTCCAGGGGCGGGATGCGGACCCGGGGAAGACGTATAGCGAGCGGAAGGTCGGGGAGATCGTGGAGAACTTCGACCCGATGCGGCTGGAGCCGGGGCTGGTGGTGCGTGACGCCGCGACGGGGCAGACGGTGGTGGTGCGGGGGCATCACCGGCTGGAGGCGATGAAGCGGCTGGCGGAGCAGGGGAAGGTCGGTGAGACGGGCACGTGGCAGGTGGTGGACGCGGACCTTTCGAACCCGGCGCACGTGCAGGAGCTGCGCCGGATGGCGATGCTTTCGAACTATTCGACGTCGGGGACGAACCTCCGGGAGGACCTGCGGGCGGTGCGGGTGCTGCTGGACGACGGGGAGGATGTGCCGGCGATCGCGAAGGCGATGCGGGTGAGCCAGCAGGAGGCGGAGGACCTGGTGCACCTGTCGCGCATGCCGCAGGACCTGGTGGACCGGGTGGTGGAGACGCGGGCGGCGACGGGGAATGCGGCGGAGGTGGCGCGGGCGGCGAAGGTGTACGGGCTGACGGAGACGGACGTCCGGGCGATGTTTGGGCGGTACGTGTTCGGCGACCAGAGTGAGATTTCGCGGACGCGGTTGCGGGAGCGGCTGACGCAGGCCGGGCGGATGCTGCAGGAGGAGCGTGCGAAGGCATCGCAGGCGGGGTTTGGTGACCTGCTTGGGGATGATTCGTGGCGGTCGGTGCAATCGGATGTGCTGGATGTGGTGGACCGGCTGGAGGCGAAGCGCACGGAGCTGGAGAGCCAGCGGCGTACACTGGTGACGCTGCGCAATTCGATGGGGAAGGCGTTCGGCGATGACCCGCGGGCGCGGGAGCTGAGCGACCTGCTCGAGGAGCGAGTGGCGCGGCTGGAGGATGAGATTGCAGCCATCACCGGAGAATACGAAGCGCGTGCGAAAGCCCGGTTTGCGGGCGATACCGGACGACCGGCTGAAGGCGCGGATCGAGGAGTTGAAGGCGCAGCTGGGCCTGACGGACGAGACGGAGGAGCGGGACCGCTCCCCGGACAGCAGGGACTCTTCGGGGACGAGGTAGCGCCGAGCCGGGCGGAGGCCGAGCCGCAGCAGGGGCGGCCGGTTGAGCAACAGCCGCCGACGCCGGAGGAGCCGGGGCCGGTGGGGGAGCCTGTGGTTCGTCCGCAGGACGCTGGACCGCGGCCCATCGGCCGCGCGGATGTGGAGTTCAGCGCGCAGGGGACGTACCGGAAGACGCGGTTCATCACGCTGCGGTCGAAGGTCGACAGCGGGAAGGTGTTCATCCAGGTCAAGCTGGAGCGGTGGCCTGAGAGCCCGGAGTGGCGTGTGCGGCTGCGGACGGGGACGGACCAGCGCACCGGGGCGGAAGTGTGGGAGACGGTGAGCACCCATGCTTCGCTGGCGGAGGCGAAGAAGGCGGCGCTGGACCTGGTGGAGAACGACCCGCGGGCGGTAAGTGATTACCGGCCGCGCCCGGAGGCGCCGAAGGAGGCGCCCGCGCCGCCCGCCGAGGAGACGGTGAAGGAGGCGGACCTTTTCGGGAATGTGCGCGACACGTTCAGAACCGAGGGGGAGACGGCCGGCATTCGGGAGACGCAGGGCGACCTGCTGGGGCGGTTGGATGCAGAGGAGAAGCTGCGGCGGGCGGAGGCCCGGGGCGAGGCGCCGGCTGCCCGCCCTGGGGAGGAGGCGCCGCGGGGAGATGACGCTGCTGGCGAGGGGCCGAAAGCGGAGGCGCCGCGGGTGGAGGAAGCGGCGCGGGCCGCTGCACCGGGCGCCGAGCGCGCGGTGGCGGAAGCGCGTGCGGAGGCCGATGGGCGGGCTGGGGACGCGGGGAGGGCCGACGAGGGGAGGGCCGACGAGGGGACGGCGAGGGAGGAGACGCCGCGGCAGCGGCAGAACCGGACGGAAGAGCCGTTCAGCCGGGACGAGGCACGGGCGGATGAGGCGGAGTTCGAGACGCCGAAGGCGGACGAGGGCCCGCCGCCGCCGCTGGACCGCTCGAGCGACTGGGCGATGCTGGGGTTGGAGCCGGGGAAGGCGTATACGAAGGAGGAGCTGAAGCGGGCGTACCGGCGGCAGGCGCGGCGGTATCACCCTGACATCAACTCGTCGCCGACGGCGATGCAGGACATGAAGGACATCAACGCGGCGTTCGAGCGGCTGGCCGCGGGGCGCGGGCAATACCATGCGCGGAAGGATGCCGGGGCTGGCCGCGGGGCGCGGGCTGAGGGGCAGCAGGGCGCCGGGCCTGACTGGGCGAAGCGGGAGCAGGAGAAGGCGGAGGAGCAGGCGCGGAGCTGGCGGAAGGCGGAGGAGAACCGGCCGCCGGGCGGGGGGGAGCACGGGCCGAGCACGGAGGACTGGTACTACGCGTTTGGGACGACGCCGCCGAAGGGTGGGGCGGGTGCCGGTGGTGGTGGGGGTTCGGCTGCGGGCGGGGCCCCGGGCGCTGCGGCTGCTGGTGGTGGGGGTTCGGCTGCTGGCGGCGGGAACGCTGGCGGGCCGCAGTTCCGGCATTTTGGGCAGGATGAGCGGTTCGACCTGTTCAATGCGAAGTCGCGGGATGCGCAGGTGCGGGCGCAGCAGGAGTACCTGCAGTCGCTGCGAGGGCGGCTGAACCAGATGCTGCGGCGGGTGCTGGCGAAGCTGGGCGCGGAGCACTACGACCGCAACATCGTGCTGGACACGCTGGTGCGGCCGTTCGTGGTAGGGGAGAAGAACCGGGTGGAAAACCTGATTCAGCACTGGGTGTCGTGGTTCCGGGAGGAGGCGGAGACGAAGCTGAAGCGGGCCGGGATCCGGATTGAACGGGCCGGGGATGGCTCGTGGCGGATTGATGGTGACCCGCTGATGCCGACGATCGAGGATGTGATCGAGCGGTCGACGCCGGCCGGGAAGGCGTACTGGGACAGCCTGACGGCGGAGCAGCGGCAGGCGCTGGAGTTCATCGAGTGGGGGAACGAGGCGGTCAACAAGACGATCCTTGCGCACGGCGGGAAGGTGCCGTGGGACCCGGATATCGAGGGGACGTACTTCCCGCGGAAGGTGATTGGGCTCGATGGGCAGGAGCGGACGTCGGGCGCGTCGGACTTCCGGAAGTCGCGCACGATGGAGAGTTTGGAGGAAGGGCTCGGCCGGAACGTGGAGTACGAGAACCCGTTCGATGCGCTCGAGGCGGGGATGCGCGGGAAGCTGCGGCATGCGCAGGATGCGTACCTGCGGGAGGTACTGGAGCCGCTGGCGGTGAAGCCGAATGCGAAGGCGGGGATCCGGGCGGGGTTCGGGTACGACTATGTGGATCACCCGGCGGTGCGGGGGCTGCTGTTCCGGCAGGAGGATGCGGACCGGATCCGGGATGCGCTGAAACCGCCGGCCGAGAACATCTTCACGAAGGTGCCGAAGGCGCTGAATGCCGTGCTGACGCCGCTGCGGGCGACAGGTGACCTTTCGGCGACGCTGCAGCAGGGCATGATCATGTGGATCAAGAATCCGAAGGCGGCGGCGGACTACTGGACGGCGACGGTGATGAGCCTGAAGAACCCGGAGTACTACTTCCGGGCGATCGACCGGCTGGAGGGCAAGGGGCCGGGGCTCAACCAGCACATCCGGTGGGGGGCGCGGTACGTGGACCCGCATTCGGCGGACGAGTACCTGATGCCGAAGGTGGCGAAGCGGCTGACGGGGGGGAAGCTGGACGAGATTCCGGTGGTGGGCACGGTGGCGCGGAAGTCGAACGAGCACTTCGCGCGGTTTTTGAACCTGGTGCGGTTCGAGCTGGGGAACCAGGAGTACCAGCGGGCGGTAGCGCGGGGGCTGACGGGGGAGGCGCTGGACGACCACATGCGGCAGGCGTGGAATGCCATCAACCGGGCGACGGGATGGTCGGGGCGGAAGGTGACCACGATGGAGCAGGTGGTGATGTTCGCGCCGCGGTACTTCTCTTCGAGCGCGGAGCAGCTCTACGCGGGGCTGACGCGCGGCGGCATCGAGGGGAGCATTGCGCGGCAGCACCTGGCGCGGCAGCTGGTGATGGCGGGGACGGTGGCGTGGCTGTGGAACACGGCGCACGGGTATGAGACGGACTGGGACCCGCGGAGCGGGAACTGGCTGCGACTGCGGAATGTGGCAGGCATGGATGTCTCGCTGCTGGGGACGTACGACACGCTCTACCGGGGCATTGCGGGGACGCTGGCAGGGAAGCCCGGCGAGGGGATCGGGGTGGATATCACGCGGCCGGTGCGGTTCATGGAATCGAAGCTGAGCCCGGCGGCGAAGCTGGTGTACGAGCCGTTCGTGAAGCGGGAGACGTACCTCGGTGAGCCGCTGGACCCGGGCAGTGTGAGGGGGCTGGGGAAGATTGCGGTGGAGCAGGCGAAGAGCAGCCTGCCGTTTGGGGTGCAGAGCCTTGTCGAGGAGGGGCCGGGCGCGGCGGTGGTGAGCTCGACGGGTGTTTCGGCGAGCCTGCTGACGGTGACGGAGCGGTTGACGCAGACGCGGGACGATGTGGCGCTGGAGCGGTTCGGCAGGCGGTACGACGAACTGCGGGGGGCGGAGAAGTCGCTGGTGAATGAGGACGAGCGGGTGGCCAAGGCGCAGGCGGCGAAGGATGCGCAGGATGAGCGGCGGGGCGGGGATGCGGCGGCGCTGGTGCGGATTCGACAGACGTTCAAGGAGCGGATGGCAGCGAGCGCGCGGTACCTGGCGGAAGGGAAAGATGATGCGGGGAAGCCGTTCACGGGGAACGACTACCGGGATGCGTACCATGAGCTGCAGACGTACCTGGCCGGGCAGCGGGACCTGCTGAAGGACCGGAGCGGCGGCGATGCGGAGGTGGATGGCTGGTTCCGGCTGTACGACGAGGCGACGATGGCGAACGGGCAGCTGAACTTCGACCGGCTGGACGCGCTGCAGGCGGCGTACCGGGAGAAGCACCCGGGGATCGATGAGAAGGTGGACCGGGTGATCGGGGTGCAGGACGACCAGACGCTGCGGGAGTTCCGGGAGGCGCAGAAGCTGGCGAAGGAGTACTACCAGATCCCGGCGTACCGGGGGATGGCGCTGGAGGATGCGCAGCGGGCGTCGGAGGTGCTGCAGGTGGCGCAGGGGCTGGTGCGTGCCGGGCAGGCGCGGGACACGAACCGGGCGCTGGCGATGATGACGGCGTCCGACCCGGAGGGGGTGGTGCTGGCGCGGCGGGCGCTGCGGCGGGGGGCGAACCCGGCGCGGCGGCGGTTCCGGCTGGAGCACCCGGAGTTCGGGCGGTTCTACACGAACGCGGCGGCGATTGGCTAGGAAGTGATTGACGGGACTTCGGTACTTAGAGTATGACTGAGGCGTGACCGACGACGTTGCGAATGCTGATAGTGTCGTGAATGAACCGGCTGCGGAGGCGGCCCCGGCGGAGCGGCCGCCGGACGGCGCTCCGGGGGAACAGCCGCTCAGCATGGCGGAGGCGTTTGCGGCGGCGAAGGCGATGGTGGAGGAATCCCCGGCTGCGGAGGCCGTGCCAGCGAGTGGCACCGGGAGCAGCGACGATGCGGAACCTTCGGCCGAGCCGAGCGAGGAAGGACCAGGGTCACGGAAGCGCTACGACGAGCGTGGCGCCCTGCAGAAGATTCTCCAGCTGCGCCGGGATGGGAGGCTGCATGAGCTGCCGCCCGAGGCGCAGGGGCTGGTGCGGAAGCTCGAGCATGAGCTGAAGCAATCGGCCATCCGGGAGTACGAGCAGCAGCGGCAGGAGGAGGAGCAGTTTCGCGACTTCTACCTGACGCACCTGGCGATCCGTGAGAACGACCCTGCGCAGTATGCGCGCCTGGTGAGCCAGCGGCCGGAGCTGGCCATCTTCATGAAGAGCTATGAAGATGCGCACCCGGATGTGACGCTGGAGAACCCTGAGGGCGGGCTGGGGCCGAGCGAGGAGCGGCTCCGCGGGGAGCTGGCCCGGCAGTATGGGCAGGGGTTCGAGCTGATGATCGATGCCATCGCGGAGGACGGGGGGCTCCCGGCGGACGCGGTGGCGGCGCTGAAGCGGGAGTTCAAGTTCGGGGAGCACCCGGATTCGATGAACCTTGCGGTGTTCGGCGCGAAGGTGATCTCGGCGCTTGCGGAGGCGCGGGCGAAGGAGCTGGCGGCGAAGGAAGTGGAGAAGGTGAAGGCGGCGGAGCGGAAGGCGTACGAGCTGCAGCTGCAACGGCTGCGGGGGATGTCGGCGCCGTCGGTTGCGGTGATGGCAGGGCTGCCGGGTTCGGGCAAGGACGTGAAGGCTGGTCCGTTGACGATGGCCGAGGCGTTCGAGGCGGCGAAGGAGCTGCTGAAGAGCTGAGGCCCCAGTGAACCCGGGGGTGTGTGGTGCCTGGTAACCCGAACTATTCGACGGACGTGCTGACCGCGACGGTGGAGCTGTACCTGTCGCGGAAGCCGAAGGATGCGATTTTCCAGAAGGTGACGGTGCTGGATGTCCTGAACAAGCGGGCGAAGATTTCTCGCCGCGGGGGCATCAAGCTGCTGGAGCCGCTGATGTACGCGAAGAGCAGCAGCGGCGGGAGCTACTCGGGGTATGACGTGTTCGACGTTTCGCCCCAGGAAGGGCTGACGAACGCGGAGTTCCAGTGGAAGTACTACTACTGGACGGTGACGATTTCGGGCCAGGAGGAGCTGGAGAACGCGGGCGAGGCGGAGATGCTGAACCTGCTCCAGGCGAAGATCAACCAGGCGGAGCTGTCGATGCAGGACCTGCTGGGGCAGCACGTGTTCCTGGACGGGACGGGCAACGGCGGGAAGAACCTGACGGGGCTGGCGCTGATGGTGGACAACGCGGGGACGTACGGGAACATCAACCGTGCGACGAATGCGTGGTGGGCGGCGCAGGAGAACGGGAGCTCGGTGGCGCTGACGCCTGCGGGGTCGAACGGGATGCGGCGGATGTTCAATGACTGCTCGTACGGGCAGATGACGCAGACGCCGAACCTGATCATCACGACGCAGGAAGGGTTCGAGAGCTACGAGGCGCTCATGGACTCGAACATGCGGTACACGAACACGGGCGAGGCGAACGTGGGCTACGCGAAGCCGAGTCTGATGTTCCGGGATGCGCAGCTGTTCTGGGACGACTACTGCCAGGACGGCCACATGTACTTCTTGAACACGAGCTTCATCAACTTCGTGGTGAACCCGGAGCGGGACTTCAAGGTGACGCCGTTCAAGGTGCCGGCGAACGGCGACTCGAAGGTGATGCAGATTCTGTTCGCGGGGAACCTGACGTGCTCGAACTGCCGGCACCAGGGGAAGTTCACCGCGCTGACGAATGCGTAGTGCCGCGGGGGCCGGGGCGATGCCCCGCCCCGTGGACGAAAGGAGAAGGTCGGGATGGCTGCGTTTACTGGGCCGCTGGTGCTGGGTGCGAACCTGGACCGGTACACGGATGACAAGCTGCATGAACTGGGGTCGCTGGCGTCGGGGCCGAACGGGAAGCTGTACCGGTACGTGCGGTTCCTCGATGCGGTGACCTACCAGGCGGGGGACGTGTGCACGCGGGGGACCGCGGGCACGGATGCGTGGAACGTGACGAACGACCGCGTGGGCGGCTCGGCGGTGACGGGCCACGAGGTGGTCGGGGTGCTGCATGGGCCGAACGTGCCGACGCAGAACCAGTACGGGTGGATTCAGGTGGGCGGCGAGTGTGCGCCGCGGGGGACCTACGTGGCGGGCGACTATCTGAAGCCGCACGCGACGAACGACGGCGAGGCGGTGGTCTCGGGCTACACCGCGGCGAAGGCGGACTTCAACATCTTTGCCTTTGCGCAGAGCGCGAGCCGCGCGACGCTGCGGATCCTGTAGGAGGGCGCGGGTGCCGCTGTACGACTACCGCTGCGCTAGCGGGCACGTGACGGAGCTTCGGCGGCTTTTCGGGGAGCGCGAAGCGCCGGCGGCATGTGCGGCGTGCGGCGGTGCGGCGGCACCCGTGTTTTCGCCGAACGGGCGGGTGTTCATCCCGATTGCGTTTCGGCAGGTGCTGGCGGACGGCACGCCGGGCGGCGGCGGGCTGTCGTGGAGCGACTTCTACGACTGTTCGGAGCGGGAGCTGGCGCGGCGGCCCGGGGTGGAGAAGTACCAGCGGGTGCTGAGCCAGCCGCGAAACGGGGCCGCGGCGGAACCGGACGGCCCGAGCATTGAGGCGTGCTACCAGGAGGCGAAAGCGCTGGTGGCGGGAAGGGGTACTGGTGATGGCTGACGTTCCGGGAACGGCGATGGAGAAGCTGATGGCGTTTCGCCGGGAGCACTTCCTGAGCGGGAAGGAGTTCAACGAGAAGGAGCTGCGGCTGACGCTGGGTCTGCCGCCGGTGGAGCGGCCGGAGCTGCTGATGGAGACGCCGGAGCGGCGCCGGCTGGTGCGGCTGGATGACCAGGTGGCGAAGCGGGAGCTCGAGGAGGCGGAGCGGGTTGCGAAGGAGGCGGCCGAGCGGGCGCGGCAGCAGGCGCAGGAGCAGGAGCTGAAGGACGCGCGGATTGCGCAGCTGGAGGCGCAGCTGGCGGAGATGCGGGCCCGGCTGGCGACGGAGACGGGGGCGCCGGTGGTGACGGGGGCGGTGGCGCCGAATGGTGGTCCGGCGATTGCGCCGCCGGGGACGCCGAATGAGACGTGGACGACGCAGCAGATGGTGCACTGGCTGGACGAGCACGGGCTGCCGGTGCCGCCGCGGAAGGGGTTCGGGATGACGAAGATGGCGGTGCTGGAGTGGACGCTCGAGCAGGGGCGGCTGGCCGGGCTGGTGGAGGGGGCGTAGATGGCCTACCTGGACGTGCAGCTGGTCATCGCTTCCGGGGGAACGACCTCGGGCGCTGCGGTGGTGCCGAGCGGCTACCGGCTGCAGAGCATCGAGGTGCCGACGATCGACAGCGCGACGCTTGCGATCCAGGTTTCCACGGATGGGGCCACGTGGCTGACGCCGTACGATGCGGCGGGGTCGATCGGGCAGGTGCAGGGGGCGAGCACGGGAAACCGGGTCGTGGTCCTGGGGGAGTCGCTTTCGCGGGCGACGGAAGGGCGCAGCGTGCGGCTGGTGGCGGGCGCTGCGCAGAGCGGCGGCCAGCGGGTCATCGTTGGGCGCTGTATCGCGGCGGGAGGGTGAGCGATGCCGTTCACGGCAAAGATGTACGGGCAGGCCACGCTGAAGGCGTGGAACAAAGAAGTGGACTGGGATTCGGACACGATCACGGTGGGCGCGAGCACGTCTTCGTACACGCCGGACCAGGACGCGCACGATTACGCCAACGACATTACGAACGAAGTGTCCGGCGGCGGGTACTCGCGGAAGACGCTTGCGTCGAAGACGGCGACGTATACCGGGTCGAGCAATAAGTGCACGTTCGATGCGGCGGACGTGACGTGGACGTCGGCCTCGTTCACGGCGCGAACGTTCTGGATTGCCGACACCCAGACCGGCAGCGATTCCACGAGCCCATTGCTGGGGTACCAGCAGAACGACGCCGACATCACGGGTGGCGGCGCAGACCTCGTCCTCCAGTGGAACAGCGCTGGCATCTTCGAATACACGGTCAGCTAGGAGGACCACATGGAAGGCACGGTGGACATCGCCTACGTCAGGGCGCTGCGAGAAGCGGCGCTGGGACAGCAGATGCAGGAAGGTAGAGCCGCGGCGCTGTTGGCGGAGCTGCTGGATAAGTACGTCGACCGGCCCGAAGGGCGGCTCCCGGCGCTGTGCATCATTACGAGCGACCGCGTTGCGGAGGGTGACGGCCGAACGCCTGCGGTGAACCGCATCATGGGCGTCCAGCGGATCGACACCGAGCGCTCGCAGCGTATCTACGAGTGGCCCGACGGTCGGCTCGAGAAGGTCGAGGTGGTGGTCTTCGTCGCTGTCTCCGAGGACTACACGACGGCCGATGGGCGGCGGGTGCACGACGAAGTGCGTAGCGGCCCGGAAGAGCTGTACATCGACGACTCCGGCAAGGTGTTCCAGCATGGCGCGGCGACCGCCCTGTTGGCGCGCCTGCTCGAGTACGCTGCGTGGCTGCCGCAAGACCTGAAGGGTATTTCGGTTGCGATGTTCTCGAGCACGGCGGCGCTGCGCAGCGTGCTTCCGGAGAGGGAGTAGGATGCCGCGCCAGTACCGCGTTCTCAGTCAAGAAGAGATGGACGACATCGTCGTCGAGTTCTTCGCCGCTCAGGAGCGGGACATGTTCTGCCACGAGCTGAACAAGCAGCGGTATGAGGAGATGCTGAAGGTGCTGCCGGAGGGGGAGTACCGGCAGCGGGTAGCAAGGCTGCTCGCGGAGACCAATGAGCGCATGGCCGAGGTCGAAGCCATCATCGCGAAGACAGAGCCTCAGCTGCCGCCGACGGCACGCGTGCAGGCGGCGGCGCAGCGCATCAAGGCAAAGTCGGCGAAGGCCGGGAGTTAGGCGCAGCAGGCATGACCGCGGTAGCCGTGGCGCACGGAGACTCGCCGTACGTCACGGCGTACCCGTGGTCGACTTCGAGCGGGTTTGGGACGAAGTACTCGAACCCCGGGACGCTGCCGCCGCTTCAGGGGTTGGCGGTGGTGTTTCATCCACACGCCAATGCATGCGCCGTGGGGACGACCGGGACGTCGTCCACGTCCAGAGTTATGCAATACAGTTGGAATGGGGGATTCTCTGGGTTACTTGGAACAGTAGACGGTGGCGGAGCATGGCGTGGCCTTGCGTTCAATCCCAAAGGCACCGTTCTGGCAGGGGCAAGGGAAGCCGGGACTCGCGTGAGTGCATTCCCGTGGAGCGGGTCTGGTGCCGGAACGGCCTATTCTAACCCGTCAACGGTGCCAGCTGGCACCGGCACCGGCATCGCCTTCAACGTTACGGGCAGCGCGGTCGCCGTCAGCCATTTCACTTCCCCCTACATCACGGCGTACCCGTGGTCCGATTCGAGCGGGTTTGGGACGAAGTACTCGAACCCCGGGACGCTGCCAGCGGGAAACGGTCGCTACGTGCGGTTCTATGGAGACGGCGCATCCGTCGCTATGGCGATAGCGGTTTCCCCCTACGTCACGGCATACCCGTGGTCCGATTCGAGCGGGTTTGGGACGAAGTACTCGAACCCCGGGACGCTGCCGCCCAACCTTGCTATCGGACTCGGGTTTGCGCCGAAGGTCATCACGCTAGTTCTCGATGCGCCCTCCGCTTCGGCAAGCGCGAACCAAGCAACTGTGCCGCCGATTCCCTACGTCGGCGGCGTAATGACTGCAACGGCGACTGAAGCGGCGGCGATTGCTGCGCTTGCGGCCGAAGCGGCCTTGCCAAGCGCGGCGGCGAATGCCCAGCAAGCGGCAGCGACGCTTGCAATCGGGCTGCCCGTGGCGCATTCGTCGGCATCTGCGCCAGCGGTTGGCGTCTCGCTGGTGGCTGCCCAGCCTGCCCCGGCCTCAGTTAGCGGTACCCAAAATGGCGCTGCTGCGCGTCTGACTCACGCGCTGGCCCCTTTCGGCGGAACGGGAGTAGCGCACCCGCCGCAGGTACTGTCTGGTACCTACGCCATGGAGTTGCTGACGGCTTCGGCGGCAAGTCAAAGCTCGCTGTACGGCCTTAGCCTTATGAGTCCAGCGGCCGCAACCGCTCACGCTGCGAGCGATGCGGCGGCGCATGCGCGCATTTTCACCGCCCCGACTGCGACAGGAACTGCCGGTGGCCTGTCGCCTTCGGCGGCACTGCAGGCTGCGCTTGGACTCCTCGCGGCCAGCGGCGCGTCGCTGGCAGTGACGGCGCGGCTGAATGCCGGCGCGTCGCTGGCTCAGGCAGTCGGCGCGGAGCTCCCCGGTAGTGCGTCGGCTGGGTGGGCGATGGGGATCCAGACGGCGGCGGCGGCTGCCCCTGCCGCGACAGCGTCGGCAACACTAGCTGCGCTGCTTGCTGCAGCAGGGGCGAGCGCCCCCCCGTCGACCGTATCGGTGGGAATGGCCGCGGCGCTAGCCGCTGCCTCGGCCTCGATGCCTAATGCAACGCCCGTAAAGCTGTTCACGGCGGCGCTCATGACGGTTGGCGCGGCGATGCTGGAGGCGCAGCATACGGGTGTGCTGGTGTCGTCGCTGCAGCAGCGGCGGCCGCCAGGGTCTGCGCGGTGGATGACAGGCGGCTTCGGAAGTTCCAGAATGGGGTCCAGCAAGTCGGGGTCGTCCCGATTCTGGAGGCCGTAGGTGCCGGGGTTTGCAGCCAACATCGGGGCGACCGTCACCGCGTACATCCCGGACGATGGCCGGCTCATCGAGCTCGGCTACACGCACGTCCGGTTCTACTGGGCGGGAGCGGAGGATGGCACCTACGCGCTGGTGCACTCTGAGGCGCTGAGCGCTGGGCAGCGGGACTACAGCTACAACAAGACCGACGCGTTTCAGACGGACTGGTGGTACTGGGCGCCCTACGGAGCTGGCCCGGGGGAGGGCGCGGCCTCGGAGCCGATGCCCGTGGGGCCGCCGGTGGCGACCCGGAAGGCGATTCGGCAGGGTGTCGGGCGTCGGCTGGGGATGCTCGAGGTGGCGCAGGTGACGACGGGGACGGACGCGGACACGGTGGTGTGTGCGGCCCTGATCGATGCAGATGCGTCGCCGGCGCGGTACGCGAACCACTATGCGCGGGCGATTGCGGGGAATGTGGCTGGTGAGACGCGGCGGGTTCGGTCGGTGGCGAACAGCGGCTACGTCCCGGCGAGCGGGACGCTGAATTTCTCCCGCGCCTTCTCGGCGACGCCGAACACGTCGACGGTGCTGGAGCTGTGGCGGCCGCTGAAGGACCAGGACGCGAGCGTGCTGGTGGACGAGGCGATCAACCGGGTTCGGCGGAAGGTGTGGTGGGAGGATGTGGTCTACCTGACGGCGGACGAAGGGGTGACGGAGTACGCGGGGCCCGGGAGCCTGCTGCCGGGGGCGGTGACCGCGGCGGAATGGGCGACCGGCTCGTACCCCGATGCTCCGGGGTGGCGTCCGGTGGAGGACTGGGACGTGGTGATGGTGGGCGGGCAGCCGGTGGTGTCGCTCCAGCGTGCGCCGGGGGTTGCGTTCCCGGGGGGGACGGTGTTCCGGCTGGTGTACAACCGGTTCGGCGACCTGCTGAACGACGATGGGGACTGGTGGACGGTGCCGGTGGACTGGGCAGTTGCGGAGGCGTGCCTGGATGTGCTGCGGCAGGTGATGACGCCGGGCGGCGGGCGGGAGGATGTGGCGGATGCGGCAGCGGCGATCCAGGCGGTGGCGGACGAGGTTGGCGAGTGGCGGCGGGCGCTGATGCCGCGCGCGGTAGCACAGGTGAGGGTGGCGCGGTGAAGCTGGTGGTGCGCTCGGTGGCGTGGGTGGTGATGGAGAGCGGGCGCGTGCCGCCGCTCGCGGGCGCGACGCTGCGGTGCGGGCATGTGGTGCCGGTGCCTGCGGCGTACCGGCCGCTGGGGCCGTGGCTGATCGACGTGACCTGCGGGCTGCTGCGGCTGGGCTACTGTCCCGGGTGTGCGGAGGTGCAGCCGTGAGCGCGGCGGTGGCGCGGCACCCGGGCAGCGTGGTGCTGATCGATGATGAGCCGTTTTTCCTGGCGAAGGACCCGCGGAGCCGCGCGCCGATGTGGCTGGCGCGGGAGGTGCAGACGCAGGAGGGGGACCCGACGCGTCCGCGGCGGTTTCGCTGGAATGACTGGAGCCGGGGGATCGGGGATTCGCGGGGGGCGTTCCGGGGTTCGGTGGAGCATTGCGAGGGCGTGTACCTGGGGTTCGTCGGGCGCGTGCTGCCGGGGCCGGCGATCGGGGTCATCACGACATCGCTGGACGGGCCAGTGGCGTGCTTCGAGGAGGTGACGGCGCCGGCGAATCGGGTGCTGGCGGGAGGCGGGACGAAGATCGCGGAGATCAACCCGGCGACGCATGCGGTGGCGACGACGGCGACGATGCCGGGCGGGCAGGTGATGAGCCTGCAGCGGTTCTACGACCAGGTGGCGGTGGCGCTGGGCGATAGCCAGCAGTTCTACCGGCGGGATGCTTCGGGTACCTATTCCGCCTCGACGACGACGTCTGACACGAACGGCGACTACCGGTACGCGCGGGCCTTCGGGCTGCGCGGGAGTGACCTGGTGCGCGGGTGGGGGAATAAGTGGTCGACGTGCTCGGCGGCGAACTTCTACGGAGTGAACGGGAACTGGAGCGCGGACTATCCCATCGGGGATCCTGCCGGGAAGATCCTGCAGGTTTTTAGTCACAACCGGTGGGATTACGTCCTCAAGGAGGAGGGGCTCTACAGCTTCGACCAGGAGACGAGCGACGAGGCGAACCTGCTGACGGACCTCGAGGCGTTTCGGAGCGGGGAGAACCGGTGGTACGCGCGGTGGCATGACCAGCTGCTCATCTGCTCGCTGGCGGGGCTGTACCGGTACCTGCAGCAGGGGGCTGCTCGGCCGGTGGGCGTGGAGGAGCTGGAGCTGAACGAGGGGCCGCTGACGAACGCGTTCCCGACCGCGGCGATTGCGTTCGGGAAGTGGGCCTACGTGGCGTGGCACGTGGCGGCGACGAACACGACGTACGTCGTGATGCATCGGAAGGCGCGGGAGGGGGACGCGACGCTGGGCTCACCGGTGACGCCGGTGTGCATCATCGACACGTTCAGCGGCCGCTGCAATGCGATGTGGATCACGTCGCTGGGGGCGAACGGGCCGGAGCTGTACTTCGGCCGGGGGGCGAATGTGGCGTGGCTGGAGCTGACGCGCGACGGGCGCCCGGCGGCGTACCGGACGAGCGGGACGATGCGGGTGGATTTTGCGCCGACGGACCTGGGCGAGCCGATGACGGTGAAGTACCTGCGGGGGCTGGAGTTCGTGGCGCGGAACGTTGGGGCGGGGCGAACGCTGCAATGGGCCGCGCGGTGTGACGGCGGTGCATGGGCTGATGTGGGGCCGCCGGTGACCGGGGTGACGGCAACGTACGGGGAGCGGTACTGGACGCCTGGGACGGGCGATAGCGGGCGGGTGGTGCAGCTGCGGGTGACGCTGACGAATGACTCGGCGACGGCGCCGGTAGAGCTGCGGGATGTGGTGCTGAACTACGAGAGCCGGCCGGTGCTGACGTCGGGCGCGGTGGCGGCGTTCCGGCTGCGCGACTACGACGAGGAGGAGGGGGTGGCGTCGCGGCGGACGGCGCGGGAGATGCGGGAGCGGCTGATGGCGGCGTGCGAGGCGGGGACGGTGGCGATGACGGACCCGTACGGGGACACGTACCGGGCGGGGCTTTCGATGTTCGAGGGGGAACCGAGCTGGCGGTACGAGGGGCAGGAGCCGCAGGAGCAGGTGCAGCTGCTGGTGCGGAGGCTGGACTATGCCTAGCGACACGGAGCAGCTGAGCGCGCTGGTGCGGGCGCAGATCGAGGAGCTGCTGGGCGACCCGGTGCGGCGGGCCGAGCTGCTGGGGATGCAGCCGTTCGGGCCCGACCAGGCGGAGATGCTGGACTACCACGATTCGGTGATCCGATCGCTGCTGGCCGACCGGAGCCTGGGCCGGGCGCTGAACGGGCCGCTCTGGCTGAGCGGCGCGAGCGTCGTGGATGGGACGGTGACAGCGTCGAAGCTGATCGTGAACACGCTCGAGAGCATCACGATCAACACGGGGAGCCTCAACGTCACGGGGACGATTGTGGCGGCGACGTCGTTCCCGGCGACGGGATCGCGGGTGGAGATCGGGTCGGCGGGGCTGTGGGGGTACAACGGGCCGAGTTCGACGACCTTCCGCCTGAACACGGACGGCAGCGGGAGCATCGGCATCGGCACGACGGCCATGACGTGGAACACGTCGGGCGTGGTCAGCATCCCGAAGGCGGCAATCGGCACCCTCACCATCGCCGACATCGGGGGCGGCGTGCTGGGTGGCACCTACCAAACGAGCACCGGCACCTCCCGCATCGATATTTCGACGAGCGGCATCGTGGCCTATTCGGGCGGCACTGAGACCTTCCGTCTGAATGCCACGACCGGGGCGATGACGGCGACCGGAAGCTTCACCATCCAGAGCGCGGCGAGCGGTGCGCGGGTGGAGATCTCGAGCGCCGGCGGCATCGCGGGCTACAACGCGGGCGGGACTCAGACGTTCCTGCTCAATGCGGCGACGGGCGCGGGCCAGCTCGGGACGGGTTCGAATTACATCTCGTGGGATTCAAGCGGCAACGCGAGCATCGGCGGGGTGGCACTGTCGGGCGGGAAGATCACGGCGAGCCACCTGAGCGTAAGCAGCCTGAGCGCCATTTCCGCGAACCTCGGGACGATCACGGCAGGGACCATCTCAGGCGGCACCATCACGGCGTCGGCCATCACTACGGGGACGCTCAACTTCGGCTCGGGCGGGACCGTGAATACGACCGGGACCGTGACCGGCACCTTCGGCGGCCTCAACCTTGCGAACCTGACCGTGACGGGGAACATCACGCTCGGGTCCGGAGGGAAAATCATCGACGCCGACGGGAGCGAGTGGAACTCGTCAGGCCTGATTCTTAAGTCTGCCGGGTTCTTCGGCGATGCCATCAAATGGCAGAACAGCGGAACGGACAAGCTTTCCATCTATGCCTATTCATCAGGCGCACTTATTTCCGTCCCCAGTGGTCCAGAGATCCATATGGCTACAGGTCCATCATACGTAACGGTCAGCGGGGGCAGCAGTGGGGCGGTCGGAATGAGCGGAAGCGTTGTGATGGCCATGCTACAAGACTCAGCCGGTGCGCATTATTTCGGAGTGCGTAACAGTGCTTCGGTGGAGAAGTTTCTTGTTGATTCCTACGGCCGCGTCCGCCTCGTGGCTGACGCCACGTATGGCATCAGCACGGGCTGGTCATCGGTCAGCGGTTCACTGGCCACGTGGGCCATCTACAACGTCGCCGGAAGTCTCATCGGGTACATCCCGGTGTACTCATCTCGGTCGTAGGAGGATTCGATGGAGTATCGGAAGTTCGGCCCGGAGCAGCGCCGCGAGGTGCTGGAGAACACGCTGGCGGGCTGGGGAGCCAGCACTACGCGCGGTCTCTGGACATCGAGAAGTGGCGGAAGATCCTCTCTGACCCGCTGAATGAGGCGGCAGAGGCAGACACGCGCATCCGCAACAACCGGGATTCGGAGGCGAAGCAGCAGCTGGCGGCAGCGCTCTACGACCTGCGCAAGCTGGAGATCGCCATCGAGCAGACGGTGGCGGAGCTGGACGCGCTGGGAAAAGGCTGAGCGCCGCACGTCGGCGCTCTCGGCTGGCAAGGAGGTGAGGCGATGCCGTACCAGATCGTCCGGGCGAAGGGTGGGTGGCTGGTGCAGAACGCGGAGACCCACCAGGTGAAGGGGCGGCACGAGACGTACGAGAAGGCGAAGGCGCAGCTGCGCGCGCTCTACGCGGCGGAGAAGTCGCGAACGCGGAAGGAGGACTGAGGATGAGCGACGGCGACCTGCTGGACCAGCTGCTGAACCCGGAGAGCGATCGGGCGTGGCGGGTTGCCGTCGGGCACACGCTGCGGGAGGTGCGCGAGCAGACGCGGCTGACGAACGGGCGGGTGGGCCGCCTGGAGCGGTTCATCTGGGCGATGGGCGGCGGGCTCGTGGTGTGCGGGGCGATCGTGGTGCCGCTGTTTCTCGAGGCGGTGCACCAGTGAAGTGGGCCGCGCGGGGGGCCGTGGGGCTGGTGTTCCTGTGGGCGGCTGGCATCACGCTGCTCGCGTTCTGGCCGGAACGGAGGCTGCGGGTATGAGTGAGCCGGCGGTGTCGTGGATGGTCACGTGGATGACGGCGTGGGGCTCGTCGGCGCTGGTCGACCTCGATACGGAAGCCGACGCGCTGGCGATGGCGCGGGGGCTGGCGGAGCTGGGGCGGCGCGACGTGCGGGTGACCCGGTGTGAGTACGAGGTGGACGAGGACTTGCGGCGGCGGATATGGCAGCGGGTGCGGGACCGGCTGCGAGAGGCGCCGAAGGAGTTTGTGCCGTGATCGTGGATGGGTGGGTGGACTGGGCCGTTCGCGAGCCTGGGCCGGCTGACAAGGTGTATTCGGACCGCAACCGCGGCGAGGGCATCGCGTGCCACTCGATGGAGGGCTGGGGCCGGGGAGGAATCGACGGCCGGATGATGAGCCAGGAGCGTGACGCCGACGGGCGGTACACGCCGAAGGCGCAGGCGAGCTGGATGTTCTCGCTGATGGCGGACGGGCGGCTGCTGCAGCACTACCCGGTGTGGAGTTCGACGTGGACGAGCGGGAACCGGGAGGCGAACACACGCCTGTGGGCGGTGGAGGCCGAGGGGGTCGCCGGGACGCCGCTGAACGCGGCGCAGGTCGTGGCGATGGTCGGCCTCGCGCGGGAATGGGAGCGCTACACCGGGCGGCGAGCGCGGCGGGAACCGGAAGGCAGGACGGTGTGGGAGCACCGGGAGGTGTGGAGCTGGTCGAGCCCCAACGCGGGGCCGACGGCATGCCCTAGCGGGAGATATGCGCCGTTCTACGCGGCGCTCGATGAGGAGGACGGTATGAAGGCTGAGGAACTGGCGAGGCTGGAGCGGGTGGAACGGCTGCTGGCGGGCCGAGGGGTGGTCCCGGTGGTCTGCACGGAGGAGAACCGGCTTCCGCTGGAGCTGGCGACGGGTGTGAAGCAGCCGCTCGGGGTGACGGTGCGGCTCTCCGGGGCGCAGACGCTGGCCTACCTGGACTACATGGGGAACAACTTTTGGTTGGGGCTCGCCGGCACGCAGGAGCGAGTGGCGAGGCTGGAGGGGAGTAACGGGCCGAAGCCTGCCGGGGAGCCGGTAGCGCGGTTCGTGCTCGATGTGCTCGAGGACGGCGACGTCATCATGCGACGGGAGGTGTGAGGTGTACCAGTTCAAATGGCGGGAGGAGCTGCTGTTCGCAGCCGCGGTGTTCCTCGTGTACGTCGGGACGGCGTACGTGGCCACGGACCAGAACCCCGTGACAAACTGGGGAGACTGGGTCGCGGCGACGCTGGTGGCCGGGTCACGGGTCGCGGTGGCGGCGCTCGTGAATCCGATCGCGCGATGGGTTGCGAGCAGGGACGCCAGTGGTTGACGCGGTGGTAGCGCGGGTAGGGCGCAACGACTGGGCGCTGGTCGTCGGGCATGTGCCGGCGGGGCGGCGGGTGCTGGCGGCGCCGGTGCTGACGTTCCGGTCGCGCGAGGAAGCCCGTGCTCACGGGAGGAGGCACGGGCTTCGGGTGCTGGACCGGGCGCCGCTAGGTCAGGCGAGCCACTCGTCTGGGGTGCGGTAGTCGGCGTCCTCGAGCTCGAGGCCGAGGCGGCGGAGGTAGCGCTCGGTCGTCTGGACTTTGCTGTGGCCGAGGAAGGCCTTGACGATGAGGATGTCCTTCGTCTCGCGGTAGAGCTCGGTCGCGGCGGTATGCCGAAGGCGGTGCGGGTGGGCCGGGCCGTCGACGCCGGCGTATTCGCCGAGGGAGCGGATGACGCGCCAGATGGCGTCGTAGGTCATGGGGCGGCGGCGGATGGAGATCCACAGGGCATCGGAGGAGACACGGTACTTTTCGCGCATGCGGACCCAGCGGCGGAGGGCCTGGTAGGCCTTAGGGCTGAGGCGGACGCGGCGCTGCACGATGCCTTGCCCTTTGTCGTCCCGGATGAGGAGGCGGCGGTTGGCCCAGTCGATATCGCCGAGGCGGAGCCCGAGGAGGGCGCGGACGCGCAGGCCGGTGCCGAGGAAGAGGGTGACGATGGCCTCGTCGCGGGCGGCGACGATGGGGTCGTCCTTCTCGCGGCACTTCGCGATGATGGCATGCGCCTCGTCGGCTGAGAGCGCGGTGCGGGTGAGCTTGGGGGTTGCCGGGCGGCGGACGGATGCCATGGGGTTGGCGTCGGTGTAGCCCTGGTGGTGGACCCACTTCCAGAAGATGCTGAGGACGGCGTGGGTGGCGACGACCATGGAGGTGGAGATGCGGTTCTGGTCGGCGCGGTCGCCGTCGTGGCGGGTGGTGCGCCGGGGGCGCTCCCACTCTGCGGCGAGGAAGAGGGTCAGGTGGCGCGGGGAGACGTCGGCGAGGTCGGCGATGCCGTCGGCCTCGAGGGCTTCGAGCATGCGGTCGGTGATGGCGCGGTAGTTGCGGACGGTCTTGGGGCTGGCAGCGTAGTAGGTGGCGAGCCACTCATCGCGAGCCTCGCGGATGGACCCGGTCGCCCACGGGGGGGGTGTGACCGTAGGTTCGACAGATGACGACTTGGGGGCCATGTTGTGTGAACACCTCGGTGTGGATTGCCCGGGCCCACGAACCTGCAGGTGCACATAAAACTGTGGTGGTGGTACGCCCGGGAGGATTCGAACCTCCGACCTTTGGGTCGGGGCAATAACAAGCGTTGCTGGCATCGGCTGAACTGGAGCGACTAGGGCACCTCCGTGGACGTAGGTTCGATACCGGCAGCCTCGCGGCAGCGGCGGGCGAACTGGTCGATGTGCCAGTGCACCGCGGCGAGGTCGCGGTCGTCGTAGAGCCGCTCCCACTCCAGGCGGGTGGTGGGCGCAGAGAGGCTACGCTGGTCGTACTCCGGGTCGATGAACCACTCGAGCGGGAAGCCGGTGGCGCGGGCGATGAGAAACAGGTCGACCGGGTCGACGGCGAATTCGGCGCGCTCCACTTCAGACAGCCAGTTTTGCGAGTACGGGAGCTGCGCGGCACGAATCAGGTCCAGCTGGGTGAGGCCTGCGGCCCGCCGCGCCTGTCGGATGCGGGCGGCGATCCATCGCGTCCGCTCGCGATGCCATGGCGTCTTAGGGGTGGCTGGCACGTGGTTCCTCCGTGTGCGGTTGGGTGAATGGTAGCCGAATGGTGCGCTGCGGAGAAGATGTTGCCGATAAATCTTCGGTACATACCCCTTGCAGTGAGTGGTGACTACAGCTAGTCTGTGAGCGACACCAGATGTCGTGGAGGTTTGGTATGGACGTCATCGTTGTCGAGCGGCCGCCGCGGCCGAGGAATGTGCTGGAGCGCGAAGCGCAGAGGACGGGGAGGACGCCGGCGGAGGAGCTGGCGGCGCTCCTGCGACGGCACCCGACGTTTGCCGAGGCCGCCGGCGAGCTCGGCGTGTCCGAGCTGACGCTCCGGCGTTGGCGTCGGCAGTACGGGGTGGAGGTGCTCCGGTGACGCCGGCCGAGGCCGGGTATGCCGGCGGTATGGCCACGCTGGAGCGGCACGGGCGGGAGCACTTCTCCCGCATTGCTCGAGGACGCAGGCGAATCCCGCGCAGCCAAAGACCCGGGCCCACGAGGGATTCGCAGCGGCAATCTTCGGAGAAAGGAGGGCCTCGCTAGCCGAGCAACAGGGGCAAGTCCAGGCACGACGCCGGGGAGGCGTTCGCTCACTCGCTCCCTCCCCGGCGCCACGACAGGGGGCGAGTGCATGGAGGGCGAGATGATTCAGGGGCTGGTAGTCGACGAGGCGAACCACGCCTATTCGTGGGAGGGGCGGCGGCTGCCGAGCGTGACGCAGGTTCTGCGCGTGCTCGATGACTTTGGGGATGTGCCGAAGGATGTCCTCGATTTCGCGGCGTTTCGAGGGACTGCCGTGCATGAGGCGACGGCGCTGGCCGACCGGGACGACCTCGATGAGGAATCGCTAGACCCGGAGCTGGCGGGGTATGTGGCAGCGTGGCGGCGCTTCCGGGAGGAATCCGGGTTCGAGCCGCTGCTGGTGGAGCACCGCGTGGTGAATTTGCAGCTGGGGTACGCCGGAACGGTGGACCGTGTTGGCCAGCTCGGCGGGCGGATGGCGCTGCTGGACATCAAGAGCGGGTCGCGCGTGCCGCGCTCAGCGGGGCCGCAGCTGGCAGGGTACTGGGAGGCCCTGACGTGGATGGTCGAGCACGGGTACCTGGAGCGAAGTCTTCGGCTGCACTACCGAGACCGGTACGTGGTGCATCTCCGGCCGGAGGGCCGGTACTCACTCGTGCCGATGCGGGACCCGCGAGACCGGAGCATCTTCGCGGCGGCGCTGGACATCTGGAACTGGAAGGAGGCGATGTGATGCTGAGCGTGCCGATGGTTCCGGATGAGAGCCGCGACCTGGCCGAGCTGGCGGGGCAGCTCGCGGTGCGGGTGCGATCGCTAGTCATCGGCGATGTCCCCGCGTATCAGGGGGCGCTGGCGGCGCTGCAGGAGCTGCGCGCAGTAATGCGCCGCATCGAGGAGCAGCGGAAGGAGGTCACCCGGCCGCTGCTCGACGAGAAGCGGCGGCTGGACAGCTGGTACCGGGCGCCGGAGCAGGCGCTGAAGAGCGCGGAGGAGGCGCTGGTAGAGGCGCTGACCCGGTTCCGCGCCGAGTGTGCCGCGCAGGCCGAGATGGTGGCCATCCGTGCCGAACGCGAGCGTCAGCGGGCGCTGGAGAAAGCGGATGAGTGGGAGGCCAAGGGCCAACCGCAGCGGGCTGCGCACTGGCGGGCGAAGGCGGGGGCGCTGGCTGCGCCAGTGGCGGCAACCCTGCCCACCGTGCCGGGTGTGAGCTGGCGGACGAGCTGGAAGTGGGAGCTGCTCGATGCGGCGGCCGTGCCACGCGAGTGGTTGACGGTGGACGCCGCGAAGGTTGATGAGGCCGTGCGGGCGATGGGGGAGGTGGCAGCGGCCGCCATCCCAGGGATTCGCGTGTGGGCCGAGGAACTGCCGGTGGTGACGCTGCCGGCCCAGTGGAAGGAGGCGAGCAAATGACCGACCTGGTGGAAGCGAAGCAGCATGCGATTACGGCGTACACGGATGCCGAGCGGAGGCTCATCCGGGAGACGTTCGCGCGGGGGACGACGGACGACCAGTTTGCGCTGTACCTGTGGACGGCCCGCTCGCGGGGGCTCGACCCCCGGGCCGGGCAGATTCATGCCGTCGTGCGCAAGGCTCGGGCGAAGGATGAGCGCGGGAACTGGGTGGAGCGGCCGCAGATGACGATCCAGACGGGCATCGATGGGTACCGGCTGATCGCGCAGCGGAGCGGCGAGTACGAAGGCAAGGCGGGGCCCTACTGGTGTGGGCCGGATGGGGTCTGGCAGGACGTGTGGGTGAAAGACGAGCCGCCGTTTGCGGCGAAGGTCGGTGTGCGGCGGCGCGGGGACGCGGATTACAGCTGGCACGTGGCGCTCTACCGGGAGTACGTCCAGCTCGTCGATGAGTACGACGAGAATGGGCGGCGCACGGGGGCGAAGGTGCCGAATGCCATGTGGGCGAAGTCGCCGGCCAACATGCTGGCGAAGTGCGCGGAGGCGGGCGCGCTGCGGTCTCGGTTTCCGGAGGACCTGGCCGGGATCTACGTCGATGCGGAGTACGCGGTCGTCGCCACCATCGACGAGGCGAACGAGCAGCGCGTGCGGGGCGCCGAGCGGGTCATCCAGCGGCCGCGGGCGAAGAGCGCGACGAAGGAGGTCTCAGTGGCGGCGGTCGTGGACGAGGATGGCGTGATCGTTGAGGAGCAAGCTTCGCCGGCACCGGACGGGTCGGGATTCACGGCGTTCTGGATTGAGCTGCAGGAGATGCTGGACGGTTCGCCGTGGGACCTCGGGCACGTGGGCATGGTGCTCAACTGCGGCTCGAACCCGGCGGACTTCGAGCGCTGGTGGGAGGCGAACCGGGAGCGTGGCAACCTGCTCGCCTACATCCGGCGGAAGCTGGAGGCGCTGCAGTGAGCGACGGGGACGTGCGTGCGATGGCGAGAGAGGAGGCTGCTGCATGGCTGGCGATCCGGGAGGTCGACCCTGACCTCTACGGGGTGCTGATGGCGCACGGCCGGGCGCTGATGGCGAGGCCGGAGGGGGGGTTCGACGAGGTTCCGGTCGCAGGCGATGCCGTGGAGCGATTCGTGCAGGCGGCGCGGTTCACGGTGTGTTCGCGGTGCGGCAGCTCGGTACTGTTGCTCCCGAGTTTGCGGCTGGTGAGCTGGCCGCTGGAGGGGGAACACCAGTGCCGCGAGATGGTGGGCGTGCGGGCGCCGAACCGCGAGGCGGCAGCAGCCGGGCGCGGGCTGGAGGTATAGCGTGGACGTGCTGACGGTGGTCGTGCAGGCGGCGCTGGTCGGTTCGGCGCTGGTCTGCGCGGCGGTGGTGGTTCGCAGCCTGATCCGGGAGGGATGGTGATGGCCTACACACGGAAGCCCTGGGCGGAGACGATGACCGAGCTCCGGGCGTGCATGGAGCGGTGGGGGGTTGGCCGCGCGTGGACGGTGGAGTGCGCCGCTCCGCCGTCCCGACGGGAGCAGGAGCGACCCGAGGACGAGCGCCGCGTGACGCTGCACTACATGCTGCCGTCGGGCGAGGAGCGCACGCTGTCTACCGCGAAGTTCCCGCGTCCAGCCGACAACCTCCGCGCGATCTACCTGACGGTCGAGGCGATCCGGCTGGCGGAAGGGCGGGGGCTGGGTGAGCTCATGCGGCAGCACTACGCGCTGCCGGCGCCATCGATGCAGCCGTGGGCTCCCTCGCCGTGGGACGTTCTCGGGGTGCAGCGCGGCGCACCGCCTGAGGTGGTCGCCGCTGCCTACCGGGCGCTGGCGAAGCGCCACCACCCCGACGCCGGTGGGGACCCGGCGGTGTTCCTGGAAATTCAGCGGGCCTTCGACGACCTGATGGCGCTCGCGGCCGGGAGGAACTGACACCATGAACCAGCATCTTTCACTGCCGCTGGACGACCCGACAACCGGTCCCATCCCGCCCGGTGACATCGAACCCCTGTGCGCTGAGATCGAGCGCCGCGCCCGGGACATCGCCCGGTGCGTCGAGCTGATCGCCGACGTGGACCCGTCGGAGATGCGGGCCGTGCTGGCGGCGAGCGGCTGGCTCCGCCTCGCCGCCGGCCACCTCTCGGAAGCCTCCGAACGGCTGACGGCGCTCGGCCTCCGGGCCGCGCGGCGTGTCGTCGCAGCGCAGCAGGCAGGGGAGGGCCACTAGCATGTTGACGCCAGTTTCACAGATGACCGTTGGCACGCTTGCCAACGGAAAACTCGACCTCAGAGCGGGCTACCCGGCGCAGGTTTTGATCGTGGCAGTGGGCACCATCGCACAGAACGGCTGGACGGTCCAGGTTACCTCAGAGTGGGCTGTTTGTGAGTCTGACGACGGCAAGCGGGAGGCGATGCTCGTGCTGGCGGGGCCGCTTCTTCTGATGATCCTCAGCACTATCGACCGCGATGTGGCAGCCTGCTACCGCCTCCACATCACCAGGAAGTCCCAGCTCCAAAAAGCCGCGCGGTTCGTGGTGCGGCTCATTGAACGCCACCTGAAGGGGGATCGGCAGGATGACTAGTCAACCGCACCTCCACGTCCGCATCCGCCGCGGGCGCGGCGTCATCGACGAGTACATCGTCCCGCCCGGCGACGAGCTTCACATCGCCATGCCTGCCGCCGCTGTCCCGTGCAGCAGGCCGAGCTGTCCCGTCGGTTCGTCGTTCGCGCTCAGGAGGTGCTGGGGATGACCGGGCGCGGGCAGATGTCGCCGGACGAGGCGCTGGTGCTCGAGCTGATCCGCTCCCGGATGGAGGACGGCCGCGGGCGGTACGGCCCGCTCAACCTGAGCTCCGACCGGCGGCAGCTCGAGGTGGAGGCGCTCGAGGAGGCGCTGGACATGGCGATCTACCTGGCGTGCCGGATCGCGCAGATACGGAGGGATAGCGATGGACCCTGACGCGACAGTGGATTGGGACGTGTGCCTCGACCAGTGGGCCGACCTGTACGGTTCGGCCGACGAACTGGTTGACGAGCTGGTGGCGTACCTGGCGGACCTGTGGGTTGCGCCGGAGCTGGGCGCCGGGTGGACCCGGCCGTTCGATCCGGAGTGGTGGCGGCAGCTGCTGAGCCCGGTCTTCCAGCAGCTGGACCCGTGGGACGTGGCCGTGGCGCGGGCCGGGTTGGAGCTCGTGCCATCGCCGGGGGCGTGGTTCGAGGCGGAGACGGACGAGGAGCAGCGGGCGATCTACCGGGCGCACCTCCGCGGCGAGCGGGTCTGAGCGATGGAACCCACAGCACAGGGCGGGTGGTGGGTGAGGTATGGGGAGAGCACGTTCCACTTTCGCGACGACCGGCACGGGCTGCTCGTGCGGCTGAAGAACGTCCGTCCAGATGACGGCCACATCCTCGCGGACCTGTTCGCGATGGTGGGGGATGCGGACGGGCAGCAGCGGCCGCTGCTGGTTCGGCCGCGGGTGAATTTGACGTCGGACCGGTCGCTGCCGGGGCTGATGCGCAGCCTCGAGGTGGCGGGAAAAGCGTGGGGGGAGCTACAGGAGTACGACTGGCGGCGGCTGCTCGAGCGGATGTGTGTCGTGCTGGTCTCGCAGATGGATCAGAAGGGGCTGGTGACGCGCCTGGCGCGGCTGGAGGGCGCGGAACTGGCGCAGCCGATGCTGTGCCGGGGGATCATCCCGGAGGGGCTGCTGACGGGCATCGTGGCGCACGGAGGGACGGGGAAATCCCTGACGGCGGCGATGCTGGCGCTGGCGGTGGCCACGGGTCGGCGGGTGGGGTGCTTCGACCCGCTGGTATCGGGGCCGGTGCTCTATGTGGACTGGGAGAACGATCACCGGCTGCACGCGCGGCGGCTGACCCGGCTGTGTGTCGGGGCGGGGCTGGAGTTCCCGGGGAACATCCTGCATTACCGGGCGCATGCGTCGCGGTTCGCGGCGGCGGAGTCGGACGTGGTGGAGCTGGCTTACCAGGAGGGCGCCGTGCTGACCATCGTCGACAGTGTGGCGTTCGCTGCTGGTGGGAACGTGAACGACCCGGACGTGGCGACCGGCACCGTGAACGCCCTGAAGCGGGTGCCGGGGACGAAGGTGATGATTGCCCACGTCTCGAAGGCGGCGGCGGCGGGTATGGTGACGTCGGCGCCGGCGGGGAGTGTGTTTTTCTGGAACGGCTGCCAGGCGGTCTACGACCTGCGGGCGGGAGACCCGGAGCTGGACGGGTCGCTGCTGCTGGCGCTGCATCATTCGAAGTCGAACGTCGGCCCGCGGCTGCAGCGGCCGCTGGCGGTGCGGGTTGGGTTCATCGACCCGGACGGTCCGATCGGGGCGGAGCCGGTGGAGATTCGCGGGGACGGCATCGGCGGCGAGAATCTGCCGCTGCACCTGCGCATCGCCGATGCGCTGCAAGCGGGGGCGCTGAGCGCGGCGGAGCTGGCGGAGAGGCTGCGGCTGGAGGAGCGCTCGGAGGTGGACCAGATGGGGCGGGCGTTGCGGGTGTTGGAGCGGCAGGGTCGGGTGGTGGCGTTGGGGGAGAAGCCGGTGCGGTTCGGGCTGGCGGCGAGTGCTGGCGGTGTGGTGACATCCGATAAGGTGGTACCTTCCCCAGAAGGTCCGGAGTGGTGTCCGATCTGCGGGCAGCGCCCGTACCGATTCGACGAGGAGGGTCAGGGATGGTGCAGGCAGCACTGGGACCGGTGAACCCTGGCGGTGCGTGAGGGTCGCGCTGGCGGGGCTGGCGGCGAATGCCGTGCTGGTGGGGGCGCTGGGGCTGAGGGCGGCGGTCGGCGCCGGCGGAGATGCGCAGGGTCCGGTCGAGTTAGTGGCGCAGGGCCCCAGCGAGTGGCGGGCGGTGGTGCCGATGCTGGCTGTTGGCGAGGGTGGGTCGGCGGGGGAGCCTGGGGAACCTCCGGGGTTCGAGGCCGAGGCGGTGGCGGCGGCGGTGGCGCGGACCCGTGCGGGCGGCGGGCAGCTCACGGCGGGGGAATTGCTCGAGCTGCTGGCATGGACCGGGTGGCCGGTGGAGTTGTGGGATGAGGTGGCGGCAATCGCCTGGTGTGAATCGCGCTGGAGCCCGGGGGCGGTTGGCGATGGTGGCCGGAGCGTGGGGTTGCTGCAGCTGTGGACCGGGTGGTTCGAGGAGGGGGAGGAGTGGCACGACGCGGCGGTGAATCTGCGGGTCGGGCTGCGGGTGTACCGGGCGCGGGGCCGCTTC
>JAOACB010000021.1 GCA_026418055.1 Fimbriimonadales bacterium
CAACGAGGTCGAGCTGAACTACCTGCCTTCGGGCCGCTTGCTGGTTCTGATCGGTGGGAGGCGCGTCGTCGTGGAGGCCCAGCGGCTGACCGCCTTCTGGGCGTGCGTGCCGCACCAGGTGGTAGGCTTCGAGGGCCTCACGGAGTACTTCGTGGTGACGATCCCCCTCGCGTGGTTCCTCCAGTGGCGTCTGCCCGATGCCTTGACCCAGGCGGTGCTGGCCGGGCGGGCTGTGGCCGAACACCCGGGCGCCTCCGCGGACCACGATCGGATGCGCTTCGAGCAGTGGGTCGAGGACTTGGAGCAGGGCACGCCAGACCGCGTGCAGGCTTGTTCGCTGGAGGTCCACGCCCGCTTGCTCCGGCTTTCTCGGCGCATCGGAGGAGACGCGGAACCCGCGGCCCGGCGGAGCTGGTCCTGCGTGCCGCACGAAGACCTGGGGTGCGCGGAGCGCATGGCGGCGTTCATCGCGCTGCACTACACCGAACCGCTCAGCACCACGACGGTCGCGGCCCACGTGCGGCTGCACCCCAACTACGCGATGACCCTCTTCCGCCGGACGTTCGGCACCACGATCCTGAGCTGGATCCACCAGCACCGCCTCTCGCACGCCCAGAGGCTCCTCGCTACGACGAGCAAGCCCGTCGGGGAGATCGCTCTGGAGTCGGGCTTTGGGTCGCTCAGCCGCTTCCACGAGGCCTTCCGGCGGGAGTACGGCTGCACGCCGTTGCAGTTCCGGAGGCGCGTGCTGCACCCGGGTTGAGGCTCACGCGCACGTTTGGGCGGGATCGGGCCCACCCGGTGGTGGAGGCAGGGGGATTCGAACCCCCGACCCCCTGCTTGCAAAGCAGGTGCTCTCCCACTGAGCTATGCCCCCGGACGAGCAGACAGTGTACCTTCGCGCCGGCCCGGGCTTCGGGTGCGACGCTGCCGACCCAGAGGAACGGCGGCCGCCGGCCCTGGGGCGCGGCGGACCGCCGCCGTCTCGGACACGGGCGCCGGAGCGAGCCGGCGCCAGCAAGCCTCGTTCATCGGCCCTGAGCGGGGGCGGGGCTCTCGTAGCCCGGATCCAGGCTGCTCGCCGGGCGGGCCTTGCCGCCGGGCGGAGGCCCCGCGCTCGCCTCGGGGGGCGGCTCCTTGGACGGGTTCTGAAGCCGCTGCATCTCGTCCTTGGTGAGCGGCTCGCTCTGCGAGCCGCATCCCACCGCGCTCCAAGCCAAGGCCGCCATCAGCGCAGCGAACCAGATCGTTCTCATGCGGGACTCCACGGAAGGGGCAGGGCGGGGCCGCTCGGCCCCGCCCGGGGTGGTGCTCACGGACGATAGGCGTTCCACAGGTTGTCCTGCGGCCGGTTGGTCGGGTCCGGGTTCGTCGACACCGGGCTGACCACCGACGCGTGGCCGTCGGTCCACGCGAAGCAGGCCTTGTTCTGCCAGTTGGTGCTCACGGCGCCGTTGCGGTTGTCCTGGTTGGCGATGAACTCGGGGCCGCTGCCCCAGTCCGTGCGGAACCGGTAGGGGGTTCCGTCGCGGGTGCCGTCCGGCCAGGCGCCCGGGTAGCCCGCGCCGTCCCACCACGTGACGCCTGCCATGAAGTTGCTGGGACCCCAGGTCGGCGCGCTGTTGTTGCGCTCGGTGAACATGACCGTGCTGGCCACGTTGTTGATGACGCCCTCGGGCGTCACGCCGGGCCCGTCGAACCAGCCGCACTCGGTGCCGTTCTTCTGGTTCAGGCCCATCACGCCGCGCATGCCCCAGTTGTTGTCCTGCCAGATCATCACGCCGTTGCTGGCGTAGGAGATGTTCACGAAGTCGGGGTGGGTTCTGGCCCAGCTCTGCCACGGGCTGCGGTCCTTCGGGTCGCCCGGAGAGCGCAGGATCTCCCAGTTCCGCATGTAGGGCAGGATGCTGTAGGTCCAACCGCCGTCGCGAGGCTGCCACCAGCAGCTGCCGCACCCTACCGGATACACGTCGTCATAATCCGCCTGGTACATCTTGACGGCCAGTGCGAGCTGCTTGATGTTGCTCAGCGACTGGGTTTTCTTGGCGGCCGCCTTCGCCTGGGCGAAGACCGGGAAGAGGATCGCGGCGAGGATCGCGATGATGGCGATCACCACCAGAAGCTCGATCAGAGTAAACGCTCGCTTCATCGTCGAAACGCTCCTCGGCGCGGCCTGCCGCGCCCGCCGTTCCTGCTACGAACGGCCTGCCTTCCACTATACAACACTTCGCAACGCTTGAAACACACCTTGTGTTCCAAGAGAAGCAGATTGTCTGCAGGCGATAGTCCGAACGTGCGGGAAACGCTGCGGGGTCCCATCGAGCCTTTCCCGGCCCCGAAACGTCCTCGAGGGGTTCGGTGCCACAATCGTTCTGCGCTTTGTTAAGAGGAGATGAAGCCGATGGCGGGAGTGAGGTTGGTGGGTCTGTGGCTGGCGTTGGGGACGGTGGGACTGGCTCAAGGTGAGGGAGAGGCGTCGCCCAGGGTTTCGGGGGTGTTGTTCGGGGACCTCTATGGCGTCCTAGGTCACCACGATCGCTCGGTGGAAGGCAAGAGCGGCACGTGGATCCGGAGGATCAACCTCACTTTCGACGCCGGCCTGGGCGAGGGCCTTTCCACTCGATTCCGTCTCGAGGCCAAGGATCCCGGCGACTTCCGCACGGAGTCGGAGCTGAAGCCCTACGCGAAGGACCTGTGGATTCGGTGGGAGCGTGCAGGGCACGCGGTGCTCTTCGGCCTGGTGCCCACCCCGACCGCCGAGGCCGCAGAAACCGAGCTGGCCTACCGTCCCATTGAGAAGCACACGCTGGACCTGTTCCGCATGGGCTGGACGCGCGACAAGGGGCTGGGCTTCCAGGGCCCTCTCGATCGGACCGGCCGCTGGGTTTACCAGGTTGTGCTCGGCGACGCGAGCGGCACCGAGTCCAGCTCGGGGGATACTCGTGCGGCGTACGGCCGGCTGGGCTGGAAGCCCGCACCCGGTCTGCTCCTGGACCTGTACGCCGACTGGTGGGACCGCAAGCACGGCGAGGAGTGGACCACTTGGAAGCTCGAGGCGGTGCGCGTCGGGGCCTCCGGGAAGCTCGGCCTGGTGGCCGCGGCGCAGCGCCGTAGCCAGCCCGGCCAAGCGAGCCGAACGCTCGAGGTCGGCTCCCTGTACGCCGAGTGGAACGCCTCGGTGGCCCTGAAGCCCTTCCTCTGGGTGCACGCGAGTCAGGATCCCATCCCGGGCGCGGAAGACATCGACTACTTCCGCATGTCCCCCGACGGCAAGCCCACGGTCTGGTTGCTCGGAGCTCGCTGGCGCATCGCCGAAGCGGTGGAGCTCGTCCCCGTGCTGGTTCGGGTGGAGTACCGCGAGGCGGACGACCGGCCGAAGCCGGATCCGGACACCTTCCTGCGCCTCACGTTCAGCGCGAAGTTCTAACGGGACCCTTGGTGGAGGTAACGGGACTTGAACCCGTGACCTCTTGCATGCCATGCAAGCGCTCTCCCAGCTGAGCTATACCCCCACGGATCAGCTGTTCATTGAACCCGTTCGCCCCCTTCGCTGTCAAGGGACCGAGCAGGCAGGCCGCCCTGCGTAGCCGCCGGCATGTCGAACGCGCGGATCGGGCCGCGCGCCTTGCAGGAAGGGATCACCCAGCCGAGGTCCGCATGGACCAGGTAGGCGGCGGAAGCCTCGCCCTCGCGCCCACAGACCAGCACCCAACCGTCCGCCAGAGGCTCGAAGCGGTCGAACTCGAGCCCGGGCAGCTCTGCTCGGGATGCCTCCATGCCGGAGAAGTGGACCTTGGCCACCACCGTGCGGCGGCCGCCGTCCGAGGCCGCCATGGAGCGCGCCTCCAGGCGGAACGAGCGGTTGAGCAGCCATCGTCCGCGCTCGTCGTAAGCCTCCCGATCGGCGGACGGCTCCCATCCCGCCTGCCCGAGCGACCGCCACTTGGTTCCCGTGCGGGCCGCAAGAACGCCCGCTTCGAAGGCCAGCCGATCGACCGGTTGTCCCACGGGAGGGTCGGTCTCCCGAGGCCTGTCTCCGCCGACTTCGCCCCATGCGACTCGGAAGGCTCCCCCCGCCGTGGCTCGGAACACCGCAGCCCACCGCCCCGCCTTGCCGTCCACGGCGAGCGGCCCGTAGGAGAACGCGGCGTGCAGCCGGCGCGGCTGTCCGCCTTGCGGGGTCCACAGCCAAAGCTGCTGGCCCGATCGCGACGTGCGCCGAACCGCCAGCACCGCCGGCCCCGGCCCCGGCTCGAACGCGGTCACGCCGGACAGCACGGTCTGCGCGCCGTACCCCAGCACGGACGAGCGCACGAGGCTGCCGTTGCCGTTGGGGTCGCTCTCGTTGGGTTCCAGGTACAGCAGGGAGAATCGGTCCAGGGCGACGGGTCCGGCGAGCTTCACCGCGTTGCCGCCGGCATGGTAGCGGAAGCGGCGTCCCTTGGCCTCCAGCACGAGCGACGCTCCGGGAACCAGGGCCATCGTGGCCATCTCGCCGAGCCGGGCCAAGCCGAGGCTGCCGTCGGGCCAAGTCACGGACTGAGACTCCACCATGCGGACCTCTTCGGGCCGCAGGCGCAGCCTCGAGGCCAGATCGTTGCGCGCCAGAACACCCCAGTCGGGGGCGCTGGATTCGGCGAGAGCTGCGAGCAGCGCGATGGCGATCACTTGGGAACCTCCCTCGATCCAGCAGACGCTTCCGGCGGGCTAGGGGTTCGGCCGGATCTGGAACCGGATCTCGGCCACCCTCTGCGCTCCGCCGTAGCCGCCGATCACCACGAGGCGATCGACCTTGGCCGAAGGGTTGGGGTCGGGGGACCACAGGATCGGCTTGCCGTCGAACAGCATCCACACGGACCCGTTCGCGCGGGACAGCTGCAGCGTGTGCCAGCCGGGCGTGAGCAGGGTGGTCGAGTCGCCGCGCTCCTCGCCGAACAGCCTCAGCCGCGTGACCGTGTTGCCATAGCCTCCCACGAACCCCACATAGTCCTCGCCCGCCGAAGGCGTCCGCGTGCTGGACACGAAGGCGCCGAGGATCGCGTCTTGGCGCGCCTGCACTCGGGCCCACAGGTGGAACTCCGTGCTGGGTGGGATCGGGATGGCCAGCAACGCCTCCTCCTGGCGGTCGCAAACCCACGCGTCTCCCTCGCGCCGCCAGCCCTCTCCGACCTCGACTCCGTCGCTGCCGGGACTCAGCCGCCGCGCCGACTCCGTCGAACCAAGGTCGGAAGGCGCGCCGAAGGACGGCATCGGCGGGCGGCCGGTGGGCTCGAGCATCAGGCAGTAGAACGGCCGGTACGGCTCGTGCACGCTAAACACGCGTCCCTGGTCGTCGGCCACGTAAAGCACCAGGCCGATCTCCCGGCCTCCCCTCGTCCAGAACCAAGGGCCTTCGCCCCGGTTCGGGATGCGGAACTCGAACACCGTGTCGTCGCCCTTGCGGCTGGCTTTCCACACCATCCCTCGCGGCTCCTCGAAGTGGCTTCCGACGGTGACCGCTTCGCCGTCCTGCACCACGAACCCGAGCACTCCTTCGCCCGAGTAAACGCCCTTGCCCTCGCCGTCCAAGGTGACGTAGGCCCGCCGCCAGGGACCCGAAAGGCGCATCGAGCCGTAATAGGCGGCCTCGTCGTGGGCGTGCCGGTAGGTCCAGCGGATCCCACCCAGCCGCAGCTCGCCGGCCATCGGAACGTCGGTCCACTCGGAGTCGTCGCCGTCGGTCTCCGAGCGCAGAGGCCAGACGAACGCGGGCCAGGGCTCCAGAGGAGCGGGGTCGGCGGCGTCCTCCAGCCCGTCGCCGTCCGAGTCGCGCTGGAGCGGCTTAGGGAGCCTGTACTGGGTTCCCTGCTTGACCCAGGTGGACTGCAGCGGGTTCGGGATCCAGTGGCTGAGCATCGCCTTCTGCAGGTCCGTCAGGACGCCGTCGGAGCGCTTGCGATCGGTCCGCGAGCCGAAGCGCCGCTCGTCCAGCGGCAGGCGAGAGTCCCTGTCCGGAAAGCCGTCCTCGTCTCGGTCGGCCACCGTGAGGGTCTCGCCGAAGTAGGTGCGGAGCCATTGGGCGTCCGAGAGCGTTCGGTCCCAGAAGGCCATGCCGTCCCAGTGCTCGCCGTGGCGGCCCGAGGTGGTCCATGCGTTCTCCTGGACCTTGCCGTCCGGCGAGGTCTTGCGCTGGCGCGGCGCATAGTGGTTGAACACGATCCTCTCGTCCTCGCGCCATGAGAGGCTGAAGGCGCTGGAGGCCTCCAACTGGTGGTGGAACTCGTGGCAGGTCAGCCAGGCGATGTCTCCGCCTCCGAAATACTGCGAGCGACCAGGCACTCCGCGGGGCCAGTCGTCGGGTCCGTAGGTGCCGCCGCCGCTGCCGAGGAACTCCCATTGCTTGGCGTCGTCGTTCCACCGACGCGGCCAGGCCATCTCGATCTGGCCGGCGTACGGAACCTCCTCCTCCACAGGCTCGAGGCTGACCCGTTCGACGTTCCTCGTGTCCACGAACGTGAACGCCCCTCCTCCCGGCGGCGCGTAGTCCACTCCAGCCCAGCTGCGGCAGACCGGCCATCCTCTGTAGAAGTCTGCGGCGCCCTCCGGCACCGGCCCCCAGCTCTGCCAGCGACGGTCCACGAAGAACTGGAAATCGATCCACAGCCTCATGCCGCTGTTCACCCAGAAGAACAGCGCGGCCTGGCGCACCTCCCGCTTGGCCGTCTCCAGCTGCTCGTCGGTCACGGGCTCGGGGTTGGGGGCGCCCGCGCGCAGGCCGGACGACACGTCGATCACGTTCGGCATCAGCAGGACCTTGATGGGGATTCGGATCACGGTCTTGCGTCCCTTCGGAGCGAGCGTGGACACGGCGTGCTCCCGCCTCCAGGGCGGCGAAGCCCCCCAGAGTTTCTCTTGGGTCGTCGGCTCCGCCCCGGGATCGAAGATGCGGTAGTAGTAGCGCGTGCCGGGCTTCAGGCCGCGCACCTCCAAGCGGTGGAACCGGCGCACGCCCTTGGGTCCCTCGAGCGTTCGCACGGCGGCCGCCATCCAAGGGTCGGGCCTGGGGGTCTTCGACCACAGCACGGCCTGCGGTCCGCCTTCTCGCAGTTGGATGCGCGTGGCGCAGGCGGAGGCCGTGAACCATTGCAAGGTGAACCCGTCGCGCCGCAGCTCGCTTACGGGACGGGAAGGGTCGGACAGGGGAGCCGAGTCCGGCTGGTGCAGCAGAGGTCCGGCCACGGAAAGGACGAGGGCGGTCGCCAGCATGCGTTCAGTCTAGCGGAACGCGGGCCTGCCCGCAACGAGCGGATCGTGGTGGGTCATCTTGTATGCCTGTGCTGGCACGTGCAACAGCATTCGCAAGAAGCGATCTGTATGCCTCGAGAGGTGCTACAATGACCGAGGAATGCGCCGCCGACAAGCCCGCCGAACCGAACTCAAAGGTGCCCCGCTGATCGAGCAGACTCTACGCGAGCGCATCCGCCGGCGGGAAATCCCGATCGGCGCGATCCTCCCAACCGAGCGCGAGCTGCAGGCGGAGTTCGGGGTGAGCCGCAGCACGGTCCGGCGGGCCCTGTCGCTGCTGGTGCAGAGCGGTTGGGCGGAGGCCAGCCCGAACCGGGGCGCCATCGCCCAGCACGGACCGGTGGAGGCGCCGACGCGCAACGTGGCGTTCATCGACCACGGTTCGGGCATGCAGCGCGATCTGTTCTTCGCCATCGGCAGCCGCCTGCAGACCCATGGCTACCACCTGGTGCACGTCGATTCGCGCCTGCACGGCGTCGAGGGGGCCATCGAGTACGCCGCAGGCCATGGTTTCGCGGCCGCGCTCGTGTGGTCCAAGGTGGGCTTCCCGGACGCGGCGCGCATCGAGCCGCTGATGGCCGACATGCCGCTCCTAGCCTTGGACCACAGCCTCCAGACCGTCTCCACCGACCTGGTCACGCTGGACAACTTCGGCGGGTCGCGCGAGGCGGTGCGGCACCTGGCGTCGCTCGGATGCCGGCGCATCGCCATCACCGGCATGATGGACATGCTGGAGGTCAACCATCAGCGGTTCTCCGGCTGGCTGATGGGACTGTTCGACAGCGGCTTGGAGCCCAAGGCCCGGGACATCTGCTTCTGCCTCACGAGCTCCGCCCGGCTCGACGCCGACACGCTGACGCTCGAGCGCCGGCTGAAGGATCCCGACCGGCCCGACGGGCTGTTCGTGATGAACGACTTTCTGTTGCCCGACGTCCTGCAGGCCGCGGCCGGTGCCGGGCTCCGCGTGCCCGAGGACCTCGCCGTGGCGGTTTTCGGCCGAACGTGGAGGCCCGAGACGGGACTCGAGGACCGCGTGGCGGTCGTGGAGATCGATTGGGACGCGGTGGCGGACGCCGTGGTCCGGCGCCTGTTGGTTCGTCTCGCGCGGCCGCTCACGCCGCCGGAGACCATCCGGCTGCCGGTGCGCCTGGTGCCCGCCGCGTCGTCCGGGCCCCGGGCCGAGGGGTTGGCTCTGCAAGGCCGCTGAACCCGCATGGGGCGCTCGGTCGGAAGGCGCCTACCGCGCGAGCTGCGGTTTCGGAGAGCCGAGCGGTGGTGGGCGATGAGGGACTCGAACCCCCGGCCACCTCGGTGTAAGCGAGGCGCTCTACCGGCTGAGCTAATCGCCCGATCGGGGGGATTGTATCCGATCGGCCCTCAGCGACCCAGCGCGGTCAGTCTGCGGGCGAACTCCAGGTCCAGCTCGGTGACGCCGCCCGCCGAGTGGGTGCTCAGCGACACAACCACGCGCCGGTAGCCGATGGTCAAGTCCGGGTGGTGGTCCATCGCCTCGGCCAAGGCCGCCGCGCCGTTGGCGAACAGCACCCCCTCGGAGTAGGAGCCGAACTCGCGTTCGAGCCGGATGGCGCCGTTCTCGAAGGTCCAGCCGGGAAGGTCGCGCAGGGAAGCATGGATCTGCTCGGGCGAGAGTGCTTCGGGCATGGCTGGTTCTACGGCCCGTTTTCTTGCCCGGTTACAGGGCCCCAAGCCATAATGCGTTCCATGCCCTCCGACATCAAGCGCATCGTCGCCACGGACTGCGGCTCCACCACCACCAAAGCGATCCTCATCGAGCAGAACGACCAGGGCGAATACCGCCTGGTGGCGCGCGGAGAGGCTCCGACCACGGTCGAGAAGCCTTTCGAGGACGTGACGATCGGCGTTCTCAACTCCATCACGGAGCTGGAGGAGATCACCGAGACCACGGTGCCCGAGGGCTTCCCGGTGGGTCGCCGCAGGCTCATCAGGGACGGCAAGGTGTGGCGTCTGCGCAAGGAGGGGACGGTGGTTGGCCACAGGCAGGACCCTCTGGAGGCCTCGGACCTTTACGTTTCGACGAGCTCCGCCGGCGGAGGCTTGCAGATGATGGTGGCGGGCGTGGTGAAGGCGATGTCCGCCGAGTCCGCCGAGCGAGCGGCCCTAGGCGCCGGCGCCATCCTCATGGACACCCTCGCGGTGGACGACGGCCGCAAGGATTACCAGAAGGTCGAGCGCCTGCGCCAGCTGAGGCCGGACATCATCCTGATGTCCGGAGGCACCGACGGCGGCACCAAGAGCCACCTGATCGACATGGCGGAGATCGTGCACCGGGCCGACCCCAAGCCGCGCTTCGGCGACATGAAGCTGCCGGTGATCTACGCGGGCAACAAGGACGCCCGCGAGGAGGTCAAGCAGGTGCTCGGCGACTCGATCGCCGTGAAGATCGTCGACAACCTGCGCCCGTCGCTGGATCGCGAGAACCTGGATCCCGCGCGCGACGAGATCCACGAGATGTTCCTCGAGCACGTGATGCAGCAGGCCCCCGGCTACAGCAAGCTGCTGGAGTGGACCAGCGAGGAGGTGATGGCCACACCCAACGCCGTGGGCAAGCTGATGAAGGCCTACGCGGACCAAGAAGGCATCAACATCCTGGGTGTGGACATCGGCGGAGCCACCACCGACGTGTTCTCGGTGTTCGGGGGAGTGTACAACCGCACCGTGTCCGCGAACCTCGGCATGAGCTACTCGATCTGCAACGTGCTGAAGGAGACCGGGATCGAGAACATCGCGCGCTGGGTGCCGTTCACCATCGACCCCGCCGAGGTGCGCAACCGCCTGCGCAACAAGATGATCCGGCCCACCACGATCCCGCAGACCTACGAGGACCTGCTGATCGAGCACGCGGTCGCCCGCGAGGCGCTCCGCCTGGCCTTCGAGCACCACAAGACGCTGGCGCGGGGACTGACGGGCCTGCAGCAGCAACGGGACGTCGGCCAGATCTTCGACCAGAAGTCGTCCGGCGAGACGCTGGTGAAGATGATGGAGCTCGACATGATCATCGGCTCGGGCGGCGTGCTGAGCCATGCTCCGCGCCGCGCCCAGTCCGCGCTGATGATGATGGACGCCTACCAGCCGGAGGGCATCACGATGCTCACGGTCGACTCGATCTTCATGATGCCCCACCTCGGCGTGCTGAGCGAGCACTTCTACGAGGCGGCGAAGCAGGTTTTCGAGTACGACTGCATCGTGAAGTGCGGCCACTGCATCGCGCCCGTGGGCACGGGCAAGGAGGGCGAGCCTTGCGTGACCGTTCGGGGCGACGGCGTGAGCCTGAGCGTGCCGTTCGGCCAGGTCGCTGTGATCCCTTGCGGCCGCGGCGAGTTCCGGGAGCTCACGATCGAGCCCTCCCGTGGCTTCAACGTGGGAGCCGGCAAGGGCAAGCCGGTGACGGCGAGGCTGGAGGGCGGCACCGTGGGCATCATCGTCGACGCCCGCGGCCGTCCCTTCCAGGTGGACCTGAACGCGCCCAACCGCATCGCCAAGCTGCGCCAGTGGCTGGAGGCCTTCGGTCTGCCGCTGCCCTCCTGAGCTTCGCCCAACAGAAACGGGGCGGGGGAGCGTCGCCCCCGCCCCGTTTCTGTTCGGTTGGCCCGTCTCAGCGGCGGCGTCTGCGCAGGGCGGCCAGCAACGCCCCCGCTCCCAACGCAAGGGTCGCCGGCTCCGGCACGGGCACGCCCGTGGAAACCAGGTTCGCGTTCAGCGTCATCTTGAACCCATCCTGCAGGGTCAGAACGTAGTAGGGAAGGTCTGGGTCGTCACTGGTGTTCCGAAGCGAGCCGAACAGGAAGTAGCGCTCGTCGAGATACGTCACCGGCGGAGGAACAACGTAACCGGAGGCGCCCCCATCCGGCATCCAATCGATGGGCGTCATGAGATAGCGGTTGAACTTCAACTCGAAGCCATCATACAGGAGCTGGTTGAACTCGACATAACCCTTCTGCACGGGATCGAAGGGACCATTGGCTATGGAGTCGTCGCCGTCGAAGGCTAGGAGCAGATCCTCGTCCGCAACCAGATCGGCCTCCAAGCCAACCACCGGATGCGCGAAGCCCGAAAACTCATAGACACCGAACAGCGGGACGCTCAGCGCGCCTGGAGCAGGATCGCCTGCGACAACCTCGTTCAGCCAGACGATGCCTGCATGCGTACTACTCTGAAACCGGTTGGCGTTGAAAAACGAGAAGACGGTGTTCCAGTTGTCGTCCCCGATCGCGATGTACTCGATCGAGGCCGAGGCCGAGCTTCCCTGACCGTCGTTCCAGGTGAGGTCCCCCAGCCTGCCGGAAGTGTCCAGGAAGAACGCGGGCGCCGTCGCCGCAAGCGCGAGACCGGCAAACATCGGCGCCGCAGAGAGCAATCGGTGCATGTTCTGCCTCCTTTTGGCCCAAGCTGCCAAGCAAAGCAACCTGCTCCTTTCCCAAGGCGGAAGCGCTCTTCCCGCCAACCGAGCCAACATCTGCCAGTTTAACGATGGTTTGACCCTTCACACAGGCCTTCGCCGCCGAACGGGACCAAAGACGGGGGTTCTCTCAAGCGTTCAGGCGCCAGATCGCCAAATTCAGCGCAGCCGCGAAAGCCACCCAGGCCGCATAGGGGACCATCAGCCATGCGGCGGCCCTGCTGGCTGCCGAGAAGGCCGCCGCGCAGGCCACGATCGCTGCGAAGAGCGCCAAGATCTCGAAGAACGCAAGGTCCGGGCGACGAAGTCCGAAGAACAGCACCGACCAGAGGGCGTTCAACAGCAGCTGGACTCCGAACAGAACGAACGCCGAGGGCTTGGCCCCGGCCCGCCAAGCCAGCCAGGCCGCGGAGCCCATCGACGCGTACAGGATGGTCCACACCGGGCCGAACACCCAGTTCGGCGGATTCCAGGCAGGCTTGGCGAGGCCGGCGTACCAAGGGGCGATCGCCGGGCCTGTCGCGGCGCCGCCGATGGCTCCGGCCAAGAACGAAGCCCCTACGAATCCGAGCCATGCCACGGCCGAACCCATGGCATGTTCTACGCGGTCAGCGCACGATCGGCTCCGCGGGGCGGAGCTCCTCGGAGTCCCGCCACCGCACCGCCGCCGCCACCACGATGCGGCGGTCGTTCGGCAGAACCATCGTGCGGGCGTCCTCCGGCACCGTCACGTCCACTCGGTGCAGGTAGGCGAACCGGTAGGGGTCGAACGAGCCATCCGGCAGGTTCGTGTGCGTGGCGTACCACGCGACCGGCGTCTGCGGCGCGAACGGCGGAGCCGGCTCCCCTCTCCCGGCTTGGGGCCTCCACCACTGGCCCACCCAGCCTGTGGCCGCGGGGACGAGGATGCGCTTGGCCACGCCGTCGATGCGCAGCTCCGACGGCACGGACCCGGAGGTGGACGCGACGAGCAGGCTGACACGGTTGCCGCCGCTTGGAAGCCGCACCGTCTGGCCCTTGCAAACCGTCGCCTGGAGGCCCAGGGCGAAGCGCAACCCACCGGACTCGGTTGCGTTCGGCCAAAGCCCGGGCGGGATGCGTCGACCCCGCGCGTCGAGGGCCAGCGCGGCGATCGGAGCCCCTCCCGGCAGGCCAAAGGCTCTAGCAGGGATGGGCTCTCTCCGCGACGCAGCCGCCACGCGCAACCCCACGGTTACGGGGCGGAACGGCCGCAGGCGCAGGTCGCATCCTGTCGGCCCCACCGAGAGCGACCCCGCGGCCGGTTGCTCGTCCCCAAGCAAGGGGTGCGCGCCCCTCAGCGGGGCTGCGAGGCTCAGGAGGCCTCGGCCCGGCTGGCCGGTGCGTTGGAACAGCCGGGCCACCACCTCCGTGCGATCCTCGGCGAGCTTGAGCGCGCTCAGCGTGCAGCCATCGGGCACCGAGCGGACGAGGCCAAAGGATCGCCCGAGATCTCCAGGGTGGGTTTGCACGCGGAAAGCCATCATCGGTCGGTTGAACTCGTGGGCCTCTCGCCAAACCGAGCCCCTCCAGTCCCCTTGATGCGGGAACAGCGCGAACCGCACCGTGTGCCTGCCGAAGTCCGCGGTCTCCTGGAAGCGCCAGTTGCCGCGCCCATCCGCGGTGTGCAGCAGGGTGAGGCGCAGGGTGCCGTCGTCGGGACGGTCCCATCCGTACTTCGCCTGCGTCAGCACCGCCGCTCCGAAGACGCGCGAGCCATCGGTGAGGTCGGCCCACTCCTGCGCCGGGACCTCGTAGAGTCGACGGGTGTTGACGCCGCGCTCGATCGCTCCCAACCCCAGGTCATAGGTGGCCTTGGCGTTCCGTACGGCCAAAGGGAACGCGGCCTTGAGCAACGTGGCGCGGGATCGCCAGTCGACGTCGATCTGGAACTCCAAGCGCGCGCTGTCGCCGGCCTCGAGCGACACCCGGCGCACGAAGGACGAGCCGGCGCGCCGGTCGCGGCTCTCGATCGTGGCCCGCAACGGTCCACGCTCGACGAGCCGCGGGCCCTCGCTCGCACCCACGAACTCCCGGGGCGGCTTGGCCACGGCGTCGTACAGGATCTCCCAGGCCGCCCAGTGGGGCGAGACGTTGTCCAGCATCTGCAGGCGGATCGGAGCGCGCAGCAGCTCGCGGCGGAGGCGCTTGTCGAACACGCTCGCCACGTCGCCGTTATCGTCGACCCGGACGCGGAGACGGTCGTTCTCGAGCGTTCGGTCGTCGGCGCGCAGGCTCCCGGCGGGGTCGGGTGTGCGCCGAGAGACCAAGCGGTAGACGGCCAGACCCACCGCGGGGGCTTCCGCGCGGAACGCCGCCTCCACCTCGGAGCCCCGCCGGCTCAGCGTCTGCACCGCCCGGGCACGGCCCTGGGGATCCAGCGCCACCCATCCTTCTTTGGCGGGAAGCCGCAGCCGCACCAGCCCCGCGCGCGGCCGGTCCGAGGGGTTGAACACGACCACCGGCAGGCCGGGTCCGCGCGTGTCCATGCGCCGACACCAAGCGGCCAGCGACGACGTGAGCACGTCGGCGAAGCGGTTCATGGCCAGCAGCTCGTCGTTCCAAGAGAACTCGTAGGCCTGAGGGATGCTGGTGCCGGTCAGGTCGTCGTGGAACTGGTGCCAAAGGAACCGCACCCAGGCGTCCTGCAAGACGGCCCTAGGGTAGGGCTTTCCGGCCAGCAGCCAAGCCGCCACGGCGGCGCGCTCGGCGGCGTCGGCCAGCAGCTCGTTGCGCTTGTTCCATTCTTTCATCGCGGCCTGCGAGGTGTAGCAGCCGGTGCCGTGGGCGGTCATCAGCAGCTCGCCGCGATAGAGCGGGAGCTTGGCCGCGTCGGACGGAGAGAGGTCGCGGAACAGCTGGTCGGAGCCTGCGCTGCGCACGCGGATCGGTCCTGCGCCGCGCATCGAGGCCTCGAGGTTCCGGAGAGAACGCTCCGACGGGCCGCCGCCGGTGTCTCCCGCGCCGTGGTAGCGGTAGGCGACCCTCGGCCCGCCGCTCCCCGAGGCCTTGCGGATCGCGTCCATCAGCCATTCCGCGCGGTCCCAGTCGGGCCCGCAGTCGCCGACGTAGGAGCCGCCATCGAGCGCGGCCACGATCCTCGATCCGTCGATCCCCTCCCATTGACCAACCGGGAACGGGATCCCCACGGCCGAGCCCCAAGTGAGCTTCTGCGTGGAGAACCCCTTCAGGCCGCAGTGAGCGGCCACGGTGGGGAGCGCGGCGCCGAACCCGAAGCAGTCCGGCAGGAACACGTCCACGCTCGAGCGTCCGAACTCCCTTCGGAAGAAGCCGTTGCCGTACAGCGCGTGCCGGATGAGCGACTCGGGCGAGGGCACGTTCACGTCGACGGCGTCCACCCAGCTGCCCGCCACCCGCCAGCGGCCCTCGCGCACTCTCTCTCGCACCCGCGCGAACAGCTCGGGATAGTACTCCTTCATGAGCTGGTACCGGAAGGAGCCCTCGAAGCTGAACACGTAGGCGGGGTGGCGCTCGAACGCCTCGAGGTTGTGGCGCATGGTCTTCGGCAGGTGGTCGCGGATCGTGTCCTGGATCGTCCACAGCCACTGGGTGTCCAAGTGGCCGGTGCCCACCACGTAAACCGTCGGTTGGGGGCAGGCGTGCGCGGCCAGCCCACACAGGAGGGCCAGAGTCGTTCGGCGCATGGCGCGGAGTCTACACGCTGGCGGAAGCTGGATTCACGAACCGGAATCCTCGCCCACGGGCCTCTCGGGCAAGGTCACTTCGGTGTCGCGGGCGACCTCTGTTTCGAGCTTGGAGCCCTTCGGCAGCTGCACGTCCTTGCCGGGCACGAACGCCCCGCCGAGCAGACCCAAGGGGCCGAGCAACACCAAGCCGCCGCCCGTCGCGAGCGCCGCCTTGTCGGTCTGGCTTCCTTGGAACTCCTTGCCCTTCTGCCGCGGCTGGAGCGGCACGCTCTCCTTGCCGACGGACGGCACCGGCAACAGAGCGAGGCGGATCACGCCGTTCTTCCCCCATCGGCCTCTCGGCCTGGCCTCGGCGACCACCGCGAGGACCCGCGTGCCCTTGGCGATCACCACGTCTGCGCCGACCTTGACGTCCTCGGCGACCCTCAGGCGAACGCGGTCGCCGGCCTTGGCGTACTTGGAGGAAAGGTCTTGGTCCAGCTCGAGGCGCACCGCCAAGCCTGCCGGCACCAGCACGGCCTGGGCGAGCGAGGCCGCGGCGGCGGCCAGCACGCAGATCCAACGAGCGACTCCTTTGACCATCCCGTTCCTAAGGACGTTCCAGATGCGGCCGCCGCTTCGGCGGATGCACCGAGGTCGTCTCGCGTAGACTAAGCCGTATGGCGCACCGCGACTTCCGAGCCTTCCTGGAACTTCTCGAATCCAAGGGAGAGCTGCGCCGCATCGCCGCGCCTGCATCGCCCTACCTGGAGATCACGGAGATCGCGGACCGCGTGATGAAGGCCGGCGGCCCGGCGTTGCTGTTCGAGAACGTGGTCGGACCGCCGCACCGCTACGGCTCCCCGGACCCGACTTCGGCGGAGATGGGGCGGCCGTCCATCCATCCGGCGGCTGCCCCGCAGGGAGCCGTGCGCTACGAGCACCCCGTGGCGATCAACACCATGGGATCCCGGCGGCGGATGTCGCTCGCGCTGGGTGTCGAGGACTTCGAGGAGCACGCCTCGCGCATCGAGGCGCTGCTGAAGCCGGAGATCCCGAAGGGACCGGTCGCCGCGCTCAAGAAGCTGATCGAAGTCGGGCGAGAGCTGAAGGGCGCCCCTCCCAAGGAGACGGGGCAGGCGCCTTGCCAGGAGATCGTGCTGCAGGGAGACGAGGTGGACCTTGGGCGCCTGCCGGTGCTCACCTGCTGGCCGGAGGACGGAGGCCCCTACATCACGCTGCCGATGGTGTTCACCCACGATCCAGAGACCGGCAAGCGCAACGTCGGCATGTACAGGGTGCAGGTGCGCGGACCCCGCGAGTGCGGCATGCACTGGCAGATGCACAAGACCGGCCAGCGCCACATGGAGGCCGCGGGCGAGCGCGGCAGGCCGATCGAGGCCTGCGTGGCGTTGGGTGGGGATCCGGCTCTGGCGTTCTCGGCGATCGCCCCGTTGCCTCCCGGCATCGACGAGATGCTGTTCGCGGGCTTCCTGCGGCGGGAGCGCGTGCGCATGGTTCGCGCCAAGACGGTGGACGTGATGGTGCCCGCGGACGCCGAGATCGTGCTGGAGGGCACGGTGGACCCGTTCGAGCGCGCTCTGGAGGGTCCTTTCGGCGACCACACCGGCTACTACTCCCTGGCCGAAGACTTCCCGGTGTTCCGGCTGACAGCGCTGACCATGCGCCGAAACGCGGTGTACCCGGCCACGATCGTGGGCGTTCCGCCGATGGAGGACGGGTGGATGGGCAAGGCCGTGGAGAGGATCTTCCTGCCGCTGATCCGCTTGAGCGTGCCCGAGATCGTGGACATGCACCTGCCCGTGCAGGCGTGCTTCCACAACATGGCGTTCGTGTCCATCCGCAAGAAGTTCCCCGGACACGCCTACAAGGTGATGAGCGCGATCTGGGGCCTGGGAGGCTTGGCCTTCACGAAGTTCGTGTTCGTGTTCGACGCCGACTGCGACGTGCAGAACCTGGACGAGGTGCTGTTCCGAATCGGCGCCAACTGCGACCCAGGGCGCGACGCGCTGTTTTCCCGGGGGCCGGTGGACCAGCTGGACCACGCCGCCGTGGCCGAGGGCTTCGGCGGCAAGATCGGGTTCGACTGCACGCACAAGCTGCCGGGAGAGAACGGCTTCTCGCGTCCCTACCCAAAGCTGATCCGCATGAGCGACGACGTGCGCCGGCGGGTGGACGAGCTTTGGCCGACGCTCGGCCTCTGAGCCGGGCTCGCGCGCCTGCGGCCCGGCGCTCGCCGGCCGGCTCCGCCTCGGCGTTTCTCTTAGCCCAGGCGCGTCCGGCGTTCGCGGCGGCGTTGGCGCGGCGCGCAGGAACAGGCAGAGCGGCGTGCCATGGATTGGGTGTAGGCCTGGCTCGGTGAGGGTTCCGCACGCTCCGGACGTCGTCCGTACACCGCCCTGGCTCGCACCCGCCGGTGAGGACACGATGCGAACGCCGCCCCGGACGAGCGGCCGATGACCAGCGGCGTGGCCCTTGCTGGGTTGGTCGAACTCGTGCAGCCACGGTCCCCCAGCCATGCGATTCCCCTAGCCGGGCCGCTCAGGAAACTCAGGGATGGGGAGCGCGCGAGAGCTCGCGCGCGCGCGCGTGCCGCAGGAAGATCGGTGGTCGAATCGAAGGCCGCGGCTAGAAGGTGGTTTTAGGGACGGCGAGGCGGACCAGCGGAGCCGAACCCGGAAAGAACCCGACTGCCGGCGAGCCACAGCGAGCGGGCGGTCGAAGAAGGAGGAACACATGGGAAACGATCCATCCACCCAAACGAAGCAGTGGGAGCCTCGCTCCATCGAGTTGGCCACGCAGGTTGACGAAGGCATCGCGGTGCGCCTCGCCCTGAGCCAGGATCGTCAGGGAAACATCATTCTGGCGTACGAGAGCACGAGCTACTGGCTTGCGCTCGAGGACCTCACGAACGGCGAGGACTCCGAGGAGCTTGACGACGACGTCGAGGAGCTCTGCTCCTGGGCCGAGGAGGAGTACCGGGCGGCCTTCCGAGAGCGCCGGTCTCCCCTTGCGAAGACGACCATGGAGGAGTGGGCCCTGGAGGTCATCGGCGACGCGCTGCAGACCGCTTGGGAGGCGTTCCTGGAGGGGCGGACAGAGGATGCTCGTCCAATGATTCCCGAGAGTTTGGTGAAGAGCGCGTCGGAGGAGTGGCTGAACGAAATCGCCCGGTACCTGGTCCGGTTGGGAGCCCAGGAAGAGCTGCCAGACCCGCGGGAGGTTCCGGAGGGCTTCGGGGAGCACCTCTTCGAGTGGCTGAAGGGCCTGTCGTCCTCCTCTTCCGAAAACACCGTGTACGAGGACGCCCGGGATGAGGGCATCGAGGAGATGAAAGAGCGCGCCGCACAGGCAGTGGAGGCGCGTGATGAGGCGGTGGTGCGGGAGCTCTCCGAGCGACACCAGGACCAACTGGAGAACGCCTGGAGCGAGTGGGACGAACCCATCGTTCTGAGCAACGGCAGCATCATCGAGGACCTGTACGAGGTCTTTCGCGACCCCGATCTGGAGGAATTCCATGACCAGGCCCCGACGCCGGACCCGGATCCGTCCTACTCTGCGAGCGACCTCGAGAGGGACTTCGTACGGTACTTTGGCGAGGAGCACCTTGAGGAGCTCAGGAGCGAGTACAATGCCTTGCCTCCCGGAGACTCCGCAAGCGACGGTGACGACGAAGAAGAGGACGAGGACGAGGAGGAAGAGGAAGAGGATGAGGACGAGGAGGAAGAGGACGAGGACGACGACGGCGATCTGACTCGGTCCAAGGTTTACAACAAGCTGTCCTCTTTGTACAGCCTGATCAGCAGCAGATAGGGTCTTTCCAAAGGAGTTGAGCTCCTGAACGCCAGCCGATAGCAGCCGGGAGGCGCCTCCCCTCCCGGCTGCTCGGACCGTTCCGCGGCGGTTCTCCGTCCGAGATCGAGGGATCGCACCCAGGGCGCACAGGAGGCAGGCCCGGCGGCTGGCTCCTGGTGGACTCCGGCGTCAGGGTCCTCGCGTGGCCTTCGGAGAGCGGCTTGCCAGCAGCCCTTGCGACCCGTTCGAGCCACACGGAGCGGCGAGGCGCCGCAGGCGGTGCCTCGATCGATGGCGGAACACCGTCCCGCAAAGGTAGGTTGGCACTTTGGCCGGATCGCCCCAGAGGCATGGGGATCCTGCGGTTCGAGTTTTCCGTCGTCCACGGTCCGCCCTATCCTGGCGCGGCAAGAGCGGACCAAGGGTTCGATCAGCCCGCCTTCGAAAGCCCCCGGTGCGGCGGACACGGCTCCTCGAGAGTGGCGTCGAGGCAACGACCCGTTCTGCGCAGGCTCTCGTTCCGAGCGCGGAGTCCTCGGGCCGTGGAGCAACTTCGGCGAGGGGCGAGGCCGACGCTGCTTCGTACGGCCGAGCCGCTGGGGCTCCTCTAGGCCCTCCGAAGCAGCGCCCACGCCGCGAGGACCGGCCGCGGGGTGCTGAGGCATCGGCTCCCGCCTGCAGAGGTCCGTTCGCGAGTCCGCTAGCCCGTGCGCGAGCGGCGTCGGAGCCCGCAGACCCGACGCGGCGCGGGATCGCTCCTCCGTCTCCCTCGGCATGAAGCCCCCGGCGCGCCCTCCTCCGGCCACGCCCAGGTTTCTCGCGTCGGCGGTGCCGTGAGGCTGCCGCGGAGCAGACGAGCCGGGTCCCGGGCGCAACGAGCGCCCGGGACCGTGGGACGCCGCGCTCAGACCTTCAGGCTGCTGAAGTAGCCGAGGTACTCGGCGTTGGCCGCGAACATCTCGTTCACCATGTCGCGGGTTTCCCGCATGCTGCACATGGCCTGGGTGAGGGGGTCGTACAGAACGGCATGGAAGATCTTCTCAGGGTTCCCCTCGAGGGCGCCCTCCACCGCCAGCTCCTCGCACAGGGCGCTGTTGTGCACCAGCGGCGCGACCGACGGGGGGAGCTTGCCCACGTGCATCGGGTCGAGGCCCCTTGGGCTGGCGAGCACCGGAACCTCGACGCAGCAGCCGTACGGAAGGTTGTCGACCAGGTGGAAGTTCCGCACGTTGCCGTTGAACTCGAACAGCGTCCCGTCTCCGAAGCAGGCGTTGAAGATGTACGAGGCGTACTCGTGGCCTCGCTGCAGGTTCACCGGCTTGGCCAGCTCCTCCTGGATGTGGTCTCGCCAGGTGTCCTCCGCCCGCAGGTACTCGTTCAGGATGTAGGCGTGGTGGCCGGGGTTCCAGCCCGTGCCGTGCGTGCAGTACTTCTCGATCAGGTCGGGCCTCTTGCGGAACCAGGCGTTGTACTCGCTGTTGTGGCCGCTGCTTTCGGTCACGTAGTAGCCCAGGTGCAGGAACATCTCGTTGCGCACCTGCTCCTCGTTGTAGATCTCTGGCCTCTGCACGGCCTCGCGGATCAGCGGGTAGGCGTCCTTACCGTTCCACTCGAAGCGGATGTAGAACGCCTGGTGGTTGATGCCCGCGCACAGGTAGGTGATCTCCTCCATCGGCGCGCCGATCCAGCGGGCGAGCATCTCGGCTGTGCCCTGCACGCTGTGGCACAGGCCGCTGATCTTGAGTTGGGGGAACTCGCCCTGCATGGCCCGGCAGAGCATCGCCATCGGATTGGTGTAGTTCAGATACACCGCGTGCGGGCAGAGCTCCTGGATGTCGCGAACGATATCGAGCATCGGCGGGAGGGTTCGCAGGAAGCGGAAGATTCCCGACGGCCCGCGCGTGTCCCCCACGTTGATGTCGATGCCGTACTTCTTGGGGATCTCGATGTCCGTCCGGAACACTCTGGGACCGCCCTGCAGGATGGTGGTGAGCACGCCGTCCGCGCCGTCCAGCGCCTCGCGCCGATCCGTGGTGCTGATCACCTTGGCCGGGTAGCCGCCAACCTCGACGATCTTGCGCACCGCCTGCGTGATGAAGTCGAGACGCTCGCGGTCGATGTCCATCAGGGCGATGGTCGAGTCGCTGAGCGCCGGGAACGACAGGATGTCGCGGACGAGTCCCCGGGTGAAACCAAAGCTGCCCGCACCGATGAAGGCGATCTTTTTCATGGCGTCGCCCGCATTTTGGGCGAAGCCCCGGGCGGCTCGCTCGGCGTCAGGCGAACAGCTTGGAGACCCCGCCGGAGCGGGCCAGCAGCAGCTCGCGCAGGAGCTTGCGGCCCCTGTGGATGCGGGAGCGAACCGTGCCCACGGTGGTGCCCTGAGCGTCGGCGATCTCGCTGTACGTCAGGCCGTCGAAGTCGCACAGCACGATCGCGTCGCGGTACATCCTCGGCAACTGATCGAGGCAAGAGTCCAGCTCCTCGCGCAGCTGCTTGCGGAACAGCTCCTCGTCTGGTCCGGCCGAAGGATCGGCGATCTGCAGCTCCTGCACCTCTCCGTCCGAGGGACTGACCATGGAGTTGAGGGACTCCGCGCGGCGAACGGGGTTGGCGCGACGCCGGATGTCCAGGTGGGCGTGCTGCATGATGCGCAGGAGCCAGTTCGCGAAGGGCCTGTCGGGTGAATAGGAGGCAAACCCCCTCCAGGCCTTCGCGTACGTTTCCAGGAGCAGATCGTCCGCATCGTGGGAGTTGCCCGCGAGGCGCTTGGCCATCGTCCACGCCTGTCGGCGCGTCTGTTCCACGAGCTCCTCGAACCTCGCGCGATCGCTCTCCAGCGTCCAGTCCCGCGAGGCCTTAGCGACGTTCTCCATGGATGGCTCCTGAAGTCGGCTGGGCCGACGCCTGTTTCAACGGAGGTTACATCGCCGGGGTTCCTGGTTCTGGGGCGCCTTTCCGCGCGGTTGGGCCATTGGACCTTGGTGGGAGCTTTGCGGCGAGCCCGGCGATGCCGCATAATCGCCACGAAGGGAGGGTTCGCGGGATGCGCTTCATTCTGTTCACCAAGGAGCCGGAGCTGGAGGAGGCGGCGCGGGCAGGGATCGCCGACCCGGACGTGTTGGAGGTGTTCGACGACTGGCGCGAGGCGCTGGACGCCTGCGACGGTGCGGCGATGCTGTTCGTCGACCTGGTGGCCACGCTCGACGAGCCGCACAAGATCGCCGGGTACGAGCGCTTCGCCGAGGCCAAGATGAGCCACCCCGCGGCGCGGGACGTGAAGCTCGTGCTCATCGGTCCGCCCCCCGGCTACGAACTGGATTTCATGACGGGGTTTCCGGACTTCGTGTTCGCGCACCTTCGCCGGCCTGTCACCGACCGCATCTTCCGCCGGGCCAGCACCTGGGTGTGAACGTCCGTTCGAACGTCGTGTAGAATCGGGGCGGCCGAGACCGGGTCCAAAGACCCGTCCGGCACGGAGCGCCCCATGGACCGACGCCAGTTCCTGCTCAGCCAGAGCGACATTCCCACCGAGTGGTACAACATCGTCGCCGACCTCCCCGTGCCGCCGGACCCGCCGTTGCATCCGGCCACCAACCAGCCGGCTGGACCGCAGGACATGGCTGCGATCTTCGCCGAGCCGATCATCGAGCAGGAGGTCACCGACCAGCGCTGGGTGAAGATCCCCGAGCCGGTGCTGGAGGGCATGGCTCTGTGGAGGCCGACGCCGCTGTACCGCGCGGTCAACCTGGAGAGGGCGCTCGGCACCCCCGCGCACATCTACTTCAAGTATGAGGGAACCAGCCCGGTCGGGAGCCACAAGCTGAACACGGCTCTGGCGCAGGCGTACCTCAACAAGGTGGCCGGCGTGAAGCGCCTGGCAACCGAGACCGGAGCGGGCCAGTGGGGCTCCTCGCTCTCCATGGCGTGCCAGATGTTCGGGCTCGAGTGCACGGTGTACATGGTGCGGGTCAGCTACAAGCAGAAGCCGTACCGCCGGTCGATGATGCACACCTTCGGCGCGAAGGTGCACGCGAGCCCGAGCCACTACACCAGCTACGGTCGCAAGCTGCTCGAACAGGATCCGGAGTGCCCCGGCAGCCTGGGGATCGCCATCAGCGAGGCCCTCGAGGACACCGTCACGCACAAGCACGTGAAGTACTCGCTGGGCAGCGTGCTGAACCACGTGCTGCTGCACCAAACGGTGATCGGGCAGGAGTGCCGCAAGCAGATGGAGATGGCGGGCGAGTATCCCGACGTGGTGATCGGTTGCGTCGGCGGAGGCAGCAACTTCGCCGGCATCGCTTTCCCATTCCTGGCGGACAAGTTCGCGGGACGGCGGGTGCGGGTGGTGGCGGTGGAGCCCGCCTCCTGTCCGTCCCTGACCCGAGGCGAGTACCGCTACGACTTCGGCGACAGCGCCAAGATGACCCCGCTGTTCAAGATGTACACGCTGGGAAGCGACTTCATGCCTCCCGCCATCCACGCCGGAGGCCTCCGCTACCACGCGATGGCCCCCTTGGTCTCGTTGCTGTACAACCTGGGGCAGATCGAGGCGGTGGCCTATGACCAGATCCGTTGCTTCGAGGCGGCGGTGCAGTTCGCGCGCTGCGAGGGGATCATTCCCGCGCCCGAGTCGTCCCACGCCATTCGGGCTGCGATCGACGAGGCCCTGAGGGCCAAGGAGACGGGCGAGCCCAAGGTGATCCTCTTCAACCTGAGCGGCAATGGATACCTCGACCTCGGGGCTTACGACTCTTACTTCAGCGGACACCTCACCCAGGCCTGAGCGACGCTGGCCGATCGTCGTCGCCGCGGTCGCGCTGCAGCTGTGCCTGGGGTCGGTGTACGCGTGGTCGGTGTTCCGAACGCCGCTCGCTCAGGGCTACGGCTGGAGCTACCAGGAGACCGCCGCGCCGTTCCGGTTCTTCCTGTTCGCGTACTCCTTCGGCATCTGGATCGGCGGGGGGTTGCTGGACCGCCTCGGGCCCCGCGCGGTGGCCCGGGCCGGGGGTTTGCTGCTGCTGGCGGGGCTGGCCCTGGCCTCGACGCGCAGGGACCCGCTGGGCCTCGCCCTGGCCTATGGCCTGCTGGGGGGCTTGGGGGCGGGGATGGCGTATCCGACGCCTGTGGCGACGCTCATCCGCTGGTTTCCGGACCGCAAGGGCCTGATGGGTGGGGTCGGCGTCTTTGGGTTCGGCGCGGGCTCCTTGGTGTTCGCTCCGGTGTTGGCCGCTGCTTTGGCCGGAACGCCCGAGCAACAGGCTCTCCGCCTGCCGACGACGTTCCTCGCCCTGGGGTTGGTCTTCGTCGCGGTCGCCTGGCTGGCGGGAGGGCTGCTGCGCTGGCCCGAACAGGCCCGCGCCGGCGAACCGGTCGAGGCTTGGGGGACCCGCCCCTGGGAAACCTGGCGGACCTGGCCCTATCCCGCGCTGTGGCTGTGCTTCCTGTGCGCCACCAGCGTGGGCTTGGCGGCCATCAACGAGGCCAGCCCGTTGCTGGAGCGGCTAGGCGCAACCGGCGGCGTGTGGCTGGCTCCGTCGGTGGGTGTTGGGCTCATGGCGGTGGCGAACGGCGCCGGAAGGTTGGTCTGGGGTCAAGCCGCGGACCGCATCGGGCGACGCGCCGCGATGATCGCGATGTTCTCGGTGATGGCGGCGTCGGCGGCGCTGTACGCGGCCAGCCGCTCGCAACCGGCGGCGCTGGCGGCGCTCGTGGGCATCGGGCTGTGCTTCGGGGGGATGCTGGGCATGCTGCCGTCGAACGTCAGCGGTTTCTTCGGCACGCGGGCGTTCGGGGCGAACTACGGGATGTCCTACTCGGCGTTCGCCTTGTCGGCCTGGATGGCTCCCGCGGTCGTGTCGTTCTCGGTGCAGGAGGCTCTCGCCGGAGCTGGTTCGACCCTCGCGGCGCACGAGCCCGGCGGTTGGATGATGCTGGCGGCGTCGCTCGCCGGCCTGGCGGCGGCCTGCACGCTGCGGGGCGGAGCGCGCCGCGGCGCCCGGTGAAAGCGTTTTCCTGCCGGAGTAAGCTAGGGGCATGAGGATCGTCCTGCCCGTTGCCGGTCTGACAGTTCTCGCCGTTTTGCTCGCCGCGCTGGGAGCGAGGCAACCCGGGTACTCGGCCGTGGTGCTGCGAGACGGGAGCCTCGCGGTGCTGCGGGGCGAGGAGGGCCTTCTGAGCGTGGGCCTCATCGGCTGGGGGCCGAACTGGGCGTGGGCCGACTGGGAGGGTAAGGTCCGCCCCGAGGGCAGCTCTTCCGCCGTCTCGGCCGCGCTGCGGCTGGCGACCGCCGCCACGCTGAAGATCGAGGCCTCATGGAGGCCGGTGGGCGCCGATCGTCTCGCGTTCGAGGGAACGCTGTGGACCGACCGCCCCACGGGCCTGACCATGGCGGGACTCGGCCTGACGCTCGTCCGAGGCCGCGGAAACGCCGCCTGGACCGTGCGGGTGCCCGGAGGAACCCCTCTGCCGTTCGGCCAGCGAACCGACTTCGGCACGGTGCGGGAGGTCGTTCTCGAGGGCGGCGGCTTGGCGGTTCCGTTGCGGTTCGACCCTCCCGTGCGCGTCGGCATGGACGGCAACCTGCGGATCGCCTTGGCGACGGACCGCCTGGAGGCCGGTCGGCCGGTCCGCTTCCGCATCGAGCTGGCCTTCCCGGAGGCTTGCAGGCTCTATCCCGACCCCGGGGCCGCTCCCGCTCGCACCCCCGAGCAGAGCGGATGGTTCCCGTTCCTGCCGCAAGCAGCCGGCTCCGGCACCGACGAGCTGTCGCTGTCGAACTGGCTGGCCGCCCCTGCGGGTTCCGAGGGGAGGGTCGTGGCGCGCGGGGATCGGCTGTTCGCAGGGGGTCGGCCGATCCGCCTCTGGGGAGTCAACGTGTGCTACTCCGACTGCGCCCCGCCCAAGGAGCTCGCGGATCGCCGCGCCGCGTTCTACGCTCGCAACGGCGTCAACGCCGTTCGGCTCCACAAGTTCGCCGACGGGCCCGGCTGGGCCGGTATCCAGGAACCCGGAAGCTTCGCCCGCTTCGACGCGGAGGCGCTTGACCGGTTCGACTACTTCGTGGCCGCGCTGAAGAAGCGCGGGATCTACGTGAAGCTGTCTCCAACGTTCGGCGTGCGACTCGGGCCGGACGACCGAGCCGCCGTGCCGTACCTCGAGGAGTTCGGCCCTGCGCCGAAGCCCGGCGAGCGCCTGGCCACCGGTCACGGCGCGATCTTCCTCAGCCGCGAGCTGCAGGACCTGCAGATCGCCCAGATGCGCCGCCTGCTGGCGCACCGCAATCCGTACACGGGCCTCACCTACGCCCAGGATCCGGCGGTCGCCCTGATCGAGCTGTTCAACGAGGACAGCGCGCTGTTCTACGGCACCATGGACCGCCTGCAGAAGGTGCCCACGCTGCGTCGGCGGGCTGCCGAGCGCTTCGCCGACTGGCTCGCGCGCCGCTACGGCACCAAGCAGGCTTGGCTGGACGCTTGGGGACGAGAGGCGCTCAACCGCTTCACCGCGGAAGGCTTCAACGACGAGAGCTGGGAGGCCAAGAGGATCCACCCTGCGGGCAACCCTTGGTTCTACGATCCGACGCAGATGGCCGCTTGGACGCCCGCCGTGCGGCGCCGACTGCACGACACGATGCTCTTCCTGTACGAGCTGCAGAACGAGTTCTACGACCGCTACAAGGCCGAGCTGCGGCGCGCGGGCTACTCCGGCGAGGTCATCGCGTCGAACTGGATCGCCGGGAGGGGCTTCAGCCACTTCTACAACCTGCACTCGGACGCCCGCATCGGAATCGTCGACCGCCACAACTACATGGGCGGCTCCGACGGCTCTTGGATCCTCGACGACAGCATGCTGGAGCGACCGGGCTCGGGGATGCTCAGCACGGGCTTGCACCAAGTGGCCGACCGGCCCTTCAGCCTGTCCGAGTGGATCCACGTGTGGCCCAACGAGCGAGGGGTCGAAGGCCCGACCCTGCACGCGGCCTACGGCATAGGCCTGCAAGGTTGGGACGCGTCGTTCCTGTTCCAGAACGGCGACACCGGCGGGTTCGCCGAGCGTTTGGGGCGCAGCCAGTGGGAGGCTACCGCGCCGCAGGTGATGGGGATTCTTCCCATCGTCTCCCGCATGGTGCATCGGGGAGACGTGCGCGAGGCGCCGATCGTGGCGGCGCGCAACGTGCACGTGCCCTCGCTGGTCGAGGGGAGGCTGGGCTTCGACGATCAGGGGGACGCTGCCGGCGACGTCAAGACGGCGGACAGCGGCACCGTGCCCGCCGAGTCGCTGGCGGTCGGACGGAGCGTGGTGCGCTTCACGCCGCGGCACCAGGAGACCCAGCCGTTCGACCCCTCGGCCCACAAGCGGGACGGAGCGGTGCGCTCGGTCACAGGACAGCTCGCGTGGCACCCTCGGGACGCCGAGACCCGCGGGTGGGCGCAGATCGACACCGAAGGCACGCAGGGCGTGGTGGGCTTCGCCGAGGGCCTCTCCTTCCTCCTTCGGGACTGCCGGATCGAGATGCGCTCGCCCTACGCGGCGGTTCTCGTGACCGCGAGCTCGCCGAACGGCAAGGTCGCGGACGATCGGAAGCTGCTGGTGGCGGCGATCGCCCGAGCGCGCAACGCCGGCGCCAAGGTCTTGGGCACGCTGCTGCTGGAGCCCGGCCAGGGTCCGGTGCTGATGGAGCCGGTGCGCGCCAGGCTGGAGCTGCGCCGACCCGGCCGACCGACCGTGCACGTGCTGGACGCCCTCGGCCGGCGCACCGGGCGCACTGTGCCCCCTAGCGGCGGCGGCTTCGAGATCGACACTGGGCGGGACCGGAGTTGCTACTATCTCATCGAATACCCTTGATGGTGTTGAGCGAGGGGTGTCCGAGACAGACGCATGGTCCGCTGGGGCCGCTCGTGGAGCGGTTGCTCCGATCCGGGGTCCGCAGGGGCTTCCACACCGTCTGGTGGCGGCCGCCCGAGGCGCCGCTGCCCCGGCCTTGCGTGCTGGTCGCCAACCACCACGGCTGGTTCGACGGACACCTGCTGTTCCTCGCGGTGCGCGCGATGGGGGTGCCGACGGTGCTTTGGGTGGAGCGGCTGGAGGAGTTTCCCTTCTTCGCGGCGGTGGGAGCGATGCCTTTCCCCAAAGGGGATCCGGCGCGGAGGGCCGCGACGATCCGGCGCACGGTGCGCTGGATGCGGCAGGGGGGCTGCTTGGCGCTGTTTCCCGAGGGAGAGTTGCACCGGCCTCCGGACCTGCTGCCGATGGGCAGGTCGATCGGGCTGCTGCAGAGGCTGGTGCCCCAGGCGCCGTTGGTGCCGGTGGCGATCCGCTACGAGATGTCGATCCACCAGCGGCCCGAGGCGTGGCTGTCGTTCGGCGGGCCGGAGGAACCCTGTCGGCTTGCGGCCACCCTCGGACGCCTGCTCTCCGAACGGGACGCCGATGGGTTCGAAGTCCTAGCCCGAGGGACCCCCGACGACGACGAGAAGTGGCGGTGGCCGTTCCTCGGACCGAGGGGATGAGCATGGCGAACGCGGAGTGGAGGGCCAGCCGCGAGGATTACGAGGTGTGCCGACGCCTGCACGCGCGGCACGGGTCGACCTACTATCTGTCGTCCCGCCTGTTCCCGCCGCGGCGTCGGCGCCAGGTGGACGCGGTGTACGGGTTCGTGCGAGTGCCGGACGAGATCGTGGACAACGCGGCAGGAGCCACCAAGGAGGAGTGCGCGCGCAAGCTGGACGCCTACAGGCGCGAGCTCCTGGCGGGTTTGGAGGGGCAACGGCCGTTGCACCCGGTGCTGCGGGCTTTCTGCGAGACGGCGCGGCAGATCGCCATCCCGCCGGAGGAGCCCCAGATCTTTCTGGACGCGATGGAGCGCGATCTGGTGCAGTGCACCTACGCCACCTACGACGACCTGCGCGGCTACATGAGGGGCAGCGCTGTGGCCGTGGCTCTGATGATGTTCCCGATCCTCGGGATCCCGATGCGCGAGGGATTTCGCGAGGGCGCGGCTTCTCTCGCCGAGGCCATGCAGATGACGAACTTCCTGCGGGACGTGGGAGAGGACCTCGACCGGGGCCGCGTCTACCTGCCGCTCGAGGACCTCGAACGCTTCGGGCTCACCCTGGACGACCTTCGGGCGAGGCGCTTGGACGAGCGCTTCGTCGGGCTGATGCGCTTCGAGATCGCCCGAACGCGCGAGCTGTATGCGGCGAGCGACCCGCACATCGCGCGGTTGCCCTCGTTCGGCCGCAAGCCCGTTCGGCTGGCCCGGGAGCTGTACAGCCGCATCCTGAACCGGATCGAGGATCGCGGTTACGACGTGTTCGGAGGACGGGCTCGCACCGGGCGGCTCGAAAGGGCTTGGACCGCTCTGCGCGTGGCGGTCGCGGGCTAGCTCAGTCCAGGAGGATCGAGGGTTCGCCCTCGAGCACCCGACCGATCTCGGCGTATCCCTCGAGGGGTTGCTTGCTGAACAGCGCCAGCCCACCGCTGGTCTGGGGGTCCAGGGCGAGCGCCTTGCGCCAACCCGCCACCGAGGGACCGACGATCAGGCGGTCGCCCAGGTGCAGCTCGTTGGCTGCCGCTCCTCCGGTGGTGTTGCCCTCGGCGACCATCCTCTCCACCCCCGGCAGCACGGGAAGGGCCTCGGTGCGGATCTCGATGGCCACGCCGCTGGCTCGGGCCACGTGGAACAGGTGGCCGCACAAGCCGAAGCCGGTCACGTCGGTGGCGCACCGCACGCCGTGCCGCAGTCCCGCCTCGCAGGCGTCGCGGTTCAGCGCCGCCATCCAACGCACGGCCTCCTCCAGCTCCTCCCGCGAGCAGGAGTCGAACTTCGCCGCGGTCGACACGATGCCGCTGCCCAGCGGCTTGGTCAGGTAGATGCGGTCGCCCGGCTCGGCCGCGGTGTTGACGAACATCCTGCGCGGGTCGACCTCTCCCGTCACCGCCATGCCGAACTTCGGCTCCTTGTCCTCGACGCTGTGCCCTCCGACCACCACGGCGCCGGCCTCCGTCGCCTTGTCGTAGGCTCCCTGCAGAACGGCGGCCCAGACCTCCGCCGGGGCCGCCGCGGGAGAGAAGCACGCGATGTTCAATACGGTGAGGGGACGGCCGCCCATGGCGTACACGTCGCTCAGCGCGTTGGCGGCCGCGATCGCGCCGTAGGCGTAAGGGTCGTCGACGATCGGCGTGAAGAAGTCCACCGTCTGAACCAAGGCTCGATCCTCGGACAGCCGGAACACCCCCGCGTCGTCGCTGGTTTCGAATCCGACGAGCAGGTTGGGGTTGGTCGACCGAGGAAGCCGGCGGAGCACCTCCGCCAGTTGGGTTGGCCCCAGCTTCGACGCTCAACCGGCGCAGGAGACGAGCTGCGTGAGGCGCATCGGCACCGATTCTACCGTCCGTCCCCCACGCGGATGGCGCGGAACGGTTCCAGGCGCCTCCCCTCCAGTCCCATCCGCCGCGCCGCCTCGCGGGCTCGACCGTCGACCATCGACTGGATGTAGGCCAAGCGGGGCCCCGAAAACTGACTGGCGTGCACACCCAGCAGCCGCTGGGCTTCGTCCCAAACGTCGGAGGCGTCGAGGCCGGTGTTCGCGGCGCGCGTGGAGAAGAGCAGCATCCAGCCTTCGAAACCGGACCGCCGAGCGGCCTCGACGGCCGCGAGGCCCGCGTGCCTGTGGTCCCGGTGGTACACGCGCCGCACGTGCTCGGGATCGAACGTGAGCAGGATCTCCGGTTGGAACTCCCGGAACTCCGGCTCCAGCTTGCGGATCGCCTCCTCCGAGGGCTGGAGCCTGCCGTCCGGCAAACCCAGGAACCGCACCGACCGGATGCCGAACAGCTGGGCCGCGCGCAACTGCTCCTGGCGCCGGATCCGGGCGGTCGCACGGGCATCGTGCAACGGGTAGTAGCCCTTGTCGCCGTCCGTCATCACCACCAGGCGGACCTCGGCGCCGGTTTCCCGCAACCGAAGCAGCGTACCCCCCACGTAGAACGCCTCGTCGTCCGGGTGCGCCGTCACCAGCAGCACCCGCGCGCCGGGACGCAGCAGGCCCGTGTCCCCTAGGCGGACGGGCGGTAGGTTCGGCGGCTCGCCGGGAAAGAGCTCGATGCGCTGCGGCTGCCAGAGGTACACGCCGAGCAACCCCAGGCCGGTCAGCCCGATGACGGAACCGACGGCCCTTGCGAATCCCCTCCAGCCTCTTGGTCTGCGCCGCATCCGATCCTCTTCTTCTACGCGTCCGCCGCCGCCGAGTTCGGAGTAATCTGCGCCCATGCCCTTCGCCGAGGGCTGGATGGCCCTCCACCTGGAAGCGCCCCGGCGGGTCCCGCGGACGGAGTACTCCGCCGAGTTCCACTGGGATCTGGTCCGAACCGTGACCGGCTTGGAGGTCGGTCCCGAGAGCGGCCCGGAACGAAGGGCGGAGGCCGCGAGGGCGTTCCAGAAGGCGTGGAGCTACGACCTCGCTTGGTCGACCTTGATCGGAGGCGAGGAGCTGGGCCCTTGGAGGACCCGGATGGGTCACGCGCGCTACATGGCCGCCGGGGAGGATTGGGATCCCGTGCTGTCGAGCCCGTTCCGCTCCGCCGAGGAGGTGCTCGCCTTCGATCCTCTCGAACGGCTGCCCCATCCGGACAGGGCCGTCCTTCGGCGCAGGTTCGAGGAGCATTACCGGGCCAACGTGGCTTTCCACGACGACCTGGTGAACATGACCGGCGTGTACATCACCTGCGTCTCGGGCCTGATCGAGCTGTTCGGTTGGGAGCTGCTGCTCACGGCCCTGGGGACCGACCCCGCCCGCATGGGGGAGCTGACCGACCGCTACTGCCGTTGGATCGGCGCGTACTTCGAGGCCCTGGCGGAGGCGGACGTGCCTGTGGCGATGGTGCACGACGACATCGTTTGGAGCTCGGGGCCCATCTTCCACCCCGATTGGTACCGCGCGCACGTGTTTGCGAACTACCGATGGATGTGGGAGCCTGTGCTCGCCTCGGGGAAGAAGCTGCTCTTCACCTCGGACGGCGACTACACGATGTTTCTACAGGACGTGGCCGACTGCGGCGCCCACGGCTTCGTGCTGGAGCCTCTGACGAGCCTCGAGCTCGCGGCGGAGCGTTACGGCCGCACGCACGTGCTGATCGGGAACGCCGACACCCGCATCCTGCTGGCGGGGCCGGAGTCCCGGATCCGAGCGGAGGTGGAGCGCTGCATGGCGGCGGGCAAGGCCTGCCCCGGCTACTTTCTGGCGGTGGGCAACCACATCCCGCCGAACACGCCGGTGGAGCACGCGCTGGCCTACGAGCGCGCCTACCGCGAGCTTTGCCGGCGCTGATCAGCCAACGAACTTGTAGCCCACGCCGCGAACCGTCTGGATCCGCCGGGGGTTCCGCGGGTCCTCCTCGATCTTGGTGCGCAGCCACCGCACGTGCACGTCCACGGTGCGCTCGGTCACGAAGGCGTCCTTGCCCCAGACTCGGTCGAGAAGGGTGGCGCGGTTGAACACCAGGCCGGGGTTGCGCACGAAGAAGTACAGCAGCGAGAACTCCTTGGCAGAGAGCTTGAGCGGCTCGCCGCGGAGGGTGGCGGAGTGCGATCGGGGATCGACCACGAGGTCCCCGATCTCGACCACCTCGGGAACCGGCTCGCCGGTGGCTCTGCGCAGCACGGCCTTCACCCTGGCGGACAGCTCTCCCAGGTTGAACGGCTTGACGATGTAGTCGTCGGCTCCCATCTCCAGGCCCTGGATCCTGTCGGTCTCGCTGGCTCGGGCCGTCAGGAACAGGATCGGCACCTGGCTCTCCTTGCGGATGATGCGGCAGAGGTCGTAGCCGGACCGCTTGGGCAGCATGATGTCCAGCAGGATGACGTCGGGGCGGACGCGCCGGAAGAGGTTGAGCGCCTCCTCGGCCGAGGCGGCCGTGAAGGTCGTGTGGCCGTCGCGGCGCATGCGCATCTCGACGGTTTCGAGCAGCGTGGGCTCGTCGTCTACGATCAGCACCTTCATGTTCGTGTCGCTCCCTCCGCGCGAAGGCGCCGATCGCAGGCGGGCTCAGCCCGCGAGGATCTCGACGTTCGCGCGGGGCACCAGCACTTCCTGTCCGTCCTCGAGGCGCGCCTTCAGCACGCGCACCAGCGTCCCGGAATCGACCTCGACCAGCTGGTGCGGAAGTTCCGTGACCCTGCCGATGCGCCCGAAGTACGGCTCGCGGATCACGCGGATCGGCGTGCCGATCTCCAGGCTCATCGCCTGCCCGTCCGCCGGGAGGTCGCTGGGGGGCGCGTCCATCGGGACGATCACTTCGGGCCGGATGACGCCCGCCCGAATCTGGGTGGCTCCGTTGATGCTGGCTTGGCGCCCCTCCAGCCTGCGCAGCAGGGCGAACGTCCGCTCGGCCATCGCCAGGAAGCCGAACCCCTCGGTCACGACGATGGTGATCGGGATCGCTTCCTGGCCGGTGATCGCCACGCCGATGTCGTAGCCGAGGAACCGCACCAGGTCGCTGTCTCTGATGCCACCGACCACGACGCCGGCCGCTCCTACCTCCGAGGCTCGCTGCAGGGCTTCGAACGTCACGCCGCTGCCTCCCACCAGCAGGGCTCCCGCGTCGTCGTCGCGGATGTGCGGCGCCTCCAGCGTGTCCTGGTTCGAAGCGACGGCGACGCGGATCCTGCCCGAGCGCTCGCCTCCGACCCCGAAGATGCCCTGCACCATCGCGCCGCGCGTCTCGACCACCGCGCCCTCCTCCGGAAGAACCTCCGCGATGCGGCCTTTCAGGTAGGCGGTCAGATTCACCGGCGTCGGGGGCTCCCTAACCAGAACGTGGCCGGTCAACTCCGAGACCTGCTCCACGGTGCCCGTGTAGTCGGCCTGCACCTGCGCCTTGAAGAGCCCGAAGAAGCCCTTCGTCTCGGCGATCAGCTGGCCCTTCTCGATCGGGTCTCCCGGTTTGAGGCGGAACAAGGCGACCGCCTCCTTCGGCTCGACCCCGAGCTTCTCGGCGAGCTTGATCGTCTGCAGGATCCCGGGCAGCTTCGCTTGGGCGACCACGGTGTCCGGCTCGGTGGGGTCGCCCTCCCGCACGAGCACCTCTCCCTTGATGGGAAGGCGGCGGGTCTTGCGCACGACGATGTCCGCGCTGACGGTCAGGCCCGGGGTGTACGCGCTAGCCAAATCCTCTGTCCTCCTGGTGCGGCCGGTGGCCGGCTCGTTCCGGGAAGTTTAGCATGAGGCACATCCTCGGGAACCTGGAAGGAGGGTATCCGAGGGCTGCCGGGCCCTGCAAGTCTCCGCGGTTAAGATTCCGTTAAGGCTGCGGCGGGGGGAAGCTCCCGGTCGCTGCTGTGGCCAGGGAACAGCTTGGCGGCGGGGTCCAGAAGCACCTTCGCGAAGCACACCGCGGTGGCCGCCTCGCCCACTCCTGTGGCGATCAGCTTCAGCTTGGATTCGTGCGAGCACACGTCGCCCGCGGCGAACACGCCTGGCAGGTTCGTGCGGAAGGCCGCGTCCACGACGATCTGGTTTCCCTGCGTCTCGATGCCCCAGCTCTTGATCGGACCCAGCGACGACTTGAAGCCGATGTTCACGATCAGGTCGTCGCACTCGAGCACGCGCCGCTCGCCGCCTCCGGCCCGTTCGATCTCGACGCCCTCCAGCCGTTCGTCTCCCAGCAGCGCCGACACGGTGTAGGGCGTGAGGATGGCGACCGAGGATCGCCGCAACGAGCTCACCGTCTCCTCGTGCGCCCGGAACTGGTCCCTGCGGTGCACGAGCGTCACCTGGGCGGCGGTCTCCGCCAGGGCCAGCGCCCAGTCGCAAGCGCTGTCACCGCCCCCGACCACCACGACGCGGCGCCCCTGGTGGTCCGCCTTGCGGCGAACGCCGTACTGCAGTCCCCTTCCCTCGAAGCGCGGCTCCTCGGCCAAGCCCAAGCGCGTGGGCTGGAACGCGCCGGGGCCCGCGGTGATGAGGAGCGTTCGGGTGGGCAGCTCCGCCGCGCGGTCGGTTCCCAACAGCCAGCAGTCCTCCGCGCGCTCCAGGGTCAGGGCGGTCTCCGCAAGACGGACCTCGGGGCGGAAGCGCAGGGCCTGCTCCGCCATCGACCGCGCCAGGTCCCGCGCCAGCACGGCGGGGAAGCCCGGCATGTCGTACACGTACTTTTCGGGGTACAGCGCGGTCAGTTGCCCGCCGAGCTCGGGCAGGCTGTCGATCAGACGGACGGTCATGCCCCGCAGGCCGGCGTAGAACGCCCCGAACAGGCCGGTCGGCCCGGCGCCGATGATGGTGATGTCGGTTGGGCTCATCCAGCGGATCCTACGCCGAGCCTTGGAAGGCAGTCGGCGCAGCCGCTTTCTCTGCAGGCAAACTTACTAGTTTTGCTTTATCATAACTGGCACAAGTACTCAACAAAAGCGGTTTTCGCGTATAGTGAAAACGCCCGCGCGATCCGCTTCGCGTCGGGAGCAAGGAGGAACCATGCTTTCGAAGGGCCTGAAGGTCTTGGTTGCGGCGACGCTGCTGGCCTCGGTGACGCTGGGCAGGGCCGTGCTGCTGTCCGTGTCGTTCGGGGACTTCCGAATCGACAAGCTCGGCTGGGACGGCACGCAGCCGGGCGATTTCGACATTCTCGAGGGCTATGGCCTGAATGGGACGCTGAACGTCCCTTACGGCGTTCCGACGCCGTTCGACAGCCACGATCTGGTGGTGGAGGTCGGTTACAACGCGTCTGCGCCGTGGACCCCTCCTCCGTACTCGATCAGTTACTCCGTGACGATCGAAGGGGTCACGCAGACGGTGACGAGGCAGATCAACGTGAACATCGGCTCGACGGACGACATCCACATCCTCGGAACCTCCGCGGTGTTCCACACCGCCAAGGGCGTCGTCAGGTACGTGGGGGATCCGGTGTCGTTCGTCGGCCTGAATCTGGGCCGCCACTACGGGAAGCTCCCCGGCACGCTCGAGGTCGTTCCGGAGCCGGCCACCCTGGCGCTGGGGGCCGCAGGATTCGCGACGGCGTTCCTGCGTCGGCGTCGGCGCTGAGCTCCTTTCCACCTTGAGGCGGCGGGCCGGACGTTCCGTCCGGCCCGTTCCGGTTTTGGGTAGCCTCTCGGCCCATGGTGTCGGAGCAGGAGCAGGACCAGATCGCGCGCCGGGTCGGAGCGTTGGCGTCGCGAGGCCGACGGTTGCGCTCCGAGGCCATGCGGGTGCTGTCGGAGCTCCCGGACTACCGGTGGGTCGGCGTGTACCGCCTCGAGGGAGACACGCTCGTGCTGGACGAGTTCGTCGGAGCCCCCACCGAGCACGACCGCATCCCCGTCGGTCGGGGCGTGTGCGGCACCGCCGTGGCGGAGGACCGCAACGTGGTTGTAACCGACGTGCGCGAGCTGGACAACTACCTCGCCTGCAGCCTCGAGACGCGCAGCGAGATCGTGGTGCTGATCCGGGACCGCTCCGGTGGGATCCTGGGCCAGATCGACGTGGACGGGCACCGGGTGGGGGCCTTCGACGCGTCCGACGAGGCTCTGCTGAGGCGTGTGGCCGAGGTGCTGGCCGACCGCTGGGAGGAGGCCTAGCGGGGCAGGCCCTCGGGGAACCACAGCCGGAGCTCGCGCTCGGCCGCCTCGGCGTCGCTGGAGCTGTGGGTGAGGTTGTCGTCGATGGTCAGCGCGAAGTCGCCGCGGACGGTGCCCGGCGCGGCCTCGATCGGATTGGTGGCGCCCATCATCGCGCGCACCGCCTTCACGGCGTTCGTGCCTCGCACCGCCATGGCCACGATCGGGCCGGACGTCAGGTAGTCGCAGACTCCCTGGTAGAACGGCTTGCCGACGTGCTCGGCGTAATGCTCCTCGACGGTGGCGCGCGGCGCCTGCATCAGCTTCAGGCCAACGACCTCCAGGCCGCGCAGCTCGATGCGGCGGGTGATCTCGCCGATCAGGTTGCGCGCGACGCCGCCGGGCTTGATGAGAACGAGGGTGGTCTCCATACGGAACCGATAGGATACCGGGAGGGGCCCCGCCTCCATTGGACCCGCGCGCGGCTCCCCGTCCGGTGCACAATAGCGGGCGTCGTGGTCGCAAGCCTGCAGAACCTCACGGTCCGCTACGGCTCGTTCACGGCTCTGGACTCCCTCTCCGTCGAGTTCCCCGAGGGTTGCGTGGGTTTGCTGGGGCCGAACGGGGCCGGCAAGACCACCCTGATCAAGACGATGCTCGGCTTTCTGCAGCCTTCGGAGGGTGGGGGCCGCGTGCTGGGTTGCGACATCCGCGCGCAGGCTCGGGAGATCCGGCAGAGGGTGGGGCTGATGCCCGAGCAGGACTGCCACATCCCCGGCCTGAACGCCGTGCAGTTCGTCGCCTACGCGGGCGAGCTGGCTGGGATGCCCTCGGAGTTCGCGCTGCGACGGGCGCACGAGGTGCTGGAGTACTGCGGCCTCGGGGAGGCGCGCTACCGCAACGTCGAGACCTACTCCACCGGCATGAAGCAGCGCATCAAGCTGGCGCAGGCCCTGGTGCACGGCCCCAAGCTGCTGCTGCTGGACGAGCCCACCAACGGCCTGGACCCGCGCGGTCGAGAGGAGATGCTGGACCTGATCCGCTCGGTGAGCCACGGCAAGGGGGTGAACGTCATCGTGAGCAGCCACCTGTTGCCGGACGTCGAGCGGGTGTGCGACCACGTGGTGGTCGTGAGTCGGGGCCGGGTCACCGAGCAGGGCGCGATCGCGCGCCTGAAGGTGATCGAGGGCCGTCCGATCGACCTGGAGCTGAAGGAGGAGTCGCCCGCGTTCGTGGAGGCCCTGCGCTCCTTGGGCGCCGAGGTGGAGGAGCTGGGGCCGGTGCTGCGCGTGCGCCTCGCGGGATCTGCCGAGGAGGTTTCTGCGACGATCTTCCGCACCGCGCGGAGAACGGGGGCCCAGGTGCGCGGTATGGAGGTGGCGCAGCGCTCGCTCGAGGGCGTGTTCGAGGAGGCGGTCCGTGGCTGAGCCGGGCTTGATCGCCGATCTGAGCTATCGCGACTACGACGGGCCGCTGCTCCCGCCCACGCACCGTTGGTGGGTGATCGCCAGGCTCGGCGTGCGGCTGGCGTTCCGCAAGCGCGCCTATTGGGTGGTCACCGCCCTGTCGTCTTGGTACTACCTCGTCATGATGGCGGTGCTGTTCTTCTTCGAGCAGGCCGCGCAGAGCGCTCCCGGCCCCAGGGCGGAGGCGGGGTTCGAGGCGTTTCTGCAGCGCATCGTTTGGAAGGACCAGTTCCTGCATGGCTTCGGGTTCGCGCAGCTGCTGTACCTGATCGCCGCGCTCATGCTCGGCGCCGGGGCGATCGCCAACGACAACCGATCCAAGGCTTTGCTCGTGATTCTGAGCAAGCCCTGCGACAAGCGCGACTACCTGGCCGGCAAATGGGTGGGGGTGTTCCTGCCGCTGTTCACCATGATGCTGCTGCCGCCGCTGGTGTTCTTCCTCTACGGCGCGTTCAGCTACCGCGGCTACGGCTTTCTCGACAACCCTTGGTTCTTCCCGAAGTTCCTGCTGGTGATCGCCGCGGCCGCTGCGGTGCACACGAGCCTGGTGATCGGCGTGAGCTCGCTGTTCGACCAGGGCCGGCTCGCGGGAGCGACCTATGCCGGCGTGTACTTCCTGTCGAACTTCTTCACCCAGCTGATGGTGTTCGCTTGGCTGGCGTCGCAGGGGTTCCGCGAGGGGAGGTTCCGGGCGATGCGCGGCGAGTCGCCCTTCAGCGCCTACGTGGACAAGCTCTACTACTTCAGCGTGGACGGCCTGCTGATCGGCCTATGCAAGGCGATCCTCGGCACGGACGGATCGCCGCAGTTCGGCATGCCCAGCCCGATCCAGCCCGTGCCGGCGCCGCCTCTGCTGCCGACGCTCGCTGTGGCGGTCGCGCTGAGCGCGGCGTTCGTGGCGCTGGCCTGGAGCCGAATTCGGGCGGTCGAGGTGGTGCGATGATCGAGCTGCGGTCGGTCAGCCACTGGTACGGCCAGGTGATCGGCGTGAACGACGTCACGCTCTCGCTGCCGCTGGGGGCCTATGGTTTGATCGGGCCGAATGGTTCCGGGAAGAGCACGCTGTTGAACCTGATGACGGGACAATTGCGCCCCACGCTGGGCGAGGTCCGCGTGTTCGGCGAC
>JAOACB010000022.1 GCA_026418055.1 Fimbriimonadales bacterium
CGCGCGGTGCTCTACGAGCAGGAGGGCAGGCTTGGCGGCAGACTCTGGCTGGAGACCCCCGAGCCGCTGGAGCCCGAGGTTCTGGAGGGCGATGTCGAACGCTTGCTCCGTCTCGGCGTGCAGGCCGAGTGTGGCGCCTCGGTGGGAGGGGTCGCAACGCTCCTGGAACTGCTGCGAAAGCACGACGCGGCGATCATCGCGTGCGGCTCCGGCTCGCTCGGGCTGTTCCCCGATCTCCAGCAAGGTCCGAAGGGCTTGCTCGTTTCCCGGCACGACGGCGCCACGAGCATGCCGAGAGTGTACGCCGCGGGCTCGATCGTCGACCCCAGCCTGCCGCTGGTGAGGCGCGTCGCCAGCGGAAAGCGGGCCGCCGAGGGCGCCCACCGCGAAATCGTCGGCCATGCGGAGCCCAACGCGGCTTTCAGCGTGCATGTCGGCCGCATGGCGGCTGGCTCCCTCCAGCAGTACCTTGCGGTCGCGTCCCCTGCATGTAGAAACAGCAAAGCGAACGACCCCTCCGCAAACCTGACTGCCGAGGAGGCTCGCGAAGAGGCTCTCCGGTGTCTCCGGTGTGCCTGTCCGACAACGCCCGCCTGCAGGCTGAGGCGTCTCGCCATCGAGTACGGCGCAGATCCCAACCGTTTCGATGGCGCGCGCCGGGCCCCCAGCATCGACGACTCCCACCCTGAGCTGGTCTTCGAGCCCGGGAAGTGCATCTCATGCGGCATCTGCGTTCGCATCGTCGAACAGGCGAGGAAGGGCCGTGGGATGGCGACGCTAGGCAGAGGCTTCGATCTGCGCATTGGGCCGCCGCTGGGGGCTAGCCTCGAGGACGCCCTCGGCGACACGGCCCGACGCTGCGCGGAGGCTTGCCCGACCTCCGCTCTGCATCTGCGCCCGCGTCCGAAACAAAGACACGGCGATGTCTGATCTGGTTGTTCGCGGACTGGTCAAGGCGTACGAAGCAAGGAGAGTCCTCGATGGGCTGTCCTTCGAGCTGCGCTCCGAAGAATCCATGGCGGTTCTGGGGCCGTCGGGATCGGGCAAGACCACTCTCCTCAACCTTGTGGGAACCCTCGACAAGCCCGATGAGGGAGCGATCGAGCTCGACGGAAGCGACGTCTCCCAGCTCAGTGATCCGGAAGCAGAGGCCTTTCGGCGCGACCGCGTCGGGTTCGTTTTCCAGGATCACTTGCTGCTCCCCGAGTTGACGGGTTTCCAGAACGTGCTCCTGCCAGCGCTGGGAAGATGCACCCCCGAGATTCTCGACAGGGCTGACAGCCTGATCAGGACGCTGGGCATCTCTCATCGGTCGGATGCGCATCCTTGGCAGATGTCGGGTGGAGAGCGGCAACGGTTCGCGCTGGCCAGGGCCTTGCTGAACCATCCAACCCTTTTGCTCTGCGACGAGCCCACCGGCAACCTGGATGCGGCCACCGGCGAGGCCGTGGTGTCGCTGCTCTTGGACTTGGCCCGCGAGCACGGCTCCATGCTGCTGCTGGCCACCCACAACCAGGCTCACGCGCGCCGGTGTCTCCACCGCTACCGACTCCAGGGGGGTCGCCTTGAGCCGGTCGGCTAGAGCCCTCAACGTGCTTCGGCTCGCCTGGGCCTCCTTCCGCCATCGCTTCGCTGAGAACTCGGCCACCATCGGCAGCCTGGCGGTCGCCACCGGGGTGGTGGCGTTCGCACTCGGATTGGGGGGCTCCCTGCATCGGGCTCTGCTCGTGCAAGCGTTCGCTGGCCTGGGGCGAGTGCATTCCGCGATCGTATCCTCCCGTCCATTGACCTCGAGCTTGTTGCCTGAGAACGCGTGGCCGGCGATTGTGCTGAGCGGCTCGCTCCAATCTGCGGACGCCGAGCAACCTCGCGGGATCCGGGTCACCATTCTGGCTCTCGACCCCAATGCGACCAATCCGCTCTTCGGCGAGGGTGACGGCCCGGCCGAGGGACAGTGTTGGATCTCTGCCCGCGCCGCGAGGCAGCTCGGCGTCCGTGTTGGGGACGACGTTCTGGTGGGCTTGCCACGGTTCGACGCGGCGCCATCGGAAGCGTGGTTTCGGAGGAGGACGCCTGAGGCAGCACTGGAGGCGGTCCGCTTCACGGTGGCCAGGCTGCTCGCCGAACCAGGGGTTGGAGAGTTCTCGCTCAAGACTGGGTCGAGAAGGTTGCCCGCCGTGCTGATCCCGCGCTCCGAGGCGAGCTTCGCGTGGTCTGGGAAGTCGGATGCCTGGAACACGCTGCTGCTGGTTCGCGAACCGCCTGACGGTTTGACGGATAGGCTCGTGGACCAGATCCCCGATGGCGACCTAGGTTTGCGGTCTTCGCTTTCGGCAGACCGCAGGGTTGGGTTCGTCCATGCGGAGGGGTCTGTATCTGGAGCCGGTTCCGGCTTGGATGCGTGGACCCACTCCTACTCCCTCTTGCTCGCTGAGTCGGTGAGGGGGTCCGGCGGCGGCCTTTGGTACGCGTCGGCGGCGGCCATCGACCTCTGGAATCTTCCAAGGGGGCATGCCGCCGTGTCGTCGTGGGTGGCGCGCCGGCTCGACCTGAGACCCGGCTCCCTGTTCGAGGCCACGTTTCTCCGTCCCCTGGCCGACGGGTCCTTTCGTCGTGTGCGAGCCACGCTGCGCGTTCACAAGGTCTACGACGAGCGCACCTGGCTGGGTGACCCGGGGTGGACTCCTGCCATCCCTGGACTTACCGACGCCGACCGGATCACCGATTGGAAAGCCCCGTTCCCCTTCGACGCGCGCCTCGTGACGACAGCGGACGAGGCGTACTGGAAGAGCCACCGCGCGGCACCGAAGCTCATTCTCTCGCCGCAGGAGGCGGCCTCTCTCGGTCTTCCCTGGAAACCGAGATCGTTGCTTGTGCGTCCCCGGACCTCGGAGATGGATCCCGCAAGGTTGCAGGCGGCAAAGGCATCGGTGCGCGAGTCCATGCGCGTCCTCTCGGTTCTGCCGCTCCGCGAGCAGGCTCTGCTCTCCGCCCAAGGCTCGTCCGACTTCCGGTTGCTGTTCGTTGGATTGTCCGTTGCCGTGGCGGTGGCTAGCCTGATGCTGGCCATCCACTCTCTGTCGCTGTCCATAGCGCGGCGTAGACCCCTCCTTGGGCTCGCCCTGGCGGCGGGAGTGCCCCGACGCATGCTGCTTCAGGCCGTTGCAGCCGAGGCTGGCCTGCTGGCGGCCGCGGGCTGTGGGATCGGTGCGGCGCTCGCTTGGTTCTCCATGCCCCTTCTGGGCGGCTTGGTTGGTTCCTGGGCGAGCGACGTCGCACCGGGCCTCCAGTTGCGGCCCTCCCTGTCGGTCGGCGAGGCGGTCGGCTCCTTCGCCTGCCTATGGATGCTGTTTTTCAGTTGGTCGTTGCTGGCCGCCCGCGCGGAGCTTCTTTGCGGCGGGCTGCGTTTGCTCCGGGGAGAGCCTTTCGAGGCTGCCATGGGAGAGGCTCCGCGCTCGCGCATCAGGATCCTGGGAGTCTTGGCCTTGGGGTTGCTGGTTCTCTCGGCGGCGCTTTCGGACCCTGTGTGGCGTTCCGCCTGCGGATTTTTCGCCTGCCTCACGGCGTTCCTCATCTCTCCGCCAGCTCATTTCGGTCCGATCGGCGGCGTTGTCCAGCTCTCGACGGCCACGGCGTCGATGCACGCGCGGCACTTCGCCTCGAGCCTCGGCACGGCCGCCTTGGCCGCGTTCCTGCTCGGCACCCTCCAGTCGCACGGCGATTCGTTGGCGGCACTCGCCCGAGCTACGCAGGCGACGGGAGGCACCGAGGTGTCGGTGCAACTCGCCATTGGGTTGCCCGTGTCTCCAACGACTCCCGAGGGTCGCAGGCGCCTCGGGTTCGGTGCGGAAGAAGAGCGGCTCTGGCGGCAAACGCGCTGGCACGAGCTCGGGCTTCTGGACGGCGAGGAAGCTGGTTGCCTGAACGCCGCCAAGCCGCTCGCGCCAGCTCTCGCTGGCGTTCCAGAGTCCCTTCTGGGACCGCAGGGCTTCCGACTGATCCGTGGCGCGCTGCAACCGGGGCGGGCGCTCCTCGATGCCGATTCGGCGCGCTGGATTCTGCAGCTGGACGTGCAAGGGGAGGTCAGGCCTGCCGGGCTGGACCGACCGCTCGTGGTCAGCGGGCTGTTGGCTCCGAGCTTCCTCGCAGGGTACGCCGTCGTCGGCATGCGGACGTTTCGAGAGCTCGCCCCCGAAGCCCAACGAAACCGATGGTTCCTCCTGGATCTGCCGCCGGCCTTGGCTGAAGAGGCTGAGCGGCTTCTGCGGAGACACCTCGCCGACTTCGGGCCGGACGTCCGGTCAACCAAAGAACTGTGGGCCGAGCTCACACGGGTCCAGCGTCGCTACTTGGAGGCGTTTCTTCTCCTGTCCCTGACAGCATGGCTGTTGCTGGCGGCCGGCGCGGCACTCCAGACGCTTCGGCGCATTCATGAACGAAGGTCCCACGTCGCCTTGTTTCGGAGCATCGGCCTGCCAAGGTCCGCTGTTGCGGCCTGGCTGTGTTGCGAAGCGGCGCTGCCTTCTCTTCTGGGAGCCTTGTGGGGAGCCGTCTGTGCGGTGGCGGCGACCTTCCCAGGCTCCTCTTGGACGGCCGCGGCGGGTGCCGTTGCAGCTGTGCTTGTCGCCAGCGGCGCGAGCTTGGCGGCGGCTTTGGGGTCGCTGAAGCGGTACTCTGTGCTGGAGAGCTTGAGGTCGGGATGATCGTTGCGGCTCTGTGCCTGGTGGCGCTCGTCGGCGACTGGACGTCCTTGCGTCCGACGCAGGATGGCAACGCGTCCGTACAGGGAACGCTCCAAGCGCCTCTACGGCGAGCGTGGATGGTGAGAGTGCCGGCGGCCATCGAGAACGCGATCCCCATCGTCGGAGGCCGGTGTGTGGTGGCCGCCATGGATGGGACTTTGGAATGCCGCAGGCTTTCGAACGGCGAGAGAATCTGGGATTACAAGAACCACAGCGCCTTCACGGCATCCCCGACGGTCGCGGCAGGACGGATCTTCGTGGGAGACAGCGGCGGAGAGTTCCACTGCTTCGACCTCGAAACCGGCAAGCGCCTCTGGTCCCGTCAGACGGACGACAAGATTGCCTCGTCCGCGCTCGTGGCTGGCGAGCGGGTGCTGTTCGGAAGCTACGACTGTCGGCTCTACTGCCTCAGGACCCTCGACGGTAGGCCGCTCTGGACGCACGCCTCCAAAGCCCAGGTCCACGCCACGCCGACCTTGAGCGGCAGCGAGGTGTGGTTCGCCGGTTGCGACGGCGCCGTACACGCGCTCTCGCTCTCCCACGGGCGAGCGGTTCGCGCGGTCCGTCTCGGGGGCAACTTCGCCGCTCCGGCTGTGCTTGGGCGCGACGGCGCCTTCGTTGCCAACAGCACCGGGCTGATCGCGCTGGTCGGCTGGGATGGCAAGGTCCGATGGTCCGCGCAGGAGCGTGAGGACGGAGCCGGAGTGTACGGAAGCCCCGCGCTTTGGGGGAACCTTGCGCTGGTGCCCTCCCGTAGCCGTCGCCTGTATGCCGTGGCCCTCGAAACAGGCAAGGTCCGGTGGACCTACAGAACAGCGGCACCGGTGGAGTCGAGCGTCATCGTGGTCGGCAACTCGGCTGTGTTCGGAGACGAGGCAGGTTGGTTGCACTTGGTGAGGGTTTCCGATGGCAAGGGCCTTTGGAAGACCCGGCTGGGGGGAGCCATCAAAGGCTCTGCCACCTGGAACGGCAGCCACCTTTTGGTCGGTACGGGCGATGGAAGGGTGTGGGCTTTCGTGAGCGGTCGGTAACCCCTGGGAGCCCGAAACGTCGTATCCTTGGAACGAAAGGCCTCGGAGGCTCGAAGATGAAGCCCGGAACTTGGCTCGGATTGGTGGTTGCCTGTGGCCTCGTGGTGCCGTCGGTGTTCGCCGACGACCTGCTGGGGCGCTCGAGGGGGAGAGACACCGGAGGTTCGTCCGGAGGGGAGCAGACTCGATCCAGCGACCGAACTTCCCGCAACGGAGCTCCGCCCCAGGAGCGGAGCCGGGCCGAGGACCGCGGCCGGACCCTGCCGCCCATCCAGGACCGGGCTCGCGGGGAGGACCGCGCGAGGCGCGGAGGCAATCCTCCCACCGAGGACCGAGGCCGGGCCCTGCCGCCCGTCCAGGACCGGGCCCGCGGGGAGGACGCCATCCGTCGGGGAGACGACTCCAACGGGCGCCATCGAGACGCTGCTCCGCCTCGGGTGATCGTTGGTCCGTACGGAGTCTACGATCCCCGAACGCGCTCCGCCGACGGCGGGAGCCTCTTGGGAAGGACGCGTGACAGCGGCTCGCGATCCGTCTACGGCACGGTGACGAACGCACGGGCGAACGTGGTCGACATCCGCGACCTACCGCCCGCGACGTTCCGGCGTGCTCCTATCGACCTGTTCCGGGGGCCGTTGGCTCACCAGGCGTTGCGGGAATCCGTGGAGATCCGGACCTCGAATCTCCGAATCGGTTACGTCCACTACGACAGCCGCTGGCGGGACGACGATTTCTTCTATGCGTATTACGAATTTCGCCCCCACCCGGATCGGTGCACCGTCTCGCCCTGGTACTACTACCCTCACCTACCGGGCTACATCCGGGTTGGGCGTGTGGTGATCCTCCAACCAGTGATCGCCATCTATCCAGGCTACGACTGGTACTACCCGTGGCGGAACGCCGTGGTTCACGGCTGGTCTCGGCCTTCGTGGGTGTCCGATCGCTATCGGTACAGCGAGATCGACTGGGCTGTCGACGACCTCGTGGCGGTGTTCGAGCGGAGGGACCGCAGGGCCTTGGACCGCCTGCTGCCGCGCGGAGGCAAGATCGGCGTCTGGATCGACGAGAGGTTCGCGTACGCGCTCTCGCCCGACGATTTCTACGATCTCATGCTCGACAACGCCTTCGGGACGCGCACCCGGCGCTACGACATCCTGGAGGTTCGGCGCTGGCGCGACCAGATCCGAGTGCTCGCTCGCCACGACTACGAGGACCCATGGGGCCGGTTGGACTGCGTCTACCACACCTATCGCTTGGAGCCCGAGGGACGCGGGTACGTGATCGTCGACTTCGGCTCGAGCGCGTTCCGGCCTCGCCTCTAGCGTCTCGGGCAACGGTCCTTGCGGCCCGCGCGCGGCGCGCGGGCGTTTTCTGCGGCGGGCCAATCTAAAGTTGTTCCGCATTCCGCCGAGAATTTCCCATGGAATCGTACGTGTTCGACACGGATGTTGGCCGCGATTTCCAGGGGGTTTGAAGAGTGAGCCTTAGGATCAACACCAACATCATGGCCATGAACGCCCTCCGCAACCTGGCCACCACGGATGCGGAGATGGCCGGTACGATCTCCCGCCTCAGCTCGGGACTGCGCATCACCGGCGCCGCGGACGATCCCTCCGGCCTCATCATCAGCGAGGGGATGCGGGCTCAGATCAAGGGCATCCGCCAAGCTCTGGCGAACTCGCAGGACGCGGTGAACATGGCCAAGACCGCCGATGCCGCCATGGACGAGGTGCAGCGCCTGCTGCGCGAGATCCGTGGCGTCGCCGTCCACGCGGCCAACGCCGCCGTCGTCGACAGCGCCCAGTTGCAGGCCGACCAGGCCGACATCGCATCCGCCATCCAATCGATCAACCGCATCGCCGACCAGACGTCCTGGGGCAGCCGCAAGCTGCTCAACGGCACGGCCGGGGTTTCGGCCAACATCACGGACGCGACGCGAGTGCTCGGAGCCTACTTCGGCGGCACCTTCGCGAACCTGCCGGTCGCCGCAGGCGCCATCTCCATCAACGTGACCACCGCGGCCACGCAGTCGACTTGGACGGCCGCCACGGCCTACGCGTCCACGGCCACTCTGGGCGCCGGCTCCTTCGTTCTCAACGGATACACGTTCAACATCTCGGCGACCGACACGCTCGCGAACGTGATGGAGAAGATCAACAACCAGTCGGGCAATACCGGCGTGGTGGCCTCCATCAACGGCTCCAACCAGCTGGTCCTTCGGAGCATCCAGTACGGCGCCAACTATCCGATCACCTTGTTCGATCCAGGCAACAAGTTCGGCGCAGCCACCAACGTGGCGGGCGTGAACGCCCAGGCGGTCGTCACGGTGCCCACCGTGCAACCAAACGGAACGACCGCGGCCACCACTGCCGCGTTCACCGGAGGCCTGCGGTCCGACGAGAGCGGCCTCAAGCTGACCGACGTCTACGGCAACACGATCACGCTCACGGCCACGGGCGGCGGATCCACGGGCAGCTTCACCGCCGGCCAGCTCACCGTCGGGAACGTCCGCTTCCAGATCGGGGCCAACTGGGATCAGAGCGTCACGTTCTCCCTGCCGAGCACGAGGGCGGAAACTTTGGGCGCCACCGTGGTCCCTGGCAAGAGTCTGGCCACGATCGACGTGACAACCACGGGCGGAGCCACCGAAGCGATCAAGATCATCGACGAGGCGATCAGCCAGCTTTCTCAAATCCGCGGTCGGCTGGGAAGCTTCCAGAAGAACTTCCTCGAGTCGACGCTCCGCTCGCTCACCGTGGCCGAGGAGAACCTGACCGCCAGCGAGAGCCAGATCCGGGACGCGGACATCGCCACCGAGATCACCAAGATGACGAAGGCGCAGATCTTGAAGCAGAGCGGCATGGCCGTGCTCGCCCAGGCCAATCAAGACCCTCAGTCGGTTCTGAGCCTGCTGCGCGGCGGTTAGGCCAGCGGAATACGGCGCATCCCTGCGGCCTCCGACACTCCGGAGGCCGCAGCCATCTTATTGGACCATCGGTTCCGTTCATAATGGCAGGGTATGCCGGTCTGGGGGATCGTCAACCAAAAGGGAGGCGTCGGCAAGACCACCACGGCCGTGAACCTGGCGGCTGGACTGGCGTTGGCGGGCAAGCGCACCCTGTTGGTGGACTGCGATCCTCAGGGGAACGCGACGACCGGCGTGGGTATCGACAAGCAGAAGGTCGAGCAGACCCTTTACGAGGCTCTCTGCGCCATCGTCGAGGACCCTGAGAACTCCGACGCGATCCGCGGCGCGATCGTTCGCGTTTCGGAGCGCCTCCATGCCGTGCCCGCCACCTTGGACCTCGCAGGGGCCGAGCCGGTGTTGCTCAACGCCGTCGGCAAAGAGCTGATCCTGCACGACGCGCTGCAACCGATCCTTCAGGAGTACGACTGGGTCATCCTGGACGCGCCGCCCAGCCTCGGTCTGTTGACGATCAACATCCTTTCGGCTGCGGACGGCGTGGTCGTCCCCATGCAATGCGAGTTCTACGCCTTGGAAGGCCTCAGCCAGCTCATGAGGACCGTGGACATCGTCCGGCGGAGGGTCAACCAACGCCTCAGGATCGCGAAGGTGCTGCTCACGATGTACGACCCGAGGAACCGACTCACGACACAGGTCGCGGACGAGGTGCGCGGGTTTTTCGGCGACAAGGTCTCCAAGGTCGTCATCCCGAGGAACGTGCGGCTCGGGGAGTCTCCCAGCTTCGGCGAGCCGGCGGTCGTCCGGTTTCCCACGTCGAGAGGGGCCGAGGCCTACCAAGAGTTCGTTCAAGAGGTGCTGCAGGAATGCGACGCGCGTTAGGCAAGGGCTTGGCCCAGCTTCTGGGAGAGCAGTTCGAGTCGTCGGTGTCCGAGGTTCCGATCGACGCGATCGCGCCCAACCCTCTCCAACCCAGGCAGAACTTCGACGAGGGGGAGATCGAGGAGCTGGCGGCTTCCATCCGCGAGGTCGGGCTGCTTCAGCCGCTGGTGGTTCGGCCCACCGCGGAGGGAGGGTACGAGCTGATCGCCGGCGAGAGGCGTCTGCGCGCCAGCAAGCGTGCGGGCCTGAAGACCGTGCCGGTCCTGGTGCGGCCATCGGGCGACCAGGCATCGCTCGAGCTCGCGCTCATCGAGAACCTCCAGCGGTCGGACATCAGCCCCGTGGAGAGCGCGAAGGCGTTTCGCCGGCTCATGCAGGAGTTCGGCCTGACGCAGGAACAGGTCGCTGAGCGCGTCGGCAAGTCCCGAACGGCGGTCGCCAACACGCTGAGGCTGCTCCGACTGCCGCCGAAGGCTCTGGAGTGCCTGGAGAAGGGCGAGATTTCCGAGGGGCACGCACGCGCCTTGCTGGCGATGGAGTCGGAGGACCAGCTCCTTGCGCTTCTCGATCGGGTGGTGCGATCGGGAATGTCCGTCCGGGAGACGGAGAAGGCCGTCCGCGAGGCTCTCCGGCCTCAAACCGAGACTCGCGCGACTTCCAAGCCTCCGACGCCGCCCGCGGATCCGGAAACGCGCCAGCTGGAGGAGGGTCTCTCCATGTTTCTCGGGGCGCCGGTTCGCATCGAAAGGAGCGGCGTAGGGGGCAGGCTCGTGGTGAGCTTCTACAGCGACGACGACCTGGAGCGCATCTTAGACATCCTGGGAATGCGTTTCTAGGCTCGCGCAAGGCCCGTGGGTAGAATCGGCGGGGTTCCCCCTCGGACGCGCCTTCCATGAGCGAGCACCTTGCCAAGATCGCAGACAGGTTTCAGTTGCCCGGCCGCTTCGTCTCCGCTGTGCGCTACGGCAGCGGCCATATCAACGACACGTACCTGGTCGAATTGGACGACGCTGGCGCTCGCAAGCGTTGCATCCTGCAGCGCGTCAACCACGCCGTCTTCCGCAACGTCGACGGTTTGATGGACAACATCGTCCGCGTGACGGAGCACATCCGTCACAAGCTCAGCCAAGAGCAGGACCCAGACATCTCCCGGCACGTGTACTCCGTGCTTCCGGCAAAGGGCGGCGGTTGGTACGCGCGCACCGACGGGGACGAGTACTGGAGGGCTCTCACGTTCATCGAGGGCGCCCACACGTACGACGTGCTGGAGACCCCGGAGCAGGCATACCAAGCCGCCAAGGCGTTCGGGCGCTTCCAGAGCCTGCTGACGGACCTGCCGGGAGAGCGCCTCTGCGAGACGATTCCGAGCTTCCACGATGGACCGACTCGGTTGCGCCAGTTCCATGAGGCGGTTCAAGAGGACCGATGCAACCGCGCTCGCTTTGTGCGCAAGGAGATCGAATGGGTCCGGGAACACGAGAGCATCCTCCTATCCCTCGCGTCGGCGCTCCGATCCGGTCTGATCCCGGAGCGGATCTCGCACAACGACGCCAAGATCAACAACGTGATGCTGGACGACGCCAGCGGAGCAGGCGTGTGCGTGGTGGACTTGGACACGGTCATGCCAGGCACCGGTCTGTTCGACTTCGGGGACTTGGTGCGCACCTGCGTCGTGGACACGGCCGAGGATGAGCCCAACCCCGCTCTAGTGACCGCGGACCCGCGCCGGTTCGAAGCGCTGGTCGCGGGCTACCTGGCGTCCGCTGGCGCGTTCCTTACGGAGGCGGAAATCCGGCACATGGTGGTGGCTGGGAAGATGATCACGATGATGATCGGCCTTAGGTTCCTCACCGACTTCCTCCGAGGGGACGTCTACTTCCGCATCCACCGCGACGGTCACAACCTGGATCGGTGCCGCACCCAGTTCGCTCTCGTCGACCGGCTCAACGAGCAGCACGACGTCCTCGAGGCCATCGTTCGGAAACACGCCGCCCTCCCCTAGACGAAGAGAACGGGCCTGAGGTATATCTTCCCTCGCGTGGCGGCGTAGCTCAGTTGGTTAGAGCAAACGGTTCATACCCGTTAGGTCGTCAGTTCGAGTCTGACCGCCGCTACCATCCCTCACCTCGCCTCGAACCGGGTCCTCAGGCGGATATCCTCGGAGGAGGAGCCGACCATGACCTCGAACCAGCCGGGCTCGACCACGCGCCGCATCCGCTCGTCGAGGAACGACAGGCTGGAGGCCGGCAGGCTGAATCGCACCGTTTGGGCTTCGCCAGGTTGCAGAAACACCTTCCGGTACGCTTTCAGCTCCTTCAGTGGTCGGACAACCGAGGCAGTTTCGTCGCGGAGGTACACCTGCACGACCTCTGCCCCGGGCATCTTGCCGACGTTCTTGACGCGCACCGTGACGGTCACCGCGCCTCTCGTGCTCGCGGGGTTCGGCGACACTCGAAGGTCGGCGTACTCGAAGCTCGTGTAGCTCAGACCATGGCCGAACGGGAAAAGGGGGCGTCCGCTCAGGTCCACGTAGTCGTAGCCGCGTCCCGAGGGGGCGAGGTTGTAGTAGATCGGGCATTGTCCGACCGACTGCGGGAACGTGATCGGCAACTTGCCGCTGGGGTTCACCTTGCCGAAGAGCACCTCTGCGATGGCGGTGCCACCCTCCTGTCCGGGATACCAGGCGTGCAGCACAGCCTGCACACCCCCGATCCAGTCACGCATGGTGACGGGCGCCCCCGCCAACAGAACCACCACCAGAGGCTTCCCTGTCTCGGCGAGGCTGCGGATCACTCGCGGCTGATCTCCGGGCAACCCAAGGTCCGAGCGATCCCTTCCTTCTCCCTCGTTGATGGTTCCGACGACCACGATGGCATCGGCTTGGCCAGCCGCCGCCACAGCCTCCCTCAAGAGCGAATCCTCCCGATCCGCTCTCGACCAACCCAACCGCACCATGGCTTGGCCTGCGAACTCGTTGTAGTCCAACCGCAGCGCAACCGGCTTCCCAGCCTCGAGCCGAACGACCGCAGTGCGGGTTTGAGGCGCGTGCTCGCCGCCGTTGTCGATCACCAGCTTGCCGTCCAGGTACAACCAGGCGCCATCGTCCGAAGTGAGGGAGAACTCCACCGGACCGCTCTCCTCGGGCAGCAAGTACCCGGTCCAGCGCACGGAGAAACCGTTCTCCGGCACCGTGCCCGGCCCGCCGTCGCCCCAGTCGAAGTCCACCGTTGCATCGGTGCGCACCAAGGAGGCGGCGCCGCGCCAGTTCGGATTGGCGAAGTACTCGGCCCTCAGGCCGCGCTGACCACCATCGAGGTCAGGCCGCAGAAAGCTGGACTGCACCGTTGGGTGGCCCTGCGTGGCGGCATCGATCCATCCGCGCACGTGTCGCACCTCCGCAGTCGGACCCATCACCCGACGCAGGCCGTCGACAATCGACACCTGCGGCATGCCCCATCCGCTGTAGCCGCCGAGCCGGATCCCTCCCGTAGCCGCCGGTCCAACGACCAAGAGGCGCCTCGTCGACTCCCGGAACGGTAGAACGCCGTCGTTCTTCAGCAGGACGACGCTCTCCCGAGCGGCCTCCAGCGCCAGCTGGCGGTGCGAAGCCTGGCCAACGATGCTCTCGGCTTGGTCTTCGTCAACGAAGGGCTTTTCGAACAGCCCAAGTTCGAACTTCACTCGGAGAACGCGGGCCACGGCTCGATCCAGCGCTGCCTTCGACACCAAGCCTTTGGACACGGCCTCTTCCAGAGGCTTGCCGAAGAGGTTCACGTCGGGATACTCCATGTCCAATCCGGCAAGCAGGCACTGCGCGGCGGCCTCGGCGTCTGAGGCCGCGGTGCGGTGGGCGTAGCGAACGCCGTGCACGCTGCCGTAGTCCGAGACGACGAAGCCCCTGAAGCCAAGCTCCCCTCGAAGGATGTCTGTGAGCAGCCATCGGCTCGCCGAGGCGGGCCGGCCGTTCACGCTGTTGTAAGATGCCATGATCGAGCGTGCTCCGGCTTGCCGGATGACCGCTTCGAAGGGCGGCAGGTAGATCTCTCGCAGCTGGCGCTCGGAGATGTCCACCGCGTGGGAGTCACGGCCGCCGTCCCAAACGTTCACGATGTAGTGCTTCGGGGTCGTCACCACTCCGGAGCGCTCGAAGGCCCGAACGAACGCCACGCCAAAGTCCGCGTTCAGCAGAGGATCTTCTCCGTAAGTCTCCTCCACTCTTCCCCACCGAGCGTCCCGCACCACGTTGATGACCGGCGAAAGAACGTGCCGCACGCCGCGGGCCTTCGTCTCGGCGGCGATGGCGCCGGCCACCCGCTCGACCAACCGGGGGTTCCAAGTGGCGGCGAGACCGATGGCCTGGGGGAAGCTCGTGCAACCTTGGCTCACGAGACCATGCAGAGCCTCGTCGTGAACGATCACGGGAATCTTCAGCCGGGATCGCAGGGCCATCCGCTGGAGCTCGTTCGCCCGGCGCGCAGCCTCGCGGTGACCAAAACCCCGGAGCACCGGCGCGATCTCTCCGAAACCGGTGGTCCGGAGAGCGGGCTCGTACACCTCCGGGCGCCCGTCGCACCGAAGCTGGGCGAGCTTCTCCTCGACGGTCATCCGGCTCAGAAGGTCGCGAACGCGCGCCTCAACCGGCAGATTCGGGTCCTGGTATGGGAGCCCAGCTCCCGGAGCGAGCAGGAGGCAGGCCAACACGAGCGCGTGCATGCATCCTTGTTCGCGCGTGTCCGAGGGCATTCCTGCATCAGGCAGAGCCCCGCCCCCGGGTTGCGGCCGGCACAGGGACTGCGACTGGAGTCCAAGGGGACGCTACTGGTCTTGCGCGGGCGTTTCCGAGGCTCTCACAAGCCGACAGGAGCAGACGGGTCCTACAATCTTGCCGTCCACCGAGCGGAACTCCAAATGCACCGAGGGCGCCTCCGCAACCGACGCGGGCAACGCATACGTGCGGTCGAAGAAACGGTTGTGGTCTGAGAGCTCGAATCTCTCCAGCGCCACGGTCTGTCCGTTTGCCACGACCTCAAAGGCCCTGTTTCGCCCGTCGGCACCCCAATAGGACACGATCAGCTCGGCTCGCCGTCCGGAGGGGTTCTTGAGCCTCAGCGAGAACCTGCCGCCATGCCAGGCCAACCTCATCTTCTCCCCGGCCATGGCCGTCGGCTCGGTCTTCTCGCCGCCCACCTCGTGCTCCCGTTCCGGTTGCATCTCACCCAGCTGCACGAAGTCCAGGGTCGCCTCCCTCAACCGCTCGAGGCGAGCGTGCTCCGCCTCGAGCCGCTCGCGCTCCTGGAGGTACTGCTCGGAAGTGAACAGCCTCCAGTAGACGCTGTAGCGTCGGCGACCGATCTGGAACAGCGGCCGCAATTCCACTTCGGCGGGCCGGCCTACGCCTCGGGTGCGGAATCGGAGACCTTGGCCAGACGTTCGCTCCAACCACTCGCACAGCGGCCGGCCGTCCGTCACGAGGCTCGGCACGGGCGGCACGCGAATGCCGAAGTAGGCGTACTGGTTCGAGGAGAAGGGAGCCGGCGCCTCCATCCCCTCCTGGCCTAGATCTCCCGCGAGCACCACGGGCCCGAAGGCTAGCGCTCCCACCGAAGGGTCGTCCGGCGTCGCCTCCCATCGCAGGCTCAGCGGCAAATCGATCTCCACCACGTCTCCGGCCTTCCAGGCGCGGCTCACCCTCCGCCAGCCTCCCGAGCCGCACGGAAGGACCCGACCATCGACGCGAATCTCCATGTCCGCACCGGCCCAGGGCGGGCAACGGAAGTCGATCCCGCGCTCCTCCGACTCTCCTTCCTCGATGATCAGACGCACCCTGCCACTCCCCGGAAGATCCGACTCCAGCCGCAACCGCAAGCCAGCCTCCCGCCAATCGAGGGTCGAGGGCACGTACTGGCACACTTGGAGCTCTTCGCCCACCGTGCGGTAGAGGCTCTCGCCGTACCGGGCATGGTTCTCCATGCCTGTTCCCACGCAACACCAAAACGAGTCGTCCGGAGTGCTGAAGGTGTTGAAGTGGCCGGGGTGGAGCGATAGGAAGTAACAGAACATCCCGGTCTCCCTGTCTTGGGAGGGCAGAATGTGGTTCCAGAGCGCTCGCTCCACGTAGTCGTCCAATGCCGGATCGGTCCGCCAGGCGGAGATGGCATGGGCCAAGCGGATCAGGTTGTGGGTCTTGCAGGTCTCCGCCGTGGACATCGTCAGACGGGTCGAGAGCTGGCCCGTCGGGCCGAAGTACTCCCCGGAGGTCACGCCGCCCACCGCGTAGAGGTGGCCCTCCACAACCTGCTGGAAGAAGTTTTCGGCGATCCTTCGGTACCGCTCTTCGCCCGTGACCCGATAGAGCCGAGCGGCTCCCAGCACCTTGGGAATCTGGGTGTTGCCGTGTAGGCCGGGGAGTGCGTCCTCGCCGCGTTCCAGGGGGTCCATGACCGCACGATGGTCGAACCTCTTCGCCGTTTCCAGCCAGCGTTCCCGTCCGACGAGCTCGAAGGCGTGGGCCATGGCGTCGTTCATCCCTCCGAACTCGCAGGCGAGCATCCTCTGCCACTGCTCCTCGTCCAGCCCTGCGGTCAAATCGCAAACCCAGTCCGCGAGCTTGGAGAGGATCGGAACCGCCTCCTCCTTTCCGGCGACCTCGGCGGCATCCAGCAAGCCTTGAAGGAGCTTGTGCAGGTTGTACCAAGGCACCCAGATGCCGTTCAAATCGAACCCCTGGCTCCGAATCTCGCCGCGGCGGATCTCACCCCAAAGCCTCTCCGACTCCGGTACGCCGCCCACATAGCCGTCCGTGCGCTGTCGTTGGCAACGGTCCAGTTCGGTGATCACCGCATCGAGCCTTTCGGCGAAGGCCTCCTCTCCGCTCGCTGCGAACTGCCAGCTGCACGCTGAAAGGTAGTGCCCCAGCGTGTGGCCGGCGATGGTCGTACGCTCCCATCCGCCGTACGGCTCGGCCAGCGGCACGAGACCAGCCTGAAGGTGGAACGGGTGGAGCAACCGCATCGGCTCGAGGCTGAGCAGATACCTCCCGTTGGCCTCCATCGCCTCGCGGAACGGCCCAGGAAGAAGGCGCACGCGCCAAGGGGACGCCATGCGGGAAAAGCGATGGGAGAGGCTGGTTGCGGAAGCCATGGGATCCCTCTGCGGAATCATTATAACTCTTTCGTTATGCACTTGCCAAGCGTAGGCTCGGCAGGCTCAGAGTTTGCGCAACATCTCGGCGACGCCCGCGAAGCATGGGTCCTGCTCGAAGATGCGCCGCAGATCAACGCGTGCCCTCCGTCGGTCTCCAACCTCCAGCAACGACTTGGCGCGCTCCAATCGAAGCTCGAGAAGCAGCTCCTGCGGCTTGACCGTGGGCGACCGAAGGGCCCCCGACGAGGCTTCGATCGCTTCCCTCGCCCTGCCGAGCCTTCGCAACGCTCGGGCGCGGTAGAGAGCCAGAGCCGCCCGCACAGGGGCGCTGCCGGCCGCATCCGCGGTCAGCTCTAGCACGCGCCTCCAAGCGCTGGGGGACTCCGGATTGCCGACCATGAGCAGCTCCGCCAGCGACAGCCGGGCCACAGGATCCTCCGGCAGGAGCGCCAGCACCCTCTCCGCGTAGCCGATGGCGTCCGAGAAGCGACCAGCCAGCTGCGCAGCCTCCGCCAAAGCCAAGAAGGCTCCCACGGGCTCGGGACGCAACACCGCCAACACTCCCTCGGCGATCTCTACCCTCACGGCGACTTCGACCCCGAGGCGGCGGAGACCATCCCCTAGCTGACCAGGCCGTGCGACCGCACGCCCGAGCAGCTCCAAAGCGTCCTGAGCCTGTTGCAACGCCAGCGCCGCCAAACCGCCGAGGAAGCAGGCATCCGGCATGCCCTTCCAGAGCCGTGCGACGCGCAGGGCCTCGGCGGCATCCTGGGCTTGCAACGCCATGCAGGCCTGCAGGAGAGCCCGGTCCTCCGGCGCCGCGGAAGCCGCGTAGGGCGAGGCGCTGTTGGGCTGATCGCCTCTCCGGGAACCCGATGCACTCCGTCCGTCGCTCCCGCCACTGATCTTCTGCGTGTAGAAGAGGCCCGTTCCAGGCAATCCCACGGTCGCGCGGACGCCGGTTGTGCCGAACGTCAGCTTCGCACCCTTGGGACCGAGGGAGATCGAGGGGCCGGACTTGCTCCAGTTGATCGTCACGCCCGGCAGGATCTGGAAACGCCGGAAGAACCGAAAACCCATCAACGCCTCCCTTCTGCGGGACTGGTTCCGTTCGGCCGCACGACATGGAAGCCCCTAGGTGGGATCGACGCGCCACCCGGGGTGTGGTACGGACGGCTTCCGAAGTTCACCGTTACGACCCAACCGTTCGAGAACCTCGTCTGCTGAACCGACCGATCCTCCGTCAACCAGCGGTGGTCCGTCATCTCCGCATAGCCCACGGCTCGCGCGACGGGCACGACGTCGCGATAGCTCTGAAGGATGCGGTCTCGCAGCTCGGGCCACCGCTCGGCCCGAAAGAGGAACATCGGCGCCGTTCCGTAAAGGATGTTGAACAGGTCTCGCTCTCTCCAGACGCTCGGAACCTTGTTCTGGTAATCCCCCCAGTACCAGTGGGAGCAGACGCAGTCGTGGTACACGAGCTCCCACAGCGGAACCCGGTAACGGTAGCCGACCTGGAACCGCAGAATCTCCTCGGGCGCCGGTTCCACGGGTTCCTCCATGCGCCGACCAGCGTCGGGAACGCGAAACGGTCCCAGACTGAGCATGCCCTCGAAGTAGGACACGTGGGGCACCGCGGCCTCGTGGCCGGTCTCGCTGCCCGTCACCAACCGGAACTCGTCGGCCACCAGGCGGAGCAAGTCCATCTTCGCCTTGCGGCTGTCGCTCCGGGTCATGGGATGCCTCGGATGGAAGCACTCCCTCCACGGAGACGCCGTCGTCGTGTCGATGAAGCGGGCGCCGAACGGTTTCTCTCGCAGCACCGCGCCGATCCGGCGCCTCGCCGCGTCCGGCGCCAACAGGTCGCAGAGAACTCCGCAGGGGATCCTCCCGCCTCCCTTCTTCTCCACCTCCCAGCCTCGCTCCCACTCACCGTTCGCCTGCAGCACCAGCCCGTGCGGCCAATACTCGCTGGTCCATTGCGGGTGGATCCACTCGAGGTTCGGAAACTGGGCGGGATCCATGCAGTCTTGGTAGATGTCGTACTCTCCGGCGAGGAAACCCTTAGCCTTGATCGAGCGGATCTCGTCGGCGGATCCTCCGGCGCTCCAGAGCATGCGCTCGAACCCGACCTCGCGCATCCGCCGGGCCATCTCGGAGCTACTCCCCCCGAAAACCCAAACGTTCGGCGAGCCAACAAGCAAGTCGATGGCTGGCACTCGCCGACGCTTCTCGAGCAGCGTCACCACAAGGCCTTTGGCCCGCGCGATCTCTCGGTAGCGCTTCGCAGCAGCGACGTACCCTCCGCGGTCGAACAGCTCCCATCGCCACCGTCGCGGATAGCCGAAGCGACCCCTCTGGCCCACCCAAAGGAGACGGCCCACCATCGTGCGGCCATCGAATGTGAACGTAGCCAGGGCGTCGTCGGGAGTGTCGACGACGGTCAGGAGGCTCGCTTCGCCGTCCGTTTGGATCCAGAACGGCATGCACAGCCCATGGCCACCGTACAGGTGCAGCCACTGTTCGGGCAGGCTGGGGTCGTCCACCGGAAACGCCACACCCTCGTTGAGGGGAAACACCAGATCCATGCCCTCGGAGGTTCTCCAAGGGTGGGGATAGGCCAGGCGCTGGTTCAACTCCCCCGTCCCGGACAGCTGCAGGCGAAGCTCTGGCCGACGCGGATCCAACGAAGCCTCGAGGCGCAGGATGCGACCGTCGGAGGTTGACCAAAGTTCGGCAAGGATCCTGCCCTGCTCCCTGCGCGCGCTCTTCACCAACACCGAACCTCCCGGAGCCTGAGTCCAGCTTCTGCCTCCGCGGCTCTGAGCGGTCCATGCGCCGGTGCGCGTGTCGAACTCGAAGACGGCTCTGCGGTTCTCCAACTTCAGCCGAGGAGGCAGGCCGGGTTGGCGAAGCTTCTCCACGTTGCCTCGCTCAACGAGTCGCAAGCCCGAGACCCACACCTTGCTCGGCCCATTCCCCGTCACCCTGGGAACGAGCCGGACAACCCCCTGTGGAACGATGACTCGGGAGAGCACGAGCCTCCAATCCTGATCCCGCGCCTTGGTCTCACCGAGGAGCCACTCGTGGACTTCGCCGCCCTGCCGCTCCGCGATGAAGCTCACGGAGGCTTCTCCCGGCCGTTGCACTCGGATCCAAACGCTCGCCTCGACGATGTCGCCCGGCCGAACTGCCAGACCCCGCTGTTGGGCGAGGCTCCAGTCCTTGGAGCCGGAATGCTCGATGCGCACCGTGGGACGACCCTCCCTCCTCACGAGGTCGTCCAGCGACACGGAGATCGCTCCCGGCTCGCGAGACCACGCCCCTCCCCAACCCTCGGGAAGTCCTTGAGCCACCGCCGCTAGAGAAAGCCACCAACCCCATGGCATCATGGGCAGACTTTCGCCAACATCCTCGGCAACTCCTACCAAGACCATGACTCGGTGCGGCTTCAACTTCCAGTGGATGTTCGTTTGGCGGGAGGGACGGCAACCCGCCGATCCCAACCTTCGCGCCCTCGACTTCCTCGCCGACCGTGGCTTTCGCTTCGTGCGGTTGCCGCTCGATTACCGGTTCTGGACTAAGGATTGGCGGTATTTCGAGCCGGACAGGAGCGTGTGGGAGACGATCGACCGTTACCTCGATGCCACACGCGAAAGGGGGCTGCACCTGTGTCTGAACCTCCACAGGGCTCCTGGTTACTGCATCAATGCCAACCACCTGGAGCGGCACAACCTGTGGACAGACGCCGAGGCGCAGGACGCGTTCGCGTTCCTATGGAGAGAGTTCGCGGCGAGGTACCGCGGCGTGCCCAACGAACTCCTCAGCTTCGATCTGCTCAACGAGCCGCCGTCCGAGGGCCAGTATGGCTTCACCCGATCCGTGCACGAGGCGGTCATGAGGCGCACGGTCGCCGAGATTCGCTCTGTCGACCCGTTACGAGAGATCGTCCTCGATGGCGTCGGAGGGGGCCACTACGCCATCCCGGAGCTCTCCGATCTGGAGGTTGTGCATTCCTGCCGGGGCTACATGCCGATGGCGCTGAGCCATTACCGAGCCGAATGGTGGGACGGGCATCTTGGCCTGCCCGAACCCCGCTACCCTGGACTGGTGTGGGGCGGCGTGCGTTGGAACGCGGAGGCTCTGCGATGGTTCTACCAGCCTTGGAGATGGGTGGAGGCGGAGGGCACCGTCGTGCATGTGGGCGAGTTCGGATGCCACAGAGAGACCCCCAACGATGTGGCGCTGCGGTGGTTCGAGGATCTGCTCGGGCTGTTCCGCGAATTCGGGTGGGGATTCGCGCTCTGGCAGTTCGAAGGCCCGTTCGGCATCGTGGAGCACAGAAGGCCAGGCGCCACCTATGAGACGATCGAGGGATTCCGCGTCGATCGCCACTTTCTCGAGCTTCTCCTCGAAGCCATGCCGTCAAGGTAGCGAACGAAACAGACGCACCTCCGCAACCGACGCGAACCGTTGCCCGCGCTGCTCGCTCCAAGCCCGCAGGACCACGGCCTTCGCCTCAACGGCCCGCTCGAAGACCACGCGCTGGGTCTCCGCGGAGTCCGCGAAGGATCCTTCGGCGACCCTCGAGCGAGTCCCGTCGGCGCGCTCGACCCACACCTCGTACCGCTGGATGCGGCCGTTCGGGTTGCCCCTCCTCCCAACGTACTCGAGAGCTGCCAGTGGCTGGGCTCGAAGCAACACGATCCTCAGATCGTGCGGATGCGCCAGCTCTCCCTTCGAGTACTCGGAGTGCCAGAAGGTGTCGGGGTCGCCATCCAAGACATGGGCCGGCTCTCCTTCGCCAGCTTCGTGGCTGGAAGCCTCGACTGTCAGCTCGGCGTTTGGCACCTGCCGCATGGGAATGATCCTCTCGAACCGAGCTTCGTTCCGTACCGAAGGCCAGCCTAAGACGCCCCAAGCCATGGCGCGAACGACGCCTCCCTCGGCCATCGGGAATGCCGAGGAGACCGTCTCCTTGCCGTCGCACTCCACCGTCAGCCGTGCGGCGCCTGCGCCGGCATGCACCGCCACCATGCCGTCGTCGCCTCGAGAGATCGCAGGCGGCGCGGGAACCGGCACCCCCAGCCTCCCCTCCCGCCGCGGCTCGGATTCCGGGCGCAGCGGCCGAACCACGTACCGCCACCGCAACGGAGCCGCGCGCAGAACGTAACGGTCGAGCGGGCCCGGTCCGCAAGAGGCGCCGCCCAAGCCCATTTGCCTGGCATCGAGGCAGACCACGATATCCGGCCGCGGTTGAGGCCTCGAGAAGCGCCTCGGTTGGCCGTTCAGGTGACGGGACTCCTCCAGTTGCCAAGGTGTGAACCGGGACACTGTCATCGAGAGGGGTCCGTCCGCTTGAAACAGCAGCCCGTAGCCCTCCCGGTCGCGGAGCGCTCCCCACCTGACCTCCTCTTTGTTGCCGTTTTCCTGCCAGCGGACGTACTCCTCGAACTGCTCTTCCACCGTGCCGCGGTACCAACCCACATCCATGGCCTCCTTGCGATCCGGGTAGCTCTCCCTCGGGCCGCGCCCAAACCATTCGAAGCGGTTCAGGCTTCCAGCCACGCGCAGGATGGCGCCGATCTTGGGAAGCGGAGGAAGATCCCCCGCGGGCTGGAAGCTGTTGTCGACGGTCACGGTGCCATCAGCGAGAACTGTGAACCAAGCGTCGTGCCAGAAGCCGCTTCCTTTGGACCCCCGGCAATCGGTGCGCACGTGGATCCTCACCGCCCGAGGATCGAGTCGCTCCACCGCGACGCTCTGAACCCGGTGGGGCATCTGCGTGAGCCCAGACCTCTCGAACGCGTCTCGGAACCAGATGTCGTTGTCGGTGAGCGCTCGGAACACGTTGAGGCGGGGCCCAGGAGCGTGCACGCCTCCGTGGGGCTGCGTGCCGTTGCTTCTGCCGGCATCCAGCCTTGGGCCGAGCATCTCCCTGCCGTCCAAACGGTAGCTCGTGAGCGTGCCCAGGCTGCGATCGAACTCCGCTTCGAACCGCTCGCCGCGAACCATGAGCCGTTCGCCGGCCTCCTGCAGGCTCAGCTCCCCCTCCACCGGACGGACCACCGGCGCGGGAGCCTCCACGTTCAGCCTCGTTTGCCAGGACGCGACCGGGTAGCCCTTGGCAGCCCAAGGCCGACTCTCCGGCAAAACGAATCGCAGGAACGCGAACGCCTCGCCTCCGGGCGGCAGCCGCAGCTCCGGCACGGGGATCTCCACCGCAACGGACGAACCGGGCTGGCAAGCCACGCGGCCCAGGGAGCCCGAGGCGACGGTCTCCCCCTCCACCCGAACTTCCCAAAGGGCCTCGTACTCTCGAAGGTCGGTGAAGGCGTGCTTGTTCAGGACTCGGACCGAACCGATCCCGTTGGCGTCTTGGAAACCAACGGGCTGGTAGATCCGACGCACCTCGGCCAGCTTGGCGGTCTCCTGCCGATCGGGCAAGACCAGGCCGTTGTTGCAGAACGGGCCATCGTTGGGTCTGTCGTCGAAGTCTCCGCCGAAAGCGTAATACCAGCGGGGCTGTCCTCCGGGGCCGGGAGTCTCATCCGTGTAGCGCCTCAGGCCTTGGTCCACCCAGTCCCAGATGCACCCTCCCATGAGCCTCGGGTACCGATCGAACACCTCCCAGTACTCCCGAAGGTTTCCGACCGCGTTGCCCATCGCGTGCGCGTACTCGCACACGAAGAACGGCTTGTCCGAGCTGCGCTTGCCCTGGGCCTCGAGCCACTCCACCGATGGATACATCACGCTCTCCACGTCGGCGACCTCGTTGTAGCGCTCGTAGTGGATCGGTCTCGAAGGATCCAGCCTCCGGACGGCCTCTGCAGCCGCCACGAAGTTCTGACCGGGACCCGCCTCGTTGCCCAGCGACCACATCACGATGGACGGGTGGTTCCGAAGAGTCTGCACCATGCGCTCCACGCGAACCACGTGGGACAGCTTCCAGTCGGGGTTGTTCCCCAGGCTGCGCTCCATGCTGTATCCCATCCCGTGGGACTCGACGTTCGCCTCGGCAACGACGTAGATGCCGTACTCGTCGCACAGCTCGTAGANGCGCGGATCGTTCGGATAGTGGCTCGTCCGAACGGTGTCGATGTTGTTGCGCTTGAACATCCGGACGTCCTGGAGCATGCGTTCGTAGGTCACCGTGCGCCCAGTGTCCGGATCGTGATCGTGGCGGTTCACCCCATGCAGCTTGATCGGCTTGCCGTTGAGCCGGAACACTCCTTGGCTCCACTCGATCCTTCGGAAACCCACCTTGGACGACATGATCTGCAGCGTGCGTCCCAGCGCGTCTCTGAGCTCCGCAACCAGCACATAGAGGTTCGGCTGCTCTGCGGACCAAAGGCGCAACCCCCGGAAGCTCTGCTCGCACCGCAACGTCCGCTCGCCTCTTTTCCAAGAGGCCTCGAGCCAAGGCCCCAGCGGAGCGCCGGAACGGTCGAACAGTCGCAGGAACATGCGGGCCGTTGCGGCCGCGGCCGCGGAGAGGTCCGCTTCCACGCGAAGCGTCTGCGTGCCCCTTTGCAGGTCGACCTCCGGGTGCAGCCTCAGGTCTGCCAGATGCGTCTCCGGCCGCGCCTCGAGGTGGACGCTCCGAAAGATTCCGCCGAAGCGAAACATGTCTTGGTCCTCGAGGTAGCTGCCGTCGCTCCACCGAAACACCTCCACGGCGACGAGGTTGCGGCCGGGCCGCACGTATCGAGTCACGTCGAACTCCGCAGGCAGCTTGCTGTCCTTGCTGAACCCGACCTTCTGACCGTTGACCCACAGCGTGAAGAACGAGTACACGCCGTCGAAGCGGAGGTACTTCCGCAGACCACGGAAGCTCTCGGGCAGATCGAACCATCGTCGGTAAGACCCCACGGGGTTGTAGGAGGGATCGATCCTCGGGGGCGTGGCTGGATGGGGATAGTTGACGTTCGTGTAGATCGGCACGCCGTAGCCTTGGGTCTCCCAACACGACGGCACCGGAATGGTCCTCCACTCGGAGTCGTCGAAATCGAGCGCCTCGAACCCCACAGGCCGGTCTGCAGGCCGGCCCACCCACCAGAACTTCCAATCTCCGTCGAGAAGAACGTGGCGAATCGCCTGCTCGGGGCGCGCGCCGATGGCCGCCGAAAGGGTGGGGTACTGCCTCAGCAGGGCGTGGGCTGGCTCCCGATTCTCCCCCTGACGGCTCGGATCCTCCCAGGGATTGGGACTCTGCAACGCAACGAGGACCGTGCAAAGCAACCATGCCGCCATGCGGCGCATGCTACCGGATGGTCGGACCAGCCGTCCGAGGTGGTCCGACCACCCCGGCGCCGCTACGGCGCTGTGACGGTTGCCACGCCGCCGGCGAAAGGCACGGCCGCCTTGCTGGGCACAGGAGGAGTCTGCACGCGCAGGAGGCGGAGCATGGCGAGCAGACACGACAAGGTCGACTCCGCTCCTTGGTTCAGGTTGATCCGATCCGGCAGGAGGCCATCGCTGCAACCACCCGAGTGGAAGTCGTAGAGCGGCGTGCCGAGGTCGTTCCGGCCCACCAGCCAGTCCACGCAAGCGCGCGCGTAAGACAACCACGCGGCGTCGTCCGTCGCCTCGTAGGCCGCCAGGTAGGCGTCCACCATCGAGTGGCACTCGAGCGGCTGCTGATCGAACCTCGCGCGCTCTCCGTTGCGGCGCAACCAACCTTCGTTCCCGATCGGCACGAACCGGCCGTCGGCATCGAACTGGACGCGCGTGAGCCAGCGCAGCATGGCCAGGCCCGCCTGGAGCTGTTCAGCGTTCTGGGTGGCCGCCCCTGTGCGGATCAGCGCTTCGCAGACTTTGCCGTTGTCGTAGGTCGCGACATCCTCGATCCAAGGCCAGTCGGGCGTGGCGTTCATGCGATAGAGAGCCATCAGCTTCTCAGCGAGCCGGTCGCGCACCCGCCTCGTTGCGGCGTCTCCCTGGAATCGGTCCAGGTAGCGGTCGATGCCGACCAAGGTGAAGGCCCAAGCCCTGGGCGACGTGAACTCCTCCACCGGCGGCAACGCCTTCTCCCAGATGAACTGCGCGGTTCCAAGGATCTCCTCCGAGCCCTGAAGGTCGACCGCCTCTCCCAACGCCCAGAGGGCTCGGCCATGGCTGTCCTCCGAGCCCACATCCTCCAGCCACCGACGGTCGAAGCTCATGAAGTTGCGGAACCGTCCGGTGTCCTCGTGGAAAGCGTGCAGAAGAAACGCCATGTAGACCGGAGACAGCTTGTCGCAGACCTTGGCCTCCTCGATCTGGTCTCGGGCGATGAGCGACACGATGAGCGCGCGGGCGTTGTCGTCGGTGCAGTAGCCGTGGTTGCGGTCCGGAACGGCGTACTTGGCGTGTTGCAGGATGCCGACGTCGTCGGTCAGGCGCACCACGTGATCCAGCTTCGGGATCGGCATGCCCCGAGTCGGTCCCTGCAAGGTTCGGGCCCGGAAGACCGGCTTGGGGCTAGCCGCCCGCTGCTGGCGCACCTCCTCGAACAAGGCGAGGTACTGCCGGCCGATCTCGGGCCACACCATCGCGCGAGTGAACTGGTAGGCCTTCTTCCGGATCGCATGGCGGTCGACCTCGCTGTCCAGAAGGGCAAGAATGGCCTTTGACAAGGCCGTGGGATCCGCGAACGGCACGAGAACGCCTCTTCCGTCCGCCAACAGCTCCTCGGCGTGCCAATACGGCGTCGACACGACCGCCTTGCCAGCCCCGAGGGAGTAGCACAGCGTGCCCGAGGTGATCTGCTCCCGATTCAGATAGGGCGTGACGTAGATGTCCGCGCAACCAAGGAACTCCATCAGTTCCGACAGCTCCACGAAACGATCGTGGAACACGAGATGCTCCGCCACGCCGAGTTGCCGCGCAAGGCTCTGCAGCGACTGCCGATAGCTCTCGCCGTGCATCCTCTTGACGTGAGGATGCGTGCAACCGAGCACGATGTAAACCACGTCCGGGTGTCTGTCCAAGATCGCGGGCAAAGCCCGAATCATGTGCTCGATGCCCTTGCCGGGCGACAGCAGGCCGAACGTGAGGATGACTCTCTTGCCCTCCACCCCGAACTGGTCCTTGTAGAAGTTCGGGTCCACGAACGGCATCTCGGGGATGCCGTGGTGGATCAGCGCGACCCGATCCTCGGCAACGCCGTAAACCTCGCGCAGGATCTCCTTGGCCTTGTTGCTCATCACGACGAGGCGGTCCGACAGCTCCGCGATGCGCAACAGGGTGTGCCGCTGACCAGGCGTGGGATTCTGCAAGACCGTGTGCAGGGAGGTGACGATCGGCATGCGCAATTCGCGCATCAGATCGAGCACGTAGCTGCCATCCTCGCCCCCGAAGATGCCGTACTCGTGCTGCACGCAAACGAGATCGACCCGCCCGTAGTTGAGGTAGTCGGCGGCGCTACGGTAATCCGAAACCGAGTTCTGACGGATGTCGAAGCGGACGGCCTCAGGGTACCGGTAGCCTTCGGGCACGTCGTTCATGGCGACCGCAAAAACGTCGAGGTCGGCCCTCTGTTTTCTCAGCGCCGCATGAAGATCGGTCGTGAAGGTGGCGATGCCGCAACGCCGAGGAAGGAAATTGCCGACCAAAGCCACACGCTTGATGCTCGTTTCGTTCGTGCTCACCAACTCCTTAACCTCCTAACCCAGTGGAAGTCCGAGGAAGCTCGCGGCGATCTCCGAGACGGCATCCTCGGAGCGACACAACAAGCGAAAGCGCAGGGACGTCCTCCGTCCCTGCGATCCATTGTACCTGTGGTCGGGCGCTAACGTTCTTTCGGCGGCCCGTAGGGCATCGCTCCGGAATCGATCGCTCGGGCCGCGAAGGAGAGAACCTGTTCGGGCGTCTGCCCCGTGAGGCCGATCACCCTGAGGAACGATGTGGGAGTGGGAACCCCCCTCTTAAGGTCGCTGAAGAAGAACTCTCGCCACATCCCCCCGAAATCCGGATAGAAGTTCCCCGCCGGGCCTCGAAAAACGAACACCATCCATTGGTTCGTTTGATCGTTGGCCACGTGGATCAGCCTCATCGGCACCTCTCCGACGGTTCGAGTCGGTTGCGAGACCGTCCGGTCCTCGAGGATCTGCCAATTCTGCATCTTGAAGCACCACGTCTGATCGTGGAACGTGTTGGGCTCGTCTCCGGCGATCACCACGACGTCGTAGCGGTGCGGGCCCTGCTGGTAGACGCGGGCCACGATGCCGATCGGCTTGAGCGCCTCGTACGTCGAGCGATCCATGGCGTACGACTGCTTGGGGTTGCTCGCGCTCGCCAGGAACATCGAATCGCCGATGCGATCCGGCAGCACCGACTCCAGCCAGGCCTCGTCCGGGCGCTCATAGCCAGTCACTTGGTTGCGGAAGAGCGTCGCCACTCCCGCGGCAACCAGCAGAACGATGAGAACAACGGCACGAATCTTCATGGATCTCTCAGACTCCCAAGCTCATTTCCAACCCAGCGCCTTGGTGAACTTGTACAGAATGGCGAAGCACAGCACGAGAGCGATGTAGCCGCTCGTGTCGTGGAAGCGGACCCCGGCCTCGCCGCCGTACTGGTTGCCGACGACGCCGATCAGCGCGACTCGGATCCCGTTGATCACCACTGCCAGCGGCAGGGCGCTACCCAGAAGAAGCGCGTTCGCCCACCAGCGCAAGCGAGCCGCCATGACGAAGAACACCGAGATCGCCACGACTGCCAGAGCGAGCTTGAGGCCGCTGCAGGCCACGGCCACCTCCATCGTGAAGTTCGGAAGCACGATGGTGTTCGCGCCAGCCCGGAACGGCCCCATCCCGCCGATCTTCAGAAGGTAGTACGATAGAGTGGAGCTCCAGTCCTGGAGAGGGACCGTCATGCGGTCGATCACCGCCTGCCAGATCGGCAGAGCGAACACGAGGTAAAGAATCGGCCCCGCGAGCGCCAACAGCCACCGCCAGCCCGCGAGGAACAGCACGGCGGAAGCCAACGCCGCCATGAACGCGAACGAGCTGACGGTCTGGATAACGGTTCGCTGGGCCACGTACCCGAGATACAGCGACGGCAGCAGCACGAGAATCGCCGGCCAGAAGCCCTTCGCAGGAATCTGGCGGAGCTTGTCCCACCGGTCGTACACGAGAAACAGGCTACAAAGCGGCACGATCGCCCCGTGCGCGTAGTACGAGTCCTCGGCGAACCACAGCCCCCAGACCTTGGCCAAGAAGGGCCAGAACGCGAACAGAAAAGCCGCGAACACGCCGGCGATCGGCAGGAACTCGGGACTCTGCGTCAGGCCGCGCCAATCCAGGCCGAGTCGGCGCGGCGCGGCCTCCTTCACGGGATTCTCCATGCTCATCTTGCGAACCTAAGGACGCTTTCCACAGAAAACGCGCCAAAGAGCCCGAAGGCTCCCGGATGGCACGACATCAGGCACTTTCGCCGTGGCGGGAGGTTACCTTGAGGCCCAGCGACACCCAAGGGAAAGTTCCGGCGGGGATTGGCGCGCTCGAGAGGACTCGAACCTCCGACCTACAGGTCCGCAACCTGTTGCTCTATCCACTGAGCTACGAGCGCGCGACTGTGGAAGTATACCGGTTCGATCACACGCCTGGCAAGGCGAGCACCGCGTCCCATTCGTCGGTCGTCACAGGAAGCACGCTCAGCCGCTGCCCCCTCCTGCACACCTCCATTCCTCCCAACACGGGGTGCTCCTTCAGTTCTGCCAGCGGCACGACCCTGGCGAACTCGCGCACGAACTCCACATCCACCGCCAGCCACCGAGGATTCTCCCTGGTCGCCTTTGGATCGAAATAGGGACTCTCGGGATCGAACTGCGTGGGATCGGGATAGGCCTCGCTCACGACCTCCATGATGCCGGCGATTCCCGACGGCTGGGAGTTCGAGTGGTAGAAGAAGGCCATGTCGCCGGGCCTGACCTCGTCCCTCAAGCGGTTGCGCACGAGGTAGTTGCGGCAACCCTCCCACATGGCCCGAACCTCGCGCCTTAGGTCCGCGATCGAGTAAACGCTTGGCTCCGACTTCATCAGCCAGTGTCGCATGCGTTCAGTGTGGCAAAAAAGCGGGCCCGCCTTGGCTTCGGACGGGCCCAAACCCTTAGGAGGTCACTCCTCGACGCTAGGAACGAAGCGCTGCCTCAGATCGATGTCGCCGTTGACGGCGCTCACATCCAGGCTGCCCGTTCCGTTGCCCAAGCGGCCGGTCAGCCGCTGGCCCTCGTCCGTCTTGTCGAGCAAATCGATCTCCGCGGCGATGTCGCCGCGAAGCGTCGAGAGCGCCACGCGGCAATCGGAGCCACCGGGCAGAGAGACGCGGGCGTCGCCGTTCACGGTTCGCACCGTCACCACCCCGGTGAGGGGAACTTCAAGGTCCACGGCAACGTCCCCCGTTACGGCCTCGACCGACAGAGCGCGCCCATCGAACGAAGCCACGTGGACGTCTCCGCTGGCCGCACGGATGTTCGCGCTGCCGCCCGAGGATCTCAGCAGCACGTCCCCGGACTTCGACTCCAGCTCGAAGTCGCTGGCGGGGCACTTCTCCACCAGGATGTCGCCGTTCACGGTCGAGAGCTCGATCCGTCCCTGCAAGCTTCGCACACGGATGTCTCCCGAGGTCGTCGAAGCGCGACAGTTCGCTCCTGTGCCCTCGATGCGCACCTCCCCCGAGATCGTCCGCACCTCCACGGGGACCTTGCCTGCCACGTGCACCTCGAAGTCCATGTTCATCTGGTGGGCCTCGGGCGCGCGCACCACGACTCTCGACTCAGACTCCTCGATCACCAGATCCAACTCCTGAGCCCGAGCCTTGGCTTCGCTGAGGTCGGATCCACCGACCCTGGCCTTGGCCACAACCCGATTGCCCTCGCTGCCGCCGAGAACCCGGACGTCGCCGGAGTGCGTCTCCACCACCAGCACCTTGCCCTCGATGGCCGGAAGCGGCAGGTCGAACGTCTTCTCCGCCTGAGCGCCGAACAGCCCTCCCTTGGCCTTGATCTCCTCGACCGTAGCCTTCACGGTTTCCACGGCCTTGCGCGCGGAGGCGCGCACCTGGCTCGCCACATCCCTCCAGTGGACCGACGACGACACATCGCGTCCGATGCTCTCGACGAGCTCCACCAAGCTCTTGAACGGCTCCTTGCCCTCCGGCTGGTCCTTCGGCGCCTCAGGCTCCTGCCTGGCCCTCTCCTCGGCGAAGGCGGCGATCAGCTCCGCACCGTCCTCGGGCGACAGCTTTCCGTCCTGAACCAGCCGCATGATGCGGGCGATTTCCTCTTTCATCGGTCCACTCCTCTCTTCAGTCGCTCTTTGGCCTCCTCGGCCGTGATCTCGCCGCGCTCCAGAAGGTCCAGCACCCGACGTTTGGCCTCCAAATCGCTCTCGGAAGGCGCGGAGGGCCTCGCGTCCCGCAACGGTTGCAGACCCAGGGCCTGAAGCAACGCGTCGAGCCTCGCGCGCACCGTCGGATAGCTGACGCCCAGCTCCTTCTCGACGCAAGACAGAACCCCCCGGCAACGGAGGAACACCTCCAGGAAGCGACTCATCTCGCCGTCGAGCCTCGCGAACCGGGGGATCTCGAACCGCCCTCGGATGACCACCCCGCTCTCCTCGCAGGAAAGCTCGGTGATGTGCAGAGGAGCACCCGAGATCGGATCCTTGTGGGGCATCTCGTAAAGCTTGCTCACGACCCCACTCTACACGATTCCAACGTTGATGTCAAGATTTCTGAAGAAAAGACCGGGAGGTTTTTCGTATTGCCTATTGGATTCGCTATAGATCGCGGTCGTTTCCGCCGCAGGCGGCCGCGGTAGACTCGTGGGCCATGTCCACAGCGATGGAACGACTCAAGAAGCGACTGACCGACCTGAGGGCCCTCGAAGCCGCCATGGGCCTCATGGGATGGGACCAGCAGTGCTACATGCCCAAGGGCGGCGCCGAGGCTAGGGCGCTGCACCTGTCCACGCTCAGCCGGATGCACCACGAGCTGTTCGCCTGCTCCGAAATGGGGGACCTGCTGGCCGAGGCCGCCGCTGAAGCCGAGCCCGGGTCTTTGGACGCCGCCATGGTTCGCGTGGTCCGGAGGGACTACGACAAGGCCACGAAGCTCCCGCCGGAGCTCGTGGAGGAGCAGGCGAGACTCAGCGCCGAGGGCCACGAGGTCTGGGTCGAGGCGCGCCGCAACGACGACTTCGCCTCGTTCGCTCCGATCCTTCGGCGGGTCTTCGAGCTGAACAAGAGGATCGCCGACTGCCTGGGCTACGAGGAGCACATCTACGACGCCCTGCTCGACCTGTACGAAGAGGGAGCGACCCGCAACGACTGCCTGAGGATGTACGAGGCGCTCAAGCAGGAAACTGTGCCGCTGGTTCGTTCGATCGCCGAGCGACCCCAGAACGACGACTCCTTCCTTCATGGCGAGTGGGACGTGGAGAAGCAACGCGAGTTCACGCTTCGGCTGGTGCGCGCCATCGGCTTCGATCTGGAGCGCGGTCGGCAAGACGTCGCCCCGCACCCGTTTTGCACCGGCTGGTCCGTGAACGACATCCGCCTCACCACGCGGTTCACCTCGTACCTTCCCAGCGCCATCTTCGGTTCGCTCCACGAGGCGGGCCACGGACTGTACGAGCAGAACTCCCCCAAGGAGTGGGACCAAACGCCTCTGGCCGGCGGTGTGTCGATGGCTCTGCACGAGAGCCAGTCGAGGACATGGGAGAACCTCGTTGGTCGGAGCCGCGCGTTCTGGGCCAGGTTCCTGCCCGACCTGCAACAGGCCTTCCCGCAGCTGGCGGGCGTCGATGTGGACGCGTTCTACAAGGCCGTCAACCGCGTCCAGCCGTCCTTGATCCGCGTGGAGGCGGACGAGGTCACGTACAACCTCCACACGCTCGTGCGGTTCGAGATCGAGTGCGAGGTGCTCACGGACCAGCTCGCTGTGGACGACATTCCGGAGGCTTGGAACGCCAAGTATGAGGCCTATCTCGGGGTGCGTCCGCCCAACGACGCGAACGGCTGCCTGCAAGACGTGCACTGGTCGGGAGGCATGGTCGGCTACTTCCCCACGTATACGATGGGGAACATCCTCAGCTTCCAGTTCTGGGAGCTCTTGGCGAAGGATCTCGGCGATCCCTACGCGCTGATCTCCCGCGGAGAGTTCGCCCCACTGCTGGACTGGCTGCGGGAGAAGATCTACAGCCAAGGCAAGCGCTACACCCCAAAGGAGCTTGTGCGAAGGGTGACGGGGGGAGAACTCGACCCCAAGCCGTACTTGGCTGGCCTGAAGCGCAAGTACGCCGAGATTTACGGATTGTGAAGATCGGAGTCGGGGCTCGGGCCGAGGGGTCCGGGCCCCGACGCTTCAAGCCGAAGCCCCGGCGTACTGCTCCATGTAGCGCAGGCAGCATGCGCGGGCTCTTGCTCGGATCCGGTTGATGAAGGCGGCGCGCTCGGTGGGCGAAATGGCTCCTCGAGCGTCCAAGAGGTTGAACACGTGCGAGCACTTCAGGGCCAGATCGAACGCCGGATAGACCAGCGCCATCGGACCGCGCGAGGGATCGCCGGCCCCCTTCCCTTCCGCGCCGGACGCGGTGAGGATGCCAGTCTCCTCGTCCCACCGCACCGGAGTCTCGATGACCCTCTTCGATTCCGCCTCGAACATCTCGAAGAGGCGGAACAGCATCTCGGTGGACGCGACCTCGAAGTTGTACACGTTGTTCTGCATCTCCAGCTGCCATTCTGCGGACCGGTAGCTCAGGGAGTCGCACCACTGGAGGTCCGACCAGAACGAGCTCTGTCGGTTCAGCATCAGGCAGAGACGCTCGGGGCCGTAGGTGATCTCCGCGCAGACTGGGTTGCACTCGATGCCTCCCATCTGCTGGAAGAACGTGAACTGCGTGATCTCCGTTCCGTCGAGCCACACCTCCCAGCCGACTCCGCTGGCGCCCAACGACGGCGACTCCCAGTCATCCTCGACCAGCCGCACATCGTTTTTGCGGGTGTCGAACCCGAGAGCGTTCAGCGAGCCCATGTACAGGTCCACCACGTCGTCGGGACTGGGTTTCAGGATCACCTGATACTGGTAGTAGCGCTGGCTGCGCATCGGGTTCCTCGTGTAGCGACCGTCGGCGGGCCGTCGGCTCGGCTGAACGTAAGCGACGTTCCACGGCTCAGGACCCAGCGAGCGGAGCGCCGTGGCCGGGTGCATCGTTCCCGCACCCACCTCGACGTCGTACGGCTGCAGGATCGCGCACCCCTGTGCGGACCAGTAATCGTCGAGTCTCCGGATCAGCTCCTGGAACGTCATGGCTCGGTGGAAGTCTACCCGTGGCTGTTCCGATCGCTCGAAACCGCGTGGCTCTGCCCCAAGGGATGGAAGTATGCTCGCATCGGGAGGCCGAGGTGTTTCGAGATCGCGCCGAAGCAGGAGAGCGACTCGCGAGGCGTCTCACGACTCTGGGTTGGGAGGCGGACCTGGTGCTAGGGGTCCCTCGCGGAGGGGTCATCGTGGCCGCGCCCGTTGCGGCGTCGATGGCTGCTCCTCTGAACGTGGCGGTGGTTCGAAAGATCGGTCACCCTGCCCATCCGGAATTCGGCCTGGGGGCCGTGGCCGAGGACGGTTCGTATTGGCTGGACCCGGAGTGGGCGGAGCGTTGCGGCTTGGCTGGCGACAGGCTCGATCAGATACTGCTCCGGCTTCGCTCCGAGATCGAAGCCGTTGCTGCCCGATACCGCCGCGTGGTTCCTCCACCGCGGCTCGAGGGTCGCAGCGTCGTGGTGGTCGACGACGGCGCGGCGACCGGCGGAACCCTGGTGGCCGTTTGCCGCGCCCTGCGAGCGACCGGTCCGGCTAGGTTGGGAATCGCGCTTCCGGTCGCCAGCGACAGCGCCGTCGAGGCTTTGCAGCGCGTTGCGGACGACCTGGAGGTTCTGATCGTGCCGCCGAACTTTCGAGCGGTCGGAGAGTGGTACGACCGTTTCGGCCAGACGAGCGAGGAAGAGGTCGTCGCGTGTTTGGAGGCGGCGTCCTCAAGCCTTTGATCGCGAGCCCCAAAGCCAGCTCGCCGGCGCTTCCGCGCGAGGTTTTCGTCGTATAGTAAGGTTGCCGTTCCGCAGGGAGGACCGAAGCATGGGCTCCGTCTGCAACGGCATCGACGTCAGCGAGCTTCTCTCGACTTTCGACGAGATCCGCAAGGATCCGGCGAAGGGGCTCTTCAACGTCCGGGTGCGGTCGGACTGGGTCTCTGGTTTCCATTGCCGTCAGACCGTTGTCAGCTCGGCCGCGGCAGGCTCCCAAAGCATCCACCCGAAGCACCACTCGGCGGACACCGATCTTCCGCCGATCCTCCAAGGCGGGGACGAGGGCCTGTGGCCATCGGAGCTGCTGCTTGCCAGCATCGGCGGCTGTCTCGCGGCGACGTTCGTGGCCCACGCGTCTGCGATGGGAATCCGGCTAGAGGCCCTCCAGGTCGAGGTGTGCGGCGAAGGCGACATCGCGGGATTCCTAGGGATCGGACCGGGCCGGCCCGGATTCACCTCCATCCACGCGAAGCTGGTCGTGCGATCCAGGGAGCCGAGGGACCGATTGGAGGATCTGCATCGGTATGCGACGTCCCACTCTCCGGTTTGGTCCGCCGTCACCTCCCGAGTGGCCGCCGACAGCAGGCTCGTGCTGGAGACGGACGACCTGGGCGCCGTCACGCTTCTGGGCTAGGGGCCCTCGACGGCCACGACCGGTTGGATGAGCGGCGCCACCTGCTCGAAGGCTTCCACGACCTGGGGATCGAACTGCGTTCCGCTGCACCGCCGGATCTCGTCCATGGCGTCGAAATCCTCCATCCAACGCCGCCAGCACGAGGGCGAGGTCAGGACGTCGTAAGTCTCAGCGACCGCGATGATCCGCGCGCCGAGCGGTATCTCCCTGCCCTTCAGGCCGTCGGGGTAGCCCCGGCCGTCCCAGCGCTCGTGGTGGTGCACGATCATCGGCAGAGCCGGTTCGAGCCAAGGCAGCGACTCGATCACCCTCATGGCTAGAATGGCGTGCAGTCGGATCTCGTCCATTTCCTGCTCGGTGAGCTCGCCGATCTTGTGCAACAGATGGCGGTTCAGACCCAGCTTCCCCACGTCGTGAAGGGCGGCGCCGCGCCTCAGGTGCAACAGCTCGTCGGGGCCCATGCCGAGTCGCTCTCCGGTGGCCACAGCGTAAACCGAGACCCTCTCGGAATGCCCGCCCTCACCCGGAATCGTGAGGTCGAGCGCTTTCACCAAAGCGCGCACCGTGTCGTTCTGAGCCCGGAGGCGTTCCTCCGCCTTATCCATGAGCCCCTTCCCTCGCGACGACCTCGCGAACTCGGGCCGCCGCGATCCCCACTTCATCTTCCTCCATGGTTCGCGGGTCGAGCAGGACTTTTCCCTCCTGCACCCTAGCGAGAACCGGCGGATCTCCGAGCCGCAAAGACCTGGCGGCAGCCTGAGGATCTCCCGTGGAAACCTCCACGGCCCAGGTGGCCAGCGACACTCCCGGCAACGCGCCCCCGCCCACCTCGCTCGTCGACGGAACCGTCCGAGCGGCTGGGCCGATCCTCCGTGCCAAGCGGCTCGCCATGCGCCGCAGCTCCCGTTCGCCGCGGGCCAGGTACTTCAGCGTAGGGATCTCGAGCTCGCGACCTTCCCTGTACAGGCGCAATGTGGCCTCGAGCGCCGCCAGCGTGCCCTTGTCCGGTCGCAACGCCCTAGCGAGAGGGTAACGACGGATCTCTTCGAGGCAAGCCCTGCTTCCGAAGATCAAGCCGGCCTGGGGGCCGCCGAGCAGCTTGTCGCCGCTGGCTGCGGCCACGTGCGCCCAGCTCGCGACGTCTCGCATCGTCTCCACCCGGGGTAGGCCCAAGCGGGACAGGTCCGCCAAGCAACCCGAGCCCATGTCGTCGACCAGCAACACGCCTCGGCGGTCCGCCAAGGCTCGCAGCTCCCGCGGATCGGCCTCCTCCACGTAGCCGATCACCGCGAAGTTGCTCGGATGGCACCTCAGGATCGCCGCAACGCCCTCGTGCAGAGCCCTCTCGTAGTCGGCGATTCGTGTCTTGTTGGTGCAACCGACCTCACGGAGCACGCAGCCGGAAGCTTCGATCACCTCGGGCATGCGGAACGAGCCGCCGATCTCAACCATCTGCCCGCGAGACAGCAGCACCTCCCGACCCCTCGCCAGCGCCGCCAGGATCAGAACCATCGCGGCGGCGCAGTTGTTGACCACCATCGCGGCCTCGCAACCGACCAAAGCCCGGAGATGCTGTTCGACGTGTTCCTGCCGGTCGCCCCTCCCTCCCGAATCCAAGCGGATCTCCAAGGCGGCGTGGTTTGCGCCTGCCTCCGCCGCGGCTTCGGCTGCGGCCTTGGCCCAGCGAGCCCGGCCGAGGCCCGTGTGGAGCACGACCCCCGAGGCGTTGATCACCCTCCGCAGGCCGGGTCGAGCCAGCAGGGCCGCTTCTTCGCGAGCTTGGGCGACGAGCGCCTCCCCGGAGATCGGCCGACCCTCCCGCAGCATCGAGCGAGCCCGTTCGACCGTTCGACGGGCGGCCTCCACCCGGTAGACCCAAGGAAGCTCCTCGCCGAGCAAGCCCGCGAGGGCATCGACTTTCGGCAAGCGGCGCAACCCCTCCATCGGCCCGCAGTTTAGCCCGAAGGTCTGCCTGCCCCGTCGCGTATACTCCTTCAGAGGTGACCGCCCCGTGAACACGCTGAGTCTGTTGGCACTGATCCCGCAAGGCCAAGAGCTTTGGATCATTCTGATCGTCATCCTTGTCCTGTTCGGAGGCAAGAAGATCCCGGAGCTCCTCCGCGGTGTCGGGCGTGGCGTTGGGGAACTCCAGAAGGGCCTCGAGGAGGGTCGGAAGAACCTCGAGAAGGCCGTGCACGAGGAAACCGAGAAGAAGCCGTCCAGTGACGCCGCCAACCAGTGAGGCCTTCCGCTGGCAAGGCTTCGAAATCTGGCTACCCCGCGACTGGGCTCCCGTGTCCTTGATCGGGGACCGCAAGGAAGGTTACTGCAGGTTCGGCTCTCCCGGCACGCTGGGTTTCCAAGTGCGTTGGAAGCACGCTCGAAGGCCTGGACGCCTCAAGGACGCTCTGTTCGCCTACTTCCGCCTCTTGCAGAAGGAAAGCCGTAGAGCCGGCAAGGCCTTCGAGTCCGAGATGGACGAGGACGGCGACCGGATCTCCTATCAGTGGCGGGGACACGCGAAGGCGACGGGTCAGTTGCTGTACTCCCCCGTCTCTCAGAGAGTGTTCTTCCTTGAGCTGATGGGTGAGCGCAAGGACAGCTTGGGCCTCTTCGGGCAGATAGCGGGAAGCTTTCGTGCGCTCGACCCGGACGGACCAGACCGCTGGACGGTTCTCGGACTCTCGGTCCGGCTGCCGAAGCGCGCCAACCTCGACTCCCGCTCCTTCCACGCGGGCCGCACGGTGTTGCAT
>JAOACB010000023.1 GCA_026418055.1 Fimbriimonadales bacterium
AGATGTGTATAAGAGACAGGGCGACGAGCCCACCGGCAACCTGGACTCCCGCACGGCCGAGGAGATCATGGCTCTGTTCCAGGCGCTGAACCGCGAGGGGAAGACGGTGGTGATCGTGACCCACGAGCCGGACATCGCCAACCACTGCCGGCGCATCATCCGCTTCAAGGACGGCCGAGTGGTGTACGACGGCCCGGTCGAGAACCCGGTCGACGCCCTGCAGATGCTGCAGACGATGCCTTCGATCGACGAGGACGACGAGCAGCCGGCCGCGGCCGCGCCGGGCTTCCAGCTGTAGGCCGTCCCCTCCGGCGGGCCGGGAAGGGCCTTTCGGCCCGGTTTCAGGGATACGAATTCTCGCTTCCGCCGGGCCGCGGCGCGCGGCAGGGCGCCCCAAGGCCCAAGCGGCCCGCAAAATCGCCGGTTTCTCCCCGATCGGGGGCTCCTTTTCCGCGAAAATGGTGTATCCTTGAGAATACGAATTCTCAAGGATCATGGGACAGCGTCGTCCGAACAAGGTGACCCAGCTCGACATCGCCCGCCTGGCGGGCGTGTCCCAATCCACCGTCTCCCGCGTGATGGCGGGCGATCCGAAGGTGGAGCCCGATCTGCGCGAGCGGGTCCTTCAGGCGGCGCGCCTCCACTCCTATCTGCCGGACGCACGGGCCCAGTCGCTGCGAAGGCGCGAGTCCGGCATGATCGGCCTGGTCATCAAGCGGCCGCGGGGCGGCCTGGCCGGCGACGCGTTCTTCTCCAACCTGATCGGCGAGATCATGGACCGCCTGCACGACGCCAAGAGCCGGCTGTGTCTGGAGCTGGTGCACGAACAGGAGAACGAGGTGACCGTGCACGAGGCGCTGCTGCGCAGCAAGCGGGTGGACGGGGTGGTGCTGGTCGAGTCGGTGGTCCACGACAGCCGCCTCGAGCTGCTGCAGCGCGACCGCTTCCCGTTCGTGCTGATCGGCAACCCGATGCTCAGCCGGGTGTGGTCGGTCGACAACGACAACGTGGCGGCCGGGGAGATGGCCGCGAACGAGCTGATCGCCGCGGGATACCGCCGCATCGCCATGCTGGCGGGACCTCCGGGGGTCACCGTGAGCGAGGACCGCATTCTCGGCTATTCGCGGGCGCTCGACGCGGCGGGCATGCCCTGCCGCATCTGGCACTCCGAGTTCGGCATCGAGGCGGCGCGCCGGGTCGCCGAGGAGGCCCTGTCCGGGCCGATGGCGCCCGACGCCCTGGTGGTGCTCGACGACCTGATGGCCATGGGCGTGGTGCTCACGGCCCGCGAGATTGGCATGCGCATCCCCGACGACCTCGGCCTGGTGAGCTTCAACGACACCCACCTGTGCCACGTGCTGGAGCGCGGCCTGACCTCCGTGAGCCTGAACATCGAGACGATCGTGCGCGAGGCGGTCGACTGCCTGATGGCGCAGATCCGGGGAGACGGACCCTCGGAGCCCAGGCGCATCCTGGTGCCGTGCCAGCTCCGCCGGCGCGGCTCTTCGGCCCCCGTTCCCAGGGGCGAGGAGGCCCTGCGGTGATCGTGCCGCTCGCAGCGGCGCTGCTCCTCGCCTCCTCCGCGGAGCTGCTGCGCGAGTTCCGCTACGTGGCGGCCGAGCCGGTGGAGTCCGTGGCCGTGGCGGGGTCGTTCAACGGTTGGTCGCGCGACGCCAACCCTCTGCGGCCGGACGCCGATCGGCGCGTGTGGAGGATCGCCCTGAGCCTGCCGATCGGCCGACACAGCTACAAGTTCGTCCTCGACGGTCGGCGCTGGGTGCGCGATCCCGCCAACCCGCACGCCGAGGACGACGGCTTCGGAGGCGAGAATTCGATTCTCTGGGTTCTTCCGCCGGAGTACGGCCGGCCGGCGCGCGTCGGCGACGGCCGCCTGACCGAGGCCGGCGTCGCCCATCGGCCGACGCAGGGAGACGCCGTGTGGGACCGCGGAAGGCTGCTCTTGACGGTCCGAACCCGGCCGGGGGACGTGCGCTCCGTGGCGGTGGAGCCGATCGGTGGCCGGCCGGTGGAGCTGCAGCCGGGGCTCGGCGACGAGTTCCAACAGGCTTGGAAGGGAGCGCTGCCGTGGGACCGCCGGTCCGTGCTGCGCTACCGCGTGCTGCTGCGCGACGGCTCGGCCCGGTGGACGCTGGGCGAGGACGGTCTCAGGCCGGGTTCGGAGGCGCGGGCCTTCGCGATCCGGCCGGAGCAGGCTGCTCCGCTCGAGCCTCCGGCGTGGGTCGAGCGCACCGTCTTCTACCAGATCTTCCCGGACCGCTTCGACAACGGCGACCCGAGCAACGATCCCCCGACGGTCGAGCCGTGGGACGCCCCGCCGAAGTGGTACACGTTCCTGGGAGGCGACCTCGAGGGAGTCCGGCGGCGCCTGCCCTACCTTGCCGGCCTCGGGGTCGGTGCGGTCTACCTCAATCCGATCTTCGTGTCGCCCTCGGCGCACGGCTACGAAACGACGGACTACCTGAGGGTCGAGCCGCGCCTGGGCACGAACGACGGCTTCGCCCGGCTGACGCGCGAGCTGAAGGCCGGCGGCATCCGCACGGTGCTCGACGGCGTGTTCAACCACACTTCGGTCGACTTCTTCGCGTTCGCGGATCTCCGGCGGCACGGCGAGGGCTCGCGCTACCGCGGCTGGTACACGCCGCACTCGTTCCCGATCCGCGTGCAGAACCCGCCGAACTACCACGCTTGGTTCAATTTCCCGTCGATGCCCAAGCTGAACCACGCGAACCCCGAGGCTCGCGCGCACCTGCTGGCGGTGCCCGGTTTCTGGATGGAGCGGGCGGAGCTGGCCGGCTGGCGGCTGGACGTGGCCGACGAGGTCCCCTCGGACTTCTGGCGAGACTTCCGCCGGGTCGTCAAGGCGATCGACCCGCAGGCGTGGATCGTGGGAGAGGTGTGGGGCGACGCGCGCCGGTGGCTCGGCGGCGACCAATGGGACTCCGCGATGAACTACCCGTTCCGCGAAGCGGCCGTGCGGTTCGTCGCGCAGCGCTCCGAGCCGGCCGAGCGCGCCTGGGCCCGCCTCGAGGCGCTGTACTGGCGCTACGGCCCGACGGTCTCGCGCAACATGATGAACCTGCTCTCCAGCCACGACACGCCGCGCTTCCTCACGCTGTGCGGAGGCGACCGCGGGCTGGCGAAGCTCGGAGCCACCCTGCTGATGGCGTGGCCCGGAGCTCCCAGCGTGTACTACGGCGACGAGTTGGGCATGGAGGGCGGCCCGGATCCCGACAACCGGCGCGGCATGCGCTGGGACTTGGCGACGGATTCCAACGACGTGCTCGCCCACTACCGCGCGCTCATCGCCGCTCGGAACGCCAGCCGGGCGCTGCAGAGCGGCGACCCGGCTCTGCTGCACGCGCGCGGCGACACCCTGGCGTTCGCCCGGGTGCTCGAGGACGATTTGGCCGTGGTGGCCCTGCATCGGGGCGACCGGCCGGCCGAACTGCGGCTGAGGCTGCCTCAGCCCGCAAATTCGTCGAACCTGACGCTCGTGGACGCGCTCTCCGGCAAGCGGAGCGCCGTCCGTCGCGGCGTCCTCGTGCTGACCCTTCCGGCGCGGAGCTCGGCGCTGCTCGTGCCCGCGCGCGGATCCGTCCCCGCTCCTCTTGCGGAGCGGAACCTTCCATGACCCTCGGAGGAAACACAACCATGCGCAATCAGCGAAGATTGGGCTTCACGCTCATCGAACTCTTGGTCGTCATCGCGATCATCGCCATCTTGGCGGCGATCCTGTTCCCCGTGTTCGCCCAGGCCAAGGTGTCGGCGAAGAAGACGGCGGACCTGTCGAACCTCAAGCAGAACATGACGGCGACGCTCATGTACGCCAGCGACTACGACGACCGCCTGCCGCACACCAACTGGCAGGAGGACTACGTGTTCGCCGCGCGCGTGCTGCCGTACACCAAGAACCGCGACATCTTCAAGAACCCGGCCAGCCCGAACAAGAGGGGCACGGTGCAGCGCCAGAAGGCCGAGAACGGCTTCGGCAACTACATCCTGAACCCGGCGGACGGATGCGTGGGCCTGGGCGTGTCGACGCGCGGAGCCGCCAACTACTTCGACGACATCTACCCGCCGATCGACTACCGCCTGAACCCGAACATCTTCGGCTACAAGGGCGGCGAGTGCACCGGCCTGTACGGCTACTACGCTCCGGCCCCCAGCGCCACCTCGGGCGCCCCGGGCGGCGACGGCGTGGAGGGCGTCGGACCCGGCTCTCTGGAGTTCGTGAACCCCGCGCGCGTGGTGGTTTGGCACAACTTCCCGACGTCGGCGATGACCTGGCCCGGCAACCAAAATGGCCTGCAGGGCTTCTGGGGCATCAAGACCGGGTACTTCAACGACGGCAGCAACGTGGCGTTCATCGACGGCCACGCCGGGTACTTCAAGGGCGTCAAGCTCCTGCCGAACCTGAAGGCCGACGGCACGCTGCTGTACAACGACACTTGGTGCGGCGGCGAGGGCGGTTCCTGCCCGTACGGCGCCTCTTGGTCGGGCGGCGCTCCGCACCCCGAGCAGAACGGTCGTGCGTTCAACTGGTGGGGCACCAACTACGCGCACCCCGACTTCCAGTGATCGGATGACCCCGGTCGGGGCGCCTTCGGGCGCCCCGACCCCGCCCGCTCTCCCACTTTCGGACACCATGAAGAAGCTGCAACCGTGGATTTCGATGGCTCTGGCCGCCTGGGCGGCCGTCGGCTGCTCGGACATCGGCAACGCGCCTCCCGGGATGTCGGAGGAAGAGGCCAAGGCCGCGATCGAGCGCATGTCGCCGGAGGACAAGATCCGCGCGATCGCCAGCAGCCCCATGCCGCCCCAGGAGAAGGAGAAGAAGTTCAAGGAGATCGAGGAGCAAACCGGAGTCAAGGCTTCGGACGTGCTCGCTCCGCGGCCGGCGACCGGCATGGGCCGCTGACCGATGCTCGCCGGCTGGGTCGGGCTGGCCGCTCTGGCCGCAAGCGCGCCTCGGGCCGACGCCATGCGCCAGCGCGAAAGGGACTGGCGCGTCGGCCCCGTGGTGTACCAGGTGTTCGTCGACCGGTTCGTGCCGCCGGCCGACCCCGAGAGCAAGCGCAGCCTGTACGCCTCGCCGCGCAGGCTGAGGAGCTGGGACGAGCTTCCCGAGCCGGGCTCTCCCCTGCCCGAGCTGGGAGTGTGGAGCCACGAGCTGGACTTCTGGGGAGGGGACCTGGAGGGCGTGCGATCCAGGCTGGGCCACATCCGCTCGCTCGCGGACGTGCTCTACCTGAACCCGATCCACGAGGCCCTCACGAACCACAAGTACGACGCCACCGATTGGCGGCGCGTCGATCCGGCCTATGGCGACGAGGAGGGCTTCCGCCGCTTGGCGGAAGCCCTCCATCGCTCCGGCGGACGGCTGGTGCTCGACGGTGTGTTCAACCACTGCGGCCGGTCCAGTCCGCTGTTCCAAGAGGCTTGGAAGAACCCCCGCTCGAGCCGACGGGGCTGGTTCTTCTTCGGGCCCGAGCACCCGGCGGGCTATCGGGCGTGGGCCCGAGTGGCCAACCTGCCGGAGGTGCGGCTGGAGAACGCCGCCGTGCGGCGCTACCTGTGGGAGTCCGAAGACTCCGTGGTCGCCCACTGGCTGCGCCTGGGCGCGGACGGATGGCGGCTGGACGTCGCCCACGAGCTCGGCCCTCGGTACCTGCGGCAACTCACGCAGGCCGCCCACCGCCACCGCCCCGGCAGCCTGGTGATCGGCGAGGTCTGGAACTACCCTACGGTGTGGACCGAGGCGCTGGACGGCATCCTCAACCTGTTCCTCGGCAGGGTGATCCTGGAGCTCGCCCAAGGCCGGCTCACGGCTCGCCAGGCCTCCGGCGCCTTGCGGGAGATGACCGAGGACTGCGGCGTGGAGCCGCTGCTGCGCTCTTGGATCGTCCTGGCCAACCACGACACTCCCCGGTTGGCGACGGCGCTGCCGGACCGCTCCCAGCGCCGTTTCGCGCAGGCTCTGCAGTTCGTCCTTCCGGGCGCTCCGCTGGTGTACTACGGGGATGAGGTGGCCATGACCGGCGGCGACGACCCGCGCCAGCGAGCCCCGATGCGCTGGGACCTGGTTCGAGAGGACAACCCTGACCTGCAGTGGGTGCGCAGGCTGGTCGCGGTCCGAAGGGGCCATCGCGCGCTGCGCATCGGCGACTTCCGCGTGCTGCACGGCGAGCGGGCCCTGGCGTTCCTCCGCACCACCGAAAGGCCTCTGGAGCTGGTTCTGGTGGCGGCCAACCCCGGCGACGAGTCCGTCGAGGAGAGCTGGGTCGTTCCCGACGGGACTCTCATGGGCTTCACGCTGCTACGGGACGCGCTGTCGGGCGCGACGGCGCGCGTGATGGCGGGCGTGCTCCGGGTCGCCATCCCGCCGCGCACGGTGCGCGTGTTCGCCATCGATCCCGAAGCCGCCTCCAGAGGACAGTACAAGCGCATGCCGGAACGCTGAGACGGCCGCAAGGTAACCTAGTGCGTCCATGCTGAGCCGTCTCCTGTGGCGGGCCGATGCGCGACTGGGGCGCATGTCGCGCCGCAGGGTTGCGGTGGTGGCTCTGTTCCTCGCGGTCGCGGTCGGCGTGGCCGACCACTTCCTGGCTCCGGACCTGTTGCTGCTCTACCTGGTGCCGATCATGGTCGCCGCGTGGTACGGCGGCCGCAAGTCGGGCATGGTGGTGGCGCTCTACGCCGCGGCCTCGGCGTTCCTCACGCAGGCCCTGGCCGCAGGAGCGGGCCAGATGGTCGACCCGGTGTCGATCGTGAACCTCGGCATCCGCCTCGCCTCCTACCTGGCCATGGTGTGGGTCGTCGCGCGTCTGCGCGAGTCCCGGCGACAGCAGAGGGACCTCGTCGGCTTCCTCGTGCACGATCTGCGCTCGCCGCTCTCCAGCGCGATCACCGGCCTTCTCACCCTTCAGCAGAACCACAGGAGCCTGGACGACGAGGAGCGCGAGATGATCGAGCTCGCGCTGGTCTCCAACCAGAGGGCGCTCACGCTGGTGAACTCCATCCTGGACGTCGCGAAGCTCGAGGGAGGCAAGATGGCGGTGCGTTGCGTGGACACGGACCTCGGGGAGCTGATCCGCCAGGCGCTGGAGGGGCTCCGGCTGTGGGCTCGCGGGGCCGAGGTGGAGCTCGTGTCGGAGCCGAGGTTGGACCGCTGGGTGCTGGACCCCGACCTGACCTCGAGGGTGCTCACCAACCTGGTGGGCAACGCGCTCAAGTTCAGCCCCCAGGGCGGCAGCGTCGTGGTGACCGCAGAGCCCGACCCCCACGGCGTGCGCTTCAGCGTGCGCGACCAAGGGCCGGGCATCCCGCCCGAGGTGGCCGAGGAGATCTTCGAGCCGTTCGTGCAGGTCAAGGGCACGCGCGGCGGCACGGGCCTGGGCCTCACGTTCTGCCAGCTGGCGGTGAAGGCGCAGGGCGGAAGGATCGGCGTGCAGAGCCAGCTCGGCCAAGGCAGCACCTTCTGGTTCGTGCTGCCGCCCCACGCACCCACGAGCGCCGGGGAGTGCGAGCCGGACGGCGAGTGAGCATGGAGTATGCTCATGGGCCAGGATCGGTGCGCCCATGCTGTTTCGCGAAGCCAAGCCCGAGGATCAGATTCGCGACGAGTCCGCGCTGCGCCAGGCGGTCGGCGATGCGGTCGGTTCGGTGCCGGTGTTCGACATCCACACCCACCTGTTCCCGTTCTCGTTCGAGCGGCTGTGCAAGTGGGGTATCGACGACCTCCTGACGTACCACTATCTGGTCGCGGAGCTGTTCCGCTCGTGCGAGATCTCGCCGAAGGCGTTCTTCGACATGCCCGAACCCAGGCAGGCCGACCTGATCTGGAGGAAGCTGTTCGTGGAGAACCCTCCGCTCAGCGAGGCGACCGCGGGCGTGTGCACGGTGCTCGCCAAGCTCGGATTGGATCCGCGAGCCAAGACCCTCGACGAGGCCCGCGAGTTCTTCGCCGACGTGGACCCGCACGAGCACCTCGAGGTTGTTCTGGAGCTGGCGGGAGTGTCGGACCTGGCGATGACCAACGACCCGCTGGACGACCAGGAGGCGCTCTACTGGCAGTCGGACAGCTTCGTCGACCCCCGGTTCCACGCGGTGATCCGGCTCGACCCGATCCTGTGCCAGTGGGAGACGAGCTGGCGCAAGCTGGAGGCGCGCGGCTACAAGGTCGACGCGGAGGCCAGCGAGCAGGCCGTGGACGAGGTGCACCGCTTCCTCGACTCGTGGAGCGGCCGGTTGCAGCCGCGCTACCTGGCGGTGTCGCTGCCGCCGGACTTCGCCTACCCCGACGACTCGCCGCGCACCCGCCTGCTGGAGGGAGCCGTGCTGCACGTGTGCCGCGAGCTGGACGTGCCTCTGGCGCTGATGGTCGGCGTGCGCCGCGGCGTCAACCCCGAGCTGGGCCTGGCGGGCGACGGCGTGGGCTGGGCGGACGTGTCGGCGATCGAGCGCCTGTGCGCGCGCTGGCCGGAGAACCGATTCCTCGCCACCCTGCTGGCTCTCGAGAACCAGCACCAGCTGCTCGTGGCGTCGCGCAAGTTCGCCAACTTGATGCCGTTCGGTTGCTGGTGGTTCGTGAACAACCCGTCGACCATCGAGAGCATCACCCGCCTCCGCTTCGAGATGCTGGGCGCCACGTTCATACCGCAACATTCCGACGCCCGGGTGCTCGAGCAACTGATCTACAAGTGGGACCACAGCCGCCGCGTGGTGGCCGAGGCGCTGTTCGCCTCGTTCCGCCAGCTGCAGCACGCCGGCTGGTTCCCCACGAAGGCCGAGATCGAGTCCGTCGTGCGGCGGCTGTTCCAAGGCAACGCTCGGGGCATGCTGTGCCTGGACCAGATCCAGGCTCCGCTGTCGGTGGAGGTGCGCCCGGCGATGAGCCAGGTCTCCGACGACCGTCCGAAGGCCTGAGACTTGCCCGATCCGGCAAGATCGCCGGGGAAGCGGCGAACCTTTCCCGCCGATGGTTCCGTCTGGGTAGTGGCAACCGGGACCGGCGGTCCCAGGCGGCCGAAGCCTACGGATGAGGTAGCCTCGATACGTCCTCCAGGGGTCGACGACGGAGTGCGGCCCCTCTCCCCGTCGAGGGGGAGAGCCAGGTTGTCCCCGCATCCGTCCATCAGCGACCCGCCATGACGTACGAACGCTTCGAGATGGCCCCGGCCTGGAAGGCCTCGATCGAGCTCGCCGAGCTGGTGCTCGCGCTGACCCGCGCCGCCTCCACCGAGTTGTCCTCGTCCGCCTCGCTGCGCGACGCGCTGGAGCGGTCCGCGATCTCCGTGGGCAACCATGTGGCCTCCGGCTTCGAGCAGGGCACCACGCAGGCGATGATCGGAGCCCTCGAGGCGGCCAAGGGAGCCGCGGGCGAGGTTCGGTCGATGCTTTGGCTGATGGAGAAGATGCCCGCCTACTCCGGCCACAGGCCGATGCTCGCGGAGTGCCGCGCGAAGACCGAGGCCTGCGCCCGCATGCTGGGCGAGTGGCACGAAGGCGTGCGGCATCTGGCGGAGTTCGGCCAGAGGCAGTATCTGGACGCCGTGCGCGACGAGGAGCGGCGCCGACAGGAGCGGGAGCGGCTCGCGGCCGAGCGGCGCGCGATCTACGAGGACCTGCGTCGGCTCAGCCAGCAGAGCTGACGCCCGGCCAGCGCGGATCCTCGAACCGTTGCACCTCCAGCCGATACCCGTCCGGCGCGTCGGCGTAGAAGTGGACGATGCGGAACCGCTCGTTGAGCCTCGGCACGCCGTCGGTGCGGACGCCGGCCTCGGAGAGCCGGCGGTGCCAGCCCTCCACGTCATGAGTGACAATCGTGAGCACCACCCGGCCCGCGGGCTCGGGAGGCTCGGCCGACGCGCAGAACCCGAGGAACCCTCCGTGGGCCGCGCGATAGATCCGGCAAGAGCCTTGGTCCAGCGCGAGCCGCAACCCTACCAGGCCGTTCCAGAACGCGTGCGCGGCCTCCAGGTCGCGCGTGGGCAGGAAGGCGATGAACGCTTCGGGATCGGTTCTCACAGCGCCCTCGAGACCAGGCCCAGCCGCTCCATCTCCCCGACGATCGTCTCGTGCACGTCCGGCTCTTCCTCGTCGTCGTGCGGTTCGGGCTTGCAGAACGGCTCCAGCGTGTCGCCCGAGAACGAGACGGCCCAAGCGACCGCGTCGGCCGCCGAGGGCTCGAGGCGGAAGCCGTTGATCCTCAGGAACGCCGCGGTGGCCACCAGGCCGGTCTCGACGTTCCCTGCCTCGAAAGGCTTGCGCCGCACCATGGCCTGCAGGAGTCGCGCCGCCTGGCGAGGCACGTCCAGGCTCTTGCCCAGCTGGTACTGGCAGTAGGACGCATCCTCGAGCACCGCGTAATCGAACGGCACGGGGCGGCCGACCAGCCGGAAGTTGATCCAGAGGACGTCCTGAACGGTGAGCGTGTGCAGTCTCGCCATAGACGATCGGGCCGGGTTCGTTGCCGGCCCGGCCCGAAGGATACTCCATCCAGCGGCTCTAGCCCGCGGACTCGTACTTCTCCTTGAGCGCGTTCACCACGTTCGGGTCGGCGAGCGTGGTGGTGTCCCCCAGAGCCCTGCCTTCGGCGACGTCGCGGAGCAGCCTGCGCATGATCTTTCCCGACCGGGTCTTCGGAAGGTCCGCGCACACGATCACGTCGTCCGGCCGCGCGATCGGGCCGATCTTCTTGGCCACGTGGGCCTTCAGCTCCTCGACGATCTCCGGGCCGCCCTGGTGTCCGGCCTTCAGGATCACGAACGCCGCGATGGCCTGGCCCTTCAGCTCGTGCGCCTTGCCGATCACCGCGGCCTCCGCCACGGCGGGGTGGTCCACCAGCGCGGACTCGACCTCCATGGTGCTGATGTTGTGGCCGGCGACCAGCATGATGTCGTCGACGCGGCCCAGCAGCCACACGTAGCCCTCCTCGTCGACCTTCGCGCCGTCTCCGGTGAAGTAGGCTCCGGGGAACCGCGACCAGTAGGTGCGCTGGTAGCGCTCGGGATCGCCGTAGATGCCCCGCAGCATGGCGGGCCACGGTTGCGTCAGCACCAGATAGCCCCCGACGGCCTCGGTCGCCTCGCCTGCCTGGACCTTGCGGATGTTCTCGGCGTACACGTCCTCCCCCAGGTCGTTGTAGATGCCGATGGACACGCCCGGCAGCGGCCGGGTTGCCGATCCAGGCTTCGTTTCGGTGAGTCCCGGCAGCGGCGAGATCATGATCTGCCCGGTCTCGGTCTGCCACCACGTGTCGACGATCGGGCAACGGCCGCCGCCGATGTGGTGGTGGTACCAGACCCACGCCTCCGGGTTGATCGGTTCGCCCACCGAGCCCAGCAGCCGAAGGGAGGACAGGTCGCAACGCTCCGGGTACTCCGTGCCCCATTTCATGAACGCTCGGATCGCCGTGGGCGCGGTGTACAGGATGGTGACGCCGTGGCGCTCGATGATGCGCCAGAAGCGGTCCTTATCCGGCGTGTCCGGGGCGCCCTCGTACATCAGCACGCGGGCGCGGTTGGCCAACGGACCGTACACCACGTAGCTGTGGCCGGTGATCCAGCCGCAGTCTGCCATGCACCAGTACAGGTCCTCGGGTTGCAGGTCGAACACGTAGCGGGTGGTGGCCGACACGCCCGTGAGGTATCCGCCGGTGGTGTGCACGATACCCTTCGGCTTGCCCGTGGAGCCGGAGGTGTACAGGATGAACAGCAGGTCCTCGCTGTCCATGGGCTCGCAGGGGCACTGGGTGCTCTGCTCGGGAACGAGCTCGTGCCACCATACGTCTCGACCCTCGACCCAGCCGCCGCGGTCGTACTGCGGCGTGGCGAGGCCGTTGGTGACCGTTCCGGGCTCGCCCGCGCGCCGCAGCACCAGCACCCTCTCGATGCTGGGGCAGCCGATCTCGAGCGCCTCGTCCACCGCCTTCTTCAGCGGCACGATGTTCCCTCGTCGCCATCCGCCGTCGGCGGTCACCACCACCTTGGCCTTGGCGTCGTTGATGCGCTCGACCAGCGACTCGGCGCTGAAGCCGCCGAACACCACGGAGTGCGCCGCCCCGATGCGGGCGCAGGCCAGCATGGTCATCGCCAGCTCCGGCACCATCGGCATGTAGATGCACACGCGGTCGCCCTTGCGGACGCCGAGCGCCCGGAGCGCGTTCGCCACCCTCGACACGTCGTCCATCAGCTGCCCGTAGGTGATCTCGCGGATGTCGCCGGGCTCGCCCTCCCACACGATCGCCGTCGCGCCGCCGGCTCCCGCCGCCACGTGGCGGTCGACGCAGTTGTGGCAGGCGTTCAGCTTGCCGCCGAGGAACCACTTCGCGAAGGGAGGGTTCCACTCCAGCGCCTTCGTCCAAGGCTCGAACCAGTCGAGCTTGCGGGCCCACTCCTCCCAATAGGCGATCGGGTCGGCGGCGGCGCGCTCGTACACCGTGGGGTCGTGGAAGAACGCCTTTTCGGCGAAGCTCTGGGGCGGGGAGAACTTGCGGTTTTCGGCCAGCAGAGCCGCGATGGTGTCGGACAACTTCATCCTCCGGTTCGGGAAAGTGCTAGCATTCTAACGCAGGGCCCGCTTGGGTTCTAAGTCCATCGGCCATGGTTCTCAGGGTTCCGTTCGAGGGGTTCGCCGAGACGGCGCGGCGCAAGCTGCCGGGCGCCGAGGCGTACGTCGCACCCAGGCCGTTCGGATGCGTGGTGACGGCCTCGCAGTCGGGCCGGCCGCTCGTCCTGGTGTCGTTCGCCCGCCGGTCGCCGACCGACGCGCGGCGAGCCTTGGAGGCCGAGGGGCTCGAGGTGCGCGAGGGCGAGTGGTGCCACGATGGCGCGCCGATCGAGGCGTTCGAGGAGCGCTCGGACCTGCACGTGGGCGCGGTCGCCTACCGCAGCGGAGAGGCGATGCCCGGCCTGTGGGTCGACGCGTTCCTCGGTCCGCGCACGCCCGCCGAGGTGCTGCGCGCCATGTACGAGGAGTTCCAGGAGACGGGGGAGCTGCGCGACGCCACGTTCGACGAGTTCGTGCGTGCGGCCGAGCCCAACGTGGTGATCCTCGGCCCCGAGGAGCTGACCCGCCTGGCGATGCGGAGCCGTCCGTGAGCGCATCCTGGCTGCGCGCCTTCTGGGAGGAGAACGCGCTCTGCGAGGGCAAACCATTCCGCACCGACAAGCCCCGAGCGCCGGCGTCGATGCACTTCGACGACCACTTCCTGATGGGCCTGGTGCCGTACAGCGTGGTGCGCTACCACTCCGACGCCGCCTACCAGGAGGAGGTCCACCGCCTTGCGAACGACCTTCTGGAGCGGGAGCTCGGCAGGCGGTTCTTCGCCGAGGCGGTGTGCGGCGCGCACCCCAAGCGCATCGAGTTCGTGTTCGGCGCCTGGTACGAGATCCACGAGGGCTCCACGCCGTGGCTGGCAACGGCCGTGCGCACGATCGACGACGCTCGGCGGCTGATCGACGACGTGGCCCGCCGACCGATCGGCGAGTGGATCCTGCCCGAGGGCTGGGAGGCCGAGCTGAGGCGCCACGAGGAGCGGACCGGCTCCAAGGTGCAGTGGGGCACCGGCGGGAGGGGCCCCGTGACCGTGGGCACGGCGGTGCTCGGCACCGAGAACCTGTGCCTTTGGATGGTCGAGGAGCCGGAGACGATCCGCGAGTTCTACCGCCTTCTGGCCGAGCGGTACGCGCAGTGGGCGAGGTTCCTGCGCGAGCTGACCGGCGTGACGGCGGGCGGTTGGTGGGTCACCGACGACGACTGTTGCCTGATCTCGCGCGAACTGTACGAGGAGTTCTGCGCCCCTGTGCTCGAGGCTCTGTTCCGGGAGTTCGCCCCCGGCCCCGGCGACCGCCGCTACCACCACTCCGACAGCGCGATGGGCCACCTGATGCCTGTGCTGCGCCGTTTGGGGGTGAACGCGGTCAACCTGGGTCCCACGCTCCATCCCGCCGAGATCCGCGCGGCCATGCCCGACGCCGTGGTCGAGGGCCAGATCCCTCCCTTCCTGTTGCGCAACGGCACGGAGGAAGAGATCCGGGCGTGCGTGCGGCGCGACTTCGAGGCCGCCGGGCTGGATGGCGGCCTCGTGTGCACGCCGGCCGGCAGCTACGCCGAAGGCACTCCCTTCGAGAACCTTCGGGCGTACCTGCGCGCCGTCCGCGATCTGACCCGCTACGACCGCTGACGGCCTACGGCGCCGGCACCACCGGCATCTTGCCGTAGCGCTCGAAGTAGTCGAACGCCTCCTTGGCCTTCGGCACAGCCGCCAGGCCTCCCAGCTGCTGGCGGTCGCGCTTGCCGGCTTCCTCCTTGCTGCGGAACGCGCGCTGGTTCACCTCGCGCGCCAAGGCCATGGTGGCCTCGGACTCTTGGCGCTTGCCCTCCGCCTGCTGCCGGGTGCCCAGCGTGCGCAGCTCGGCCTCGTAGTCGGCCAGCGCGGCGGCCAGCGCGTAGTGTCCGGGGGCGTAGTCCGCGCCGGCCTTGACGGCCGCCTCGGCGAACCGGACGGCGTCGCGGATCTGCCTCTTCAGCAGGTGCATCAGGGAGATGCCCGTGAGCGCCTCGGGGGACTCGGGCTTGGCCTCCAGCGCCACCTCGAAGTACGTCCGGGCGCGGGCGAACTGGAAGTCGGCGTCCGCCTTCTCCTTCTCGCGCTGCGAGGCGCGCAGCGCCTGGATGCCTTTGTCGACGTACACGTCGAACAGCATCGGCTCGGCCAGCACCGCCCGCTCGAAGGCCCGGTTGGCGGCGTCGTAGTCCTTGGCGAAGTCGTAGAGGGACGCCAGATAGTAGTCGACGAACGGCGAGGCGTCGACCTCGCGGGCCAGGTCCGTCACCAGCGATCGAAGCACGGGCAGGTCGCGCTTGCGGAGCGCCAGGTACGCCTGGGCCAGCCGCACCCCCAGGTTCTGCGAGTCGGCCAGCACCGCCTCCTTGAGCGCCTCCTCGGACTTCGACGGCTCGCTGAGGAACGACAGCAGCATGGCCGCGAGCGCGTGGCCGTAGGCGTCCATCTGCTTGGTGCGGGCATGGACGTCGAGCACCATCAGCGCCTCCTGGAAGCGGCCGTCGCGCATCAGCGCGTAGGCGTAGCGGTTGGCCACGTCGCTGCGCCGGTCGTCCTTCTCAAAAGGGGGCCGCAGAGCGTTGGCCGCCATGCGGAACCGGCCCAGCAGGATGGCGGTGTCGGCGAAGCGGAGAAGGTTGGCCTCCGTCGGTTGCCCGAGGGCCTCCAGCTGGCTCTCGAGGATCGCCTTCCGCGCGTTGACCGCGGCCTTGAGCGCCGAGCCGATCGACTCGAGGTTCTGCAGGCGGTCGGCCGACGCGGACACCCCGAAAGCCCGCCGCAGGTTCACCGCCGCCACCAGCTGCCTGGCTTGGGCGTTGTTGGGGTCGGCGGCCAGCACGTCCTCGGCGTACCTCTGCGCGCTGTCGAGCACGCCCTTGCCGAAGTACGCCTTGGCCATCGCCAGCTTGGCGGGCACGCTGTTGGCGTCGGCCTTGAGGGCCACGCGCGCCGAGTGGATCGCGTCGTCCCACTTGCTCTCCTGGAGGCTGTCCTCCGCGGCGCGCACGTGGAAGTCGGCCCCCTTCGAGGCGCCGCTGTCGATGCGCACGCGCACCGACTTCCTCGCGCTGTCGCCCTCCGTGGTGTACGCGGCGAAGGTGAGCGTCAGGTCGCCCTCCTGCTCGTCCAGCGGGTCGATCCGGAACTCGTACGGCGTGCTCGAGTCGGTGTCCCGCAGGTCCTCTCCCACGAAGAACTCCACCTGGGTCACGGGGTCCTCCGCCGTCACGCGCACCCGGATGGTGCGCGCCTTGTCGATCACGTCCCCGTCGGCGATGTTGAGCGACAGCTGCACGGGCTTCGGCGCGACCGCAGCGACGGCGAGCCACAGGGCGGCAAGCTTGGCAATCATGGTCGTTCCCCTCGGGTTGTTTCAGTATGACGGATGAGCCCGGCGAAACATTCGCCTCACACGGCGGTTTCGCCGCGCTCGCCGGTTCGGATCCTCACGGCGTCGGCGATCCGCTCCACGAAGATCTTGCCGTCTCCCGGCTCGCCGGTGCGGGCGTTCTCCTCGATCGCCCGCACGATCGGCTCCATCAGGTCGTCGCTCACGACCACCTCGACGCGCGACTTGATCGGCAGGGCGGGGGCGTCGCCGCCCAGCCAGTGCGAGCGTTCGGGCGAATTGCCCGTCCCGCGGGCGTCGGCGACGTTCATCCCTGTGATGCCCAGGCTTGCGATCGCGGACTTGACCTGCTCCAGCTTGTGCGGGCGGATGAACGCGATGATGCGCACCATGGCGCGAGCAGTCTACTTGGTCGCCGACCAGATGCGGTGCTTGCGCCAGTGGTGCCACACGCGCAGGGAGTAGGTGAGGAAGTTCAGGACGTCCCGGTACAGGTCGACCACCGCGCCCCACTCCTCCTTGGGTAGACGGCGGGTGAGCACGGCGGCGAGGTCGTACACCAGGTAGAACAGGCAGCCCGCGTTGAGCGCCTGCGCCCACAGGCTCGCGGGCCGGCCGATCCCGGCTTCCCGGCAGATCAGCGCGATGGCCAGCGAACTCGCCGCGAGCGACAAGACGTACTGCCCGACGAAGCTGTGGTCGCGGCCGCTCAGCAGCGTGTAGAGCAGCGAGCAGCCCACGCCGACCAGAGGAGCCCAAACCGGCCACCCCTGGCGCGCCAGCGCGCCCGCCGTCAGGCCGAGCATCACCCACAGGAACGGCGCGAGCAGCACCGAGATCCGCAGGTCCGCCGGGTATCCCTTGGCCAGGTTGCGCACGGCGCTGAGCGCCACGAGCGTGGCGAGCGCCCCGACGCCGGGAGCCTCGGCGGGCAGCCAGCGCAGAGGCACGCACGCGACCAACGCGATGAGCAGCGCGCTCAGCGCGTGGAACGCCACGGTGCGGCGCACGAACCGCAGGCAGGCCCTGCGGCTCTGCTCGGCGACGTTGCCCGGGATCTCGATCGGCTCGGGGATGAACGGCGGGACGTTCAAGCTTGCGGTCTCTCCGGCTCGATCACCACCGCGGTGCCGTAGGCGATCACCTCGGCGACGCCCGCGGCCACCTCGTTCGCGTCGTAGCGCATGGCCAGCACGGCGTTCGCGCCGAGCTCGAGCGCGTGACGCACCATCAGGTCGTACGCCTCGCTGCGGGCGTGCTCGCACAGCTCGGTGAACAAGGTGATGTTGCCCCCGATCACCGTCTGCAGGGTGGCTCCGAGCGTGCCGATCATCGAGCGGCTCCGCACGGTCACGCCCCGCACCACCCCCAGATAGCGGACCACGCGGTAGCCCTCGAAGCGGTCGGCGGTGGTGATCCATGGATGGATGTCCATCGTGGGCGGATGCTACCCGCTCAGCTCTGCACGATCGCCGCGCGCACGGGGTCCAGCTTCCGGACACCCTCGGCCAGGCCCGCGTGTTCCGGCCGCTCCAGGCCGGGGTCCATCGCCACGATCTCGGCGGCGGCCTCCCTGGCACGCTCCAGCAGGTGGGCGTCGCGGATCAGGTCCGCCACCTCCAGGTCCAGGTTGCCGCTCTGGCGCGTCCCGCACAGCTCGCCCGGGCCGCGCAGGCGCAGGTCGATCTCCGCGATCCGGAAGCCGTCGTTGGTCGACACCATCGCCTCCATGCGTTGCCGCGCGTCTTCGGTGCCGGCGTCCGCGACCAGGATGCAGAAGCTCTGGTGCGCGCCGCGGCCGACCCGCCCCCGCAGCTGGTGCAGCTGGCTCAGGCCGAAGCGGTTGGCGTCCTCGATCACCATCACCGACGCGTTGGGCACGTCGACCCCGACCTCGATCACGGTGGTGCTGACCAAGATGTCCAGGTCGCCGCGGCGGAACGCCTCCATGACGTCCTCCTTCTGCTTGGCCTTCATCTGGCCGTGCAGCAGGCCCACGCGCAGGTCGGGGAACACCTCTTCGCTCAGGTGGCGGTGCAGCTCCTCGGCCGCCTGCGCCTGCATCTTCTCGCTCTCGGACACCATCGGGCACACGATGTAGGCCTGGCTGCCGCGGGCGATCAGCTCCCGCACGCCTTGGTACACCTGGGGACGCTGGTCCGGCCGCTTCCAGTGGGTCTTCACGGGCCTCCTCCCCGGCGGCAGCTCGTCCAGCACCGAAACGTCGAGGTCGCCGTACAGCGCCATCGTGAGCGTGCGGGGGATCGGCGTGGCGGTCATGACCAGCACGTCGGGGTTGCCGAAGCCCTTGCCCCTCAGCGCCGCGCGCTGCAGCACGCCGAAGCGGGGCTGCTCGTCGATCACCGCCAGACCGAGACGGTCGAAGCCGACGTCCTCCTGCACCAGCGCGTGGGTGCCCACCGCGACGTGCGTCTGGCCCGTCGCCGCCAGGTTCCTCGCTCGCTCCTTCTGCCTCTTGGTGAGCTTGCCCACCATCAGCGTGACGTGGATGCCGAGCGGGTCGAGATAGCGCCGCAGGTTGTTGTAGTGCTGCTCGGCCAGGATCTCCGTCGGCGCCATCAGCGCCGCCTGGTAGCCCGCCCGCACGGCCGCGAGCATCGCGCTGGCCGCCACCGCGGTCTTGCCGGAGCCCACGTCGCCCTGCACCAGGCGGTTCATCGGGTGGGGCGACTCCATGTCCCGGAGGATCTCGCCGATCACCCTGCGCTGCGCGCCGGTCAGCTCGAACGGCAGCATCCGGCGGATCTCCTCCCACAGCCTCTCCCCCATGGCCGCGATCGGGAACGCGATGCCGGCCTCCCGCAGCGTCTCCGCCCTGCGGAGGGCCAGCCGCAGCTGCAGGTGCAGCAGCTCCTCGAAGGCCATCCGGTCCCGGGCCGCGGCGGCGTCCTCGAGGGTCGGAGGGAAGTGCACGTTGCGCAGGCACCAGCCCAGCGGCCTCAGCCCGTAGCGGCGCCGGAGATCGGCGGGCAGTGGGTCCGCGACGGAGTCCGCCAGCCGCTCCACGGCGCCGCGCACCGCCTTGCGCACCAGGCCCTGCGGCACTCCCTCGGCGAGCGGGTACACGGGCACGATGCGCGCGAAGTCGGCGGCGTCCTCCGGGTCGTCCACCAGCTCGAACTCCGGACCCTGCATGGTGAGCGTCCACCCTTCGGCCCGCACCGCGCCGTAGGCGATCGCCTCGCCCTGGTAGCCCTCGAGCTTGCGCGAGATCCACGGCTGGTTGAACCACGTGAGCTGGATCGTGCCGGTGCCGTCGTCCAGCACGGCGGTGAGGATCACCATGCCCGAGCGCGCCCTGCGCGTCTCGAAGTGCACCACGCGGCCCCGCACGGTGGCGGCCTCTCCGGGCCTGGCCTCCGCGATGGGAGGAACGCTCGAGCGGTCGACGTAGCGCCGCGGAAGGCGGTACAGCAGGTCGCGCGCGGTGCGCACCCCCAGCTTGGCGAGCTGCTTGGCGCCGCGCGGGCCCACGCCCTTGACGAACTGCACGTCGAAATCGAGCGAGGGCGGGCCGAGCATCGTCCTAGAACAAGACGGAATCGGGTCCCGCGGGGTTGCCCGCCGCGCCGGAGGTAGTCTGGATCCATGCCCGAAGAGCCCCAGAGGCCGGACGAGCCCTCCCTGCAGCCGGAGGCGCCGCCCAGCGACCCGATGCTGGACGAGCTGGACGCCCGGCTGGCTCGCCTGCAGCGCAGGGCCCGCGAGGCCCGCGCCGAGCACGAGGAGAAGAAGCGCCGCGGAAGGAGCTCCCTCGGCGACTCGGCGCACGGCGTCGGCTACGGCCTCACGATCGCCTACACGATCCTGGGGGTGCCGATGCTGGGCGTGCTGGTCGGCTGGCTGCTCGACCAGCGGGCTGGCTCGGGCCAGTTCTTCACGGGGCTCGGGGTGATCGTAGGGTCGGTGCTGGCGCTGGTGGCCGTGGCGATCCAGATCTCGCGGTTCGAGAAGCTGCGGTGAAGCGGGACGCCGCGTTGCTCGCCGGGTTCGCCGCGGTCGCCGCGGCCGGATCGGCCTGGGCATGGCTGCGCTGGGGGCCCGCGGCTTTCGGCGGGTTCCTGCTCGGCGTTCTGGGCACGGCTGCCGCGCAGGCGATCGGCTGGATCGCGGTGCGGCTCGCTGGTTCGGCGCGGAGCCCGCTGGCGATCGGGCTCGGCGGCCTGGCGTACCTGCTCAAGCTGCCGCTGCTGGTGGCGCTGTGGATGCTCTCCCGAGGGCTCGGTTCGGAAGGCCCAAACGCCTTCGTGGCCGGACTCGCCTTGGTATACTGCGGCACGCTGGCGTGGGCGGCCACCAAGCGCTGACGCCGGCTTCTTGGGGTATGGGAGAGATCGTCGGAAACGGCCTGCCGCTGCTGGCGGCGGGGGGCGCCGAGGGGAAGCACGCCGTCAGCTTCCTCGGCGTCTTCTTCTTTCTGGCGATCGTGCTCGCGATCATCTTCGGAGCGCTGGGCATCGCCCGCAAGGGTTACTCCAGCCGGGTGTTCACGAACCGGCCGGCGATGCTGGCGGAGCAGCTGTACCTGTTCCTGGAGGCCATGTGCGTGTCGATCATCGGCGCGCACGGCCGCAAGTACGTCACGTTCATCGGCACGCTGTGGCTGGTGATCTTCGTGGGGAACCTCGTCGCGCTGTTCCTGGCGTTCTCTCCGACGGCCAACCTCAGCTTCAATCTGGGCATGGCCCTGCTGGCGGTCGGGTACGTGCAGGTCGAGGGGGTCCGGGCCAACGGGCTGATCGGGCACCTCGCGCACTTCGCCGGGCCGAGGCTGGGCGGGTTGCTGGCCGTGCTGGTCTCGCCGGTGATCTTCGCGATCGAGGTGGTCTCGGAGATCATGAAGAACGTGTCGCTCAGCCTGCGGCTGTACGGCAACATCTTCGGCGGGCACGAGGCCGTGGTGGCCATGAACCAGCTGGGCGAGCGGGCCCTCATCCCCGTGGGCGAGTTCCTGCTGCCCATCAAGCTGCTGACCGTGGTGGTGCAGGCGCTCATCTTCACGCTGCTCACCTGCGTGTACCTGTCGCTGGTCACGCACCACGAGGAGGAGCACGCGGAGGGGCACGCGACGGCCCACGCCTGACGATCGGAAGGTCGCGACAAGGATTCGGCATCGATACGAAGCAACGCAAGTCGAGGAGAAGCAGAAACAAATGGACGTCATCGGTCTCGGTATCGCCGCGCTCGGAGTCGCCATCGGCCTGGGCCTGATCGGTTATTCGGCCCTGCAGGCCATGTCCCGGCAGCCGGAGGCGATCGGCAAGCTGCAGGTGGCCATGCTCATCGCGCTCGCGTTCGTCGAGCTGGTCTTCCTGCTCACCGTGTTCGTCGGAGCCAACAACCTGAAGACCGTCCTGCCCGCCGGCGCCCCGGTGTCGAGCACGGCGACCGGTCAGTGACGCAGTTCCGGGGCGGGGCCGCCCGTTGGCCGTCCAGGCTCGCGGGGGCTCCCGCCTCGTTCGACGCCTCCGCTCCCGAACCATGAGCACGCCGAACGCAACCACCCCGAGCGGGTCGCCCGCGGCCGCCCTCGTTCGCACCGTCATCGGTCTGGCGATGATGGCGGGCGGCTTCTACCTTTCGCAGCACGCGGAGGAGATCCCGTTCCTCGCCTTCCAGAAGGCCCTGGGCGAGAAGGGAGTGCCGCTCGACCTCGGCATCACGACGGCCACGATCGGCGTGTTCCTCGTCTTGCTGCCGATCATCCGCGTGTTCTACATCAAGCCGCTGGAGGAGGCGATCCTCGAGCGGAACACGCAGCTCGAGCGCACGTTCAGCGAGGCGGAGGAGCTACGGGCCGAGATGGCCCGCCTTCGCAGCGAATACGAGGAGCGCATCGCCCAGACCGAGGCCGAGGCGCGCGCGCAGATCCAGCAACAGATCCGAGAGGCGCAGCAGATGCGGCAGCAGCTGATGGCCGAGGCCGCCGAGCGCGCGGAGGAGCTGCTGGCGCGGGCGCGCGAGGACATCGAGCGCGAGCGCCAGAAGGTTCTGGCCGAGCTGCAGCTGCGCGTCGTGGACCTGTCGCTGTCGGCGGCGGAGAAGGTGGTCGGCGCCAGCCTGGACGACGAGCAGAACCGAAGGCTCGTGACGGAGTTCATCCAGAAGGTGGAGGCGGCCGGCTGAGATGGACGCCCGGATCGCCCAGCGCTACGCCAAGGCCGCGTTCGCGGCGGCGGCCAAGGTCGGCGCCGTGCGCGAGGTCGAGGCCGAGCTGGACGCGCTCGCGGAGATGTTCTCCCGGCCCGGTGCCTGGAGGGACTGGCTGCTGAGCCCCAGAGTGGCCCGCGACGCCAAGATCCAGCGCCTGCCGGAGGTTCTGGGCGGGCGGGCGCACCCGCTCACGGTGGCGCTTCTCGCGCTGATGCTGCGCAAGGGCCGCCAGCAGGAGCTGCCCGCCGTCGCCGAGGCGTTCCGCGAGCTGCGCCGCGAGAGCGAGCGCGTGGTGCACGCGCAGGTGGTTTCCGCCCGCGAGCTGGACGAGCGGGAGCGCGCCGAGCTCGTCGAGAGCCTGCAGCGCCGCGTCGGCAAGCAGGTCGAGCCGACCTTCGCCACGGATCCGTCTCTGCTCGGCGGCGTGCGCGTGTCGATCGACAACACCGTTTTGGATGGAACCGTGCGGGGATCGCTGCGCCGCCTGCGCCGCATCCTCGAAACCGACGTCTTGATCCAGGTCTGAACCAACCATGCCCATTCGACCCGAAGAAATCACCGCCATTCTCGAGAAGGAGCTCCAGAGCTTCGAGCGCGGGCCGGAGATCGGCCACGAGGGCACCGTGCTGCAGGTCGGCGACGGCATCGCCCGCATCTACGGCCTCCCCGACTGCCAGATGGGCGAGCTGCTGGAGTTCCCCGGAGGCGTCATGGGCCTCGCGCTGAACCTCGAGGAGGACTGCATCGGCGCGGTCGTCATCGGCGACGACGTCACGATCAAGGAAGGGGACCCTGTCCGGGAGACGGGGCGCATCATCCAGATCCCGGTCGGCAAGGCGATGCTCGGCCGCGTGGTCAACGCCCTTGGCCAGCCGATCGATGGCAAGGGTCCGATCCCGGCCACCGAGTTCCGCCGCCTGGAGACCAACGCGCCCGGCGTGGTGGAGCGCCAGCCGGTGAAGGAGCCGCTGCAGACCGGCATCAAGGCCGTCGACGCGATGATCCCGATCGGGCGGGGCCAGCGCGAGCTGGTGATCGGAGACCGCCAGACCGGCAAGACGTCGATCTGCGTCGACACGATCCTCAACCAGAAGTACACGCACCAGCCCGGCGAGAGCCCGGTGTACTGCATCTACGTGGCCGTCGGCCAGAAGATGGCCAATGTGGCGCGCGTGGTCGACGCGCTCGAGCGGTACGGAGCCATGGAGTACACCACCGTGGTGGTGGCCAGCGCGGCCGACTCGAACGCGATGCAGTACCTCGCGCCGTTCGCGGGCTGCGCGATCGGGGAGTTCTTCCGCGACAACGGCATGCACGCCCTGGCGGTGTACGACGACCTCTCGAAGCACGCCCAGGCGTACCGCGCGCTGTCGTTGCTGCTGCGGCGCCCGCCCGGCCGCGAGGCGTACCCCGGCGACGTGTTCTACCTGCACAGCCGCCTGCTCGAGCGCGCCGCCAAGCTCTCGGACGAGAAGGGGGGCGGATCGCTGACGGCGCTGCCGATCATCGAGACCCAACAGGGCGACGTGTCGGCGTACATCCCCACCAACGTGATCTCGATCACCGACGGTCAGATCTACCTGGAGCCCGACCTGTTCTTCGCCGGCATCCGCCCGGCCATCAACGTCGGCATCTCCGTCAGCCGCGTGGGAGGCAACGCGCAGATCAAGGCGATGAAGTCCGTCGCTGGCCGCCTGAAGATCGAGATGGCGCAGTTCCGCGACGTGCAGGCGTTCAGCCAGTTCGCCAGCGACCTCGACCGCGCGACGCAGCTGCAGCTGATCCGCGGGCAGCGGCTCACGGAGCTGCTCAAGCAGGACCTTGCCACGCCGTACGACGCGATCGACACCGTGATCGCGATCTTCGCCGGCACGAACGGCTTTCTGGACGAGCTGACCAACGAGCAGGTTCCGGGCTACGAGAAGGAGCTGCTGCAGCACGTGCACAGCGCGTTCCCGGACGTCGTCGAGAGCATGAAGCAGACCAAGGAGCTCTCCAAGGACAGCGAGGAGAAGCTGCGCAAGGCCTGCGCCGAGGCCCTCGACGCGTTCCGCAAGGGCCTGTGACGCTCGGAGGGCACCCATGGCGACGCTGAAGCAGATCCGGCAGCGCATCCGCACCGCGAAGAACATCCAGCAGATCACGCGGGCGATGAAGCTGGTGGCCGCGGCGAGGCTCAAGCGCGCCACCGACCGGGTTCTGCAGGCGCGGCCCTACAGCGACAAGCTGCGCGGATTCATGCAGTCGCTGGCGGCGGCGGGCGAGCTGCCGCCGCACCCGCTGCTGCAGCGTCCCGAGAGCATCGAGCGCTACACGCTGATCCTCGTCACCGCCGAGCGCGGCCTGTGCGGCTCCTACAACACCAACCTCATCCGCAAGGCGTCGGAGTTCCTCGCGTCGCAGGAGGGCGAGCCCACGCTGATCACCGTCGGCAGGAAGGGTACGCAGTTCTTCTCCAAGCGGGGCTACGACATCGTGCACTCGCACACGCTGCCGACGTCCGGAGCGCGCATCTCCGACGCCGTCGAGATCGCCCAGATCGCGCGCAGGATGTTCGAGGAGGGCGAGACGGACGCGATCTTCGTCTGCTACAGCAAGTTCCACTCCGCCATCCGTCAGGTGCCGCAGGTGGTGCAGCTGCTGCCGATCGAGCCGCCGCAGCAGGCCGGCGACGCGTCGAGCGTGGACTTCGCGTTCGAGCCCGACGCCGCCACCCTGCTGGACACGCTGCTTCCGAGGTACTTCCTGTCGCTGGTGTGGCAGGCGTTGCTCGAGGCCACGGCCAGCGAGCACGGCTCGCGCATGAGCGCGATGACCAGCGCCACCGACAACGCCGGCAAGATGATCCAGACCCTGACGCTCAAGGCCAACCGCGAGAGGCAGGCCGGCATCACCAAGGAGATCCTCGAGGTGGTCGGCGGAGCCGAGGCTCTCAAGGCCTGACGCCGGGCTTCAGAAGCCGACCTGCTCGGTGCGTCGGATGATCTCCTCCTGCAGCTCCGGACCGATGTCGCTGAAGTAGTCGCTGTAGCCGGCCACCCGGACGATCAGGCCCCGGTGGGCCTCGGGATCCCTCTGCGCGGCGCGCAGGGTCTCGGCGCTCACCACGTTGAACTGGATGTGGTGCCCGTCCAGGCTGAAGTAGGTGCGCACCAGCTGCCTCAGCTTGGCGATCCCCTCGTCGTCGCGCAGCAGGTCCGGCGTGAACTTCTGGTTCAGCAGCGTGCCGCCGGTCCGCACGTGGTCGATCTTCGCGACCGAGCGGATCACGGCCGTCGGCCCGTTGCGGTCGGCCCCCTGCACGGGGGAGACGCCCTCGGACAGCGGCGTGTGCGCCCGGCGTCCGTCGGCCGACGCGCCCATCTTCTTGCCGAAGTACACGTGGCTGGTGGTGGGCAGCAGGTCCAGTCCGTACCGCCCGCCGCGCTGGTTGGGCCGGCCGTCGATGCAGGCGAACGCGGCCTCGAACACGCGGCGCATCAGCTGGTCGGCCGCGTCGTCGTCGTTGCCGTACTTGGGCGAGCGGTTGACGAGCGTCAGGCGCAGCCGCTCGCGGCCCTCGAAGTCGGCGGCGAGCGCCTCCAGCAGCTCTCCCATCGAGAAGCTGCTCCTCTCGTACACGTGGTGGCGGATCGCCGCCAGGCTGTCGGTCACCGTGCCGAGGCCGACCGCCTGGATGTAGCTCGTGTTGTAGCGCGCTCCGCCCGCGTGGTAGTCGGTCGCCTTGGCGATGCAGTCGTCGATCAGCACCGAGAGGAATGGCGCGGGCAGGTGCTCGGCGTAGAGCCGCTCGATGGCGTCGTTGCCGCGGATCTTGACGTCGACGAAGTGCCGCAGCTGCGTCTCGAAGGCCGCGAACAGCTCGTCGAAGGTTTCGAACGATCGCGGATCGCCGGTGCCGGGTCCCAGCCGCTTGCCGGTCAGCGGATCCACGCCGTCGTTCAGCGCGATCTCCAGCACCTTCGGCAGGCTCAGGTAGCCGGTCAGGATGTACGCCTCCTTGCCGAACGCGCCCGCCTCGACGCAGCCGCTGGCGCCGCCGCAGCGCGCGTCCACGATGTCCTTCCCCTGGCGCAGCAGCTCCTGAAGGATCGCGTCGGTGTTGAACAGCGACGGCTGGCCGAACCCGGTTCGCACGATGCGCAGCGCCCTGTCGACGTAGGCGTCGGGGTTCTTGCGGCTGATCTGCACCATCGAGCTGGGCTGCAGCAGCCGCATCTCCTCGATCACGTCGAGCAGCAGGTAGGTCATCGGGTTCACGGCGTCCGAACCGTCCGGCCGCACGCCTCCCAGGTTGATCAGGCAGAAGTCGGTGTAGGTGCCGCTCTCCTGAGCCGTCACGCCGACCTTGGGGGGCGCCGGCTGGTTGTTGAACTTGATCCAAAACGCCTGCAGCAGCTCGCGGGCCATCGGCTCGGTGAGCGTGCCGTCCTCGAGGCCCCGTCGGTAGAACGGCCACAGGTGCTGGTCGAGCCGCCCGGGGTTGAACGAGTCCCACGTGTTGTACTCGGTGATCACCCCGAGGTGGACGAACCAGTACATCTGCAGCGCCTCCCACAGATCGCGGGGGGCGTGCGCGGGAACCCGCCGGCAGTTGGCCGCGATGCGCAGCAGCTCCTGCCGGCGCGACGGGTCGGGCTCGGAGGCGGCCATCCGCTCGGCAAGCTCCGCGTGCCGCTCCGCGAAACGGATCACGGCGTCGATGCACACGCGCATGGCGCGCAGCTCGTCGGCCTGCCCGGGGGAGCACGGCTGAGCCAGCCGGCGTTCGATGTCGCCGCGGAAGTCCAGCAGGCCCCGAGAGTAGATCTTGTCGTCCAGCACCGTGTGTCCGGGAGCGCGCTGCTCCATGAACTCGGTGAACACTCCGGCCTCGAACGCGTCGAGCCAAGCGGGCTCCATCGACGCGAAGATCCTCTCCCGCTGGGTCCTGCCGCGCCAGAACGGCAGCACCTCCTCGACCAGCAGCCTGCGGTCCTCCTCGGGCACCTTGTAGCTGGTGACGGGCCTGCCGTGCAGGGTGTCCAGATCCTCGGCCGAGTGGCAACAGACCTCGGGGTAGGTGGGAGTGGCCTTGGGGCGCGGGCCCCGCTCTCCGACGATGAGCTCGCCCTCGCCGATCCACAGGGTCTTCTCCTCGTGCACCTTCCGGAACGCGAGGGCGTGCCTCATCGCCGGCGAGAGGCCTCGACCCTCGGTCTCCGCGTAGGACCGGGTCAGCAGCACGGCGCGCTCGGCCGAGATGCTGGGCACGGCGTCGAGCGACTCCTGCCGAAGTCGGGCGATGCGTTCGGTTAGGGCCATGGTCCCGCTTCCAGTGTACAGGAAGCGCGGGGCAAAGTCACGCGTCGGCCAGCGCGTCCGCGACCATCCAGCCGCACACGGCGCCGATGTACACCAGGTTGCCGCCCCAGAGCAGCATCTGGCTCCCCAGCCCCCCGCCCGCCACCGAGGCCGCCAGAGCGAGGAACACGGTCGCCGCGGCCACGGCGCCCACCAGTCGGCTGGTGGAGCGGTTGAAGGCTCCCTGCGACAGCCCGAGGGCGGCGTACAGCACCGCGGCCAGCCAGAAGTTCACCACAGCCACGGAAGCCAGCGCCAAGTTGGGCGACAGCCGGCCCACCGTGGTGGTGACCGTGGATTGGAACCGGTCGAGGAACCCGCCCACCAGAAGGCTGGCGCCGATGGCCACGCCGCTGAGGAACGACATCACGACCGCGCCGAGCGTCCAGGCGCTCACGGGCGCGAGGTGCCCGAGCACCGGAGACTCGTCCGACAGCACCAGATAGATGCAAGCCAGAAGCACCACCGAAGCTCCGACCAGCGGCGCCACCGACTGCCTCCTTCGCGCGACCACGGGGTCGCGCCTCTGGTTGCGCGCCACGGCCCGCGCCGCGTCGTCGTGCCGCATGCGGTACAGCTCGTTCCTCGGATCCAGCTGGTAGGCGATGGCGTACAGGTTGGCGGCCTCCACCAGGTTGCCCCGCGCCCGCTCGATGTCTCCGAGCACCGCGTAAGGCACGGGGTTGCGCGGAGCCCTCTGCCGCAGGTACCTGGCGAGCCTCTCCGCCTCGGCGATGCGGCCGCGGCTGTACAGCACCGTCAGCCGCACGATCTCTTGGGCGAGCGTCACCGAGATCCTCGCCTGCCCGCCGGGCGGCTCGGCGGGCGGCGGCTGGCGCGGAGGGCTGGGCTGCGCGACCCTCCTGCTGGCCGCCGCCTGCGCGTCCAGCAGACGATCGTACTCGCGGCGCCGAGCCGGGTCTCCCAGCACCTCGTAGGCCTCGGTGATCCGCAGGAACATCTCCTTGGCGTTCGGCGCCTTGCTCCGGTCGGGGTGGTAGCGGAGCACGAGCTTGCGGTAGGCCGAGCGGATCTCGTCGGCCGTGCAGGTTCGGGGCAGTCCCAGCGTGTCGTAGTGGGTCTTCGCCATGCGCCGTGGGCGTTCGCCGCGCTGCGAACGATTGTACAGGAAAGTATCGGACGGTTCCGGCCTAGATCCTCTGCAGGTAGGACGCGTAGCCCGAGTAGAACGAGAACACCAGGTAGCCCACGAACGCCGCCACGGCGAGGTACGCGAAAGCCCCCAGGATCACCGCGTTGCGCTTGGCCAGAGTCGCCGCCTCGTCCTCGTAGTACTCCGAGAGCTTGAGCAGCATCTGGTCGAGGTTGCCGGTCGTCTCGCCGGTGCGGATCATGTCGAGCACGATCGGCGAGAAGACCCCCGCCTCGCTCAAGGCCTGGGAGACGGTGCCGCCCTCCTGCAGCATGCGGGCGCCGGGATAGATGCGGGATCGGATGTACTCGTTGCCGCAGGCGTCGGCGGCCAGCAGCATCGCTCGGTGCATCGGCACGCCTCCACGGTAGAGCGCTCCGAAGGCCCTGCCGAACTTGGCGGTGGCGAAGCCCCGTACCGTGCCGGCCAGGCCCGGCACCACCGACAGCGCCAGGTCCCACCCCCGTCGGATCGCAGGGTTCTGCAGCCCCACGCGCAGGAACAGGAACAGCGCCAGCAACGCCGGTCCGAGCACCATCCAAGTTCCGGGCTCGTTCAGAGGGTTGTGGAGGCGGAACGGCGAACCCTGCGGCGCCACCGACGACAGGATCAGGTTCGCTCCGCCGACGATCAGCACCGACATCGCCACCACCACCTTGGGATACATCGTCTCGCGGCGGATCATGCGGCGCAGGGCGATCTCCGACTCGACGTAGCCGGCCAGGTCGGAGAGGGTCCGCTCCAGCATGCCGCCCTCCTCGCCCGCGCGGATCAGGCTCAGCATCAGGGGCGAGAAAACCTCGGGATACCTCTGCAGGCCCGCGCTGAGGGGCCGGCCCGCCTGGGCGTGGTCCCTCAGCTCCAACAGGATGCGCCGCAGCTTCGGCTGGCGCGTCTGGCGCGAGAGCGTCTCCAGGCTCTGCACCATGCCGACCCCCGCGCCCAGCATCGACGAGAGCTGACGGAACAGGAACATCAGGTGGGGCAGACCGACCTTGCCGAAGATCGGCCCCAAGAGCGCCGTCGCGACCGTTGGGCGCGGCCCGACCGGAGGCGGCGAGGGAGAGCCGGGCGGGGGACTCTGCCGAGGCTCGGGCGGCCGCTCGGCGCCGGGCGACGCCTCGCGGACGTGCTCCACCCTCCATCCTCTGGACGCGAGCGCGCGAGCCGCGTCGTCCAGGTCGCGGGCGACCAGCCTCCCGGACTGCGGCGAGCCTTGGGAGTCGGTGGCGCGGTACTCGAAGACGGGCATGGATCGCGCTCCTCAGTCCGTCAGGCGAACTCCCTCCAACCGCTGGACGCTGTCCGGCGGATCGGAGGTTCGGGCGAGCAGCTCCAGCACGGTCCATGGACCCCCCTCCAAGGGCACGGGTCGCTCCGGCTCGAGGTCCGACCACGGAGCCAGCACGAAGCGCCGATCGGCCAGGGCCGGATGGGGCAGCGTCAGGCGCTCCGAAACCAGCCGCAACGACCCATAGGCGAGCAGGTCGAGGTCGATCTCCCTGGGTCCGTACCGCTCTCGGGGAACGCGGCCGAGCCGGCGCTCGATCTCCCGCAACCGCTCGAGCAGAGCGAACGGGCCGATCTCCACCGTGCCGGCGACCACGGCGTTGAGGAACCTCGGCTGGCGCTCGACGATGCGCGGGTCCGTCTCGTACACCGGGCTGGCCGTCAGGCCACGCACGACCGGCCCGAGCAGGCGCACGGCGGCGCGCATCGTCCCCAGCCTGTCGCCGAGGTTCGAGCCCAAGGCGATCGCCACGCCCGTTCCCACGCCCGCAGGTTTACCACGCCCCGGCAGGAATCCGAACTCGGAGCGTCGAAAAGGTTCCTTCGCATGAAAGCGCCGGCCGTCCCGCCGCAAGAGGCCCAGACTCCCAAGCCGCGACCGATCCGCGCGCGGGCGATCGTGCTGGCGCTGCTCTTCCTGTTCCCGGTGGTCTACATGACCACCAACCAGATGGTGTCGAGCATCTTCAGCCTGATGACGGTGCCCGTGGCGCTGCTCATCGTGCTGGCGTTCGCCAACTGGCCCCTGCGAAGGTTCGCTCCCAAGCTCGCTCTCTCGCAAGCCGATCTGATCGTGGTGTTCTCGCTGTCCGCGGTGGCCGCCTCGGTCGCGGGAGAGTGGACGGGCGTGATGCACCCCAGCGTGCATTCGCTGATCTTCCAGTCGGAGACCAGCGACTACGCGAAGAAGTACTTCATCCAGTATCTGCCCGACTGGCTGATCGTCAAGGACAAGACCCTGGTGCAGGACATCGAGGGCGGCGGGAAGGGCCTTCTGTACGTGCTGGGCCGGGTGCCGTTCTTCCTGAGATACTACGTCGCCTGGGGCGGCCTGATGGTCGCCACGCTGCTGGCCATGCTGTGCATCAACAGCCTGATGCGCAAGGCGTGGTGCGAGACCGAGCGGCTGGCCTTCCCGCTGATCCAGCTGCCGGTGGCGCTCTCGGACGAGAAGGGCTCGCTGTTCCGCTCCAAGCCGATGTGGATCGCCTTCGCGGCGATGTTCGGGATCGACATGCTGAACGGCATCAGCTACCTGTTCCCGAACGTGCCTTCGATCCCCACCAAGACGATCATCGACCTGGGGGCGCTGTTCAAGGATCCGCCGTACAACAGCATCGGCCTCACGCCGATTGCCATCTACCCGTTCATGGCCGCGCTGGGCTTCTTCATCCCCAGCGACCTGGTGTTCAGCTTCGTGCTCTTCTACCTGCTGCGCAAGATCACGCACGTGATCCTGGCCAGCCAAGGGTTCCCCCAGGGGGTGTTCAGCGGCACGTACATCGCTCCGGGACCGCCCTACTTCGACGAGCAGTCTTGGGGCGGCGTGCTGGCTCTGTTCGTGGGGGCGGTTTGGTTCGGCCGCTCGAGCCTGAAGGAGGTTTGGCGCGACATCCTGACGGGCCGCAAGCCCGAGGACGGCGGGGTGCCCCACCGCTGGGCCTTCCTGCTGCTGCTCGCGTGCATGGCGGTGGTGATCGGCTACGGCATGGCGGGCGAGCTGCCGCTGTGGTACTCCACCGTGTACACGGTGCTGTTCCTGGTGTTCTGCGTGGTGCTCACCCGCATGCGCGCGCAGATCGGATGCCCCACGCACGAGTTCGCGTTCTTCGGACCCAACAGCTTCATGAACAGGTTCTTCGGCACCCGCTGGCTCACCGACGGTCAGTCGGCTTGGGTCAGCCAGGTGTTCCCTGTTCATGAACCGCCTGCACCGCAACCATCCGATGCCGTACCAGCTGGAGGCCATCAAGATGGCCCAGCTGAACCGCATCAACCAGAGGCAGGTGTTCCTGGGCATCGCGGCGTTCTCGGTGATGGCGTATCTCGTCGCGCGCTACAGCTACCACGCCTCCAACTTCCGGCTGGGAGACCGCGGCTACTGGAACGAGGGCGAGACCTACCTGCGGAACATCGTCGACAAGCGGTCCGGTCCGGACATGGTGGGCATCACGATGACCATGGCGGGCTTCGCGATGGTCATGGCCATGGACGCGGTGCGCTTCCGCTTCCCGGGCTTTCCGCTGCACCCCGCCGGCTACGTGCTGTCGCTGAACTTCGGGGTGGACTACTACTGGTTCGGCGTGCTGGTGGCGATGCTGATCAAGAACTTCGTGCAGAAGTACTACGGCCTGAGGGGCTACGACAAGCTGCGCCAGGTGGGCTTCGGCATCCTCATCGGCGAGTACCTCTCCGAGATCATCTGGGTGACGTTTTCGATCCTCACGCGGCAGAGCACCTACACGATGAGCTTCAACGACCGGTCGCTGGGCTTGCAGTAGGGGAGCGTCCGGCCTCTGCGGCTTGACGGGAGCGGCCCCGATGGGGTTCAATCTGCCGGTCTCGCGGCGGGTATAGCTCAGGGGTTAGAGCGCCTGACTGTGGCTCAGGAGGTCGAGGGTTCAATTCCGTCTACCCGCCCCATCCACCGGTTTTTCTCCGCAGGTTCCCCCTTTGACCTGGGTTGCTCGGTCCGACGCCGGACGGCGTCCGAGAGGAGTCTCGCCCGCCGAGGAGCCAGGGCGGGCGTTCCGCCATCGGCGGCGTTCCTGGGCCGAACCATCCTAGAGGTGTTTCCCTCCCGGGAAAGAAGAGCCATCCTTGGGAACATCTTGCATTGCCATTTGTAGAAACCCCGCGCAAAGCTATACGGATCATGCGTAAGGTTTCCGGAAACGGCGTTATACTGTCCTTCACGGAAAGCGTCATGGGAGACGTCATCCACGAAGCTTCGGCTTACGAGCGGGAGGAGATGTTCCGAGCTTTGGCGTCGCGCAACAGGCTGGACATCCTCGAGCTTCTGGCGGAGCGAGAGCTGAACATCAACGAGATCGCGCGGGAATTGGAGCTTGGGTTGCCGTCGGTGAGCAAGCATGTCGCGTTGCTCGAGCAGGCGGGCTTGGTGCACAGCAGCTACGTGCCCGGAGTGCAGGGGATGCAAAAGCGATGCCGCCTAGCATTCCAGCGTCTCACCTTCACGTTGGAGCCCCGTCGGCCGATCCCCGAGACCGTCGAGGAGATCAGCATGCCGATCGGCCTGTACACGCAGATCGAGTGCGCCGGTCCTCCCTGTGGTCTCGCGTCGGTGGAAGGCTACATCGGGCTCATGGACGACCCGCAGGCGTTCTACTGTCCAGACCGCTTCAAGGCTTCGATCCTGTGGATGTCTGCCGGCTTCGTCGAGTACGTGTTCCCCAACACGATCCCCACGTCGGTGGACGTCTGGCGCCTTGACCTGCAGATGGAGGTTTGCAGCGAGTGCCCCGACTACTGCAACGACTATCCCTCGGACATCACCGTGTGGATCAACGGAGTCGAGATCGGCACATGGACCTCTCCCGGCGACTTCGGCGGCCAGCGGGGCAGGCTCAATCCGCCTTGGTGGAACAACCACGGCACGCAGTTCGGGGCGCTCAAGGTGTTCAGCGTCACGGAGAGCGGGACGCTCGTGGATGGCGCTCCGATCTCTCCCGTCACCATCGTCGAAGCCCAGGTTGTGCCCCGACAGCCCGTTCGCGTGCGCATCGGCGTGAGGCCGGATGCCGCCAACTGCGGAGGCTTCAACCTGTTCGGCCGACACTTCGGCAACTACGCGCAGGACCTGTTGCTGCGCCTGCACTACGTTCCCAAGGACCGCAACCGCCGGTCCATCCGCGCGGCCGAGGAAGTTCTCGGCCAAACCCTCCGTGCGGCGAAGGCCGCCGCGGAGGTCTTCGAGGAGGAAAAACCATGATCACCCGCGCCTTCACGCTCATCGAGCTCTTGGTCGTCATCGCGATCATCGCCATCCTCGCGGCGATCCTGTTCCCAGTGTTCGCACAGGCCAAGCTGTCCGCCAAGAAAACCGCCGACATCAGCAACCTGAAGCAACAGGGCCTGGCCATCGCAATGTACACCGCGGACTACGACGACGCCTCGGTGCCGTTTGGACTGCCGGGCGACGCCCAGCGTTGCCCGAACGGGGGCATCACCTACTGGCCGTCGCTGTTGATGCCCTACGTCAAGAACACCCAACTGTTCCTGAATCCGGCGTACGTCTTCGAGTACAACCTCAACGACGCGGGCGGCACACCATGGGTTTGCCGAGGCTCCAACATCAACATCCTTGACGGCCACCGGATGCGCGTGTCGTATCTGATGAACGCAATCGAGCCGACCTGGTGGGACGGCACCCCTTGGCGCGACGCGCCGGAGAACCACTGGGGCTTCAAGATCCGTTGGGAGAACGGCGTGTTGGTTGGGTCGAACGAGAGCGAGGTGGCGTTGCCCGCCGAGACGATCCGCGTGGTGGACGGTCACACCTACGGCGACGGCTGGCGGGCCTGCATGGCGGACTTCCCGCTGTTCCGGCGTCAGCCGGAGTGCACCTGGACGGGCACGGGCAAGGAATGGACCGGCGGCACGTCGGAGATCCACGGCATCTTCGCACGGAAGATCAACATCCTCTGGGCCGACGGTCACGCAAGCTCGCGGGAATGGGGCCGCACCTATCCGAGCGAGTGGTCTCTGCAGGACGACGCCGCCGCGGACCCCTATCGGTAGCTCCATGGACAAGCCGATTCCGACACCCTGGCTCATCGCGCTCGCCGTGGTCGGGACCGTGCTGATCGGCGGGTTGCTGCTCTGGGGGTACCGGCGCGTCGAGGGTCCGATCGTGGAGCGGGGGCAGCCTCCTGCCGACTACTTCCAGAGGCCTTCGGCGGCCGGCCAGGCCCCGCTCCAACGCTGACGGCGATGCTGGCGGGGGGGTTGCTGGCCTTGGCCATCGGTGCTCTGGGGGTGCGATGGTCGGGAGAGTTCCACCCGGCCCCCGCACCCAAAGGCGGTTTCTGGACCGCGCGAGGCGGATGGGTCGTGTTCGCCCACGAGTTTCCCCAACGAGGCGTGGCGCTTCGGGCGCGGCGATCTCGGGACGGGGGCCGAACCTGGGAGTCGCTCGGCGTTGTGGCCTCGGATCCCGAGCGCGAGACCGACCTTGGCGACGGCAACGCCGTCGAGACGTCGGACGGCCGCTGGCTGGCGGTCTTCCGCCGCAACCGTTACCGTGGCCCCGGTCCGAAGCACTACGCCATCGAGGTCTCGCAGTCGTTGGATGGCGGCCAGACTTGGGCGCGCCACTCGGTGGTGACCTCCCATTCGGTGCCCGGCGACGGCCCGAGCCGGGGCTTGTGGGCCCCGTTGCTGTTCGTGGCTCCGTCGGGAGAGCTTCAGTGCTACTACGACGACGAGAACCTTCCGCACGAGCTGGGCTTCCCAGGCCACCAGTGGGTTGTGATGCGTCGGTGGATCGGCGGCCGCTGGTCGAGCCCGGTCGTCGTTGCACGGGAGCCCCGCGGTCTCAGTCGCGACGGCATGCCCGCCGTTGTGACGGTCGGATCGCGCCTGCTGTGCCTGTTCGAGGGCGTCCAGCCCGATCCGCCTCACGTTGCCGTGATCCGAGCGAGCGAGTCGGCGGACGGCGGCCGCACATGGTCGCCTCCGCGCCTGGTGTTCCAGGCCCGACCGGAGGGGTTCCACGCCGTCGCTCCCACAGCCGTATCGAGAGGCGACCGGGTTCTGCTCGTGTTCTGCACGAACCAAGGCCGAGAGTCAAGCCGTCCCTCCGGCTCTCCTCCCCGAGACCTCCGCCTGGACGTAGTTTGGATGGAGAGCGTGGACGGCGGCCGGACCTGGTCCATCGCGCGGACGGTCTACGCGGGATCCCACCAGAACTACCTGCCTAGCCTCACGATGGCGGCAGACGGCACGGTGTTGCTGTCGTTCCTCGATTACGGACGGGGCGCGCTGGCCACCGAGGGCCGGCTGCCCTAGCCGCGCGGGTCGGGCCCGTCCTTCTCGCTCCGTCTGCTCGGATCCACCGAGCAGGATCCGGACAGTCAGGTGGGCACGCCCAGCCTCGGCCCTAGATAGAGCTGGAAGAGCAGCCACAGGGCCAGCAGGGCGATCAGCGCGAGGAGGTCCACAGTGGCTTAGAGCGCCCGCCGGTCGGGGAGGTTTCCGCGCGCCCGGGACCGGCGGGGTCCCATTGGGGTCCCAAGGGGTTGGCATTCGGAGCAACTTGTGTTACAATGCCCGATAAATCGGTTTATTGATAAAACCGTTTATCGGAGGACGCATGAGGACCGGAAGCTGGCTGACCGCACTGGCGATGGCGCTTGCCATCGGCGCCGGATGCGCAGACCCGAGGACCAACGAGCCCTCGCAGGACGAGATCCGGCAGGCCGTGGAGCAACGCCGCAAGGCCATCGACGACAACCCGAACTACTCGCCGGAGATGAAGGAGATGCTCAAGTCGCGCATCACCGGCGGCGGCATCGGTCAGACCCAGCCCGACCAGAAGCGCTAGCAGCCATGCCCGTCACCCTCCGCGACGTCGCCCGACAGGCCGGTGTGAGCCCGGCGGCCGCCAGCAAGGTGCTGCACGGAGCGGGCGGCAACGTGCGGGTCAGCCCCGAGAAGGCCGCGACGATCCGCGAAGTGGCGCGCGAGCTCAACTACCGCCCGAACAGGCTGGCCCGCAGCCTGCGCAAGGCGAGCACCCAGACGGTCGGCCTGGTGTTCGAGCGATTCGGCTCGATCGCCGAAGGGCCGCTCTACTACCCGTACCTGCTGGACGGCGTGGCCAGCGTGCTGTTCGAGAACCACTACCGTCTGGCGATCCTTCCCGAGGTCGACTCGGAAGACGCGTGGGGAACCCTGGCGGACGGCAGGCTCGACGGCGTCATCTGGTGCAAGTACGACTCCGGCAGGGGCCGCATGCCCGCGGAGGCTCGGCCGCCGATCCCCGTGGTGGCGCTCAACGCCGGCTCGCCGCTGAAGGTGCGCGGCTTGGTGTCGATCTTCTGCGACAACGAGTGCGGCACCCGGCTGGCTCTGGAGCACTTGGCGGCGCTCGGCCACCGGCGCGTGGCGTTCCTGATGGAGTCCGGAGAGGAGGACACGCCGGACGCCGTGGCCCGCAGGGACGCCTTCCTGCTGTGGGCCCGCTCCAGCGGCATCGAGGCGAGCGACGCCGACGTGCTCACCTGGGACCGCGAGGCCCGTCAGCTCGGGGAGTGGTGGCGGACCGCGCCGCCGCACACCGCGGTCCTGGCGTGGAACGAGCGGATGGCGGCCATGGTGCTGCGCCGCGCCGCGGAGGAGGGGTTGCGCGTGCCGACCGACCTCAGCGTGGTGGGCTACGACAGCACCGCCTACTGCGACGCCCTCACGCCGCGCCTGACCGCGGTGCGCCAGCCGATCCGAGAGATGGCCCGCGCGGCCGCGCAGGCCGTGCTCGGCATGATCCGGGGCGAGGACCCGCCCCAGGCCCAGACGATTTGGCCCTGCACGCTGGACGTGCGGGAGTCAACGACATCACCTGCTCGAAGGTGAGGAGGAACGACAACCATGCGAAAGCGAGCCTTCACGCTCATTGAACTTCTGGTGGTCATCGCGATCATCGCCATCCTGGCGGCGATCCTGTTCCCTGTGTTCGCCCAAGCCAAGGCCGCGGCGAAGAAGACCCAGTGCCTCAGCAACATCAAGAACTTGGCGCTGGCCGTGATCATGTACTCCAGCGACTACGACGACGCGAACACGCCGTCGGAGTACGGGCAGGGCAGCTACCACATCCAGTGGTACGCAACGGTCTACCCCTACGTCAAGAACGGCAAGCAGCGCACCAACTCCGCCGGCGTCACCCAGGCTTGGGGCCAGGACGGCGTGTTCGTGTGCCCGGAGTATCCCAAGCGCACCGCCAACGTGGGGGCGGACGATCCGGAGGCGCAGCGCGGAGGCCACACC
>JAOACB010000024.1 GCA_026418055.1 Fimbriimonadales bacterium
ACCGAGCTCCGTCCGCTCGAGCAGCAGCTCTCGGCCATGGACGCTGCCGAGCAGCTGTGGCTGGAGGAGCTCAGCCTCCCCGAGGCTCCCGAGATCGACGTGGTGGCCGGCGAGTCTCCCGCCGAGATCCTCGAGCCAGGCCTGCCGATCCTTTCGGGGGGCGGCCCGGCAGCGCCCGTGTGGCCGTTCCTTCCGCCCGTCGTGATCCCGCCCGGAGCGGGCGGAGGCGGTGGCGGCGGCAACCCACCGGGCGTGATTTCGGAGCCGTCGACGGTGGGCCTGGCGGTCGCCGCGGCCGCGGCTTGGCTGTGGAGGCGCCGAAGCCTGCGCTAGCGACCCAACGCCTGCAGCCGCAGGTCGATCTCCTGCCGCACGTCGCTGCCGGGAGGGGCGATCGAGCGAGCGTCGTACAGCATGCGCAGCATCCGGTCGCGGTCTTGGCGGAGCATGAGGGCGAGAGCCGTCAGCTGGCCCGCGGCCTGCGCCATCCTCTGCTCGCACTCCTGACGGAGCTGCGGATCGTTGGAGCGGTGGAGCGCGTCGCGGTATCTGCGGCCGGATTCGAGCAGGAAGCTGGCCTGCTCCTCGGGCGTGGCCGCCCTGGCGGCGCGCTCGAAGTACAGCCAGCCTCGGTCGGCGTCGAAGCGGGGCTCGTCGGGAGCTCGCTCCTGCGCCAGGGTCAGCGAGGCCTCGGCCTCGGCCCAGCGGCCCATCTGGATCTGCTCGAGCGCCTTGGCGCGGATGTCCCAAGCCAGCCTGCGGCGCGCCTCGGCCTGCAGCACGGGGTTGTCCAGGTTCTGGGCGAACTGCTCGCCCCGCTCGATGCGCTCGTCGAGGCTGGCCGTGCGCCGTGCCTGTTCGAAAGCCCGCAACCGCTGGGACTCGGCGCGCTCGGCGCGCCATCGGTCCATGAGGTTGCCCAGGGCGCTGACGGTGGCCAGGATCAGCGCGAGCAGGGTGCCCATCAGCACCAGGGTGAGCGCGAGCTTGGCGAGGAACGCCTTGGTTTCCGGCTTCAGCAGGGGCTGCCGGGGAGGCGGAGGGTAGTAGACGGGCACGGGCGGCGGCGCCGCGCCGGACGGCTGGTAGGGGTTGTAGGGCGCGAGGATCGGACCTGCCGTCCCTGGCGCGGGAGGCGGGGGAGGCGGCTGGATGGGAGCGGGGGGCGGCGCGACCGCGCCGAACACCCACGGCGCCGACGGCTGAGGGTTGACGGGGTCGAGCATCGCCTGCCGCAGAGCCGCCGCCATCTCGGCCGCGGAGCCATAGCGGAGCGCGGGAGACTTGTCGAGCGCGCGCCGCACAACCGCCCACAGCCCGAGCGGGATCTGGGGCGGCTGCGCGGGCTCTTGGTTGCTGATGGCGTAGGCGATCGCCACCACGCTGTCGCCCTGGAACGGCTTCTGTCCCGACAGCATCTCGTACAACACCACGCCGAGGCTGAACAGGTCGGTGCGCAGGTCGAGCTCTCGGCCGACCACCTGCTCGGGGGACATGTAGCTGGGCGTGCCGAACACCTGGCCGTCGAGGGTGAGGTTGGGCTCGAACGTGAGGCGAGCGATGCCGAAGTCGGTGAGCTTGACGCGCCCGTCCGGCAGCAGCTGGATGTTCTCGGGCTTGATGTCCCGATGGATCACGCCGCGCTCGTGGGCGTACTGCAGCGCGTCCAGCACCGCCTCCGCGATCCGCACCGCCTCGGAAGGGGCCAGGAACCCACGCAGGTCGAGCTCGTTGCGCAGGGTGCGCCCCTCGAGGAACTCCATCGCAATGTAGAACCGGCCGTCGGCCTCGCCAGCCTCGTACACCGTCATGATGTTCGGGTGGCTGAGCGTGCCTGCGGCCCGGGCCTCGCGCAGAAACCTCCGGATGCGGTCCTCCCTCTGCTGGGGCGTCGATCCCGCTGCGAGCAGCATCTCCTTGAGCGCCACCCGCCGGTTCATCAGCGGGTCGTACGCCTCGTAGACGATGTCGTTCGAGCGCGCGATCTCCCGGATGATCTGGTACTTGCCGAGGGTTCCCGTCGGTTGCTGCGACATGGCGGAGCGCGGAGCCTATAGGTTGCGACGAGTCGGAGGCCCGCAAGGTTCGCGGGTCGGAGCTGGTTCCGCCGCCCCGCCCGGCCGCCCCGCTGGGTCCAAAGTCGTGGGTCTGCGCGCAGAACCCGGCAATTCTTCCGGTCTTTCGGGGATCCGGGCGTTTCCCGGCAGAAATTCCTGGCGGTTCGGCAACATTCTCAGGCCGGAAATCCGTACACTCTCTGTCGGTTCTGCTGGGACCCCCTTGCGCCGAGGGGTCGTCCTGGAGCCGCGCCAATCTTAGGAGGTTGAAAAACTGATGCGACGCAATCGTGCGTTCACTCTGATCGAGCTCTTGGTCGTGATTGCGATCATCGCGATCCTGGCCGCCATCCTGTTCCCCGTCTTCGCCCAGGCCAAGGCCGCCGCCAAGCGGTCCGCGGCCCTCAGCAACGTCAAGCAGCTGGGCCTCGCTTCGCTGATGTACGCGTCGGACAACGACGACGTGTTCCACCCGCTGGTCACGTGGGATGGCCCGGGACAGCCGGCGAACGTCGGCGGCCAGCCCTATCAGCCGTGGAGCTGGCTCGTGCTGCCGTACATGAAGACGGCCGACCTGTTCGCCGACCCGCTGGCGCCGAGCCTCGAGGCCACCCCGACGGGCTGGCCCGCCACCACCTACAAGTCCCTGGTTCCGCAGTTTGGTCTGAACTACGTGGGCGTCGCCCCGTACTCGACGGCGTCGTTCCCGAGCCTGGCCGCTCCTCGCAGCCAGTCCGCGCTGGGCTCCGTCGCCAGCACGGTGCTCATGGCCGCCAAGTTCAGCAACTCCGAGGACAACCTGGGGGCTCTGGGCCTGTACTGGTGGGGCGCGCCCATGTGGACCTCGCCCGTGGCGATCGACCCGCCCTACTGCTACAACGCTCCGGACTACTGGTGCACCGATGACTGGGGCAGCGGCGGCTTCTACGACGCCACGCACCTGCGGGGCAACGTGGCGGCCGGCGCGATCACCGGCGGCGTGTCGATGCGGGGCGCCTCCGACCGCACGCTGAGCGGCGGCCGGGCGACCGTGGTCTGGACGGACGGCCATGCCACCGTGTCGGCGCCGGGTTCGCTGGCCAGGGGCACGAACTGGCGCCCGAACATCCCCAGCGGGGACGTTCAGCTCACCAACGTCGAAGAGTTCGTTTGGGACGGCCTCTGATACGGGGTATAAACGCCACATGGCTCGTCTGCTGAATCTGTTCGTCGTCGCTCTCTTCGCCGCCATGATCGCCGTTGGTTGCGGCTCCTCCGAGACCAGCGCCGAGACCACGTCCGCCGAGGCCGCTCCGAAGGGCGAGGCCAAGCAGGGCATGGACGTGCAGGGTGCCGAGATGACTCCTGCGGAGGGCGCAACCTCGGGAGACCAGCGCCTCGGCCAGCAGGCTGGCGGCAACTGATCCGACGGCGGGCTCCGACCTGCGGCCTCCGACCCGACCGGGTCGGGGGCCTTTCGCTTGGGCCTCCGAGCCTGCGGTAGATTGTAGACAGATGTCCCTGCGCGTCGCGACCTTCAACATCCGGCTCGGCACCGTCGACGACGGAGAACACTCGTGGCCCGCGCGCGCAAGGAGCGCCGCGGCCGCCATCCGGGCCTTGGATGCCGACCTCGTCGGACTGCAGGAAGCCTACCGGTTCCAGCTGGAGGACCTCGAGCCGCTGCTCGAGGAGTGGGACTGGATCGGCGTCGGCCGCGAGGACGGTTTCCAGAAGGGCGAGCACGCCGCGTGGCTGTACCGCCGGAACCGCGTGACGATCGCCTCGTGGGGCACCTTCTGGTTCTCGGAGGATCCCGACGAGCCAGGCTCCGTGTCGTGGGGAACGGCCTGCACCCGGAGCTGCACCTGGGCTCGCGTCGCTCTTTTGTCCGACGGTCGGCCGATCCTGGTCTACAACCTGCACTGGGACCACGCCTCGACGCTCGCGCGCAGGCAGTCGGCCAAGGTTCTGGCGGGGCGCATCCCCGTCGGGGAGGCGTGCATCGTGGTCGGCGACTTCAACGCCGGGCCCGAAGATCCCGAGGTGCGCGACCTCACGGACCCCGAGCGTCACCCCGCCCTGACCGACGCGGCGCCCGACGTGTGCCGCTCCGGAAGCTGGCACGACTTCACGGGAAGGGCCAAGGGCCCGCGCATCGACCACATCCTGGCCAGCAGCCACCTGCAGCCGGTCGCCTCAGGGGCGATCACCGAGCGCGTCCACGGCCTGTGGCCGTCCGACCACTTTCCGATCTGGAGCCAGTTCGTATGGCGCTGAGCTTGCTCGTCGCCGCGGCGCTGCTGCAAGTCCCGACGACCACTCTGGCGGCGGCCCACTCGCACAACGATTACAGCCGGCCCCAGCCCCTCGCGCAGGCACTCGAACTCGGTTTCGGCAGCGTCGAGGCCGACGTGTGCCTGGTCGACGGGGAGCTGCGCGTTGCCCACGAACCTCGGACCTCGCGGAGGGGCCGCACCCTCGAGAGCCTGTACCTTCGGCCTTTGTGGGAGCGGTTCCAGAAGCTCGGGGGCAAGGTGCACCCGGACGGCGCGCCGCTGGTGCTGCTGGTCGACGTGAAGACGGACGCCGAGCGAACCTACGCCGCGCTCCGGAGCGTCCTGCAGACCTACCGCCCGATGCTGGCGCGGTACGAGGACGCCAAGCGGCCGGGCGCGGTCGAGGTGCTGGTGTCCGGCAACGTGGCCCGCAGGACGATCGCCGCGGAGCCCGTGCGGCACGTGGCGATCGACGGAAGGCCGGACGACCTGGAGACCAACCCGCCGGTGGACCTCGTGCCCCAGATCTCGGCCAGCTGGATCGCCAACTTCCGCTGGCTCGGGTTGGACGAGATGGGCGACGAGGACGCCCAGAGGTTGCGCGATCTGGCCGCCAGGACGCACGAACAGGGCCGCAGGCTGCGCTTCTGGGCCACTCCCGACTACCCGCCGTTCTGGGCGAAGCTGCGGGAGTTCGGCGTGGACGTGATCGGCACGGACAACCCGGAACGGCTGGCGGCCTTCCTTCGCGCTCAGCCTGCGAGCGGGCGCAGGTAGTCCACGCTCGAGCGGATCGATTCCCAAGGGTCGCCCCACAGGTTGTCCTGCTCGGGCAGGATCCACTCCGTGCCGGCTTCCCGCAGCGCCTCCACGATCTCGGCCCAGGGGAGCTCGCCCTCTCCCACGGGGAGGTCGCGCCACTGGCCGTCGACCAGCCTGCGGTCCTTGGCGTGCACGCACCGCAGGCGGCCCCGGAACCGCCCGATCATCCGCAACAGGTCCGCGCCGGCGTGAGCCACCCAGTAGGTGTCGAGGATCAGCTGCAGGTCCGGCCGGGCGGCGGCGTACAGAGCGTCGAACAGCGAGCGGCCCTCGGCGTCGGGCTCCAGCTCCTTGGCGTGGTTGTGGAAGCCCACCGAGATGCCTGCGGACTCCATGCGGTCGGCCACCTCGCTCAGCCTGCGCCCCAAGTCTTCGAAGCCCTCGAGGCCCCTCTCCCAGAACTCCTGCGGGGGGTAGCCGAGCCCCGCGAGCCCGCAGCCCAGCGCGCGGTGGAAGGCGATCTCCTCGTCCGTTGCCCCGTACAGACGGTCCCATGGACGGTGGGTGCAGCAGGCCTCCAGGCCGAACTCGTCGAGCATCGCTCGCGCGGCCGCCGCGTCGACCTCGGGCCGGTCTCCGGCCATGCAGCCCACGGCGGAGAGCTGGACGCCCTGGTAGCCCATCTCGGCCGCGCGTCGGAGCACCTCGCGGAAGCCCTCGGCGGTTTTCGTGAACTCGCGCATCGTGTACAGCTGCAGGCCGATCTTCATGCGATCTCCTCGAGGCACACCCTCTCGCCTCCGCGACGGGAGCTCTCGTACACAGCCAGGATGACCCGCAGCGGCTCCAGGGCCATCCGCCCTGTCAGGAACGGCTCGCGTCCCTCCAGGGTCGCCCGGCAGAAGTCCTCGATCTGCAGGCGATGCTGCTCGCCCCACTGAGCGGTCGGGTCGTGGGGCAGCTGCTTGCCCGAGCCGTGAGCGTGCAGGTTGGGAGTGGGCTGGCAGGCGACGCCCCGTCCGTACTTCGAGCGGTCCGAGACTGGATCCTCCCAGATCTCCCAGACCTTGGCGATGTCGCCCTCGATCACGATCGTCCCATGCCGCCCGTGCAGCTCCAGCCGCTCGGCGAACCCAGGAAAGCAGCTGGTCGAGCCCTGCAGCACCCCCACGGCGCCGGACTCGAACTCCAGCAGCGCGTTGGCCACGTCCTCCACCTCGATGTCGTGCGCCAGGGTGCGGCAGCAGGCGCGCACGGCCCTCACCGGGCCCATGATCCATTGCAGCATGTCGATGTAGTGGACGCCCTGGTTCATCAGGCAGCCGCCGCCGTCCAGGTCCCAGGTTCCCCTCCAGTCGCCCGAGTCGTAGTAGACCTGCGTGCGGAACCACTTGATGTAGGCGTCTCCGGCGAGCATCGGCCCGAGCAGTCCTCCCTGCACGGCCGACCGGGCCGCCTGGATGTCGTTGGCGAAGCGGTGCTGGCTGATCACTCCCAGCCGGACCTCGGCTTCCTCGCAGGCTCGAACCAGGCGCTCGGCTTTGGGCAGGGTGGTGTCGATCGGCTTCTCCACCAGCACGTGCCTGCCGGCGCGCGCCGCAAGGATCCCCACCTCGGCGTGCAGACCGGACGGCACGCACACGCTGACGGCGTCGACGCGCTGCAGCAGGTCCTCGAGCGTCGGCGAGGCGTGGCATCCGTACTTCGCGGCAGCCGCCTCCGTTCGCTCTGGCAGCACGTCGTGCACCGCCGCCAGCTCGGCGCAACCGATGCGCTGGATGGCGTCCGCGTGGGTGGGGAAGATGGCGCCGCATCCCACGACGCCCAGTCGCACCTTGTCCATCGGGCCCTCTGGCCCGCACCTTACCCCGCGCGCCTACATCTCGTCCAAGACGAGCGTGGCGAACGCGCAGCCTCCGGCCTCCATGTACACGTTGCCGTTGTAGAAGCTGGCCTTCCTCGCCCCGTCCGGCCACACGTAGTGCGCCTGGCCGAACGGCCCCTCGTAGGTCAGCCGCTCGATCCTCCTGAGCCAACGCTCGGCCTTCTCGCGGTAGCCGAAGCGGATGAGCACCGCCGCGGCGAAGGCCGGCCAGGCGTCGAAGGCGCCCGTCGCCTGATGGTCGGCGCGGTAGGTCTGGAACGAGGGCAGGCGCTTGGTGTAGGCGTCGGGGTCCTTGGGCGAGAGCGCCCTCAGCCAGTCGTCCGTCTGCAGCTCCTCCTCGAAGAACCGCACCATGCCTTCCTTGACCTCGCGCGGCAGGTCGGCGGTCATGCAGAGGCCGACGTAGTTGAAGTCAAGGATCGTGCGGGCGATGCGCCGCTCGCCGTCGGGTTGCAGACACGCGAACGGTCCGCCCTCGTACAGCGACAGCACCTGCCGCGCCAGCTCGTCGGCCTGGCGAGCGTATGTCTCGTCGCCCGTCAGCTCCGCCAAGAACCGCATGCCCTGCACGTTCATCGCGTTGAAGCTGGCGATGACGTGCTCGTAGGTGCTGACGCACTCCAGCACGTTCTGGAAGTCGCCGTAGTCGGTGAGGCCGGGCCTGGCGTGCGACTTCAGGTAGTCGAGGTGGCTCAGGGCCCAGGCGGTGTCGCCGGTGTGGCGCACGTAGGCCTCGACGCTGTGCAGGAAGGCGCCGTGGTTCACGCCGTAGTACATGCCGGCGCCCATGCCGCTCACGGTCTCGAGGCCCCAGTGCTCGTGGAGGTCCGCGTGGATCATGCGCTCCAGCTGGTCGCGCAGCACGGCGGGGTCCAGCCGGGCCAGCAGCGGCGCCTGGTAGCTGACCTCCCACAGGAAGCTCGTGGTGGGAGCCCCCTCGGGAGCGCCCCAAACGTAGCACACCGGCATCGGGTCCATGTCCTGCACCCAGATGCACTGGCCGCCGGTGGCGATGTTCGAGCGAGGATGGGCCGGAGGGTTGATCCTGCGGGTGTTGAGCAGGGTGATCACACCCATGCAGAACAGCCGCTCGAACTCCGTCTCGGGGTACGGCAGGTACCCGCTGAAGTGCCGGTTGCCCGGCGTGAACGCGGCCTCCCAGACCTCCTCCCAGTGCGCTCTGCCGCGCTCCCACTCGGTCTCGAAGTCGGACAGGCCGGGCAGCTCCTCCTCGCAGCCCTGGGTGGCCCACCAGACGACCTCGTCGCCGGGTCGGACGGTGAACTCGGCCACGCCGACCTTGCCGCGCTCGACCGGCTCCTCGCCGTCGCGCCAGGCGTCGAGGTCGCGGTAGGCGCGCGCCGTCCCCGGCAGATGGAACCGAGCGGCCCCGAACGTCTTGGTGTCGTCCAGGAGGAACCCGTCGGGCGTGGCCGCCACGTTGAACATCGGCTCGTTCTCCGGCGGCAGGGTCCAGTAGTCGACGAACCGCCAGACCCTCGGCAGGCCCTGGATCAGGAGAGCGAAGGTGCCCCCGCGCTCGAAGCGCATCCTTTGCAGCACGATCGGCTTGCCATCGGCCATGCGCGTGGCGGTGGACACCCCGGCGGCCTCGCGCTCGATCTCGTAGGCCTTCCAGCGGAACCGAACCCGCCGCGGATGGCGCCGCCAGCCTGCCGGCGTCTTCTCGTACAGGAGAGCCGTGGGCGTGGGCAGTCCCGTCGGGGCGCAGATCCAGTACTGGACGCCGGACACGCCCCAAGCCGCCTGCACGGTGCCTCGGAAGTTGGTGATCGCAGGGTTGCTGAACTCCTCCTCGCGCTCGGGGGCGAGCCACTTGCCCGCCAGCTGATCCAGGGTGAGCATGGTCCGCGAGCCAGTATAGCGGGATCGGCCGCCGACGTCCATCGGCCTTGGGTAGGATCGGCGCGATGGCCCGCATCGCCGTGTACCCCGGCTCGTTCGACCCTCCCACGCTGGGGCACCTGGACATCGTGCGCCGCGCCTCGGGCCTGTTCGACCAGCTGGTGGTCGCGGTGGGCATCAACCGCTCGAAGTCGCCGTTTCTCACGGTCGAGGAGAGGATGCAGGCTCTGGCGTGCTGCACGGCGGAGTTTCCCAACGTGCGCGTGGACAGCTTCTCGGGCCTGCTGATCGACTACGCGAAGTCGGTGGGGGCCTGCGCGGTGATCCGCGGCCTGCGGGCGATCGCCGACTTCGAGTACGAGTTCCAGATGGCGATGGCCAACCGAGGGCTGTGCGCGGACATCGAGTCGGTGTTCCTGATGACGAACTGGGAGCACGGCTACGTGAGCAGCGGCATCGTCAAGGAGATCGCGATGTTCGGAGGCGACTACCGCAACATGGTGCCGGAGTGCATCGTGCCGATCATCGAGCGAGCCGTGCGCGCGCACCGCACCGATCGCTGAAGCCTTCCGGGCCGCTTGATCCACGGGCGGTTCGTGCCACAATGGGACATTCGGCCGTAGGAGAGGAGCGCGCATGGACATTCTCCGAATGTTGGACACGTTGAACGAGCTGGCGGTGGAGAAACCCCGCTCGTTCGGACCGATCTGCTGGGGCCTGAACAAGGAGGAGGTGGCCATGCAGATCGCCAAGGTGCGCGCGTCGCTGCCAACCGAGCTCAAGTCCGCCGTCCAGACCGTGCGCGAAAAGGACCGGATGCTGGAGAACGCGCGCGAGGACGCCACGCAGATCCTCGAGGAGGCCAGGCGCGAGGCCGCGCGTTTGGTCGCCGACGCGCAGAAGGAGGCCGAGCGGATCCGGGAGGAGGCTCGCATCCAACAGGAGCGCATGGTCAGCGAGAACGAGGTGCTCCGGCTGGCCAAGGCGCAGGCCGAGGAGATGGTGGCCACCGCCGAGCGCGACGCGCGCGAGCTGCGCCGCGAGGCCGACGCCTACGCCTACAACCTGCTCGGCAAGGTGGAGAACGTGCTCACGCAGGCGATCAACTCGGTGCAGCGCGGCAAGGGCGAGCTCCAGAAGCCGGTTCCCACCGAGCCGGTCTCCTCGAGCAAGGATTCCCGACGGTGAAGCGTTGCCCGCGGGCCCCTCGGCCCTGGCGGGCCTGACGGTCGTTCGAACCGGGCCCAACGGCCCGAAAGGTTTCCCCTGAGGCTCGTAGGAACGATCGTTTGGAGGGAATGACTATGGCTTTTCAACGATGCGCTCTCCCGCTTCTTCTGCTGTTGGCGGCGGCTGCCTCCCACGCCCAGACCTTCCGCGTGGGCAAGGAGGCGGGCCTGCCGGTGAGCCAGACCGTGACCGTCGAGAGCGACGCGGACTTCGAGAACTTCACCGGCATCACGCACGGGGTGTCGGGCGTCATCCGGATCGATCCGGCGAAGAAGACCGGCTCCGGCCGGCTCGAGATCGACGTGGCGTCCATCGACACCGGCGTGCCGCTCCGCAACGAGCACATGCGCAGCGCGCAATGGCTGGACACCGACAAGTACCCCACCGCGGTGTTCGAGACCACCAGCGTTCGGCACAAGTCGGGCGACACCTACACCGTCACCGGCCGCCTCACGTTCCGCGGCGTGACCCGTACGATCACCACCGACGTGAACGCCCGGCTCATCAAGGAGAGCGCCCAGTCGCGCGCGGCCCGCTTCAGGGGCGACGTGGTGAGGGTTCGAGGTCAGTTTCGACTCCGCCTGAGCGACTACGGCGTGCGCATCCCCGACATCGCCAAGGGCAAGGTTGCGGAGATCGTCACCATCCGCTTCGACGTGTTCGGCCAAACGGGTTAATCCGATGCCCAAACTCCTCCTCTGGGTAGCGTTCGCGGCGCTGGCCCTGTTCGTGATCGTCCTTGGTGCGGAGCGATACCTCGCTTCCCGGGCGGTCTGGGCCCAGCGAGTGATGACGCCGAACGCCGACGTGGAGGCGCTGTTCGGGGGCGAGCCCACGCCCATCGGTTCGCCCCAGCAGTACGTGGTGTTCGACGGAAAGGCGTTCCTCTCGGAGAGGAACGAGAGCGGCGTGCTGCAGCTGGACGAGCGCTATCTGCAGCGCACGGGCACCTATCCTCTGCAACTGAAGACCGTCGAGTTCGTCGGCTCGCTGGCGAGGTGGGGCACCGCCCTGCTGGCGGTTCTGGCGTTCGGCGTCCGATGGCTGATGCTGCGGAAGGAAGCGGGCGCTGCCGCCTAAGGATCCTTGGGCGGGTCCTGGGGAACCACCTCGGCGTCCTTCGCGACGTAGGCCGTCAGTTCGGTGCCGATGTGCGCCCGGATGGTTCGGCCTCGGAAGACTCCGCCGAGCCGATCGCCCACGAAAGCCGCCAGCTTCGTCAGCTCGGTGACGGCCGCCACCGTGTGCAGCCCGGCCGACAGCAGAAGGTTCGGGTTGACGTCGCCGTTGGCGATCTGGCCCAGCAGGCCGGTGGCCTTCTCGAGCTCGCCCCGTGCTGCGAGCGCCTGCGTTCCGGTCAAGCCCAGGCGGTCGGCCAGCTGCCGCACGAGCTCGGAGGACGCCGGATCGTTCGCCAGGTTCCCGCCACGGTTCTCGGCGAGCATCTCCGCGAGCCGTTGGAGCAGCTCGCGCCGCTCGTCGTTCAAGGCCTGCTCCCACACGCGCGGGTATCCGGTGTTGTCGCGCGTGAAGGCGTACTCGGCGTCGCGCCTCCCCGAGGGGTCCGCCGAGAGCAGCACCTGGGTCCCGTCGGCGGCCTTCGTCTGGTCGAGCACGATCGACAGGCGCGCGGGCTGGTTGATCAGGCCCGAGAGGGCGCCCGCACCGCGGGACCGCGCCACGCGCGCCTGGGCGGGCTCCCCGCGGCGCAGGAGGATCCTGCCGGACGGGTCCTTCTTGTCCTCCAGAACCATCAGCGGCACCACCTGGCCCTCGTCGGCCTGGCCGGCGTGCACCTCGGCCAGCAGCATCAGCCGCACCGGGGTGCCCCGGGCCAGCACGACCTTCTCCGGCCGCTTGGGCGCGCAGGACGCCGCGGCGAGCAGGCAGAGCGCGGGGGCGAGGCGTCGGATCATCGCTGCTGGTTCGGGATCTCGGGCATGTCGCTGAAGTCGCCGGGCGCGCGACGCTCGGGCCTGGAGTAGCGCGCCCCGAGCTGGCGCAGCTGGCGCAGGCGCTCGGACAGCGGCGGATGGGTGCTGAAGATCGACGAGAAGTCGTCGTCCCAAGCCTTCATGGGGTTGACGATGTACATGTGCTGGGTGGCGCGGTTGGCGGCCTCCAGCGGCTCGGGGTCGTGGGCGATGCGCTCCAGGGCGGTGGCCAGGGCGTCGGGGTTGCGCGTGAGGTCCACCGCCGAAGCGTCGGCCAGCAGCTCCCGCTTGCGGCTGACGGCCAGCTGCAGCAGCAGCGAGAAGATCGGCGCGAGCACCGCCAGCACGAGGGCCAGCAGCATGAAGATCGCCTGGCCCGAGTCGTTCCGCGACGATGAGCGGCTGCGGCCGCCGCCGTACCACGCCATGTGCCGCAGAGCGTCCGCCAGCAGAGGGATCACGCCCGCGACCAGCGCGATGGTGGTCATGAAGCGGATGTCGTAGTTCCGGATGTGCGACACCTCATGGGCCATCACCGCCTGCAGCTCGTCGCGGTTGAGCTTCTGCAGGATGCCCCTGGTGAACACCACCACGCCGTGCTGGGGATCCCGGCCGGTCGCGAAGGCGTTGGGCGCGGTGTCGTCGATCACGTACACCTTGGGCTTGGGGATGCCCGCGGCGATGGCCATCTCCTCGGCCACGTTGCTCAGCACCTGGTCCTCCTCCTTGGTGGCCTCGCGCGCGCCGCTGATGCCCAGCAGGATCGACGGGCCGGAGAAGGTGGCCACGAGCGCCAGGATCACGCCCAGCAGGGCGGCCCCCGCGGCTCCGATCGGCCACTGACGGTAGTCGTAGAAGCCGGTGATGGCCGCTCCCAGCGCCGTGAGCAGCAGCACGAGCAGGGCGGCGTAGAACACGCTGGCGCGCTTGTTCGCCGCGATCTGTTCCGGGATGGTGCGCATCATCTATCAGGTAGGACGCGCGGCCGGACGGTCGCGTTGAGCCGCCCGGCCGCGCACGCTCGGAAAACGCCGTCAGCCGTGCCTCTTGGCGAAGTCGTCCATGTAGTCGGCCAGCACGCGGCAACCCTCCTCGGGGAACGCGTTGTAGATGCTGGCCCGGCAACCGCCGACCGAGCGGTGGCCCTTCAGGCCATCGAGCTTGTGGGCCTTGGCTCCCTCCAAGAACGCCTTGGTGAGCTCCTCGCTCGGCAGCGTGAACGTGACGTTCATCAGGGAGCGGCAATCCCTCTGGGCGTGTCCCTTGTAGAAGCCGCCGGAGCGGTCGATCGCGTCGTACACCAGGGCGGCCTTGCGGCGGTTGCGCTGCAGCGCCGCCTCCAGCCCGCCGCTGCGGAGCAGGTGCTGGTACACCAGCCCGCAGATGTAGATGCACCAGCAGGGCGGGGTGTTGTACAGGCTGGCGTTCTCGGCCTGCAGGCGGTAGTCCAGCATCGGGTGGAAGTTCTCGGGGGTGCGGGCGAGCAGGTCCTCTCGAACGATCACCACGGTCACGCCGGCGGGACCCATGTTCTTCTGGGCTCCGGCGTAGATCAGAGCGTACCGGGACACGTCCAAGGGCCGCGACAGGATGTCGCTGGACATGTCGCACACGACGGGCGCGGGCAGCTCGGGATCCCCCTGGAACTCGACGCCCTGGATCGTCTCGTTGCTGGTCACGTGGATGTACGCGGCTCCCTCGGTGAACTGCAGCTCGGAGAGGTTGGGCAGGCGGTCGTAGTTCGTGTCCTTGCCATCCCACACGACCCTCGTCTGTCCCACGAGCTTGGCGGACTGCAGCGCCTTCTTGCCCCAGCTTCCGGTGACCACGTAGTCGGCGGTCTCGCCCTGGCGCAGCAGGTTCATCGGAACCATCGTGAACTGCAGGCTGGCGCCGCCCTGCAGGAACAGAACCTTGTAGCTCTCGGGGATGCCCATCAGCGCGCGCAGGTCGGCCTCGGCCTTCTGGAGGATGCCCTCGAAGGCCTTGCCGCGGTGGCTCATCTCCATGACGCTCATGCCGGAGCCGTTCCAGTTCAGCAGGTCGGCCTGAGCCTCGCGAAGGACCTCGACGGGCAGGACGCTGGGTCCCGCCGAGAAGTTGAAGACGCGGTCCTGGATGTCGCCCATGGGCGCGTTTTACCCTAAGGGGTCAGGCGAGGCCGAAGAACCGCTCGGCGTTGGCGGTGGTCCGGGCGGCGCTCTCCCCGGGATCCACTCGCCACAGCGCCGCCAGCGTCTGGTTGATCAGCGGCAGCAGCGAGGGCCGGTTCTGCTTGCCTCGGTGCGGCTCGGGAGCCAGATAGGGGCTGTCGGTCTCGAGCACCACGCGCTCGCGGGGCAGCGAGGCCACGAGCTCCCGAAGGTCGCGGTTGCGGCGGTAGGTGAGGGGGCCGTCGAAGCCCAGCAGCGCGCCCAGCGCCACGGCGCGGCGGGCGTCGTCGGGTCCGCCGCTGAAGCAGTGCAGCAGCAGCGGCGGCGGCTCGTCGAGGCTCTCCAGCAACCGCAGCAGGTCGGCGTGCGCATCCCGGCAGTGGAGCACGGCCGGCAGCTCGAGGTCCGAGGCGAGGTGCAGCTGCTCCAGCAGGCACTCTCGCTGGACCTCGGCCGGAGAGGTCATCCAGTGGTAATCGAGGCCGATCTCTCCCCAGGCGATGGCCTTGGGGTGCCGTGCCAGCTCGCACAGCTCCCGGGCGGCCGCGCGGTTCCACCGGGGCGCCTCGGTGGGGTGCAGACCGACGGCGGCGTACACGCCCTCCCACCGGTCCGCGATCTCCAGCGCCCGGCGGCTGGTCTCCACGTCGATGCCCACCACCAGCAGGCGCGACACTCCCGCCTCGTAGGCGGCCTCGATCGCCTCCGCGGGATCGGGGAAGGCGTCTGCCAGGTTCAGGTGGCAGTGCGTGTCGAACAGCCGCATGCCATCAGTATCCCAGCATCCTCTCGGCCTGGCGCTCGCAATCGTGCAGCGCCTCCTGCAGCTCCAGACGGATCCTCTCGAGCGTCGCCTCGTCGGCGTCGGGAGGCACCTGGATGGCCTTGCCGACCACCACGACCGCGCGTCCGAACGGGATCGGGATCAGGTAGCGGTCCCAAGAGCGGACCAGGATCCTCGGCCTGCACGACACGCCCAGCGGAACGAGCGGCCGGCCCGACTTCTGCCCGAGGAACACGATGCCCTCCTGCACCACCCCGCTCGGGCCCCTGGGGCCGTCGGGCGTCAGCGCCAAGGTCGATCCGCTCTTCAGCGCCCGGATGGCCTCGACCGCGGCGCGGGCGCCGCCCCGCCCGGTGCTTCCGCGGATGATGTCGTAGCCCAGCTTGCGGTAGATGGTGGCCTGCATCTCCCCGTCGCGGCTGTGGCTGATGATCACCGCCACGCGGGTCCGCCAGATCTTGCGCCCCGCGGGGATGACCGTGCGCCCGTGCCACATGCAGGGGATGCTGGGCGTTCCGGGCTCCACGGACCCCTCGAGGCGCACGATCCGCAGGCGCAGGGGCAGCACCAGAAGGCGCATCACGTAGTACAGGATCGTGCCCAGAATCCGCGGCTTGGCCGCGTTCCATCGCCTCTTCATCCCAGCATCCCCTTCAGGCGGGCGCGGTCGGTGACAGGATGCACGGGGTACTCCGCCGCGAGCCGGCCGAGCCAAGGGCCGCCGCGCTCGCGCAGGGCGAGCGCGAACAGCGCCTCGGGGACCTGGGGGTCGTCCGGCGGCCCCTCGGCGACGCTGCGCCAGAGCCGCAGAGCCACGTCGGCCTCGGTTTCGGCGAAGCGGTCGGCCAGCATCATGCGCCTGAGGCTGGGCAGCTCACCCAAGGCGTCCAGATCGGCGAGCCGGCGCAGCGGCTCGGCCTGCAGCGCCTCCGGAAGCACCTCCAGCAGCCGCAGGTTGGCGGCCCTCTCCTCCTCGCGCTCCCCCAGGCTGCGGGCGGCCTCCGCCAGCTGGCGCAGAGCCTTGGGGTCGTCCGGGTGCCTCCGCAGCATCTCCCTAGCGGCCTGCATCACCGCGAAGGGCCCCCGCTCGTTGAGACGCTCCAGAGCCTCGTGCCCGAACTGAACCTCCGCGAGTCGCGGAAGGCGGAACGCCAGGCCCATCGCCAGCCCCATGCCGAATCCGCCGAGGTGCGACCAGAACGAGGGGCCCTCGTTCTGCGCGAGGCTGCCGCAGCCTTGGAGCAACACCCAGAGCGCGGCCACCCATCCCAGCGGCGCTCCCCTGCCCGGCAGGATCGGCACGCGCAGAGCCGAGTAGCGCAGCGCGTAGCAACCCAGCACCGCCGCTACGCTGGCGCTGGCGCCCACCAGCGGCTGGGACGTGCGCGCCAGAAGGTCGTGCGCGGCGTATCCCGCCAGGCCTCCGGCCAGGTACACCGCGAGCAGCCGCAGGCTGCCCGCCGCGAACTCCACCGCAGGACCGACCGCCGCCAGGAACACCAGGTTGCCCGCCAGGTGCAACAGGTCGCGGTGCAGGAACATCGCCGGCAGCCAGCCCGCAGGGCCGGGGCTCCAGGCGTCCACGGTGCCCGGCGCGAGCGCCTCGGCGAACGCCGCCGCAAGGTTCGCGCCGACGATCAGCAGGGTCGCAACCGGGACGCGGTGCGGGCGGCTCACTCCTCTTCGAGGTCTTCCTCGGAGATGTCGACGTTCACGTAGGTCTCCTGAACGTCGTCCAGGTCCTCCAGCGCGTCCAGAAGCTTCAGCAGCTTGCGCATGTCGTCGGGCCCGGGCTGCACCTTGTTGGTGGCCACGTAGTTGAGGCCCACCTCGCTGGCCTTGAAGCCGGCTCGCTCCAGCGCGTCGTTGCAGCGGTGCAGGTCCTCGACCGCGGTGGTCACGGTGAAGCCGTCCTCGTCCTTCGAGACGTCCTCGGCGCCGCCCTCCAAGGCCGCTAGCGTGAGCGCGTCCTCGTCGACGCCGTCGGCCGGAATCGGAATCTCCCCCACGCGCTTGACCTGCCAGGCTACCGAGCCGTTCTCGGCCAGGTTGCCCCCGTGCTTGCTGAACGCGTGCCGCACCTCGCTCACGGTGCGGTTGCGGTTCTCCGTGTAGCACTCCAGGATGATCGCGGCTCCGCCCGGCCCGTAGCCCTCGTACGTCACTTCCTCGTAGTTGGCTCCCTCGATCTCGCCGGTGCCCCGCTGGATGGAGCGCTTGATGTTCTCGGCCGGCATCGAGTTCTCGCGGGCCTTGGCGATGGCCAGCCGCAGGCGCGGGTTGGTGTCCGGGTCGCCTCCGCCGAGCTTGGCCGCCACGATGATCTCCTTGCTCAGCTTGGTGAAGATCCTCCCTCGGATGGCGTCCTGCTTGCCCTTGCGGATCCGGATGTTCTTCCACTTGGAATGGCCTGCCATGGGCTCTATTGTGGCACCTCCGGCGCCCAGGCCCCGGCGGGCGAAAAAAGGGGGCCGCTTCGGCGGCCCCACGAGCTCCTGGTCGTTTCGCTTGTTCGCCTCGTCCTCAGTCCCGGAACACCGTCACTCGGTTCTCCTCTTTCGGCGTCGGATCGGGCTTGCGGATCTCAATGCTTTGTCGGTTGGTGAAGCGGAATTCCAAACCCGTCTGGCGGCAGATCAGGTCCAGCGCGTACTTGATCGAGGTGTCGATGAGGAAAGCGTCCATCTTCCAGTTGGGAACGCTGTCGGCGACCTCGATGCGCACCTTCGTCTGTTCCGCGATCGCCTTGAACACGTCGCGGATCGGGGCCTTGCTCATGCGCGTGGTGAAGCGGCGGCTCAGCACGGTGGGCGGCAGGGTGCCGGTCGGCTCCGGCTCCTTGGGCGCCGCGGTCGGCAGAGGCCTCTCCTCCGGCTTGGGAACCGAAGGCTTCTCGGGCAGCAGCTGCTTCTTCGGACCGATGAACGTGATGCCGTTCTGCACGCGGTACTCGAGGTTCGCCTGTCGGCACACGATCTCCAGCGCCTCCTCCAGCTCCACGTCCTTGAGGGAGAGGTACAGCACGAAGCGCACCCCCGGCTCGAGCACGTAGTCGCGGCCGGCCTGTTGGAACATCTGGTGGATCACGGAGCGGACGTCGTCGCCTCGCGCGGCCACGGTCACCTTCGGCGGGGAGGCCGGAGGGTTGGCGGGGTTCGGACCGTCGCCGAGCGCGGCGGCGGAGAGGGCGAGGAACGCTGCGATGAGGATCGGGGTCTTCACGGGGTTTCCTCCAAGCATCGGTTTCAGGGCTGGATCGGTCGGCCCTGCTCGTCGTACAGCCGCAGGGTGCCGCGCGGCTCGGCGGGTCGGTCCGCGGCCGGGCGCCTGCGAGCGGGGCGGGCGGTTGGGCGGCGGGCTTCGGCGGGCCGGACCTCCAGGGGCCGCGGCTTCGCCGGGGCCTGGGCCCTGGGCCGAGCCGGCTGGCTGGCGGGCGCGGAGGCCTGCTCGGACGTCTGGGCGGGGGGCTCGACCGGTTCCGGGGACGGGGCGGCGGCCGCGTCTGCCGAGGGGCTCTCCTGCGGGGGGGCCGCCAGCTCGTCACGGTCGATCGGCTCGTCCATCGACGGCACGTAGATCGTGGGGAACGGCTGCTCGGGCTGTCTGGCGGCGACGCGCCCCTCGGGCCCCTGTTGAGCTCCCGACGCGGGCGACGCCTCGGCGGCGTCCGCGGCCTTGGCGCCGAACAGCGCGGTGGGATCCTTGGCCAGGAAGCTCATCGCCGCGAGCACGCCGGCGAGGGAGAGCGAGTAGACGAGCAGCTTCCAAGGGAAGGGCTGGGCCGCCGCGGGCGGGGTGGCGACGGCGGCCTTGCGGGGTGCTGCCTTCTGCTGGTTCGGACGAGCCGCGGCGGGTTGCGGTTCCGTGCGCTCCCTGCGGGAGGGCTCCGGGGCCCCAACGGCCGCGGATCCGTTCGCCAGCGCGTGCAGCTCGGCCTTGCGCCCCGCCAGCTCGGCGCGGCACTCCTGGCATCGGCCGAGGTGCGCCTCCAGCTGGGCCATCATGTCCTTGGGAAGGATCTCTCCCTTGAGGAAGCGGCCGATTTGCAGCCTGGCGATCTGGCACTCCACGTTTTGAACCGGCATCTCTGTCAATCCACTTCAGGTTTGCGGGCGAGAAACGGATTCGACCCAGTAGGATTGTCGGGTGGAGCGGCGGTTTCCTCAGGGGGTTCCCGAGAAAAAACGCGCCGGGAAACCGTCTACGGGAGAGCGATGTGGAGGGAGTTGCTGTGCATGGCGCTGATCGGCGGGGTGTCGGCCGTGTCCGCTGAGGCGCCGAGGCTGAAGACGCGCTGGGCCGAGAAGGTCGACCCTGCCGCGCCCCTGCCGGAGTATCCGCGGCCCACGCTGGTCCGCAAGGAGTGGCTGAACCTCAACGGCCCTTGGCAGTTCGCGGTGAGCGACCGATCGGCCACGGCGCCGCCGACCTTCGGCAGGACGATCCTGGTGCCGTTCCCGGTGGAGAGCCAGCTCGGAGGGGTGGGGTTGACCCCGACCGAGAACCAGCGCGTTTGGTACCGGCGGACGGTGGCCGTGCCCGCGGCCTGGCGGGGCAGGCGAGTGCTGCTGCACTTCGGCGCCTCGGACTGGGAGACGCGCGTTTGGGTCAACGGCGAGTTGGTCGGGGAGCACCGCGGGGGCTACGACGGCTTCTCGTTCGACGTGACCGACGCTCTGCGCCGCCGCGAGGGCGAGGCGGAGATCCTGGTGAGCGTGTGGGATCCCACCGACAGCGGGCCTCAGGCGCGGGGCAAGCAGGTGCGCAAGCCCGAGGGGATTTTCTACACTCCCGTCACCGGCATCTGGCAGACCGTGTGGATGGAGCCGGTTCCCGAGCGCTCGATCGGGGGCTACCGGGCGGTGCCGGACGTCGACCGTTCCCGGCTCGAGCTGACGGTGTCCCTGCGCGGGCCCGGCGACGGACTGAGCGTGCGCGCCGAGGCGCTGGACGGGCGGCGGGTGGTGTCGCGCAGCGAGGCTCCCGCGGGGCAGACGATGCTGCTGCGGCTCGAGGCGCCGAAGCTGTGGTCGCCGGACAGGCCTTTCCTGTACGGCCTGCGCCTCACGCTGCTGCGCGGCGGCCAGACCCTGGACCGCACCGAGGGGTACTTCGGCATGCGCAAGGTGGAGGTCGGCAAGGGGCCCGACGGGAAGACGCGCATTCTGCTGAACGGCAAGCCGCTGTTCCTGTTCGGGTTCCTGGACCAGGGCTACTGGCCGGACGGCCTCTACACCGCGCCCACCGAGGAGGCGCTGCGCTTCGACATCGAGGCCACCAAGCGGCTCGGCATGAACCTGGCGCGCAAGCACGTGAAGGTTGAGCCCGAGCGCTGGTATTTCCTGTGCGACAAGCTGGGCCTGGCGGTGTACCAAGACATGCCGTCGGGCTTCGGCGCGAGGCCCATGCCCCGCGAAGACCAGGAGCAGTTCGAGCGGGAGCTGCGCAGGATGGTCGAAGGCCGCTTCAACCACCCTTCCATCCTGATGTGGGTGGTGTTCAACGAGGGCTGGGGCCAGTACGACACCGAGCGTCTGACCTCCTTCGCCAAGAGCCTCGACCCGTCGAGGCTGGTCAACAACGCCTCGGGCTGGACCGACCACGGCGTGGGGGACGTGGTGGACATCCACGTGTACCCAGGGCCGCAGTCGCCCCGGCCGGAAGCCGCCCGCGCCGCGGTGCTGGGCGAGTTCGGAGGCCTCGGCCTGCCCGTGCAGGGCCACCTGTGGCAGGACCGCGGCAACTGGGGCTACCAGTCGTTCCAAGACCGCGAAACGCTCACCGAGAGGGTCGTGGAGCTGCTCCGGCGCCTGCACCCGCTGATCGCCGAGCCCGGGCTGTCATCGGCCGTGTACACCCAGACCACCGACGTCGAGATCGAAGCCAACGGGTTCTACACCTACGACCGAGAGGTGCTGAAGGTGGACGGCGAGCGCGTGCGGCGCGCGATCTTGGCCCTGTACGGCCCACCGCCCAGCGTGCAGACCGTGGTTCCGGACTCGCAGGCCGAGGGCCTCGAGTGGCGCTACACCACCCTCGAGCCTCAAGGGAGCTGGACGGATCCCCGCTTCGACGACTCCGCGTGGAGCGTGGGCAAGGCGGGCTTTGGAACGGTCGGAACCCCCGGCGCCGCGGTGCGCACCGTGTGGAGCTCGCAGACCCTGTGGATCCGCCGCACGTTCGAGCTGCCGGAGACCGTGCGCTTCTCGCAGCCCGCGCTGCGCATCCACCACGACGAGGACTGCGAGGTGTTCCTGGACGGCAAGCCTCTGGCTAGCCTGCAGGGATACACCGTGGGCTACACGCTGGTTCGGCTCGAGCGCAGGCTGCTGCCGTCGTTGCGCAAGGGCCGCCACACGCTGGCGGTGAGGGTGCGCAACACCACCGGCGGACAGTACATCGATGTCGGGATCGTGGACCTGGTGCCCGCTCCCAAAGGAGGGAACGCCCAACGATGAGAACCTTTTGGTGGAACCTGGCGGCCGCGGCTCTGCTCGCGGCCGGTTGCGCGCAGAGGGCCGCGGACACTGCCGAGCCCCCGAGCGGCGGTGCGGCCGGCGGCGCGAAGCGTCTGACGGTGGGCTTCAGCCAGATCGGCGCCGAGAGCGGATGGCGGACCGCCGAGACCGAGTCGATTCGGGAGGAGGCGGCCAAGCGCGGCATCGAGCTGAAGTTCAGCGACGCCCAGCAGAAGCAGGAGAACCAGATCAAGGCTCTGCGCAGCTTCATCGCGCAGAAGGTCGACGCGATCCTGCTCGCGCCGGTCGTCGAGACCGGCTGGGACGCCGTCTTGCAAGAGGCCAAGGACGCGGGCATCCCCGTGGTGCTGGTCGACCGTGGGGTGAAGGTCCGTGACGACTCCCTGTACGCCACGCTCATCGCGTCCGACTTCGTGGCGGAGGGCCGCATGGCGGGCGAGTGGCTGGCCGAGCGGACGAAGGACCGGCCCGAGCACGTGATCGGCATCGCCGAGCTTCAGGGCACCCCGGGGGCAGCTCCGGCCATCGACCGCAAGAGGGGCTTCGAGCAGGGCATCGCCAAGAACCCCAAGCTCAGGATCGTGCTCTCCCAGAGCGGCGACTTCACCCGCGCCAAGGGCAAGCAGGCCATGGAGGCGTTCCTCAAGTCCGGCCAGAAGTTCGGCGCGGTGTTCGCGCACAACGACGACATGGCGCTCGGGGCGATCCAGGCGATCGAGGAGGCAGGGCTCAAGCCCGGCAAGGACCTGCTGATCGTGTCCGTCGACGGCGTTCGGGACGCGCTGCAGGCGCTCATCGACGGCAAGCTCAACCTGTCCGTGGAGTGCAACCCGCTGCTCGGACCGCTGGCGTTCGACGCGGTGGAGGCCGCGGTCGCAGGCAAGCCGCTTCCCAAGTGGACCGTCGTGAAGGACCGCGCCTTCGACCGCGAGGCGGCGATGCGCGAGATCGCAGGCCGCAGGTACTGACGACGCCCGGGGCCTCAGGTCAGGAGCGCGCGGACCGCTCGGATCACGCGCTCTTGGTCGTCGTCGGTCATCTTGGTGTACAGCGGCAGGCTGACGGCCCCGCGGAACGCCTCGGTGGCGTTGGGGAAGTTCTCGGGCTTCAGGCCGTAGGTGTCGCGCCAATAGGGGTGCAGGTGCAGAGGGATGAAGTGCACGCTGCACCCGACGCCCATCTCCGCCATGCGCTGGATGAACGCGTCGCGACCGATCGGGGCGTCCTCGTTCAGGCGCACGACGTACAGGTGCCAGGCGTGGGTGTCTCCCTCGGGCGCTCGCGCCGGCAGGCGCAGCGGCAGGTCGGCCAGCGCCTCGTCGTAGCGGCGCGCCATCGCCTCGCGCCGCTTCTGGAACCGCACCAGCTTGGCCAGCTGGTGGATGCCGAGCGCCGCCGCGAGGTCGGTCATGTTGTACTTGTAGCCGGGAGCGACCACCTCGTAGTACCAAGCCGGCTTGTCGGAGGTGTATCGGGCGAACGCGTCGCGGTCGATGCCGTGCAGGCGCATGGTGCGGCAGCGCTGGGCGATCCGGTCGCAGCGGGTCACCACCATGCCGCCCTCGCCCGTCGCCAGGGTCTTGGTCGCGTAGAAGCTGAACACCGTGGCGTCGCTGTCCAAGGTTCCGACGAGCCTGCCCCGGTAGGTCGCGGGCAGGCTGTGCGCCGCGTCCTCCAGCACCCTCAGACCGTGGCGGAAGGCGACCCGCAGGATCGGCTCCATGTCGCACGCCAGGCCCGCGAAGTGCACCGGCTCGATCACCTTGGTGCGCTCGGTGAGCTTCGCCTCGATGCCCGCCGGGTCGAGGTTCAGCGTGGCGGGGTCGATGTCGACGAACACCGGGTGCGCCCCCAGATACCGCACGACCTCGGCGGTCGCGGTGAACGTGTAGGGCGTGGTGACGACCTCGTCGCCCGGCCCGACTCCCATCGCCTCGAGCGCGAGGTGCAACCCGGCGGTCGCCGAGTTCACCGCGATGGCGTGCGCCCCGCCCATCAGCTCGGAGAACAGCTCCTCGAAGCGCCGCGTCTTGGGGCCCGTGGTGAGCCATCCGGAGCGGAGGGCGTCGACGACCTCGGCGATCTCCTCCTCGCCGACGTCGGGAAGGGCGAACGGCAGGAATGACATACGACGGGAGACTACCGGAAACGCGGGCGGGGCGTGGCGGAGGACCCTCTCCCCCGGCCGCGCCGCCGCCCGGCGCAGGCTGCCCCGCCGGCGGGGGTCAGGGCCGGATGCGCAGCACCGTCACGCTGTGCGCCGGAAGGCGCCGCTCGAAGCGCGGACCGTTGGCCCGGAACGGCGTCTTGTGCGGCACCACCTTCCTGGGCTCGTCCAGGGAGTTTTCGTCGGTCGGCTTCGCCGAGGTGAGCGTCTCGGCGGTGCCCGCCAAGGGCGCTTGCCTCCAGCCCCGCAAGTCGACGCTCAGGCGCACGGGCTCCAGGGCGCCGTTCACCAGCTTGAGGATCAGCTCGCCGGTCTTGAGGTCCTTGGTGGCCGAGGCGAACACGCGCGGAGCGTCCCGCACCTCGCCCTGCAGGACCAGCTCGCCGTCCAGGTAGCACCGGAAGGACGGCCCTCGGGTCTCCACGCGCACGTCGTACCAGCGGCCGGTCTCGATGGTTCCGCGCCGCTCCGCGACCACCCGCTTGCCGCCCATCTCGGCGTGCTCGACCGCGTGTCGGGTGTTGCCCCAGCCTCCGAGGTTCAGCCAGAGGTAGTCGTCGCGGCCTGTCACGCCGAACAGGATGAGGAAGCCCTCCGCGCCCGACAGCTTGCGGGCCTTGACGGAGAACACCACGTCCTCCCAGTCTCGGCGTCCCGCCACCGCGCGCACCCCCTCGCCGTTGCCCGTCTGTCGAAGGGCTCCGTTCAGGCTCCACGTTTGGCCGTCGCGCTGCAGGCTGGCGCCGCTCGGATCCTCGAACAGCGTCTCGCCGTTGCGGGTGACCTTCAGATCCTTGAACTCGGCCTGGGTCCTCCACGTGCCGACGCCGACCCCGCCGCGGATCGGCTTGGTTTTGGACGGCGGCTGCTCCAGCCGCACCGGCAGCGATCGGTCGCCTCGGTTGTGCGCGAACAGCTTCTGCACGTGGTAGGAGGGCGTGCCGTAGGCCCTCAGGCCGTCGAAGCAGATCAGGTCGGGGTTCCAACCCTTGTGGTTGACTTTGGCGAACAAAGGAGCGTAGCTGGCCATCGCCACCACGTCCGAGTTGCGCTCCATGCCGGTCATGAACGCCGCCTCGGCGACGGCCGCGATCAGATTGCCCTGTCCCGCGCCCTGCGTCACGGCGTATTCGCCCACGTACACGCGGGGCTCCCTTCGGTCGTAGCCGTCGTACCTCGAGGCCATGTCGAAGAACACGCCGGGGCTGCTGTAGTAGTGCTCGTCCAGGAAGTCGGCCCTTGGCTCGCGCGGGTATCCGCCCCACACGTTGGCGATGATCTCCACCTCGGGGTGCTTGGCCCGGATGGCCTCGACGAACAGCCGGTAGCGCTCTGCGTACAACGGACCCCCGTTCTCGTTGCCGATCTCGATGAGGCGCAGGCCGAACGGCTTGGGGTGGCCGTTCGCTGCCCGCAGCGCGCCCCACTTCGAGTCGACCGGGCCGTTGGCGTACTCGAGCGCGTCGAGGGCGTCCTGCACGAACTCGGCCATGCGGTCCATCGGCACGTGGTCGCGGTGCGCCATGCCCGCGTTGATCACGAACATCGGCTCGGCGCCCAGGTCCTCGGCGAGCTGGAGGTACTCGTGGAAACCGAGGCCGTTGGTCGACAGGTAGCCCCAAAGGTTGGGCTGGGTGCGGCGCTCGAACACGGGCCCGATGGTTTGCTTCCAGCGCTGGGCTGTGGCCATGGTGTCGCCCTCGACCCAGCAGCCGCCGGGGAAGCGCAGGAACGCCGGCTTGAGGTCGGCCAGCATCTGGGCGAGATCGGCGCGCAGGCCGTTCTCGCGGTTCTTGAACGTCTTCTGCGGGAACAGCGAAGCGTAGTCGACCTGCACCTGCCCGCCGCCGTCGGTTTGGAACTCGAGCACCAGCCGCGCCTTGCCGTCGGTGGCCTTGGCGCGCAGGGTGGCCTTGCGCTCGGCCCACTCCGCTCCAACGTCGCCCAGGCTCGCGTTGGCCAGCTCGCCGCCCTTGGAGTCCACCAGTCGGGCGGTCGCCTTCGCGGCTCCCCTCAGCGAGCGCGCCTTGACGGCGAGGTCGTAGGCCCAGCCGGACCTCACGGCCACTCCCCAGTAGCCCTCGTTGGCCACGGCACCCTTGGCCTCGAAGCGCAGTTCGAGCGCCCTGCGGTTGAACTGGGTGGCGGGCTCCAAGGGCACCACCCGGGCATCGGTCCCGGCGATCGGCGCCCAGTGGTTGGGTCGGTCGGCGTCCTCGAAGGATCGGTTGCGCAGCAGCTCGGCGTACAGGCCGCCGTCCCCGGCGCAGTTGATCTCCTCGAAGAAGATGCCGTACAGGCGGGGGTCGACGGGCTTGCCGCGGTGGTCGGTCTCGACGGCCAGGGACGCCGTCAGGATCTCGGGGCGTTGGGCTTCCAGAGCTGGGTTCAGCATCGCGCAGATCGCCAGGGCGGAAATCATCCGGTCCTCCTTGGGTGCATTCTAGCACAGTTATGACCATCGTCTTCCCTGCATGAACCCCTCGGCGGGTTCGGCGGGTACGATGCGGACGTGAGGTCGTCGCACATTTTGGAGCTGGGGGGAGTTCACAGCGTCGGGGTGTTCAAGGCCCTGGCCTCGGAGGCCAGAGTGCGGATTTTGGCGTTGCTGGCCGAGAAGGAGCGGAACATCAACGAGCTGAGCGAGCTGCTGCAGCTGAGCCAGCCGAGCGTGACCAAGCACATCCAGACGCTGGAGGAGGCGGGCTTGGTCGAGGGCCGGTACGTGGGGGGCGTGCAGGGCACGCAGAAGGTGTGCCGCCTGGTGTACGACCGATTCATCGTGGGCTTCGAGGCGGAGGATCCGAGCGAGGACAACGTCGCCGAGGTCAGCATGCCGGTGGGTCTGTACAGCCTGGCGGAGGTGAAGCCCACGTGCGGGCTGGCCACGGTGCGCGGGCTCATCGGCTACCTGGACGATCCGGTGTCGTTCCACTTTCCCGAGCGCTCCCAGGCGGAGGTGCTCTGGACGTCCGCGGGTTTCGTCGAGTACACGTTCCCGAACACGATCCCAACCTCGGCGCGCATCGACCGGCTGGACTTCGCCATGGAGGTCTGCTCCGAGACGCCGGGTTACAACAACGAGTTCCCGTCCGACATCACCGTGTGGGTGAACGGGGTGGACGTGGGCACGTGGCGCTCGCCCGGAGACATGGGAGGCCGCCGCGGCAGGCTGAACCCGCCGTGGTGGGGCGACAACATGAACCAGTACGGCTTCCTGAAGGTCTGGACCGTCGACGCCAAGGGATCGTTCATCGACGGCATGCGGGCGGGCGACGCCACCATCGGCGACCTGGGGGTGGAGCCGTGGAAGCCGACCGTGGTGCGCATCGGCGTCAAGCCCGACGCGGAGAACCAGGGCGGCTTCACGCTGTTCGGCAAGGGCTTCGGCAACTACGAGCAGGACCTGGTGCTGCGCCTGCACCACACCGGAAGGCCCAAACAGCCCAAGAGGACGGAGTAGCTGGTGCGCGGGAAAGGACTCGAACCTTCACGCCTTGTGGGCACTACCACCTCAAGGTAGCGTGTCTACCAATTCCACCACCCGCGCGGGCCATCGCAGTATACCAGCAGCGGCGACCGATGCAAGGGTGGATCACCACCTGCAGAACCACTCGTGCAGGCGCCGGTCCTCGGTCAGTTCCGGGTGGAACGACGTTCCCAGGCGGACGCCCTGCCGCACGGCGACGATCCTGTCGCCGTAGCGAGCCAGAACCTGCACCTCCGGGCCGGTTCGCACGACGATCGGAGCGCGGATGAACACGCCGAGCAACGGACGCTCGAAGCCATCCAGCTCCACGGCGTCCTCGAACGAATGCACCTGGGCTCCGAACGCGTTGCGCCGCACGGCGATGTCCATCAGGCCGAGCGTGAACTGCCGCCTCGCCTCGATCTCCTTCGCCAGCAGGATCATGCCCATGCACGTGCCCCAGAGGGGCATGCCTTCGGCGGCGGCCCGACGGATCGCCTCCCCCAGGCCGTAGCGCTGGAGCAGAAGGCCGACGGTCGTGCTCTCGCCTCCGGGCAGAATCAGTCGGTCCACCCTCGCGAGGTCCTCGGGGGTGCGCACTTCCATTCCGGTTCGGCCCACGTCCGCAACGGCCTGCAGGTGCTTCTCGAAGTCGCCTTGCACGGCCAGCACGCCGACGGGGGAGGACATGGCGCCAGTTTACCGGTTAGACTGAACCCATGGTTCGGGTGGTGGGGGCTCCGTTCGACCTGTGCGGCCGGGCGGCCGGCAGCCGCATGGGCCCGGCGGGCATGAGGCTGGCGGGCCTGCTGCGGGCGCTGCGCTCCCTGGGCGTGGAGGCGGAGGACCTGGGGGACGTGCCGGTGCCCCTGCCGCCGTCCGACACGGAGCCGGGGTTCCGCGGCTTCCGGGCGTTCCTCGAGGTCGCGGCGGCGTTGCGCGAGCGCGTGGCGGCGGTGCTCGCCGCGGGAGCCACGCCGCTGGTGCTGGGCGGGGACCACAGCCTCTCGGCGGGCTCGGTGGCGGGAGCTCTGGACCACTTCGGCGAGAGCCTGGCCGTGCTGTGGATCGACGCCCACGCCGATCTGAACACGCCGGACACTTCGCCGACGGGCAACCTGCACGGCATGCCGCTCGGGCTGCTGGCGGACCTTGGCGACGGCGGATCGAGCCGACGCGCGGAGGAATGGGAGCTCGCGAGGGCCAGGCTGCTACCGGCCACCCCCCTGGCTCCCCGGCGCATCGGCTGGCTCGGGTTGCGCGAAGTCGACCCGCCGGAGGCCGCTCGCATCCGGCGCTTCGAGGGATCCTTCGTGGCCACGATGCACGACATCGACCGCCACGGCGTGGTCGCCGCGTTGGACGGCGTGCGCCGGTGGATGGCCGAGACGCGCCCGGACGCGCTGTGGGTGAGCTTCGACGTGGACGTGCTGGACCCTGTGCTCGCCCCCGGCACGGGAACCGCCGTGCGCGGCGGGCTCACCTACCGAGAGGCCCACCTGGTCGCCGAGCTGCTCCACGAGGCGCTGTTCCGCGAGGACTGTCCCGCGAGGCTGGCCGGGCTGGACGTGATGGAGACCAATCCGATGCTCGACGCGGGCAACACCACCGCCGTCACCGCCGTGGAGTGGGTGGCCTCGCTGTTCGGCAAGACCATCCTGGGCGAGCGGTAGACTCCCACCGATGAGCATCGAGATCGGCCGCGAGGTGCTGCGCCACGAGGCGGCGGCCCTGCTGCACCTCGCCGATCGCTTGGACGAGCCGTTCGAGACCGCGGTGCGCTGGCTGCTGGAGCTGGAGGGACGCGCGGTCACCTGCGGGCTGGGCAAGTCCGGGCACATCGCACGCAAGACGGCCGGAACGTTGGCCAGCACGGGCACCCCCGCGTTCTTCCTGCACGCCGTCGAGGCGGTGCACGGAGACCTGGGGATGGTGACCCGGCACGACGTGGTGCTGATGTACTCCCACAGCGGGGAGTCGGACGAGCTGGCTCGGCTGTTTCCCGCTCTGCGGTCCATCGGGCCGCGCATCGCCCTGGTGACCGGCAGGCCGGACAGCACGTGCGGCCGCTTGGCGGACCTGGTGCTGGACACCCGCGTGACCGAGGAGGCCTGCCCGCACAACCTGGCGCCCACCACCAGCGCCACCGCCATGCTCGCCCTGAGCGACGCCCTGGCTCTGGCGGTGATGCGCCTGCGCAACTTCAGCCGCGAGGACTACGCGCGCTTCCACCCCAGCGGCGCCCTCGGCAAGCGTCTGCTGCTCAAGGTGTCGGACGTGATGCGCTCCGGACCTGACCTCGCGCTCGTCGGGCCGGAAGCGCCGATCCTGGAGGTGATGCGCGCGATCACCAACGCGGGTGCGGGCGGCGCGTGCGTGGTCGACGAGGCGGGCTTCCTGCTGGGCTTCATCTCCGACGGCGACCTGAGGCGGGCGTTCCTCCGGCTGGAGGCTCCGCTCGGCGCGAAGGCAGGCGACCTGATGACCGCCAACCCCACCACGGTGGACGCCGAGATGCCGGCGGCCGAGGCGCTGGAGATGTTCCAGAGCCACCCGCGCAAGATCGGCGACATGCCGGTTCTGGATCGCGGGCGCGTGGTGGGCCTGTTGCTGCTGAAGGACCTGCTGCGCAGCGGGATCGTCTAGACGCGCGACGCCTGCACGTGCGGCCAAGCGGCGTCGATGGCGGCCTTCGCCACGGCCTCGAGCAGGTCGTCCCGCACGCTGGCGGTGCCAGTGATCGCCGCCTCCTCGCTGCCCGCCGTCACCGACCCCACCACGGTGGCCAGCCGCAGGCCTTGGGCGGTCTCGCTGTGCAGCACGGAGTCCAGGCGGAACTTGACCCGCTCGCCTGCCAGGCGCTCCATGGCCTGCAGGGTGGCGCGCGCCACGGAGTCGGCGACCGGATCGTCGCCTCGGTTGTCCACGCCCGAGCGCACCACGTCGCCCATCGCCAGGATCACCGTGGTGAGCGACCCGCCCTGAGCTCTGCCGTCGTGGATGCTGGCGATTGTCGGCTTGTCGGAGCTCGCCGCGGGCCGGGGCGGCTGCGGGGGAGTCGGCTCGGGGACCTGCTCGACCACCGCCTGGGCCGGCGGCTGGGGCGACTTGCGGCGGGTGCAATCCTTGCTGGCGAGGTTGATCAGGTTGTCGACCGTCGCGGCGTAGTGGATGTTCTCCCGCTCGACCGTGCGTCGGCCTCCGGACACTCCGACGGAGTAGGCGACCGGCTCGATGGGTTGGCCGACGTCGAACGCCACGCGCCCCAGGGCCACGATGGAGAGGAGCTGCGAGACCTCCTGCCGCGTGCGCAGGGTGCCGATGGCGAACTCGTCGCCGCCGTACCGCACCAGCAGGTCGCGCTCGGGGTCGATCTTCGAGCGCAGGCACTGCGCGAACTGCTCCAGCACGCGGTCTCCCACCACGTGGCCGTAGCGCTTGTTGTACAGCCCGAAGCCGTCCAGGTCCACGAACAGGATGGTGATTTCGTGGCCCAGGCGCAGCTGCTCCACGCCCCACTCGCGCAAGCGGTCGCTCCACGGCAGGCCGGTGAGCGGGTCGCGCGAGCGGCGCAGCTCCCGGAGGAGCATGTTGGAGGTCACGATGCCCAGGAAGCGCTCGCCGTCCACCACGGGCGCCACGGTGCAGTCCCGTTGCACGAACAGCTCGGCGGCGTCCTCGACGCGCATCGCGGCGTCGAGGACGACGTCCGGTTGTTCCACCGCGTCCTGCACGGTCTCGGATTCGGGGCGACCCTCGAGGCTCTCCGCCCGCAGCACTCCCACGAAGCGGTTGCCCTCGACGACGCCGATCACCGGCATCCGATGCCCGGCCATCACGATCCTAGCCGTACTGACGAGGTGCCTCGGATTCACCCACACCGGGGTCAGGCGGACCTCATCGATGCGCATTCCAAGAGAGTTTCTCTCAGATTCCGTGCGGAATCCGGTCCCGGTGGGCGAATCTGGCAGTTCGCGCAGGTTCAAACCGGCAAATCTTCCAGGGACCCGGCTGGGCCTGCAGGGCTCCGCGGGGCCAGGCTGGCGACGGCCGCGGCCACCGTGGCCTCCACGGCCTCGCACGTGGCCGGGCAGCAACCCAGGCGGCGCGCGACGCGCTCGGCGGCGGCGTAGGCCAGCCCCTGCTCGGTGCTCAGCGCTCCTGCTGCCTGCTCCTCCGGCACGTGGGCGACCCGCAGCATCACGTAGGCCGCGACCTCCCTACAGGACACTCCCTCGGGCAGGAACGGCGCGGCGACCTCCGCGGCCTGCATCACGTGGTCCCTCACGTCCCAAGCGCCGTTGCCGGCCAGCATGGGCGCCAAGAGGCCGCACGCGCGGAGCACGGCGGAGGGTCCCTCCCAGTCCGCCTGCACCGACAGAAGCCGGGTGAGAGCGCCGCGGATGGTGCCGGGGCAACCCAGAACGCTGGCGGACAGCAGGCGCACCACGCGGTCCCCCAGGCGCAAGCCGAGCTTGGAAGCCAGCTCCAGCATCATGCGCTGGCGCTCGAGGGACGTCAACCGTCCGATCCCCTCGATCCTCCACGACCGATGCAACGGCAGGAAGCGCCGCACCGCTCGCTCGGTGTTCTCACCTCCGAAAGCCACCAGCGTCGGGCGGCCCGCCCTCACCCTGCGCTCGAGCAGCAACCGAACCCTCTGGCGGGTGCGGCTGCGTCCCAGGCACTGCTCCGCGTTGTCGATGAGGACCGGCTCGGGCGCCTGCTCGAGGCCGTTGCCCGGGAACGCCTCCGCCGCGTCGACCACGGGGGCACGGAGGGTCCGTACAACCGCCGCAGGCGCTGGTGCACAGCGGCCAGCAGGTGCGTCTTGCCGTAGCCGCTGGGGCCGAGGATCGCCACGAACGTCTCCAAACCGGAGGAGAACAGCAGCGCCGCGTCCACGGCGTCGCTGTTCGAAGGCACCACCACCACCGATCGGAAGCTCCTCTCCTCGGTCGACGGATCAGCGGAGCCGAAGCCCGCGCCCGCGCCGCCGGTCGTCGTCAACGGCCTCGACCACCGCTCCTGAATCTCGAATGACATCACCCTGGCCCTACCCCACGAACCCAAGCAAGAGAGGGTGCCGCCCTTGCCACCCGAAGATAGTGTCAAACATCCCTCCGCGAGGAGTCAAGGTCGAAATCGGCGAGATAGCAGAGGTTTTCCCATCCGTTCGAATCGGAGGACTCGAAAGCTCGTCCTTTCGACATTCTTTGACATTTCCCGTCCACCGATTTTCCACAACTCTTCCCAGTTGCCGTGGGCTCGCGGCGTCCTAGGAACGCTTGGACACCTGCACCAAGGCCAGGGCCTCGCGACCCATCCAGTCGGTAAGCACCCTCACCCGAACGGTCACCGGAGACTCCGGCTCGGCTCCGATCCATCGGACCCGCAGCCGGTGCTCCGAGGCCGCGCCTTCGGTGATCCGCTCGACGTGCAGGCGCGGATCGGAGGCCTCCACGGCGCGGATGGCGAACTCCCTTCCCGGCGACACGACGGACAGCACCGCGCCTTCCGGGCCAGGGCGCAGCACGGCGCTGCCCGGCATCGCCGCCAGGCCCCTCTGCGCCACGAAAGGCAGGCGAATCACGGGGAAGCGGGGATCGTCGGTGGAGAGGACGACGTTCGCAGGGAAGCGGCCGTCCGCGCGGGCGGCCTCCAGCCGAACGAGCAGCGGCAGAGAGTGGCGGCCGTCCATCCGTCGGACCTCGCCGACCGAGACGGTTCCCGGCAAACCCTCCAACGTCGCCGAGAGAACCCTCAGAGGCGCCGACGCCGGCGTCTCCAAGGCCATCTCGAACGACGACGGGCCCTCCGCGTCGACGACGGCCCGCGGCAGGCGAGCCTCGTAGCGCGGCAGCACCCGCGTCCGCACGACGACCTCGGTGCGGGGCGCATCGGCGGAGTTGGTGAGGATCCAGAGGGACTTCTCCAGAGGTCCTTGGAACTCGGTGGTGTCGAGGAGCGCGTCGAGGCGCAGCGACCGTCCGGGGGCGATCTCGCCGGAGGGAACCGAGGCCATGCACCCGCAGGCGCTCGTCGTGCGGAAGAGCAGCGGCGCGTTGCCCGCGTTGACCAGCACCACCGGAACCGCGGCCGCCTCGCCCTGCACGACCTCCCCGGGGGCGGCGCCGGCGACGCGCACCAACGCCCGCGGACGGGCGGCCTGCAGCCGCTGGCGGCTCTGGGCGAGCGCCCTCAGCCGCTGGGCGTGGGACAGAAGCTCGCGGGCCAGCGCGGCCTCGCGGCGCGTCACGGGGTTCGGCCGGCTGGATGGTCGCGACAGCGGAGCCATCGCCTGGTCGGGGAAGATCGAGTCGTCCAGCCCCAGCCAGGCTCCCACGGCGAGCAGCACGCCGTTGCGCGCGTCGTCTGCCGTCGCCGCGCGGATCTCCGCCACCAGCCTCGGGGAGCCCTCCGACTCGCCCCATGTCAGTCTGGCGGAGGGTCGGTCGTCCCGGGCGATCCTGAGCACCAGAGCGGGGGGAGCGTCGGATCTCCATCGCAGGCTGGGAACGGCCTCGCGCCATTGCAGCAGCGCCCGCTCGCGCGCCACCGCGAACGCCGCCGCCGTGCCTCGCGCCGACGCGTCCAGCTCCCAGCCGAGGGCGATCTCGGAGGACGGCAGGGTGCGGCCGCAGAGCTCGAGCGCCCTGTCGAAGCGCCCTGCCTCCAGCTCCTCCTGCACCCTCAGGCTGGCCCGAAGGAACTCGGCCCGGGCGCCCAAAGGCGGCACCGGGCCGAGCACGGACACGACGGCGAGCAGCGCCAGCATGCCCGCGTCAAGACGACGGAGAGTTGATCGACTTGGCGAGGATGATGGCCTCCGCCACCTCGCGCATGGTCTTGCGGGTGTTCATCGACTGGACCTGGATGCGGCGGTAGGCCTCGGCTTCCGACATCTTGTAGTCGTCCATGAGGATGCCCTTGGCCCGGTCGATGAGCTTCCTCGCCTCCAGGCGCTCCTGCAGGTCCGAGACCTCCTTGTTGAGCTGGAGGTGCTGCTCGTAGCGGCTGCGGGCCACCTCGATGGCCGGCGGGAGGTCGCTGGGCTTGAACGGCTTGACCAGGTAGGCGAACACTCCCGCGTCCTTGGCCCTCTGCACCAGCTCCTGGTCGCTGTAGGCCGTCAGCAGGATGGACGGCGCGATGTTCTCTCCCAGAATGACGCCCACCGCCTCGATGCCGTCCATCACCGGCATCTTCACGTCGAGGATGCAGATGTCGGGCTTGACGGCGCGAGCCACGTCGACGGCCTGCTGGCCGTCGCCCGCCTCGCCGACCACCTCGTAGCCGAGGTTCTCGAGCATCTGCTTCAGGTCCAAGCGAATGATCGGATCGTCGTCCGCGATCAAAACACGCAAACTGGCCATGGGTTTCTCTCCTCGAGGGGAAAGGCCGTTCTATCCCGACTCTCCCGATAGGATACCTTTCCGGCGTCCAACCAGCCCGGACAGGGGCTATGCTAGAAGGCATGAGCGGCGATGCCATCCCGCAGTGGGAGCGAGGCCTGTACGAGGCGGAGGTGGCCCCCGGCGCGAGCCCCGGGGAGCTGCGGCAGGCGGCCCTGTGGGCCGCCGGGGATCCCGTGCGGCGCGTGCTCGCCTGCCCGTGCGGCCTGTTGGCGGACTTGGCCTCTGCCTTGCGGGAGGCGGGCCCGCCGTCGCCGGTGGGCGTGTGCGCGCTAGGGGAGGGCGCCGGCCTGGAGGACGGCGGCGGCCGCCTGCGGGCGGAGATCGAAGCGATGTCGGCGTTCGACGAGCGGCACCGCGACGTGGGCGAGTTGTGGGCTTACGAGGCTTGCCTCGAGGCGCACCAACCCACGCCCCGGTTGCTGGAGGATCTGGAGCGTTTCGAGGGCATCGAGGTGTTCGTGCGAACCGAGGATCTGGAGTCGCTCGCCGCGGCCGACTGCATCCAGGCGGCGGTCGACTGGCCCGGCACCGCCAAGGCCTCGGCGCTGTTCGTGGAGGCCGTGACGCTGGACGTGGGGCTCCGCCTCCGGAGGCTGCCGGGCAACGTCCGTCCGCTGCGGCTGCTGGAGGCGCTGGCGGGCATCGAGCGCTTCGACTGGGCCACGGCGGAAGTGCGGGAGTTCCTGCTGGCAGGCGCGGGAGCGACCATCGACCCGACGGAGGGCCGATCGTGGCTCAGGGCCGTGCAGTGGGAGGCGGCGCGGCCATGAGGATCCTGCTGGCCACGGACTGCGCGGGGCCTTCCTTGCTGGCGGAGACGCTGGTGGCCAAGCTGCCGGCGTTCGCCGGCGCGCAGGTGACGGTGCTGTCGGTGGCCCCTGTGCCCGCGCTGTTCGCTCTGGACCCCGACGGCCTGGGCCCGGCGTACGCAGCCGTCGAGGGTCTCGCCAGCGGGGATTCGTTCCTCCAACTGGCCGAGAGCCGCGCGGAGACCGCCGCCGAGCGGCTCAGGATCCTGGGGCTCCGGGCCAGCCCGATGGTGAGGGTGGGGGATCCGGCCTCGGAGATCCTGGACGAGCTGGAGGAAGGCGGGGCGGACCTGGTGGCGTTGGGCTGCACGGGAGAGACGGGCCTTCCCGCCGCGCTGCTGGGCAGCGTCTCGCGCAAGGTGCTGTCGCACGCGAGGACCTCCGTGCTGGTGGCGCGTCCGTACGCCGGGATGGACTGCGAGGAGTCGGGAAGGGCGCTCTCCGCACGCTCCTCGCTGAGCGTGGTGGTCGGCGTCGACGGCTCTCCCGGGGCCGAGAAGGCGGTCGAGGCCGTGGAGGCCTGCGCGTGCGGCGTTCGGAAGGCAACGGTGGCGGTGGCCGAGCCGCTGTCGGTGTTGCCGGCGGGGGTCAAGGCCGAGGCGCTGGTGGCGCTGTCGAGCCACGACCGGCAGAAGGCGCGCGAGCTGGCGCAGGCGACCGCTCGGAGGCTGGAGGCCTCGATCGGGGAGACCGAGTGCCGGGTCGAGACCGGGCGCCCGTCCGAGGTGCTGCGGAGAGTGGCGGTGGATGCGTGCGCCGACCTGGTGGTGCTGGGAGCCAAGCGCCACGGGGTGCTGGAGCGCTTCCTGATCGGCAGCGTGTCCTACGAAGTCGCCGGATCGGCTCCCTGCTCCGTGTGGGTGGTGCGGCCCTGACGAACGCCCCCGAGGCCGCGGCGTAGAACGGTTCGGAATGCACCGACGGGCCATCGTCTGGATCCGGCGCGATCTGCGCCTGAGCGACCACGCACCCCTCGCCGAGGCCACGGCCTCGTTCGACAGCGTCGCGGCGGCGTTCGTGTTCGACCGCCGGATCCTCGACGAGCTGCAGGACGCCGACGATCGCCGCGTGAGCTTCCTCCACCGCTCGTTGGAGGAGGTGGACCGGGGCCTCCGGGAGAGGGGCTCCCGACTGGTCGTGCTGCACGGCGACCCGGTCGACGAGATCCCCGCTCTGGCGGAGCGCTGGCGCGCCCAGGCGGTGTTCGCCGGCCGTGACCCCGACCCGTACGCCGCGGGGCGCGACGCCGAGGTGGGGCGTCGGCTGGCCGCGATGGGTGCCGAGCTGAGGCTGCTCAAGGACCACGTGGTGCTC
>JAOACB010000025.1 GCA_026418055.1 Fimbriimonadales bacterium
CGAGATGGGAGCGGTGTTCCGCGGCGAGGCCGAGCTCGGTGAGGACCCCGCTGGCAGGAGGACCATCTCCGTCGCCATCGACCTGCTGCAGATGTACGAAAACGGCCAGCTGACCAACGCCTCGGGGACGCTGTCGCTGACGCGGCAGGGAACGTGAGGGCGATTGTCGGCCGGAAGGGCGCCGGCACACGCCGTGCCGGCGCCCTGCTCCCGTCGGCGCGCCGACGGGAGCAAGAGCCCGGGAGCGGCTCGCGATGGCCCTCGGCATCGGTGGCTCCCGAAGTGGCCTGGGTTTCGTCCGCCCATCCTCCTAGGTGCCGAACGCTCCGGCGGACCCCCGTCAGACGGAGCGGATCGGTTGCGAGGCCGGTCCGGCCCGGAGCAGGCAACGGAGCGAGCCTTCCTCGGCAAACGGGCAGTCGGCACCAACGCCGAGGGCGAATTCCGCCGCAGCCGGAGCGGCTCCCAAACGCCGTGTGCCACAGCCCTCTCCTTTGAGAACTGAGGATCGCGTCGAAGGGCGTTCAAACGCGCTTCAGACCGCGCAGGCGCTCCACTGTCTTGGCGATCGCCCGGCCCAGGTCGCGCGCGGCCTCGATCGTGTTGGTCGGACCGAAGCTCACGCGCACGGTTCCGCGAGCCCACTCCTCGGGCAGGCCCATCGCCAGAAGAACGGGGCTGGGCTCGTTCGAGCCCGACGAGCAAGCCGGCCCGGAGCTGACGGCGAAGCCCAGCGCGTCGAGCTCGATCACCACGGCCTCGCCCTCCAGTCCCAGAAAGCTGAGGCTCAGGATGTGGGGCGCCACCCGGTCGCCGCCGTTCACGCGCACATCGGGGACGGCGTCGAGCTCCGCCAACACGGCGGCCCTCAGGTCGCCGCACTTCCTCCACAGCGACTCCCGTTCCTGCTCGGCGATGCGGCAGGCCTCGCCGAAACCCACGATGCCGGCGACGTTCAGCGTGCCGCCTCGCTGGCCGGCCTCCTGGCCTCCCCCGACGATCAGCGGCTCCGCCAACGGATAGCGGCAGTACAGCGCACCGACGCCCTTCGGGCCGCCGATCTTGTGGGCCGAGAAGGCCGCCCAGTCGGCGCCGACCGCCGGAGCCGGCAGCTTGCCCAGCGCCTGCGTGGCGTCGACCAGCAACGGTTGCGGCTCTGGCGCAACGGATCGTGGATCGAAGATCGTCCCGGTCTCGTTGCTCAGCGACAGGTGCGCGGCCACTCCCGCGGTTGCCTCGCCAGCGGCCGGAGGCTGGTTGCCCCCGGCGGTCATCACGCGGTAGCCGAGGCGCAGCGCGGGCTCTCGCACGGCGCTGTGCTCGTAGGGAGAGATCCAGCCCGGCGGGCCCTGACGCAGGGCGGTCGCGCAGGCCTCGGTGGCGCCGGAGAGGAACACGATCTGCTCCGGCGACTCGGCACCGACGGCCTCGGCGACCTGCTCCCGGGCCCTTTCGACCGCCGCCCGGGCCTCGCGCCCCCAGGCGTGCAGCGAGTGCGCGTTGCCGCACCGCTCGCCGAGCCACGGCAGCATCGCCCGCAGCACGCCGGGGTCCAACGGGGAGGTGGCGGCGTGATCGAAGTAGCGGTCCAGCATGCGCGATCGACTCCCGCCATAATGTACGCGTTCGACCGACCGAGCGGTCGGCCCTAGGCGATCCCATGCGTGTCCTCGCTCCGCTCCTGTTGCTCTTCGGTTTCGCGGCTCCCGCGCCGGCCCAATCCCGACGGGAGATCGATCGCGCGATCGCGGCCGTCAAACCGGCTCTGGTCCGCATCCTGGTTGCCGGCGTGGAGTACCAGCAAGGCAGGGAGCAGAAGTCCGAGAGCGCGGGCAGCGGCGTGATCATCAGTCCGGAGGGGTACGTGGTGACCAACCACCATGTCGCAGGTTGGGCCAAGAGGATGCTGGTGACCTTGGCCGACCGCACCGAGGCCGAAGCGGACCTCGTGGGCACCGACCCGCTCACCGACATATCGGTTCTGAAGCTCCGTCCGAGGACGTCCAAGGCCTACCCTTTCGCCCGATGGGGGGATTCGTCCAAGCTGCGGGTGGGAGACACGGTGCTCGCCATGGGCAGCCCTCTGGCTTTGACCCAGTCGGTGACGCAGGGCATCGTCAGCAACACCGCGATGGTCATGCCCGACCTCTTGGGCAAGGTGGACCTCTCGTTGGACGGCGAGGACGTCGGGAGCATGGTGCTGTGGATCGGCCACGACGCCCAGATCCATCCCGGCAACTCGGGGGGCCCGCTGGTCAACCTGGCTGGCGAGATCGTGGGCATCAACGAGCTGGAGTACGGGCTGGCCGGCGCCATCCCCAGCAATCTGGCGAGGCAGGTAGCCCAGAGCCTGATCGAGAGGGGGAAGGTCGTTCGAGCGGACCTCGGCCTGAGGGTCCAGCCGTTGCTCAAGAGCCAGGGAAGGGACAGCGGCGCGCTCGTCAGCCGCGTGGCCAAGGGTTCGCCGGCGGCGCTGGCTGGCCTGTTGCCCGGAGACGTCCTGCTGAGCGTCGGGGGAGCTCCCACAACCGTGCGGTTTCCCGAGCAGGTGCCCCCGTTCAACGGCATGGTGGCGTCGTTGCCGGTCGGAAAGCCCGTCGAGATCGAGTACGAGAGGGAAGGCAAGAGGCACAAGGCGACTGCCGTTCCAACGGAGCGAGAGAGCAGGCTGGTCCGCCCCGTGCCCGTCCGGCAAGTCGGGATCGTGGTTCAGGACGTCACCCGGGCCGATGCCGAGGCGATGGGCCGCAACTCGACCGAGGGGGCGAAGGTCCAGAGCGTCGCCCCCGGGGGACCGGGCGGGAACCTCAAGCCGAGCCTGCGCGAGGGAGACGTGATCGTGGCGGTCGGAAACCAGAGGGTGCGCTCGGCGGCGGAGTTCCGGGCGGCGGTCGAGAGCCAGGTCCGGCCGGAGAACATGCCGTTGCTGTTCAGCGTGGAGTTCGAGCGGGGCAACGAGCAGATCGTGGGCGTCGTGCGGGTGGAGCGCCTGGACGGCCAGGACACCAGCCAGGAGGCGCGCAAGGCTTACCTCGGAGTCAGCACGCAGGTTCTGGTTCCCGACCTCGCCAAGGTTCTCGGTGTCGAAGGGCGCAAGGGCTTCCGCGTCACGGGCGTCGCGAGCGGGTCGCCTGCCGAAAGGGCGGGGCTGAGAGTCGGAGATCTGATCCTTGCGGTGGACGACGTTCCTCTGGACGCCTCTCGTCCCGAGGACGCCGAGGAGCTGAGCGAGACGATCCGCCAGTACGACATCGGTGCCACCGTGGTGCTGAGGATCTGGCGGGAGGGAGTGCAGACCGTGCCCGTGCAGCTGGGTGCCTCGCCCCTGTCGGCTCGGGAGCTGCGACGCTTGCGGGAAGAGGACTTCGAGTTCACGGTGCGCGACCTCACGGTGCAGGACCGCGACGCGCGCCAGCTCGGCGGCGTGAGCGGCGTGCTGGTCGAGGACGTTGCGCCCGGCGGCTGGGCCGCCTTGGGCAAGCTGTCGTCCGGCGACGTCATCGTCAGCGTGAACGGCACCCAGGTGGCGGATGTGGAGGCGTTCCGCAAAGCGATGGCCGAACAGAAGGCCAAAAAGACCAAGTTCGTGGTTCTGAGGGTGCTGCGTGGCACCGACGAGCTGTTCATCGAAATGGAGGCGGATTGGTCCGCGTCCGATTAGGAGAAGCATGAAGACGATCACAACCGCCGCGGCCCTTGGCTGGGCCCTTTCTTCGTTCGCTTGGGCGCAGGACTCCGTCTCCGCGGAAGTGGGCCGAAGAATCGGCAAGACGGTGAGCGAGGCTCTGGTCACCGTTCGCGTGGCCACCAAGATGACCATGACCTTCGAGGGAGAGTCGTCGAACCAGGAGCGGAAATCGGAGTCGCAGGGGTTGGTCGTGGACGCGAAGGGCTCGACGATCGTGCCGCTGTCGAACCTCGACCCGTCCGCCCTGTTCGCGGCGATCGGGGGCGAGGGGATGTCGATGAAGACCGACGTCACCGACGTCAAGCTGGTGCGCCCGGACGGCACGGAGATCGACGCGAAGATCGTGCTGCGGGACAAGGACCTGGACCTCGCGCTGCTGGTGCCGACCAAGGCTCCCGCCTCCCCGATGCAGCACGTCGACTTGGCGGACGCGGGTACGGCCGATGCTCTCGACCCGGTGCTGGTGTTCAGCCGACTGGGGCGGGTGGCCAACCGCTCGCTGTACCACCGCGTAACGTTCGTGGGTTCGGTGATCGAGCGTCCTCGAAAGCGCTACGTGGTCGAGATGGGCCAGGTGGCGAACGAGGTGGGTTCCCCGGTCTTCGACAAGAGCGGCAAGTTCCTGGGGCTGATCACGCTGCGCGCCGTGTCGGGCGGTACCGCGGACGCGGACGGTGCCGCCGGCCGGAACGCGGTGTTGCCCATGGTGGTGCCGGCCGCGGACCTGCAGCGGTTTCTCGCCTCGGCGACAGCGGCCGCGGCCGCCAAGTGACGCCTCAGGCGAGGGCGGCGGCGAGCGCGTCCAAGATCCGGAGGTTGGTTTCGGCGTCCTTCACCGCAGTCCGCAGGTGGTCGTCACGGAACCGGGGGCTCAGAGAGTCGCAATTGCGCAGGAACACGCCGCGCTCGCTGCAACGGCGCGCCACCTCCGCGGCCCCGGGTTCGCCCACCCGGAACAGCAGGAAGTTGGTGACGGACGGATAGACCTTCCGCACGCCCGGCAGGGTCGACAGACTGGCGGCCAGGTCGGCCCTCAGTTCGGCGGTCCGATCGCGCATGGCTCGGTAGTAGGCGCGGTCCTTCAGCGCCTCCACCGCGGCCACTTGGGCGATCAGACCCACCGACCAAGGGGGGCTCATCGGCTCGAGCGCCCGGATCCAATCAGGATCCGCCGCGAGGTACCCGATCCTCAGCCCGCTCAGGGCATAGAACTTCGACATCGACTTGCACACGATCAGCCGTGGATCGTGAGGCACCAACGGCTCCCCGCTCCACCCGTCGGGCGCGAAGTCCACATAGGTCTCGTCGACCCACACTCGGCAGCGCGGGGACAGGCGCCTCAGAAGCTCCGCCAGCGCCTCGGTGTCCATGCCGTTGCCCGTGGGGCTGTTCGGGTTGACGAGCACCAGCAACGCCGCATCCCTGCAGTCCTCTGCGATTCGCTCGGGGTGAGGCCGGAATCCCTCTTCGGACGGAAGCCGGTGGCGGCGCACGCGGCAACCCAGCACGTTCTCGAAGAGGTGCGCGTATTCGCCGTACATGGGGTCGAGCAGCACGACGAGATCGTCGGCGCGAACGAGGCGGGGGAAAGCCGCGTACATCAGACTCGAAGTCCCCGAGCCCAACAGCAGCGCCTCCTCGGGCAGACCTCGGGTGCGGGCCAGCACCCGCCGCAGACCCTCGCCATGCGTGGGGGGACTGGTGCGCATCAGCCATGGCAGCCACTGAGCCACCTTTCCCACGGCGTTGGGAGAGGGGTCGTACCACGCGTCGAGCACATCGGCGGAGACCACGGAGGCGCTCCGCCCGAGGTCCTCGAACTCCTCTCCAATGGCCTTGAAGAAGTCTCCTCCGTGCACCGCGTGCGTCTGCTGGACCATGTCTCTAGTTTCGCACCAGAGTCCGCCGGGTTCCATCCATGGCGTACAATCCGCGCCCATGATGGCTTGGAGCTTGCTACCGGCTTGGTTGGGGTGCCTGCAGACCCACGCGTCCGAACCGATCCTGCCCGATCGGGGCGTTTCGGTGGCCCGCGCGGTGTCGGCGGGACGCAACGCCGCGCCGATCGACCCCGTGGTGGATCTGGTCGTTCGCGGCCTTTTCGATCAACCCGCGGCGGGAGACACGCTGGATCCTGAGCGGGGACTCCTGTGGAGGGAGGCTCGGGCGGAGCCGGAAGGCTTCGACCAGCGGTCGTTCGCGAACGGCTACCTGCTCTGCACGGTGGAGGTGCCCGAGGCGCGCACCTACCTGTTGCGAGCCAAGGGACACGGCATGGTCTACGTGAACGGGGAGCCGCGGGGCGGCGACGTGTACGGCTACGGCTATCTGAACCTGCCGGTGGCCCTGCGGGCCGGACGCAACCAGCTGCTGTTCTCCTCGGGACGCGGCCGTCTGACCGTTCGTTTGGATCCGATCGCACCAAAGCTGCACCTGGACGCTTCCGACCCTACCGTGCCGGACCTGCTCACGACGGAGGCCGGTCGATCGTTGTGGGGCGCGGTGGTCGTCCTGAACGCCACGGGGCGCTGGATGAAGGACGCCAAGCTCGAGTGCTCCGTCGGCGGCCGGAGGTTGCAGACCCGGTTGCCCAGCCTGCCGCCGATGAGCGCCCGCAAGGTGCCCTTCCGCATCCCGGTGCCGGCCGGAGTCCGCCCTGGACCGGTGGAGGCGCGCCTGAGGCTGGTCGGTGCGGAGGCCGACGCGACCGAAGCCAAGCTCCCTCTCCTGGTCTGCGACCCCCGGCAGGTGCATCGAAGGACGTTCTTCAGCGGGATCGACGGCAGCCTGCAGTATTACGCCGTGAACCCTTCGCAGAAGCCTGGGCCAGACAACGCGCTCGTGCTCTCGGTGCACGGCGCGAGCGTCGAGGCGATCAACCAGGCTAGAGCCTACAAGCCGAAGGACTGGCTCACGCTGGTGGCGGCCACAAACCGCAGGCCGTACGGGTTCGATTGGGAGGATTGGGGGCGCATGGACGCCCTGGAGGTGCTTGCGATCGCGAAGGCCCAGCATCCCCACGATCCCTCGCGCGTGATCCTGACCGGCCACAGCATGGGCGGACACGGCACTTGGCACATCGGCCTGACCCATCCGAGCCTGTTCGCCGCGATCGGTCCCGCCGCGGGCTGGATCAGCTTCCGAACGTACGGTGGCTTGAGGGACCCGGGAGCGTCCGATGACCCGGTCGCGGCGATCCTGCGGAGGGCCGGAACCCCGAGCGACACGCTGGGGCTGGTCCGCAACAGCCTGCACCACGGAGTGTACATCCTGCACGGCGACGCGGACGAGTCGGTGCCCGTCACCGAGGCGCGGCGCATGCGAGAGGCCTTGGCACCGTTCCACCCGAACCTTCGGTACCACGAGAAGCCCGGCGGCACGCATTGGTGGGGGGACGATTCGGTCGACTGGCCCGAAATGTTCGAGTTCTTCCGCGGAAGGCGCATTCCTGACCCGCGAACGGTGCGGAGGGTCGAGTTCGTCACGGCGAACCCCGCCGCGAGTTCGCGCAGCAACTGGGTGGAGGTGTTGCAGCAGGAGCGATGCCTGGAGTTCTCCACTGTCCGGCTGCAGCGGCGCGGAGGCAGGATCGTCGGGGAGACGGAGAACGTAGCGACCCTCGCGCTCGACCTCGACCGCATGGACGACCCGGCAACCCAGGCGGTGTTGGACGGTCAGGCGGTGCGGCTCCCAGAGGGCGGCGGCCGGGTGGTGCTGCGCAAGACGGAAGGCCGCTGGAGGATCGGCCCTGCCCCGGGCGCGTTCGAGAAGAGCCCCGCGCGGGGCGGACCCGTGAGGATGGCTTTCCAGAGGCGGATGGCGTTCGTCGTCGGCACCGCCGGCACTCCCGAGGAGAACGCTTGGGCCTTCGCTAAGGCGCGCTTCGACGCCGAGCAGTGGCAGTATCGGGGCAACGGCTCGGTGGACATCCTGCCCGACACCGAGGCCACGCCGCAGAGGCTGCGGGGGCGCAACGCGATCCTCTATGGGAACTGGTCCACCAACCGAGCCATCCCGAAGCTGGTCGACGCGCGCTGCCCCGTTCGGTTGGAGCGGGGCAGGCTGCGCGTGGGGGACCGAGAGTGGGGAGGCGGGTACTCCGCGCTGCTCGCGTTCCCGAAGGCGGGAGATGCGGCCGGGATGGTCGTCGTGATAGGCGGCACGGACCTCGAGGGGATGCGCCAGCTGGACCGTCTCCCGTACCTCTCCCCGGGGATCGCCTACCCCGATTGGCTGGTGCTGGCCCCTGGATTCTGGCGCTCGGGCGCGCAGGGCATCGCCGCCGCGGGGTTCTTCTCCAACGGTTGGCGTCTCGATCCAACCCAGTCGGCTTTCCGCTGATGGAGGCGGCGTGGGCGGCCCTTGGCCGCCCCCGCTCGTCCCCCGGCACCGTCAGCGCTTGGCGAGCCGCACCGTGACCTCGCCCCTCGAGCCCGGCTTGAGGTCCACCGTGGCCGAGGCCGTGGATCCGCCCGCCTGCACGGTCACTCGGTGCTTGCCGTAGAAGGCGCGCAACGAGGCGGCGCCTTGGGGATTCGTCTTGGCCTGCACGTTCGTCCACCAGCGCTTCTTCACGAGGTCCTCGAAGACGCGCATGCCAGGCTTCCACGTCCAGTCGCTGCGAATCATCGCCGCGCCCTGCGAGGCCAGCCAATGGCTGTTCTCCCAGAAGCCCCACATCACGAAGGCCACGACCTTGGGATGGCTGAACGCCGCGGTGAGGTAGTCGCGCACGAAGCGGGCCTGCAGCTCCTCGTTGTGGCTCGCGAAGTCGAATTCGGTGATCTCGATGTCGCAGCCGGTCTCGCGCGCCACCTCGTCCCAGATCTCGTAGCAACGCTGGGGCGACGTCGCGGGCAGACCCATGTGTGCTTGGTCGCCGAAGATGTCGATCGGATACCCCGCCGCGCGCACCCTCTTAGCCAGGGCGATGGCTCTCCTGCGGTGCGCCGGGCCCGTGGCGGCCTCGGTGGTGATGGAGAAGTCGTTGTACGCCAGCAACGCCTTCGGGTCAGCCTCTCGAGTCAGCTGGAAGACGCGGTCGAACCAGTCCCAGCCGATCTCGTTCCACAAATCGGTGTTGGTGACCGCCTCGTTGACCACGTCCCAGACGTACACCTTGCCTTTGTAGCGCCCCGCCTGCTCGGCGATGCGCCGCCGGACGGCATCGATCTTGGCATCGCGGTCCAAATCGCGCAGGAAGCGGGGCAGGTTGTTCCAGCCTCCCCATACCAGGCAGTGGCCTCGGATGTCGAAGCCGTTGCCGCGAAGCCACTCGATGGCCTCGTCGAGGGCCCGCTGGTTGATTCCCCAGTCGACAGCCTGCCACTTCAGGTCGTTCTCGAAGGTGAACGTGTTGAACAGACGGAGCAGCACCTGCCGGTACCTCTCGCCGTCGGGGGATTTCTCCACCACGCGGGAGGCGGGACCGGCCGTTCCGAAGCGGAAGTGGTGCCGCAGCTGCTCAACCCTCACGGTAGCGCCGGGCACCGGCTTTCCTCTCTCGTCCAGAACCCGGACGCGCAGGCCTCCCATGCGGATCTGCCGGATCCTTTGCTCGGCCTGCCGATACCACGAGGCCGGGGGCGCTCCGTCGGGGTAGAGCTCGACGGTCTCGCGGATCGCTCCTGCCGGAGGATTCGAACCGAAGTTGGTGACCCTCACTCCGGCGATCTCGACGGTTCCGGTCGATCCGCCGAAGAAGAACTTGACCTGGGTCTGGCCGGGCTCGTAGCTGCGGCCGGCGCGGCCGGCCACGCGGAACTCCTTCCACTCCGGACCCGGTCGCACGACGGCGGAGATGTACTTGGAGTGGGGCTCGGTGGCCTGCTCGAACACGAGCGTCGTGCGGCACCTCTCGGGACTGCGCAACCAGACTTGGAAATACACCATGTCGCCCCGCCGCACCGGGTGCTGGACGAGTCTTCCGATCTGGACCTGCCAAGGGGGACTCTCGGCGGAAGAGGCGAAGCGCACGCGAAGGCCGCGTCGGAACGGGATTCCCTGGGTTTGGAACTCGGTCACGGAGGCCGTGCCGCTGGCCGCCCATTGGGCCGCGGCCGTGTGCTCGTCCCCGCGGATCCACTCGACGGGCGGGGACTGGACGAGGATCGTCGCCGAAGCTAGGAAGGCAGTGAGCATCGTTGCACCTTGCCCCTCATGCTACACCATGGCGTTCTTCGATTAACCTCTCCATGGGGCGATTCTTTCCCCGCGCTCGGATCGTATCCTAGGATTGTCGGGAGGTGGGGATGATCCGCATCGTTGGCATCCAGCGGTCGGACGATCCGAACAGGGAGTTCGTGTTGCTGCAGAACCAAGGGTCCAGGCGGGTGACGCTGCGCGGCCACGGGGTCGTTTCGGAGCAGGCGATCGAGAGCGGTTGCGACGCGGCGTTCTTCCCCAAGGACGACGTTCTGATTCCGCCGGGCCTCTTCGTGGTTCTGAAGACCGGGTGCGGTCAGAACCGCTGGGGACGGACCAAGGACGGAAGCAACGTGTACTTCTGCCACATGAACCGTCTGGAGCCCGTGTGGTTGCGCGTCCGCGGCCCGGTGCACGTGGTTTCGACGCAGCACACGTTCGTCGAGAGGGAGACCTACTCGCTGGTCTGAGGTTGCTGGCCGGCGGGATTGACGCGGTTCATCGCGCGCTCCACCCCCTCGGCGAGCACCCATTCGACGCCCTGCACCGCCAGCTCGACCGCCCGGCGCACCTCCGGCAGCTCGTCGGGCCGGAACTTGCCGAGCACGTGGTCCACCGCCTCCCCTGGTTCGGCGGAGCCGATGCCCACCTTCAGGCGCGGGTAGTTCTGGCTGCCGAGCGCGTGCACAATCGACTTGTGGCCGTTGTGGCCGCCTGGGCCTCCCTTGGGCTTGAGGCGGACGCGTCCCAGCTGAAGGGCCATGTCGTCCGCCACCACGAGCACGCGCTCCGGGGGCAAACCAAGCTCCCGCACCAGCGCTCGCACCGCCTCGCCGCTCAGGTTCATGAAGGTGAGCGGCTTGACGAGCAGCACGGACACCCCACCGATCGATCCTTGGGCGCACAGCGCACGGTGCTTGGCCTTGGACAGCTTCAGGCCGTGCCGTCGCGCCAGCTCCTCCACGACGAGGAAGCCCACGTTATGCCGGGTGTTGGCGTACTCCGGTCCGGGGTTGCCCAAGCCGACCACCATCCACTCGGGCGGCAAGAGGGGCTCAGGCTGACGGCGGAACCACTTCATTGCTGCGCGGCGGCGACCGGTTCCTTGGGTGGCAGGCCGGTGTCGGGCTGCAGGATCCCTTGGGCCATGAGGCCGAACAGCAGCAGGCCCAGGGCTAGCCTGTACCACACGAACGGCGCAAGGCTGCGGGTCTGCAGCCAGCGGATGAGAAAGGCGATCGAAAGGTAGCCGACCACGAAGGCCGCGAGGTTTGCCCAAAGCACGGCCGCCCACCCGAGGTCCGCCAGGTGGGACCGCTCGCTCCAGACCTCGAGCACGGCGGCCGCGAAGATGCTGGGGACCGACAGCAGGAACGAGTACCGCGCCGCCGCGGCGCGGTCGAACCCGCAGAGCATGGCGCCGATGATCGTGCTGCCGCTGCGGCTGGCCCCTGGGATCAGAGCGATCGCCTGGAAGAGGCCGACCCAGAGCCCGTCCAGCACGCGAGCGTCGGCCTCGGTGCGGTTGCGCTTCCCGAAGCGGTCCGCCGCGGCCAGGGCGACGCCCATGAGGATGAGCGCCCCGGCGACGACGTGCAGGGAGCGCAGATCGTGCTCGATCTGGTCTTTGAAGAGCAGTCCGAGCGCCACGATCGGGAACGTCCCAACGAAGATGCCCCATCCGATCCGAGCGTCCACGGTGCCCCGAGCGGAGCGGCTGTAGAGGCTGCGGAACCAGGCGCAGAAGGCCTTGGCCAGCTCCGAGCGGAAGTAAATCAGCACCGCCAGCAGCGTGCCCAACTGGATGACGGCGGTGAACGCCGCACCGGGATCGGGCCACGACAGCAGGGCCGGCAACACCCGGATGTGGGCTGTGCTGCTGATGGGCAGAAACTCCGTGAGCCCCTGCACCACGCCGATGATGATCGCCTCTAGTGTTCCCATTCGTTCACTTCGGGGGCGTCGCAGCCTAGGAACCTCAGCACGGCGTTCGCCGTGCGCTCGGAGGCCCGGCCGTCGCCGTAGGGACTGACGGCCTGCGCCATGGCGGCGTACGCGGCCGGGTCGTCCAGGAGGCGGCTAGCCTCCTCGAACACGCGCCGCTCGTCGGTGCCCACCAGCTTCGCCGTGCCGGCCTGCACCCCCTCCGGGCGCTCGGTGGTCTCGCGCAGCACCAGCACCGGAACGCCGAACGCCGGTGCCTCCTCCTGCACGCCGCCGGAATCCGTGAGGATGAGCGAGCTGCGCTGCATCAGCTTGACGAACTTGGCGTACTCCGGTGGCTCCATCAGAACCGTCCGGGGAGCATCCCGCAGGATCGGGACGATGGTCTCGCGCACGATCGGGTTGCGGTGCATGGCCACCGCCACCAGGAGGTCGCCGTGGGTTTCCGCAAGGCGCCGCACCGCGCGCGCGATCGCCGCCTGCGGCTCGCCCCAGTTCTCCCTACGGTGCGTGGTCACCAGGAGCACCCTTCCGCGGTGCTCCGGGAACCAATCCTGCGGCTCGCGCTCCGCCACCATCAGCACCGCGTCGATGCCGGTGTTCCCCGTGACGAGCACGCGTGCCGGGTCGTGACCCTCGGCGAGCAGGTTCTCCTTGGCCCAGCGCGTCGGCGCGAAGTGCTGCGAAGCCACGATCGCCGCGGCCCGCCGGTTGAACTCCTCCGGGAACGGGTTGAGCAGATCCCTGGTGCGCAAGCCCGCCTCGATGTGCCCGAACGGGATCCTCCGATAGAAAGCGGCCAGGCTGGCGATGAACGTCGTGGTGGTGTCGCCCTGAGCCATCACATAGTCCGGCTCCATTTCGGCCAGGGCGCGATCGAGGCCTTCGAGCGCGGCGCACGAAAGCGCAGCCAGAGACTGCCCGGGCCGCATGATCTCCAGGTCGCGGTCCGGAGTCAGGCCGAAGGCGCCGAGCGCCTGATCGAGCATCTCGCGGTGCTGGCCCGTCGAAACGAGCAGGGTCTCGCACGCGTCTGACCTTCGGAGCAGCGCCAAGGCGACGGGCGCAGACTTGATGGCGTCCGGCCGAGTGCCGACGACGAGGACGACTCGGGGCTTACCCATACAGCCGTATTCCCAACAGCAGCAGCGCGCACAGGATCGCGGTCACCAGATACAAAGCGCCGACAGCCTGGCGCTGCGTGAGCCCCTTCTCCAGCAAGCGATGGTGGATGTGGCCCTTGTCGGCCTCGGTGATGGGCTTGCCGTTCAGGATCCTGCGGACAACGACGAAGAACGCGTCGAACAGCTGGACCCCAAAGGCCAGCATCGGCACGACGATCGCCACGGTGGCGGCGGTCTTGAAGGCCCCCACGATGCTGATGCAGGCGAGGAGGAAACCCAGCACCTGAGCCCCGCCTGTTCCCATGAAGATCTTCGCGGGGTTGAAGTTGTGGCGCAGAAAGCCGATCGAGGCTCCGGCCACCGCGGCCACGACGATCGCCACGCGAGGCTGCCCCTCGTAGACGGCGATCACGGCCAGGGTGCTCGCGGCGATCGCGGCGATGCCTGCGGCCAAGCCGTCCAGGCCGTCGATCGTATCCATCGTCTTGCTGATCACGAAAATGTAGAGAGCCGTGAGCGGAGCCGCCGCCCAGCCGAGGTCCACCCAGCGTCCGGGAGTGCCGGAGAACGGCGCCACGAACCCGCCGATCTGGACCCTGTCGCCGCCGGAGTAGAAGAGCTGCACCGCGAAGCCCGCGGCCAAAAGGTACGCCATCTGAACCTTCGGCTTCAAATTCTTCCGGTCGTCCCACGCGCCGAAGGCCACCACGGCGGTTCCGACCAGCAACACCCCGACGAGGTACGGCGGGAGGGGGCGCGCTCCGGGAAACGCCATCGGAAGGACCGTCAGCACGCCCAGCAGGATGCCGGCGTAGATCGCCAGCCCGCCCCAGCGCGGCGTGGGCACCTTGTGCACCCCTCGGCCGTCCTCCTTGGGTTCGTCGATGGCGCCGTAGCGCTCGGCCAGTCGCTTGGCCAGCGGCGTGAGACCCACGGTGGCCAGCAGGGCGATCAGCGCCGCGAGCAACGGATAGCGGTAGCCGGCGAGCGGGCCGCTGCGAGCGACCTCGAAGCGAGAGTCCCGGCTCACGAGCCGGTTCCCGGACAGCGACCAGCGGAACTCGGTGCCGTTCGCGGAGCGCGTGACCACCGTCCCCAGGTCGTACTTCCAGCTGATCTTGGTCTCGGGGAACCCCTCGGGGCCCCCGATCTTGCTCATCTTGCCACCGCCTTGCGGGTCCAGGACGAGCACGAAGCGGTATCCGCCCTCGGTGAAGCCCTCCCAGCGTCCGGCCAGCTCGTTGCCGACCGAGCCGCAACCGGCGATCAGCGCCGCTCCGAGCGCCGCCAGCAACACGCGCGAGAGGAGTCTCACGTCAGCTCCACCTGCTCGAGCGATCCCTCGCGATAGCGGTACACCTCCATGGCCGACTCGCGGAAGAGCTCCAGGGAGAAGGGATCGGGGTAGTCGCCCTCGTAGATCACCCGCCGAACCCCCGCGTTGATGATCATCTTGGCGCAAGTGTTGCACGGTTGGCACGTCACGTACATCGTCGATCCCTCGCAGGACACCCCGATGCGAGCCGCCTGCAGCAGCGCGTTCTGCTCGGCGTGCAAGGATCGGATGCAGTGGCCGTTCATCATGCAGCCAACGGGCCAGTCGTGCTCCGGGCCACCCACGGGGCAATGGGGAAGGCCCCTGGGCGCGCCGTTGTAGCCGGTCGCGACGATCTGCCGGTCGCGCACGACCACGGCTCCCACGCTGCGGCGGGGGCACGTGGCCCGGGTGCTCACCAGATGGGCGATCTGCATGAAGTAGGCGTCCCAGCTTGGGCGGTCCATCGGCACAGCCTCCATTGTGGCCCATCGGCCCAACCCTGGGTTCGGACCGAACTTGGGTTGCAATCGGCTTCGCCGGTGCGCCATACCTAACCCGCATGCCCAGCATCGAGAGCGTCGAAAGGGAGGCGATGGAGGCGGTGGCGGCCGCGTCCTCCACGCGCGAGCTGAGGGATCTGGAGATCCGGTACCTCGGGAAGGCGGGTCTGCTCACGGGTCTCCTGCGCCAGATCGGCCAGTTGCCGGCCGACGAGAAGCCTCGGTTCGGACAGCAGGTCAACGCCGCCAAGGCCCGCGTGCAGCAGGCGATCGAGGAACGCGAGGCGGCCCTGCGGCATGCCGAGCTCGAGGCGAGGTTCGAGCGCGAACGGATCGACGTCACGCTTCCCGGGAGGCGGTGGCGCATCGGTCGCAAGCACGTGCTGCAGGCAACGGCCGACCGGATCAAGGCCGTGCTCGGCGGGCTAGGCTTCGAGTACCTGGAGTCGCCGGAGCTGGAGCTGTTCCGCTACAACTTCGAAGCGCTCAACTATCCGCCGGACCACCCGGCGATGGACGAGCAGGACACGTTCTACATCGACGACGTGCACCTGCTCCGCACGCAGTGCACGGCGATCCAGGGGCGCGTGTTCGAAAGGCGCAAGCCGCCGCTGCGCGTGTTCACGATCGGCCGGACCTATCGCAACGAGAACGTCGACCGGACGCACGGCCACACCTTCCACCAAGTGGACTGCTTCATGGTGGACGAGGGAGTGAGCATGGCCCACCTGAAGGGAACTCTGGGCCAGTTCGCGCGATCGATGTTCGGCCAGGACGTGCGCGTGCGGTTTCGCCCGGACTTCTTCCCGTTCGTGGAGCCGGGGGTCGACTACGCCATCAGTTGCCCTTTCTGCGGCGGAACGGGTTGCGCCGTGTGCAAAGGAAGCGGCTGGATCGAGCTCGGCGGCGCGGGGCTCGTGCATCCCAACATCCTCGAGGCCTACGGCATCGACACGGACCGCTACTCGGGGTTCGCCTTCGGTTTGGGAGTGGAGCGCATCCCGATGATGTCGTACGGCATCGACGACCTTCGGCACTTCCTTGAGAACGACCTTCGCTTTCTGGAGCAGTTTCCGTCATGAAGTTCCCGTTCGCCATGCTCCGCGACTTCGTCGACACGCGGCTCTCGCCGCAGGAGGTCGGCGACCTGCTCACGATGGCCGGGTTCGAGCTGGAGGGCGTCGAAGACGTCGAGGGCGACGTGGTTCTCGACATCAAGGTGACCCCGAACCGTGGCGACGGCTTGTCCGTTTTCGGCCTCTCCCGGGAAGTGCTTGCCAAGGACTCCGAGGCGCGGCCCACCGAGCTGTACCGGAGGGCCTGCGGGCGTTTTTCGATGCCCGACGACGCCGACGAGGGCGAGGCGGGCGTGTTCGCGAAGGTGAGCATCGAGACGGAGGACTGCCCGAGATACGCGTGTCGGATGTTCCGCAACGTGGCCCAGGGGGAGGCTCCGGATTGGATCCAGAAGCGTCTGCGCCAAGCCGGCATGCGGCCGATCAGCTTGATCGTCGACCTCACGAACTACGTGATGCTGGAGCTGGGCCAGCCGCTGCACGCGTTCGATCTGGACACGCTGGAGGGCCCTGAGATCGTCGTAAGGCACGCTCGGCCAGGCGAGAGGCTGACCACCTTGGACGGCGCGGAGCACGAGCTGTCGCCGGGGCAGATGATGATCTGCGACGCGTCCAAGCCGGTCGCCGTGGCGGGGGTCATGGGTGGTCGGGAAACCGAGGTGACGCCCGCCACGATGAACGTGCTGCTCGAATCGGCCAACTTCCGCAGCACGAGCGTTCGGCGCACGCGCAGGCAGCTGGGTCTCAGCACGGAGGCCAGCTATCGCTTCGAAAGGAGCGTCGACCCGGACGGGGTGGTGGCGGCCCTCAACCGGTTCGCCGAGCTGCTGGAAGCCGTCGATGGCGGAGCCTCGAGGGTTTGGGGCGTCGTCGACCTGTACCCGGGCAGAGTGGTCAGAGAGCCGATCCGACTGACGGAGCACAAGACGCGCCGCCTGCTCGGCCTTACGGTGGGGCTGCGCGAATGCAGGGAGTACCTCGAGCGCCTCGGCATGGAAGTGCGAGAGGATGCAGGCGACCTGCTCGTTACCCCGCCCTCGTGGCGGCCGGACCTCGTCCGCGAGGACGATCTGATCGAGGAGGTCGGCAGGGTGCACGGCTACGAGAAGATCCCGGAGGTTCTGCCTCAGGGCAGCACGCCGCAGGGTGGAGCAGGAGGCTCCCTGGCAAGGATCGACCTCGTGCGGGAGTTCCTGCTTCGAGCGGGCCTCACTCAAGTGGTGTCGCATTCCCTGGTGGGCGTCAGCCCTCTCGACGATCCTCGAGCCGAGCGCATCGGGCCCAAGAACCCCGTCTCACCCGAGGCCGCCTGGCTTCGGACGTCGCTCCTGCCGTGCGTCGCCGAGGCGGCCAGGCGGAACGGGGGTCGGGATCTTTGGCTGTTCGAGGACGGCAGGACCTTCCTCCGGCTGCCCGATGGCCCTTCGGAGAGAAGGAACCTCGCGCTGTACTCCCACGGTCGCATGCTGCCCGAGCACTGGGTGTCTGAGGACGCGGGGCAGGCGGATTTCTTCGCCCTCAAGGGAGTGGTCGAGGAACTCTTCGCGTTCCTCGGTTTGACGGGCATCTGGCGGCAGGGAAGCGACCCCCGGCTCCATCCGACGAGGCAGGCCGAGGTGGCGGTGGGAGATCGCGCGGTCGGAGTGCTCGGAGTCGCGCATCCGGAGGTGGCGCGAGCGGCCGGTTTGCCAGAGGACTGCGTGCTGGCGGAGTTCGACTTGGAGGCTCTCGTCGAAGCGCCGTCGACCCCGCCCCGCTTCCGCCCAGTGAGCCGGAATCCTGCCGTCCGGCGAGACGTGGCTGTGCTGGTGGACAAAGCCGTGCCGTACGAGCGCATCGCCGAAACCGTGCGGCATGCGGCCGGAGAGGTCCTGGAGAGACACTGGCTGTTCGATCGCTTCGAAGGTCAGGGCATACCCGAAGGCAAGCACAGCCTGGCGATCGCTCTGCAGCTCCGCAAGCAGGGGGCGAACTTCACGGACGAGGAAGCGAACCAGGTGCGGGATCGGGTCGTGGCGGCGCTGGAATCGCTCGGTGCGACGCTGCGGTGACCGCCAAGCGCCACCAGAGCAACCAAAGTCCCACGGCGAAGGCGGCTCGAAGGGAAGCCGGCCAGTAGTCGTAGTGGGGGAACGGCTTGAGCCACGCCATCGGCAGGAACGCCAGCGTGGACAGGGCCCAAGCCCAGGCGGCGGGCCCTCTGGCCAGAAGCAGCCTCGCGAGCGCGGAGGACTGCAGGCCGAACTGCGCCACGGCCGAGGGCAGCATGCCGCTGAAGACGAGCAACCAACCCAAGTCCAACGATCGGAGGCTCTGCCAAACCAGGGTCGCCGTCGGGAGAACGTAATCGAAGATCGCGACGGCCACCCCGGGACCCGATCGGAACTGTTGCTCCTGGTAGCCGGATGCCTCGAGCGGCACGAACCGTAGCCGCACGGCGATGTAGACGGCCAACAGGGCCCAGTGCGCGGCGTGCGGCCACCAGGGAGCTCGCCAGCCTCTCCAGCGCAGGGCCAGCGTAGCCCCCAGCAGCACCCCGGGCAGCATCACGGCCTGCTCGTAGCATCCGAGCGCTAGGGCCAGAAACAGCAGGGAGCCGAGCCAAAGGGGCCAGGTCGGCGCGCTGCGGGACGGGTCCGGCTCGGTGTTCCGCGTTGCCGGGGGATCGAGGGGTCCGCTCGGGCGCGGCGCGCGAAAGCCGGCGCGCCGCACCCAGGCCGCGTGGCACGCCATCGCGGCGAGGCAGAACACGGTCATCGAGCTCGCGGTGCGCCCCGGAATCCAGGACAGCACGGCGCCCTTTGGCGACGAGAGGGGGACCAGTTCGTCCACGGCCCACAGCCCGACAGCCAAGGCCAGGACTGCCGCAGCCGCGTTGCGCCGCCACAGGCCGGCGACCGCCGAAAGCCAGACCAACCAGCCGGCGGCCGTTGCCAGCCAACCGGGGATTCCAGGGCCGTGCCACAGCGCGAAGAGCGTGGCGGCAGCGGCGCCGAACGCGCGGCTCTCGGCCAGTTGCGCGGCCACACCGTAGCACAGCACGATCGACAGCAGCGCCAGCGCCGCGTTGGTCGCACCGAAGCCGGCGGCGTTGCCGTCCCACAGAGCGCGGTCGAGCTCGAAGGTGAGCGTCGAGATCGGGCGGTAGAAGTGGTTGAACAGGGGCCAGTCGGAGACGAACCAGCGCCAAGGGTTGTCGTTCTTGCGGATCGTGTCGAGAAGGACGGCGGTGTCCGTGTCGCGGAGAAGGTCGGGCGAGTCGGAGCGGTTCCATAGCACGGTGGCCAGGCCGATTGCCAGCACCCACGCGAACCATCCCCATCTCCGCATCGGTGCCATTATTGCGGAACGCCCAGCGCCGTGGCCCATCTGGCCCGAAGCCGGCACCGATGGGGAACCTCGGGCGTCTCTTAGTCTGTACCGGAGAGAACGATGAGAATCAAAACGTTGCTGTTTGGGGCAGCCGTTGCTGCCATCGCCGTTGGCGCGGCCTCGCGGCTCGCAGTGGCACAGGGTTCCGATTCGATCGAGAGCTTCCGCGGCAAGGCCATGCCCGCGTTCAAGATGACGACGCTCGACGGCAGGACCCTAACCAACTCCTCCCTCCGGGGCAAGGTCGTGCTGATCGATTTCTGGGCCACTTGGTGCGGCCCTTGCAAGATGGCGGCCCCCACGATGCAGAGCCTGCACGAGAAGTTCGGCAAGCAGGGCTTGGTTGTGATCGGGGCCAACGTCTGGGAGCGCGGCAACTCCAAGCAGAAGGCTCAGGAGTACGCCAAGGCGAACAAGTTCACCTACACCTTCACGCACGACAACGACAAGCTGGCGGAGACGATGCGGCTGAACGGCATCCCGACGTTCCTGCTTGTGGACAAGAAGGGAACCATCCGCGCCGTGCAGGTGGGCTTCGACCCGCGCAGCACCCCCAAGGATCTCGAGGATCAGATCAAGAGGTTGCTCTGACGCGACGCGAAGGGCAACCGGCGCCGACGCACCGCGCGTCGGCGCCGCGTCTTTTTCCACCCGGCCGATCGCCTAGCGCCGCTCGAGCACCGCGCCCGTCGAGAGTTCGTACTCGCTCGAACCCTGGCGGAAGCGAAAGCTCGCGAACCATGCGAACGGGCGACGCGCCCGAGGCGTGTCGAACCTCAGCCGGTGGGGACCGTTTCCGCTCGCGGAGGGGCCAGGCCTCGGCTTCCACTCGCTCTGGGTGAAGTTGTTCGAATCCGACTCTGCCACCCACACCGTGCAGGAGACGGGGCGGACCCCTGCGATCTCCACTTCCATGCCGTTCGCGGTTCGGGTCCAATCGATTCCGGGCCAGGGCTCGCCGCCCAGACAGGCTCTGCCGAAGGCCGCGATGGTGCTCAGCGCGGTGAGCTTGTCGCCCAAGCCGTGTCCCGCGTTGGGAACCAGCAGGGCGGATTTCGGCTTGGGAAGCTCGTTCCAGTAGAGACTCAGGGCGTCCACGGCCCAATAGGCGTCGTTGGCTCCGTTGACGATCAGCACGGGACAGCGCAGACTTTGCCGGTACGAGAACGGGTCGACCATCTCCGCGAGGCGCCGGCCCGCTGGCGTTTCGAGCAAAGCCTGCAGACCCCGGCGGGTGTAGTCGTCGATCTGGGGGCTGTACGAGCCCCAGATCTCCTTCTGATGGCTCATCTGGGCCTTGAGGTTGAGATTGTCGATCACCATCGGCGCGATGCCCGCGACTCGCCGGTCGCCCGAGACTCCCACGAACCACGTGGTCCATCCCCGCTTGCTGGCGCCCGTCACGACGAAGCGGCGGATCGGCTGGGACGTGCCCGCCGTGGCGGCTTGCAGCAGATCCATCGCGCGCAGGGCGCTCTTGGTCATCGGGAAGAGCAGGGGCCACGAAGCGTCGCCCGTGGCCAGGTACCGCTCGAACGTGTGGGCGATGAGGTCGTCCTCCACGCGCCCGTCGATCGGTTGGTTGGGGATGTCGAAGAGAATCGCCACAGGGATGCGCGCCCGATCGGCGAGCGCCTGGACGAGGCCGAGGTCCGTGGGGTTGGGTTTGCCGCCGGTGACCAGCAGGATGCATCCCTGCTTCGCGTCGTTGCTCGCGGGCCGGGTGAGGGTGACGGTGTGCCTCCAAGGGATGCCCTGCCAGGTTTGGCTCGTCATCTCCCACGCCTGGGCCCCGCCGATGCTGGCCACGGGCTTCCACGCGAACGAGGAGTCCGGCTTGCGCAGGTAGTCCGACAGCGCCGAGGGCGCTTCGGCGAAAAAGGCCAGGGGAATCCATGGAAGCAGCATGTTGCGAACCTCGGTGTGATAAGATACCGTCCAGGACATGAGCCTCCGGAGGGAGACGTGTCCGTCCGTGCGGTAGACTGCCGGTGCCCGCGGGATATCGGGTGAGGCCGCAGGAGGGAAGCAGAAGATGATCGGAATGCGGAAGATGTGCGTCTTGGCCGGCGTGGTTGCGATGGCGGCCGCCGGTCGGGCCTATTACTACGACGCGACCATCGGCATCGATCGGGCCTTGACCGGTCCGACGCTCACCGTTCGATACAGCGGCGCCTTCGCGGCCCTCGTCGAGTTGCGGGTCAACGGCAAGAGCCTGGGTACGCGGGCGGTCTCGGCGGATCGCAACGCAGGCGAGATCACCTTCGACCTCGACCTCTCGCTGATCGGGGAGGGTGAGAACCAAGTCGAGGTTCGGCTGTTCGACAAGTCCGGCCGGATGGTCGGCTCGCGAAAGACCACGGTTTCGGCCGCAGAGGCGGCGCAGGGCCCGGTCTTCCTGAGCATGCCGAAGCTCGGCGCTACCGTGCAGGGCCCGGTCGAGATCCGGGTGGGCTTCGGGCGCCCGATGCGCAACGTGTACGCCAGCTTCTTCATCAACAACCAGTTCCGCTCGATGGTGAACACCCCGCCGTACAGCTACGTTTGGGACACCACGCGCGAGATCAACGGCTGGCACGAGCTGGAAGCCTGGGTTGTCGACGAGTCCAGCAACACCTTCAAGACTCGCAAGGTGAAGGTGTTCGTGAACAACCCCGGCGGACGCACGGATCGGGCCCAGCCGACCGAGCCTGCGGTTCAGCCGCTGACCGGCCGCACGGAGCCCCCTGTGAAGGCCTCGGACGTCAAGCCGAACCCGGCTTCCAGGACGCAGCCCGCGAACACCGCCCCCAAGGCCGTCGAGCCTGCGACCAAGCCGGCTCCGGAGGCCCGCCCCGCCGCGAACCCCGTGGCCGGAGGGCCCGTCGGCGGCGAGAGCGGAGCCAAGCCGTTGGCGCAGGGCGGCGCGAAGGCCGTGGAGGCTCCAGCCCAACCCAAGGCCCCGGCGGTGACGGGCACGCCCGTCGGCGGCAACGTGTCCGCTCCGATCGGTTCCGAAGCGGGTGTGAAGCCGATCCCGGGTGAGCGGACGCAGGCCGCGGGAATGCGACACATGACTCCCACGGGAGCGCGGACAACCGACGCGCCAAGGACGGTGGCCTCCGCGGGTGCCCGCGGCGCCGGCCAAGCCGTCCAGCAGGTCACCAGCGCCGCAGGGTTGCTGGCGATCACCAAGGGAACCCGGTTGCCAAACCTCCCGCACTTCCCGATCCTGTTGAACAACCAGTACGTGGAGTTCGACGTGAACCCGAGGGTCGACGGCGGCATTCCGCTGACCCCGTTCCGGCACCTGATCGAGAAGGCCGGAGGCGAGGTGCGCTGGCTGGGTTTGGAGAAGGCCGTGGATGCGAGGGCGGAGGGTCGGACGATCTTCCTCCGCATCGGAGACAAGGTGGCTAGGATCAACGACCTGCCCGTGAGCCTCGAGGTCGCCCCGTTCGTCGATCGGGGTCGCACGATCGTGCCGCTCAGCTTCATCCGCGAGTCGCTCGACGTCGACGTGGAGTACGACCCCTCCACCGGGCACGTGCTCATCACGTCGAAGAAGAAGAACTGAGACTCTTGCGGGTTTCCCCGGGGTGGGCCAGCGGAACGCGCCGGCCCACCTCCAGTTTTCCTGGGGCCCACCCATAATCCCAAGCGGTGAGCGAGCATCGCCTCTGGAACGTGGACCCAGCGATCCGGGCCTCGTGGGTCCGCGCACGCAGGCTGTTGGCCGTGACTCTGGGCCCGGATTGCGAGGAGCTGGTTCACTCGGAGCGCGTGGCCGGATTCTGCGAGCGCATCGGGTTGCGCATGGGCCTCGGCCGCGAGGAACTGCACACGCTGGTGGTCGGCTCGTTGCTGCACGACCTAGGCAAGACGGTGGTCCCGCGAGCCGTGCTCAAGCGCAACGGACCGCTTTCCGACCAGGAGCTCGATTTGGTGCGCCTGCATCCCAAGGCTGGCGCCGACATCCTCAGAGGCTTCCCGGGGATGGAACGGTTCGCCGAGATCGTTCTGAACCACCACGAGCGCTTGGACGGCTCCGGGTACCCCCGCGGCCTGCGAGGCCACGAGATCGACCTGCTGAGCCGGATCGCGGCGGTGGCGGACGTCTTCGACGCGATCACCTCGCCCCGTCCCTACCGAGCGGCGATGCCGCTTCCTCGGGCTTTGGCTGTTTTGAGGATCGAAGTGGACCTCGGCAGGTTGGACGCTGAGGTTTTCCGCGAGCTTGCCGATATTACCAATGGGCAGTCGCCACCCGAGTTGCTTTTCGGCTACGACGCGGCCTAAGGTGATGCAACCGTGAAGGACGGCAACGTTGATCTCAGGCGGTATGCGCGGTTCGACATGTTCGAATACGCGGTCATCGATTCACCGAGCCACAGCGAGTCGATTCGCGCGGTCGTGGTCGACATCAGCCTCGGCGGACTCCAGATCCGTTGCCGCGAGCACCTTCCTCCTGGAGAGCACGTGCAGATCAAGGTGGGTCAGAGCGAGTCCAAGCCGCTGCAGCTGAAGGGTGAGGTTCGGTACTGCGTGGCCGTGGAGGGTTCGGACATCAACGCGGTCGGGTTGCGCTTCATGGCTGCGAACCACGAGGAGCGGTTGCAGATCGCCAACTACGTGCATGCGGTGTTCCTCCGTCAGGGAGAGGCGCTCACGTCCTGAGGCTCCCGCGGGCGCCGGTTTGCCGGCAGGCCTGCCTCCTGTGGGAGGCAGGCCTGCCGGCTTTCCTAGGGAGCTGGCCCTCGCGGCCGCACCGCCCACGTCGGATCCTCGGAGGCTCCGGTCCCTGAACCGACGCAAAAGCGAAGGGGCCCGCAGTGCAGCGGGCCCCCCTGCTGGTGCGAACCTCGCGGATGAGAACTAATGGCAGCCGCAGCTTCCGCAACCGCCTCCGGCGCCCTCCGCAGTCTGGAAGGAGCTCCCGCAACCGCAGGTGCTGACGGCGTTGGGATTGTCGATCTTGAATCCTCCGCCCAACACGTCCTCCACGTAGTCCACCGAGCTGCCGTCCATGTACTGCAGACTCAGAGGATCGACGTAGATTCTGAGGCCGTCCTGCTCGAAGATCTTGTCCCCGGCCTCGGGCTCGCCGGTATCCAATGCCATTCCGTACGAAAGCCCAGAACAGCCGCCTCCGGCAACCCACACGCGCAACGCGGCCGTTTCCTTGTTCTGTTCGGCCATCAGCTCCTTCAATTGGGACACGGCCTTCTCGGTCAAAATGATCGCCACGGATACTCTGTCTCCTCCTCAGACTGTACGTAGGATTTTGCCATACGACCGCTGAGGCCGACCGATCCGCCGCGAAGATGGACCCAATGGACCACCCCCAGTCAGAGAACAGCCACGAGCCGAGCGGGCTTTCGGCCCAACCCGAACCTTCGGGCAGAGAGCGCCTTCTCGATGCCGCGTCGAGGCTCTTCCGGGAAGGCTCGTTCCGGGACGTTTCGGTCGCCGACCTGACGAAGGCGGCTGGGGTTCAGGCTCCGACGCTGTACCACCACTTCCGCGACAAGGAGGGCCTGTACCTTGCCTGGGCCGAGCGCGCGCTGGTCGGTCTGAACGTGAGGATCCGCGAAGCCCTGGTGGGCAAGACTGGAACCAGAGAGTCGCTCGCCGCCATCGCCGCCGCCCTGCTGACCCAGGACGAGCTCGATCTGACCGTGGTGCTGCGCGACGCGCGCCGCGAGGTGGGTGCCAAGGCGCAGGAACGCCTGTTGCAGCTGTATCTGGCCGCTGTGATCGAGCCGCTGGGATCGGTGCTGGTGCGGGGCGTCGAGAGGGGCAAGCTGCGACCCGAGCCGATCGCCAGGATGGCGCAGGCCTTCGTCTTCGGAGTTCTGAGCCTGCACGCGAGGCACTCCCTCGAGGCCGTCGAGCCGGAGGACGCCGCGGCGTGGTTCGCCAAGCGCTTTCTGAACGGATTTTCCTCGTAAGGGTCCCACGTTTTCCGTTAAAGTGTCGTAAATTACCTTTCAAGTCACGACGACGGGCGAACCGCAGAGCCGCGGCCAAAGACTGCTGAGGAGGGAATAGCACATTGATGAGGTCGCGGTTCACAGCCGCTGTCGCGGTTGCTCTCGCCTGTTCCCCTGCGTTCGCGCAGGGCGAAGCGTTCAATAGAGCCGACACCGCCTGGGTTGCGGTGTCCACGATTCTCGTTCTCCTGATGACGCCGGCTCTCTCGTTGTTCTACGGAGGTTTGGTGCGTCGCCAGAACGTGCTCAGCACGATGCTGCACAGCTTCATGCTGATGGGCATCGGTTCGATCGTGTGGCTGGTCCTGGGCTTCACGCTCGCCTTCGGAAAGTCGAACGGGTGGCTGGGTGGATTCGACTACCTGTTCGGTCAGAACCTCTCGAGCACCCAGCCCTATGGGACCCAGACCATCCCGGCCATGCTGTTCTTCCTGTTCCAGATGATGTTCGCCGTGATCACTCCGGCGCTCATCTCCGGGGCGGTGGCCGAGAGGATGAAGTTCGGGGCGTACGTCCTGTTCGTCACCCTTTGGTTGATCCTGGTCTACTCGCCGGTGGCTGGCTGGGTCTGGAACTCCGACGGATGGCTGTTCAAGCTGGGAGCCTTGGACTTTGCGGGAGGCACCGTGGTGCACCTTGCCAGCGGCGTGGCGGCGCTGGCCGCCAGCATCGCTCTGGGCAAGCGCCGGGCTTTGACGCATGGGGAGCCGATCCTGCCGAACAACCTCACCATGACGCTGCTGGGTGCGGGCCTGCTGTGGATCGGATGGATCGGCTTCAACGCGGGCTCCGCGCTCGCCATCGACGGCATCTCGATGGTGGCGTTCACGGCGACGCAGATCGGCGCCGCGGCCGGGTTGCTCGGCTGGTTGCTCTGCGAGAAGATCCGGACCGGGAAGCCGACGGCGCTGGGCGCCGCTTCGGGCTTGGTGGCGGGCTTGGTCGGCGTGACGCCGGCCGCGGGCTTCGTCACTGCGGGCGGTGCGCTGATCATCGGTCTGGCCGCCGGAGTGCTCTGTTGTCTGGCCGTCACGTGGAAGAACCGCCTCGGCTATGACGACGCGCTCGACGTGGTCGGCGTGCACGGCGTGGGAGGCGCGCTGGGTGCGATCCTGACCGGCGTTCTGGCTTCGCCTTTGGCGAACCCCTTGGTGAACGACGCGCTGGCCAAAGGCCGCATGGGTCTCGTGACGAGCCAGGTCATCGGCGTGGTCGCCGTCGGCATCTACTCTTTCGTTCTGACCTTCGTGATCCTGAAGATTGTGGGAGCGGTCTCGGGCGGTCTCCGAGCCGAGCCGGAGGGAGAGGACACGGGCTTGGACCTCGCGTTGCACGGCGAGTCCGGCTACAACCTGTGAGGAGCGTTCTACAACCATGGTGAAGATCGAAGCGTTGATCCGGCCGCAGCGGCTGGAGGAAGTTCAGGAGGCTTTGCGGGAGCTGTCGGTGGGCGGCATGACCGTCACGGAGGTGCGGGGGATGGGGCACCAGAGGGGCGTGACGCACACGTACCGCGGCTCCACCTACACGGTGAACCTCGTGCCGAAGCTCAAGCTCGAGATCGTGGTGCCGAAGGAGCGCGTCGACGAGGTTGTGGAGGCCATCGTGCAGGCCGCCAAGACCGGCGAGGTTGGGGACGGCAAGGTGTTCCTCATTCCCGTGGACGGAGCGGTGCGCATCCGCACGGGCGAGAGGGACGTCGCCGCACTGTGACGGGACCGGCTTGCCGCCACGCTTTCGGCAGGTTCACAATGCGAGCATGAGAGGTGAGTGCCTGTGCCGTATGTGATCACCGAACCTTGCATCGGCGTGAAGGACACGGCCTGTCAGGCGGTGTGTCCCGTGGACTGCATCTACGACGTTGGCGAGATGCTGGTGATCAACCCCGACGAGTGCATCGACTGCGGCCTCTGCGAGCCGGAGTGCCCGGTGAGCGCGATCTTCGTGGACACCGACGTTCCGGAGCAGTGGAAGGCCTTCATCGAACGCAACGCCGTCGAGGGGCGCAAGGCCGCCGAGAGCAAGTGACGGAGCCTTCCGAAGCGTGGAGGCGCGGGGCGGGCCACCAGGCCCGCCCCGCCTTGCCGTAGATGGGCCGTGCTCTCAGGATCCACCCGGCAACGATGCCGGTTTTCCCGTGTCGCGGCGGCGAACTCCGCGAAGCGGTGGTATCACGAGGTTGTGGCCGTGGCCGAACCGGGGAGAGCAACGGTGGCGACGGAACGTCGGAGGTATCCCGTCGTTCCGGTCCGCGACGCCGTGTACTTCCCGGGGCTGATCCACGCGCTGCACGTCGCCCGCTCGGCCTCGCGGCAGTCCCTCGAGCGCGCCCTCGAGGCCGGCCGCAGGATCGTGTGCGTGCTGCAGCGCAACCCTTCCGTGGAGGATCCGGAGCCTGAGGATCTCAGTCCGATCGGCACGCTGTGCGAGCTGCTCAGCGCCACGCGATTGCCCGACGGAACGTACCGCGTGGCGCTCCGCGGGCTGGCGCGCGGTCGGATCGGGAGGCCGGCTCGCCGGCATGCGGGCTGGACCGCAGAGTTCGTCGCTCTTCCGGACCCGATCGCGGCCACCGAGCGCGAGGAGGCTCTGGCCCGTGAGGTGCTGGAGGGGTTCTCGAGGCTGGTGGAGGAGGGCGGGCGCATCCCCCCGGAGTCGTTGGCCGCGGCTTCGGTGCAGGAATGCCCCAGCCGCCTGGGCTGGGTCGTGGCGCACCACCTGCCGCTCAAGGCTATCGAGAAGCAGGCGGTCTTGGAGTCGGAGAGCCTGTCGGAGAGGCTGGAGGCGGTTCTGCGGCTCATCCTGCGGGAGCAGCGGGTGCTGGCCTGTCGCTCGGAGATTTGGGACAGCATCCGCAAGGAGGCCACCGAGAGCCAGCGCGAGGCGATGCTCCGGGAGCAGCTCCGGGCCGTCCAAGAGCAGCTCCGCAGGATCGATGGGAGGCTCGACCCGCTCGAGGAGCTCCGCCGCTCGTTCGCAGACGAGGCCTATCCCGAGGCCGTCCGACGTCGGGCTGAAGAGGAGTTGGCGCGGCTCGAGCGGACGGGCGCCTTCACTCCGGAGGGATCCGCGTCGATCGGCTACCTCGAGTGGCTGCGCGCGCTGCCTTGGACGCGCAAGGCGCCGGCCCCACCGAGCCTACCGCAGGTTCGGGCGACGTTGGACGCGAGGCACTACGGGCTGGAGCGGCCGAAGCGCAGGGTGATCGAGCAGCTGGCGGTTCTGAGGCTCCGTCCCGATGCTCAGGGTCCTGTGCTCTGCTTCGTCGGTCCTCCGGGCGTGGGCAAGACCAGCCTAGCCCGAGCCGTGGCCGAAGCCATGGGCCGGCCGTTCGTTTCGGTGGCGCTCGGGGGCGTGCGGGACGACGCGGAGATCCGTGGCCATCGCCGGACCTACGTGGGAGCCATGCCCGGGCGCATCGTGCAGGGCTTGCGCAACGCGGGCGTTCGCAATCCGGTGGTGTTGCTGGACGAGCTCGACAAGCTCGGTTTGGACGGAAGGGGAGACCCGGCTGGGGCTCTGCTGGAGGTGCTCGACCCGGCGCAGAACGGCGCGTTCCTCGACCTTTACGTCGACCTCCCGATCGACCTGAGCGGGGCGTTCTTCATCGTCACGGCCAACCACGTCGAGAACCTCCCTAGGGCCCTGCGCGATCGGCTGGAGCCTGTGGAGTTCGAGAGCTACACTCCGGAGGAGCGGCTCGCCATGGCCCGGTCCCACTTGGTGCCGAAGGCGCTCGCCGAGGCTGGCCTGTCTCCGGACGCGGCGTCCTGGAGCGAGGAGGCGATCCGGTGCGCCGTGGAGGAGTTCGAACCGGAGCCGGGGGTGCGTTCGCTGTATCGTCGGATCGCCGCCGTGTGCCGATGGGCCGCGCTGCAACTGGTCGAGACGGGCCGGACGAGCCGCATCGGGCGTCGCGAGGTGCTCCAGGTCGTCGGCGCCGAGGAAGACCCGCTGCAGAGGAGCTGGCAGGGCGACCTGGTGGGAGTGGCGAACGCCTTGGTGGTGTCGGAACTCGGCGGGGCGGTGTTGCCGATCGAGGTGGCGCTCGTGGAGGCTTCCGGCGCCTCGCCGAGCCTCTCGCTGACGGGCAATCTCGGCTCCATCATGCGCGAGAGCGCCCAGACGGCGTTCACGTACGTGCGCAGCATCCGCGGCAGACTCGGCATTGCGCATCCGCTCCAGATGGACGTGCACGTGCACGCCCAGGAGGGCGGCGTGCCAAAGGATGGCCCGAGCGCGGGACTCGCCATCGCCGTGGCCCTGGCCTCGGCGTGGACCGGTCGACAAGTGCCCGCCGATACGGCCTGGACCGGAGAGCTGACTTTGAGGGGTCGGGTGTTGCCGGTCGGGGGCCTGAGGGAGAAGCTGCTGGCTGTGCAGAGGGCGGGGCTGCGCCGAGCGGTGGTGCCGGAGGGAAACCGGGCTCAGGTCGAACGGTTGCCAGAGAGCCTGCTCGCGGCGTTGGAGATCGTGTGCGTCAGCGACGCCTCGCAGGCCATAAAGCTGCTTCTCGAAGGCTGAGGGCCCATGGCGCATCTTTGGCGGAGTGGGGCGGGAAAGGCGAAACCTCCACCCGCCGCAACAGTCCAATGGACAGGAGCGTGAGTGGACGATGAGGGGTTGGTTGAGAAAGGTGGCGGCCCTGGGAGCGCTGGCTTTCGCTACCGCCTTCGCCGACGTTCCAACGGAAACGATGCGGGTGGGCCAATCGGTTGCCGACGTCCTGTCTGCCGCGGCCGGGACCCAGCACGCGATCGTGGCCGAAGGCTTGCTGCGCGCTCCCTTGCAGAAGGACAATCTGGCTTCCGCCCTGCTGTATCCCACCGACGAGGTGGTGGTCGTGGCCCTGAAGGGATCGCAGGTGCGGCAGGCTTTCGAGCGAGCCGCTTCGCTGTATCCCCGCCCGAATCCCAGCTTCCTGTACACCGCGGGGTTCGAGGTGGTGGTCGACCCAACGAAGGAGCCGGGCGCCAGGATCGTCTCGGTGACCGCGGCGGGAGCCAAGCTGGAGGAGGACCGGACCTATGAGATCGCCATGCCGTCCTCCCTCGGTCGCGGCGGTCTGGGATACTTCAAGGTATGGGACAGGTCCAAGATCGTGCGCGCGGTGCCGGGAGTGACGGTCGAAGACGTTATGAAGGGAAAGCCCGTCGGATCCTCCGCGCCGCGCTGGTCGGAGCGCTGATCGCCGGATCGGTCCCGGGTCTTGCGCAGGGATTGCCCGCCACGCTCTTCGACGAGCGGCTGGCGTGGGAACACTTGCTCAAGCAGGTCTCCTTCGGTCCGAGAGTGCCCGGCACGGAGGCCCACCGGAAGTGCGCCGAGTGGCTGCTCGCGGAGCTGAGGAAGACCTGCGAGAACGTGCGCTTCCAGCCCTTCGAGCACCGCTGGTCGGTGGACGGCAGAACCTACCGCATGGCGAACCTGCTCGCGGAGCAGAACTGGAAGGAGGCCAAGGTGCGCGTGGTGGTGCTGGCACACTGGGACACGAGGCCATACGCCGACCAAGACCCAGACCCTGCGAACCGCACCAAGCCCGTGCTGGGGGCCAACGATGGCGCGAGCGGGGTGGCGGTGATCCTCGAGCTCGCCCGCGTGCTGCAGGGCAGGCTGAAGGACGTCGGGGTGCTCTACCTGCTCACGGACGGGGAGGACCTCGGCCCCGACATCGGGGAAATGCTGCTGGGGGCGCGCCACTTCGCAAGGAACCTGCCGTCTCCGAGGCCGGACTACGGCATTCTGCTGGACATGGTGGGGGACAAGGACCTCCGCATCCCGATGGAACGGTACTCCTTCCAGCAGGCGCCTTGGCTGTTGCGCGAGCTGTACGACCTCGCCGCCAGGGCCGGCATGGGAAGGACGTTTCCCAAGGAGCTGGGGCAATGGATCATCGACGACCACGTGCCTCTCAATGAAGCCGGCATCCCCACCGTCGACCTGATCGACTTCACTTACCAGCCTTGGCACACCGTGCGGGACACGCCCGAGCAGTGTTCCCCCGCCTCGCTGGGCAAGGTGGGCCGGCTGATGGAGCTTTGGCTTCTGCGAGAGCCGGCCTATCGCCCTCCCCGCAACCGGTAGCCAGCCGCGGCGTAGGAAGAAATCATGGTCACGCCGTTCGACTGGCAGGAAAGCATCGGGCACCGTTCGCAATACGTCGAGAACAAGCTGGCCCATGGACTGCCGGTCGTCGCGGCCTCGGTGGCCGAAGGCGTTCTGTTGGTCGCATGGCGCCGCAACGCGCGCAAGGTCTTCGAGATCTACGACCGCTTGGCGATGGCCGCGATCGGTCAGCAGTCCGACGTGGAGGCGTTGCGCACCGCCGCGGTGGAGTTCGCGCACCGGGAGGGGTACTCGCGGAGCGAGAGCGACGTGACGATCGAGCGCGTAGCCGGCGCGCTGAGCCAACCGGTGAAGCGCGCGTTCGGCGATCTCACCGTCGCTCCGTTCGTGGTGAGGGCGCTCTTCGCGCAGGTGGGGTCGGCCCCGAAGGACGACCGCTTGGTGGTTCTCGGCTTCGACGGCGATTACGGATACCGGGAGGGGTTCGCGGCTCTGGCTGGCGACGCCGAGACGGAAGAGGCGTTGATCCGCCGCATGGAGGAGCGGGACTGGTCGTCTGCAGCGCCGAGCGAGGCGCTGGGGGCGTTGCGGTCGCTCTGGGAGCCGGGCGAGAAGCAGGCATCGGGAGTCCGCGTGGAGGCGGCGCTGCTTCGGCGAACCGACGACACCGATCGCAGGCTCCAACCTTTGGATTAGACGCGTCGTCTCGAATGGGTTCGTCCGTCCCTTGATGCAAGAGGGACCTCTGGAGTTGCCGATGCCGGTTGCCCGTCCAAAGGAGAGCCAAGCGAGCAGGAGTGGCTCGGAGACAGCCGCGCGCGCCGTTGGCCTGATTCTGCTCGTTGTGTGCGCATGGGCGCGGGTGGGTTTCTCCGGCGCGGTGTTCGACCCTACGCTCGGGCTGGCGATCGTTCTGCAAGGCAGGGGCGGCGCAGCGCGGTTTCTGCTGGTGTGGGGAGCGATGGCGCTCGGATTGGCGCTGGGGGGAGCCCCCGCCCTCTCCGTGCTGACCGGCGCCTCGGTGCTCGCGCTCGCAGCCCGGTTCGGTCGCTGGTTGCTGTCGAGGCACACCGCGCTCCAGCGTCCGTTCCAGAACGTCGGAGAGGTGGTCTCCGCGGCCTTGCTCGTGGCTTTGCCCACCACCGCGGTGGCGATGCTGGACGGATGGGGGAGGGACTGGAGCACGCTGATCGTCGACGCTGTAAGAACTGCTCTGGGGGTGCTCGGGGTGCTGCCGCTGGTCATGGCCAGGCGCGAGTGGTCGTCGGCGAAGGACCTGCGGCGCGTGGCTCTCGGTGCCGTCGCCGCATCGCTGGTGGTGGTGGGCTCCAACGAACTCGCATCGGTCTCTCCGGCGGCGAGCATGGCGGCCGTCACGCTGTTGCTGCCCATCGCCATCCTGGTCGCTTCCTGGGCTGGCGGATTCGGCGCGTCGCTGATCTTTGCGACGGTGCTGATCGTGGCGAGCGCCACCGGGATTCCTCTGCGGATCGCCCGGCACTCCGGGGCTCCCGACTGGATGGATCACGCCGCGCTCATGCTGGAGTTGGGCCTCATCGGCCTCGTGGCGCAGGCTTTGGCGGCCGCCAACGCAGGCAGAGCCCTCAGCGAGAGACGCCTGCGCGAGAGCGAGCAGCGCCTCGCTCGCGCCGCCGAGCTGAGCCATCTGGGGTACTGGGAGCTGCAGCTCGATACCGGCAAGCTCACTTGGTCCGCCGGCGCCGAGAAGGTTCTGGGGCCGTGCCGGGACGAAGATGCTGGCGGCCTCAGCTGGCTGTTGTCGCGCCTGAAGTCGGCGGACGCGAGGAGCCTCGAGCTCGCCTTGGCGGATGCGATCGCCGGCAAGCAACCGTTCGAGGTGCTGTTCGGTTTCGTCGCCTTGTCGGGAGAGGAGCGCACCGCGGTGTTGCGGGGGGAGCCGAGGCTGGACTGGAGGGGAGAGGTCGAGGCTCTGACCGGGTCCTTGCAGGACGTCACCGACCAGCTGAGGCAGGAAGAGGCTCTGCGGGCCAGCCGCGAGAGGATCTCGAGCATCTTGGAGACGATGTCGGACGCTGTGGTGTCGCTGTCACCGGACCTGAAGTCGGTGCTGCACGCCAACCACGCCGTCCGGCGGATCCTTGGCCTGTCGCCGGAGGCTCTCGCGGCGGATCCCCGTTGGCTGACCGCCGCGTTGGAGGCAAACGGGGCGTCGGAGGGTGGGTTCTGGGAAACGCTCCTGGAGTCCGGGGAGGCGTCTGCGGTCCGAAGGGTTGCCTGCCCCGACGGCAGGTCGCGCTGGCTGAGGGTCGCGGCGAGGGTGTTCCGCTCGGTCGCGGGGGAACCGTTGCGCGTCGACCTGATCCTGACCGACGTCACCAGGGAGCGGGAGGCCACGGCCGCTCTGGAGCTCTCGGAGAGGCGCTATCGAAGGCTGTTCGAGACGATGAACCAGGGGGTGCTGTACCTCTCCGAGGATGGGCGGATCGTGAGGGTGAACGGGGCAGCCTGCGCGGTCCTGGGCGTGGCGGCGGATCGGTTGCAGGGAGAGACCCTCGGGGCGGCTCTACGGCCGGTCGACGAGAGCCGCTCGCCGATCCCGGACGAGGACCTGCCCCCTCAGGTGGATGGCGGAAGGACCTCCGGTTCGGCGCTGATCGGCGCCTACAACAGGAAGCAGTATGACCACCGCTGGGTGGTGCTCGATTGGTTCCGAGAGTCCGGCGAGCTGCCCGATGGGGCTAGGTACCAGGTGATCCTGACGGACATCACCAAGCTGAAGCGCCTGCAGGACGAGCTGGAGCGCATGGCCTACACCGATCCTCTCACGGGTCTGCCCAACCTGGGAATGTTCCGCGACCGTCTGGAACACACGCTGCGCAACGCGGAGAGGTACGGCGACACCGTGGGCGTTCTGTTCGTGGACCTCGACCTGTTCAAGCAGGTCAACGACCACTACGGGCACCACGTGGGGGACGAGCTGCTCAAGGAGGTGGCCCAGCGCCTGAAGCAGACCGTGCGGCGCTCCGACACGGTGGCCCGACTCGGTGGCGACGAGTTCGTGATCCTGCTGTCGAAGATCAAGAGTCCTTCGGACGTGGACCTTGTGGCGACCAAGATCCTTGCCGCCTTCGAGAGCTCGTTTCATCCCGGAGGCGTGGAGCTGCACTGTAGCTGCAGCGTCGGTTCGGCTGTGTACTCGGGTGGGGAGCGATCGGCCGCCGACCTTGTGGCGCGCGCCGACGAAGCCATGTACTCGGCGAAAGCCGCCGGCCGCTCCGGCTATCGCCGCGCCGCCGCCATGGAGTCCGCTGTCTTGGAGCTCTCGCTCGAGGCGGAGTTGAGAACCTCCCTGGCGTCGGGGCAGATTCTGCCGCACTTCCAACCTGTGGTCGATGTGGGTTCTCTGCGCGTGATCGGCGCGGAGGCTCTGGCCCGCTGGCAGCACCCGGTCCATGGGTTGCTGGAGGCGGGTAAGTTCGTTCCCATCGCCGAGAGGACTGGCCTCATCGTCCCGCTCGGCTTGGCTGTGATCGGTGCGGCGCTGCGGGAGGCGGCGGCTTGGGTGCATCGGCATCCGGGATTCCGCCTCGCCGTCAACGTCAGCCCTCGGCAGCTCGCGGCCCCGGGCTTCCTCGAGGCCCTGGAGCGGCTTCTGCGGCAGACGTCCTTTCCTGCGGAGGCGCTGGACCTGGAGGTCACCGAGACCGGCTCGCTCGATCCGCAGGACCTCGTGATCGGCGCCCTGCACGGCTCGCGAAGCTTGGGTTGCAGGGTCGTTCTCGACGATTTAGGCGTGGGGCACTCCACGCTCGGGCACGTCCTATCGCTGCCGGTGGACGGAGTGAAGATCGATCGGTGCTTCGCTCGCCACCTGTGCAACGGGAAGCGGTACGTCGAACTGCTGGCGGGGTTGTTGGAAGTCTTCGACCGCTTCGGTCTTCGAACCGTGGTGGAGGGGGTGGAGAACCTGGAGCAGTGGAAGGTCCTGCGC
>JAOACB010000026.1 GCA_026418055.1 Fimbriimonadales bacterium
GTCGATGTGCCGCAGAGTCTCCTCGACCCCCCGCTGGACATCGGCAGCGACCCTCCTCGTATCCTCGACGATCTTCGCGAGCTGCTCGACCGCGACGTTGAAGTAGTGCGTCAGGCCTCCGTGGGCCGCCGACTTCACTCTCACGCTCAGGTCGCCCCTGCCCAGCCTCTCGAGCGCGGAGACGAGGTCCGACATCTGTGTCTTGAGTGCGAACATCTGGTCCGAAATGTCTTCCTCTCGGCTTGGGACTTCCAGAGACCGCACGTCGGTGCCGAAGCTGGCGCACAAGTCGATGAGGTAGCTCTCCACGATCGCCTGCATGTCGTAGTTGAACACCTTGCCGAGCGCGGACTCCACCTTGCGCCGCAGCCAAGGGTTCCAGAACAGCGCCCGGCCAAGATGGCGGCTCGCCAGGGCCGTGTAGGTGGTGTAGCTGCCGACGTACCACTTGAGCGGGAGGTCGATCTTGTTGTGGATGGCGCCGACCTTCAGCCGCTTCTCGAAGTAGTCGGGGCCGAACATGCCGCCAGACGCCGCCTCCTCGAAGATCTCCACGAGGTACTGCGTCTGGGTTCGCTCTAAAGCCTCGCGCAGCTGTCCGAGCGGAATGCCCTTCCGTTCCGCCATGCCCTCGAAGAACTGACGGGTCTTCGGGAAGGCGAACTGGTGGTCGTAGAAGCTCTTGGCGATCTTGGGCGCAGCTCGCCTGGCCCAGCCTCGCATCATTGCCATGGCTCGCACATCGCCACGCGTCAGGCCGATGAAGCTCTTCCGCAGCGCGAGGTTGTCCTCATTGATCCGGTAGATCTCGCAGTAACCGTTCATCACGGGGCTCCTAGCGGAATTGTTGGCAGGAAGCCTGACGATCTCAGGTTCGACTCTAGCGAACCTTGGCGGTGGATTCAAGCTCGGAGCGAATCTTGAACTCCGCCGGCAGGGACCGGAGCGCGTGCACGTTCAGCGCGAGCAACGCCAGAGCCGCCACCCCCAACGGCCACAGCCTGGCCCGCGGCGAAGTCGCTCCGAACGCGATCCAGACGGCGAAAGCCGCGATCGCCGGGTGAAGGTACCTTCCCTGCGCCTGGAAATACTGCAGGTTGAACCGAACGAAGAGAGCCAGAACGCAGACTCCGAACACAGCGGCCACCCAAAGTCCAGCGGGACGCTCGAGCCTGAGCCGAACGAGGGAGGCGGCCAAGCCGAGCGCCGCTGCCAAGGCCGACGCTGCATAGAGCCTCGGGTCGAGCCAGATGTCCCAGTAGCCGAAGACACCGACGAAGCTGCACCACGTGCCCTTGACCACCTCGAGCCAGTAGCCCGCGACGCCGACTCGTTCCATCCCTTGGGAGGCTTGCATCGCGCCCGTGAACGCCTGCTGGAAAGCCCTCGCGGCAAGAGGATCCCCATAGAGCAGGCTGTTGCGGATCCACCAAGGCAGAACCACCGCTACCGCCAACAGCGCGGGGCCCAACGCTCGGAGCCAGCCTCGCTTCTCGGGCCGCCTCCTCCCGCTCCACCAAGCTGCAAGGGCCAGCCCTGGCAAGAGGGCGACTCCGGAAGTTTTGGTGAGCATCGCCAAGCCCGCGAACAAGGCGGCCCACCACAGGTCGTACCGTCCTGCGCGCTCCGAGGTCGCCCGAATCTGGAAGGCGAGGCTGAACGTGCAGAGCGCGATCAGCAGAGGGTCGTTCGACACCGCTCCGCTGAGGGCGCAACCCATGGGCAGCAACCCCCCGATTGCGGCAGCCATCAAGCCCGTACGGTCGTCCATCGTTAGCCATCGGCCCGCTAGGAACAGGCCCCACACTCCGAGCGACCCGATCAGCACGTTCAGGAGCCGCAGACGGAATCCCGCCTCGGGATCCACGGCGCTGGCCAATCCCACCAGCCGCGACCAACCTGCTGCAAGCGCGTAGTACAGCGGCGGCTGATGGCTCTGGTAGCTCTCGTACAGGTTGGGATCCTCGGGGTTGAAGACGGGCAAGCCCGAGCCTTCCAGCAGGCGCTGCACGTAGTTGGCGTGTTGGCGCTCGTCCGGCGCACCGATGTCGAGCGCTGGGGCGTTTCCCTGCATCAGAACCCGCCCAGCGGTTCGATAGGGCGTCAGGAGCGCGTACCCGGCGGCCAAGATCGCGTGCAACGCCGCCAACACCAAAGCCGCCTGCCAAGCCCTCATCGAGGCCATTTTGCATCTTCTGCGGGTTTCGGCCACGGCCCGACAACCTGGTGCCGGCCGACACGCGTCCAATGGTGTGTGAGGTGCGGGAGATGAAGAAGGGAACGATTCTCGCCGTGGCCGTCGCCATGGCGGGCACGGGTTTGGCGTTGCTCCAAGGCGGACCCAAGGGCCTGCTGGATCGGCACGCCGCGGCCCTTGCCGAATCGCAGAGCCTGCAGGCCGAGTTGACGATCCAGCCGATCGGCGGCGCGCCGCAAAGGTTGAGGATTGCTCTTGCGAAGCCGAACCTGTTTCGCCTCGAGTCCGATGAGGTGCTGATGGTGAGCGACGGCAAGGAGCTCGTCACTCTGGACAAGAAGGAAAACCGGTTCGCGAGGCAGCCGCTGAGCGAGGCGTTGTTGGCAAGCAGCTTCGACAAATCCGAGTGGGCGCTCTGGTTGCCGTTCTTCCAGAGGGGAGCCTTGGAGAAGGCGTCGGCCGTTCGGAGCGTCGCGCCGCGGGTGCGGCGGGGAGTTTCGTTGCAGGGCGTGGAGGTCGATTGGCCCGGCAAGCTCGGCCGCGCCACGCTCTACTTCGATGCGAAGGACGGCGTTCTGCGGCAGGCGGAGTGGTCGGTCCAGCAGACAGATGGACGGCGGACCTTGGTCATGGATGCGAGGTCCCTCGCCTTGGGAGGGTCTCTGGCCGTTGCCGCCTTCGCCTTCGAGCCGCCGTCCGGAAGCCGCCAGGTGGCGCCGGAGGAGCTGAGCGCGCCGAAGTGGTACAAGGACCACAGCCAAGCCCTGGCCGCCGCTTCGAAGGCCAACAAGTTCGTTTTCATCGACTTCTACACGGAGTGGTGCGGCTGGTGCAAGGAGCTGAAAAAGAACGTGTTCCCGTCGGCGGAGTTCCAAGCGATGTCGAAGCACTTCGTGTTCGTCGAGGTCGACGCGGAGGCGAACCCGCAGCTGGCCCAGACGTACGGCGTGGAGGCTTACCCGACCTGCGTCATCACGGACGCGCAGGGGAGGCTCGTGCACAAGATCGTCGGCTACAAGGAGAAGGCCGAGTTCGTGGCGGAGATGAAACAGGCGATCGGGTTGCGCTGATCCAGCCGTGCGGTCCGCGCCGGGGTCGGCTTTTCCAGCCGACCCCGGCGCCATTCCGCAGGGTCCCTCGTAGAACCTAGGAGGTTAAGAAACCGATAGGTACAATGCCGGGTACCCCGAAAGGCCCAACAGGAGTTGCAAACCATGTCCAGTCTGTCCGCCTCTGCCGCCCCCGCCGAAGCGGCAGAACCATGGGGCACGGACCAACGGCCTAGCTCGTCGCTGGCTCCGCAAGACCTCGTTGAGATCCTGAACCAGCTCTTTCTAGCTCGCTATTTCGACGTTCGGCTGATCAAGGAGAAGAAGCGCGGGCACCTTCGGGGCACCCTGTATTCCAGCCACAACCAAGAGGCGATCCTGGTTGGTGCGCTGTACGGTCTCGAGCCGTTCGACTGGATCAGTCCGATCCACCGAGACATGCCGGCTTTCTTCCTGAAGGACCTGAAGAGCGGTTGGCGGAACCCGGACCGCATCGGAATGAGCATCCAGGAGGTCTGCGCTCAGATCTGGGGCAAGGCGGCCTCACCGGGGCGGGCCCGGGACAACTGGTCTCACATCGGTTCGCGGAAGAAGCGGATCATCCACTCCACTTCGATGCTCGCGAGCACTGTGCCTGTGGCCGCGGGAGTGGCCTACTCGGAGAGGCTGAGAGGCTCGAAGGCGATCGTGCTGACGTTCAACGGCGAGGGAGCCACCGCGCGGGGGGACTTCCACGAGGGTCTGAACTTCGCCGCCGTGCACAAGTTGCCGATGGTGACGGTGATCGAGAACAACATGTGGGCCTACGGGACCCCTTTGGAGCTCGGCTGTCCGACGCCGTTCGTCGCGGACCGGGCGAAAGGTTACGGGATACCGGGCCTGGTGGCGGACGGTCAGGACGTGTTCGACGTGTACGACAAGGTGCGCTGGTGCATCGACTACGCCCGTGCGGGACACGGCCCCACTGTGGTCGAGTGCCGCACCTACCGTGCCTACGGCCACGGGGACCACGACGACGACCGGGCGAACAAGTACCGTAGCCCGGAGGAGGTTGCAGAAGGACGCCGTCGTGACCCGATCGCCATCTGCAAGGAGCGCCTGGTCGAGCTCGGAATCTTGGCCCGGGAGGAGGCGGATCGCTACCAGCCCGAGGGCAAGAGCGCGTCGGAAGTGCGAGACGAGGACTTCCCGCCCGATGTGGTGGCGTACGTCCGGGAGGGGGTCCAGTTCGCCATCCGCAGCCCGTATCCGGACGCCGAGGAGGCGGGCTGGTGGGTGTTCCATGAGGAGGGGGAGCCGCAACCGTGAGTCTCGCCGCTGAATCCGCCGTGGGAGCGAAGCGCAACTATCTGCAGGCGCTGAACGAAGCGTTGCACGAGGAGATGGCGAGGAACCCGGACATGATCTGTCTGGGTGAGGACATCGGCCTGTTGGGCGGCGCCTTCGGAGTGACCGAGGGCCTGCTGGCCCGCTTCGGCTCGGAAAGGGTGATCGACACTCCGATCAGCGAGAGTCTGATCGTTGGTGCCGCCGTGGGCATGGCGCTGGAAGGCCGCACGGTGATGGCCGAGATGCAGTTCATCGACTTCATCTCCTGCGGTTTCGACCAGATCGTGAACAACCTTGCAACCTTCCACTACCGATCCGCGGGAGAGGTGAGCATGCCCGTGGTGATCCGCGGCCCCGCCGGAGCCTACGGTGGCGGTGCCCTCTACCACAGCCAGATGAACGAGGCATGGTTCTGCCACTCCCCAGGACTGAAGGTGGTTTGCCCCAGCAGGCCCTACGACGCCAAGGGACTCTTGAAGGCGGCTTTGCGGGATGGCAACCCTGTCGTGTTCTTCGAGATCAAGGAGCTTTACCGGAGACGAGAGTTGGAGGAGGCCGTTCCCGGACCCGATGAGATCGTTCCGATCGGCAAGGCCGCCGTTCGGCGCGAGGGAAGGGACGTCACGCTGATCAGCTACGGTCAGAACGTGTACCACTGCCTGGCCGCCGCGGACAAGCTGCAAGAGGAAGGGATCCAGGCCGAGGTCATCGATCTGCGCAGCCTCGTGCCTCTGGATGAGGACACCATCTTGGCGTCGCTGGCCAAGACCAGCCGGGTCGTCGTGGTCAACGAGGCTCCTCGGACGTGTGGTTTCGCGGGAGAGGTTCTGGCCCGCATCGCGGAGCTGGGCTTCGAGTATCTGGATGCGCCACCCGTCCGCGTCACACGCCTCGACACGCCGGTCCCGTGGGTCAAGCCCCTCGAGTCGTACGTGTTGCCGGACGTGGAGAAGGTCGCGCTGGCCTGCCGCAAGGTGTGCTCCTACTGAGATCCCTCTGCGGTAGTCTGTCGCCATGGAAGACTCCTCCGGACATCGCTTCCTCGAATTGGAATATCGAACCCTGCGCGAGGAAATCCTGCAGAACGATCGGGTTGTTCCATGGCTGCTGGGCGTCGGCTTCTTCGCCATCAACCTCACGCTGCTGATCGCGGCTTCGTCGGAAGAGACCCGCGGCCTCGGGCTCCTCACCATCTTCGCGTACCTGCTGTTCTCACAGTTGATCGCTCACAAGGCGGAAGCGACGGCGCGCATCGGCAGCTACCTTGCTGAGTGCCTGGAACCGACGCTTCCGGGTGCGTCGTGGGAGCGCAGGCTTCGGCGCATGGATCTGCGCCTTTGGTGGCTGAATCCCTCGCTGCTGCTCGCTTGGAACACGTCGCTGGGTCTTTTGGTCCTGTGGAAGGACAAGGGGCTTCTTGCCGTGGTTGGGGTGCTCGTGTTCGCGTACCTCCAGCACCGCTCGCTCAAAAGGCTCGCGGGACCGGATGGCTTCGCCCGGCGATGGCGCGAGATCGGCTCCGGCCTAGAGCAAGGATCGGATCGATAGCCCGATCTTTGCGAACGAAACGGGCTGGAGGATCCGTCCTCGTAGTGGCAACGCAAACAAGATGGCCTCCGATCGCGGCGAGCGACGAGAGGTAGAGACCTATCCTCCCCCTTTGGCTCCTCCTTCGCATCGGAGGAGCCTTTTTTGTTTCAGAGCGGACGGGCCTCGACAAGGTCGTCCATCGTGCCCGGTCGGTCCAGCACCTCGGGTTCGCCGAAGCCCGCGTCGCGGAGCATCGAGGCAACCTCCGCCAGCGTGTAGGTTCGACCCCTTTCCGTCGCGACGAGCATGTTGACCGCGAACAGCGCGCCCGCGGCCGGTTCGGTGCGGTCCTCGGACATCAAGTGATCCCGAACGACGAGCCTTCCATTCGGCTGCAACGCCCGACGGCACTTGTGGAAGAGCCGCACGTTCTCCTCGGTGCCATTCATGTGGATGATCGCCGAGAGAAGGACCAGATCGTGGCCTTCCGGCAAGGGGTCCGTGCCGAAATCGCCCCCCACGGCGCGTCCGCGGCCGGCCAAGCCTTCTTGCTCGAAGCGACGGGCTGCCATCGTCGCAACGGCGGGAAGGTCGAACACGGTGGCGGTCGCGTCGGGATTGGCTCGGAGGAAGGCGACCGAGTAGGTTCCCGATCCGCCGCCGACATCGAGCAGGCTCCGGGACTCGTCGGGGCGCAACAGGCCGATCGTTCTGTCGGCCCGCCGGCTCGCCAGTACGTGCATGGCTTCGATGAACGCAAGTTGGCGGCTCTCCTCCCTCCGGTCGCTCGGCAAGGGAACGACTTTCGCGGTGAGCCCGGCCCATCGCTCCCAGAGGTGGGCCATGTGCTGCAGGTACGGCAGCACGCTCTCCGATGAACCTCCCGTCAGCCAGCGAGCGCCGGCCGGGGTGTTCGCGTAGCGCCCGTCGGTCTTCAACAGCCAACCGGTCGCCGTCAGTGCGTCCAACAGGATTTCGAGGCCCCTCGGGTCGGCGTGGAGCCTGACTGCCAGCTCGTCCAGCCCGGTGGGCTCTCGGAGAGACGTCCACACGTCCAGCTCGGCAGCGGTCAGAAGGATCCTGGCCTCCATGAAGCCGCGAGCCGAAGCCAAAAGCCGGTCGAGATCGGAGCGATCCGCGTTCTCCATGCCGCAGGAACCTTACCTTCGGCCAATCCGTCTTTACGGTAGGGTTGATCGGCATGTGCTTGGACGGACGCTTCTGGCTCGGATTCTTCGCTGGTTTGGCCACCGTTGGCGCCGTTCTGGCGGTGCGCCGATCGGTGCACGGCGAGGACCCCGAGCGTCTCTTGGAGGATCTCAGCCAGAAGCTGGCCGCGCTGGAATCGAATTTGGGCATCGGCGCGGTCACCGAGATGCTTGCCGATGAGCGCTCTGCCTAGAGAGCCCGTTCGGTGACGCCGCCGACGGCCTTCCCCAAGCTCCTTGTGGCGGACCACAGGAGAAGCGCCTCGAGGCCCTGGGATGCGGTCAGGGCCGCCGCGGCCAACACCACTCCCGGCAGGCCGGTCGCCGGCCCCCACACGAAGAGCAGGACGGCGAGAAGCGCCACGCCGGCCAGCATAGCCCACAGTCGGCTCGCAGACCTCAGCTCGGCAGCGAGCACCCCTCGGCAAAACCCGAGAGCCACGCCGACCGCCGGCAGAGCCATGCAGGCGAGCACGGCCGTGCGAGCATCCGAAACGAGCGCCTCGGGCGCGTTGAGCATCTCTGCGAAGAACCAACGGTCGAAGCCGGCAACCCACAGGAGGAAGAGCGAACCGGACAGCGTCGCGGCGAGGAGCCAAGAAAACCGCAGCAAGGCCGGTCTCCCTCGGCGCTCGTCGTAGAGAGCGATCACGGCTTCCGGCAACGCGAACGGCACGATGCGGAACAGTCCGACCAGCGTGAGGGCCACCTGCCAGGCTGCGAGCGCGCGGACGCTGTCGGGCAGCCGCGCAATCGCCGCACCGAGCAAGGGTGTCGTGGTGAGACTGACCATCGTCGTGATGGTCAGAGGCACATGGAACCGCAAGATCGCCGCCAGGCGGACCTCCGGGGCCTCCGCCGCGGTGGCGTATCGCTCGGAGAGCACGGGGCGCACCACCCAGCTGACGAAAAGGCATTCGACCGCCACCGAGGCAATGAGAGCCATAGCCACGGCCTCCAGCGCGGCAAGGCCGAAGCCGAAGAACAGCGCCGACCCGGCGCCGCCGATCGTCGCCAGCCGCAGGGAAGTTCCCACGACGATCGGGCGGGTGGAGCCGTTGCGGATCAGCAGACCTTGTTGGAAGCGGCGCCATCCGATGAGCGCGCTCCAGGGCAGCATGATCTGCAAAGGGACATGCACCGCTTGGACCAGCTGCTCCGGCAGACCCAGCACCCATCGCATCAGCCAGCCGTACAGAGGGGTGAACGCCACGAGGAAATGCGCGACCGTCACCAGTGCCATGGTCGCCAGGGTGTAGGCCCTCACCCTCAGAAAGTCGCCCCGGGACCGGGCAAGGGCGGTGCTCGTCGAGAGGAGGTCGATCACGGGGCTCTCGACCCAAATCGAGACCGCCATCAGGATGAGGAACCCCGCCGCACCGACTTCCGGGGCGGCGCTGCGCGAGACGATGGCCATCGCGATCGGCGTCTCGAGGCTCATGAACAGCCAGGAGACGGCGAGCGGCCAGAAGAGACGCGCCACGGAGCGGACGCCGATCGTTGACGGGGGATTCAACGATGGTACAGTTTACTCGGCTTGACGATCCGCGAACCCGGGGGGCATGTCGCATGGGTCTGAAACGGAGACTCAACGTCTTCCTTCAGACTCGCCACGCCTTGGGGTTCGGTGGGGCGCGCGAGATCCTTCGGTACGTCGGCCCGGGCCTCTTGGTGACCGTCGGCTTCATCGACCCCGGCAACTGGGCGGCGAACGTGGCGGCGGGAGCCGAGTACGGCTATCGGTTGCTGTGGATGGTCACCCTGTCGACCATCATGCTGATCCTGCTGCAGCACAACGCCGCGCACTTGGGGATCGCCACGGGACTGTGCCTGTCGGAGGCCGCTTCGCGCCATCTGCGGCCATGGGTTGCTCGCGCGGTGCTCGGTTCGGCGATGCTCGCCGCGGTCTCTACCGCCCTTGCCGAGCTTCTGGGTGGAGCCATCGCCCTGCGCATGCTGTTCGGCATTCCGTTGAAGCTCGGGGCGGCGCTCGTTCTGGCTGTGGTCCTGTACATCCTTCTGAGCAACAGCTACCGGCGGATCGAGCGCCTCATCATTGGATTCGTGTCCCTCATCGGCCTGTCGTTCCTCTTCGAGCTGGGCCATGTGCGCGTGGAATGGTTGGATGCCGCCCGGGGGTGGGTGCTGCCCTCCTTTCCGCATGGAGCGATCGCGCTGATCATGAGCGTGCTGGGTGCCGTGGTCATGCCCCACAACCTGTTCCTCCACTCGGAGGTGATCCAAAGCCGCCAGTGGCAGCTGGAGAGGCCCGAGGTCATCGAGCGGCAGATGAGGTACGAGTTCGTCGACACCCTGTTCTCGATGGTGGTGGGTTGGGCGATCAACAGCGCCATGGTCCTGGTGGCGGCGGCCGTGTTCTTCCGACATGGCGTGCAGGTCACCGAGCTGGAGCAGGCCGAGCAGATGCTGCGACCTTTGCTGGGACACGCGGCCGCGGTGGTGTTCGCGGTGGCACTATTGCTCGCCGGGCTGGCGTCGAGCGTGACCGCGGGAATGGCAGGAGGCTCGATCCTCGCGGGCATGTTCGATGAGCCCTACAGCATGCAGGACATGCACACCCGAGCCGGCGTTTGGTTCACCCTGGTTGGGGCCTTCATCGCCATTCTCTTCGTGGCGAACCCGTTCCAAGGTTTGCTGGTGAGCCAGATGTTGCTGAGCGTGCAGCTCCCGATCACCATCTTCCTGCAGATTCGCTTGACCTCCAGCGAGAGGGTCATGGGCCGGTTCCGGAACTCCCGCGCCGACTCGATTGGGCTGTGGGCCGTCGGGGCGGTCGTGTCGGCTCTGAATCTCCTGCTGCTCTGGAGCGTGCTGACCGGCGGAGGCTAGCCTGCCGTGCCGAAGACCCCCATGGAGCGGTACTTGCGGTACCGCTGTTCGCGGAGTTCCTCCGGGGTGAGGCCCGACAGTTCCTTCAGCGAGCGCTCGAGCTCGTCGCCGAGGCTCAGCGCCGCGACGTCCGGGGCCCTGTGGGCGCCCCCCTTCGGTTCGGGAACGATCCTGTCGATCAGGCCGAGCTCCATGGCCGACTGTGCCGTGAGCCGCAAGGCGGCCGCAGCTTCGTCGCCGCGTTCCGGTTGCCGCCAAAGGATCGCGGCGCAACCCTCCGGGGGAATGACGCTGTAGACCGCGTGCTCGAGCATGAGCACGTGGTTGCCGACGCCGATGCCGATCGCTCCCCCAGAGCCTCCCTCTCCGATCACCGCGGCCACCGTCGGCACCCGGAGACCAAGCATGGTCAGGATGGAGTCGGCGATCGCCTCCGAGATCCCTCTCGACTCGCTGTCCACTCCCGGGTCCGCCGCGGGGGTGTCGAGCAGGGCCACCACGGGAAGCCCGAACCGATCGGCCATCTGCATCAGTCGGATGGCTTTGCGGTAGCCCTCGGGCTTGGCCATGCCGAAGTTGCGGTACTGCCTCTGCTGGATGTTCCGGCCTTTCTGGTGGCCTAGGATCACGATCGGTCGGCCTCGGAACACCGCCGGCCCGCCGACGATGGCGGGGTCGTTGCCGTACCGTCGGTCGCCCTCGAGCTCGATGAATTCGGAGCAGATGGCTTGGATGAAGTCGAGCGTGTACGGCCTCGGCTCCGCACGGGCGACGAGCACTTTCTCCCAGGGCCCGAGCTGCGAATACTGCGTGTCGATGTACTTGGCCAGTCTCGCCTCGTACTCTGCGATCTTGGACTCCAAGGCCTTGCGCTTGGCCGAGTCGGCCTCCTTGGCGGCCATCTGACGGAGCTTGGCGATGCCGTCTTGCAGCTCCAGGACGGGGCCTTCCCACTCCTTCCACGTCTTAGCCGGCATAGCACCGTGCCCCCAGAATGCGCACCAAGGCGGCCAGAACGTCCCTCAACTCACCGCGAGCGACGATGCGGTCGATGAAGCCATGCTTGTGGGCGAACTCGGCCATCTGGAAATCGTCCGGCACCTTGCCGACCCCAGCCTGCTTGCTGACCCGGGCGCCCGCGAAACCGACCATCGCCCGCGGCTCCGCCAGAATCACGTCGGCCACGGAGGCGTAGCTCGCGAGCACGCCCGCCATGGTCGGATCGGTGAACACGGCGATGTAGGGAACTCCTGCGTCGCGGCAACGCTGCACGCCCGCGTTGGTCTTGGGAAGCTGCATCAGCGACAGCATGCCCTCCTGCATGCGGGCTCCGCCCGAGGCGCAGAACTGGATCGCGGCGCACCGCCGCTCCGCCGCCCGCTCCAACGAGCGAACGATCTTCTCTCCTGCCACCGAACCCATGGAACCGCCCATGAAGGCGAAATCGGACACCGCCACGGACACGGGAAGACCATCGAGGCGAGCCATGCCGCTGACGATCGCATCCCGCAAGCCGGTCTTCTGCTCCGCCGCGGCGAGCTTTTCCCGGTACTCGGGGAAGCCCAGCGGGTCCACCGAAACCAGGTCGGCGTCCAACTCCTCGAACGTGCCTGGATCGAAGGTGGCCTCGATGCGCTCCCGAGCGCTGAGCCTGTGGTGCCAGCCGCAGTGCCCGCACACCTTCCACGACTGCATCAACTCGGTGTGGAACAGCACGCGGCCGCAACCGGAGCACTTGATGAATTCAGCCATCGGATTGGGGCGGCAGCCTGCCGCGCGCCAGAGGATACCTAGGCCCAGCGGCGCACGCGCGGGTCCGCTGGAGCGTAGGATACGGTCATGGATGCCCTTCGACGCAGGATCGTCGGGGTCGAAACCGAGTTCGGTTGCCTCGTGTCGGACGAGGATCTGGGACGTCCGGAGGACGCCGTCGAGGCGATCAAGGACTACCTGTTCCTCGACGCGAAGGTCGGGGTTCTGGACGTCGTTGCCCGAGACGAGGTCTTCGAGCCGGCGCAGTCCGGGGGATTCCTGCTCAACGGTGGGCGCCTGTACATCGACGCGGTGGGATCGCACCTGGAGTACGCGACCGCCGAGTGCACGAACCTGCGCGATCTCATCGCCCACGACCGTGCCGGCCAGAGGCTGATCCTCCGCGCTCTGGACGAGCTCCGGCTCAGCGATGCCGTGAGCGTCTACAACAACTCCATCGACCACTTCGGTGGGCACACGTTCGGTTGCCACGAGAACTACCTTGTGGCAGGCGAGGAGATGATCGGCGGAGTGGCCGCCATGAAGCTTTTGGGCTTCCTGGCGACGCGTCAGATCTTCGCCGGCGTCGGCCGTGTGGGTGGCCACTTGCTCGTCGAGGGCGGTCGACCGAGCCCTCGGGAGATGGCCCGCAACCCCGTGGACTTCATCTGGGTGGGCCACGTCTACGACGTTCTGCCGGACGACTCGGTGCGCTTCCAGCTCAGCCAGCGCGCCGATCACATCCTCAAGCCTCTGGCGAGCCGCGTGCGGTTCAACCGGGCGATGATCAACCCCAAGTGGGAGCACCTGTACAGCTACGGCGGCACCACGCGCCTGCACCTCCTGTTCGGGGAGGCGAACCAGAATGAGTACGCCTATGCGCTGAAGGTCGGCACGACCATGCTCGTTCTCAGGCTGCTGGAGGAGGGTCGCATCGAGGATCGGTGGGTCGTGGCGAACCCGGTCCGGGCTTTGCGCGAGGTGAGCCGAGACGAGACTTGGCGCTGGGAGGTGCGGCTGGCTGACGGCATGGAGATCCGAGCCGTCGACCTGCAGCGCGAGTATCTCGATAGGGCGCAGGCCTTTCGCGGCTGGGACGAGGACACGGACTGGACGCTGGACGCCTGGGAAGAGGTTCTCGACGGATTGGAGAGGGACCCGATGGCCCTTGCCGATCGCTTGGACTGGGTGGCCAAGCGCAGGATTCTGGAGCAGTACATCGAGGCGGAAGGCGCGACCTGGAGCGACGACGCTCTGCATTCGGTCGACCTCGAGTACCACAACATCGATCCGGAAAAGAGCCTGTTCCACGCTTTCGCCGAGTCCTACGGAGTGCGGAGGCTCGTTTCGGAGCAGGACATCGTGCGCGCGATGGACGCCGCGCCTTGCGACACGCGGGCGGCCGCTCGAGCGGAGCTGATCCGCAGGCTTCTTTCCCTGAAGGGACGCAAGCTGTTCGCCGTGGACTGGAGCGGCGTCTCTGCTGGGCCCCGAACGTATTTCGACCTGAGCGACCCGTTCGATCCCACGGTGCCCGAGCCGGCAAGGTAGCTTATCTCCGTGGATCGGCGTTGGTTCGCGGTGGGGTGCCTGATGGCGGCTCTTGCGGTCGGGCTGGGCGCCTTCGGCGCTCATGGTCTGAGGCCCCACCTGGACGACCGAGGGCTGGAGCTGTATCGGACCGCGATCCAGTACCTCATGCTCCACTCGTTGGGGGTGATCGTTGCGGGCATGGTCCGTGTTCGGAGCTCCGCGCTCGCTGCGTCGCTGTTCGCGCTGGGGAGCCTGCTGTTCGGCGGGTCCCTGATCGCTCTGGCGCTGGGGGGTCCCAGATGGATGGGTATCGTGGCCCCGCTCGGAGGGATCTCCTTCGTCTTCGGTTGGATCCTCTTGGCCGTCGGCGCGTTCGTGGGTAAGCCGTGAGCGACGCCACCATCGAGCCGAACGTTCGCACCCACGCACCGCGCGGGTTGTGGCGCCAGCTCGCGGCGTTCGCCGGCGGGCAGGGCGCCTCCCAAGGTCTTAGCCTCGTGACGGGCTTGCTTCTGTTGCGGTGGCTGAGCGTCGAAGCCTACGCGCAGTACAGCGTCGCCTTCGCGTTCCAGCGCGTGCTCAGCGTGCTGACCGACCTCGGCCTGCAAGGCTCGATCGTTGCGCTCGTCGGCTCGAGAGCCTCCGAGCCCGGTGTCGTGGCGCGCTACCTCACCGCGGCTTCCCAACTCCGGCTGAGGTCGTTTCTCCTGGTCGCGTCTGCCTCTGCCGCCGCCTTCCCCTTGCTGACCGCGCGGCAGCCTTGGCCGTGGTCCGACAAGCTGCTGCTCTGGCTGGCCGTGCTTGCGTTCGTTTGGCTCGAGGGCGGTCTGTTGTACGGTGCGCCGCTGCTGATTGCCGGGCGCGTCGGCGCCTACTACGCGGCGAAGACCATTCCGGCGGTGGCGCGGCTGATGCTGAGCGCGCTCGCCTGGTCGTTGGGATGGCTCACAGGCTGGCTCGCCGCTGGGATCGCCGCCCTCCAGACGGGCTTGACGTCTTGGGGCCTGCGTCGGGCTGTCGAGCGGGATCTGTCGCCACCTGGACGCGTCCCACCACAGACCTATCGAGAGTTCTGGTCCTACCTGGGGCCGCTGCTTCCGACCACGGTGTACTACGCCTTTCAGGATCAGATCGTGCTCGGCATCGTCGCCTGGGTTGGCTCGTCGCAAGCCGTCGCCGAGGTTGGGGCGCTCGGTCGCCTTGCTCAGATCTTTCTCTTCCTGGGTGCCGCGAACCCCGTGCTGGTGGCGCCGAGGGTGGCGAGCGCTCCCTTGACGACCTTGCCACGGGTCTACGGCAGAGTCCTGGCGGCGTCCTGCCTCGTGGCAGGCTCGCTCGCGGGGCTGGCTTGGTGGGTGCCCGAGCCGTTCCTTTGGCTCCTTGGACCGAACTACTCCGGCTTGGCGGATTCCGTCGCTTGGGCGGTGACGGCAGGCGCGCTGTCGTTGGTGGCAGCAACGGCGTACACCATGAACGCGGCCCGAAGATGGGTGTTTGTCTCCGCAACCTCGCTCAGCATTCTGGCGACGCTGAGCACCCAGATCCTGATGGCGACCACGCTGGACCTGTCGGCGTCCTCGGGCGCGGCGCGATTCATGGCGGGCACCGCCGCTTCGCTGTTCGTGGGGGTCGGCCTCGCGGCGTGGCTGGGGTTCCGCCGCGACCGGAGCTCCACCGAAAGGTAGCATGCCCGCATGAGACCTCGCTTGCTTCTCGCCATGCTGGCCTCGGGAACCGTGGTTGCCGGGGCCCTCGCGCAGTCCCTCGTCGTCCAACCGTGGCCGGCATCCGGAATCGCCCCTGCGGGCTCCAAGGTCGGGTGGACGGTCCGTTTGGCGGAGGGAGCGCTCCGCCAGGACGTGACCCTTCGACTGAAGCTGAACGGCCTGGAGCCGTTCGCGGCTTGGTCGCAAAGGAAGTTGCCGGGGGGAGCGATCGCCGTGGAGACAACCCTCGACCGTCCGGGCTGGCTGTTGCTCGAAGCGGAAACCAAAGTGGGTGACAGGGTTGTCGCCGGACAGGGAGGCATGGCCTTCTCGCCTTGGCGGCTGAAGCCTTGCACCCAGCGCCCAAAGGACTTCGACGACTTCTGGCAGGCGAAGCTGCGGGAGCTGGCCAAGGTGCCGATGAACCCGCGGCTCGAGCGTGCGGACTCCGGGTCGGAAGGCGTGGAGTACTACAGGGTCCAGCTCGACCATTTCCGCGGATCGAAGATCCACGGTCAGCTCGCCAAGCCGACCAAGGCGGGCAAGCTGCCTGCGTTGCTGATCGTCCAGTGGGCCGGCGTCTATCCTCTGCAGAGGGACTGGGTGGTGTCGCGCGCCAAGATGGGGTTCCTCACCCTGAACATCATGGCCCACGATCTGCCCTTCGATCGTCCGAAGGAGTTCTACGACGAGCTCAGTCGGGGACCGTTGGCGAACTACGCGGCGATCGGCAACGACGATCGCGAGACGAGCTACTTCCTGCGCATGTACCTCTCGTGCTACCGAGCGGCCGAGTACCTTGTTCGTCGGCCCGACTGGAACGGTCGAACGCTGGTCGTGACGGGCGGGAGCCAAGGCGGCCTGCAGACGATCGTCACCGCCGCTCTGCACCCGAAGGTGACCGCCGGGCTCGCGGACGTTCCCGCGGGCTGCGACCAGAACGGACCCCTGGCGGGAAGGGCACCCGGATGGCCGATGTGGCACTGGCAGACGCAAGGGAAGGATCCGCAGAAGGTTCGCCGCACGGCCGAGTACTTCGACGTCGTGCACTTCGCTCGGCGCGTTCGCTGCCCGATGCTGGTGGGAGTCGGCCTGATCGACACCGTCTGCCCGCCACCGGGTGTGTTCGCGATGGTCAACGAGCTGCGCGGCGCCAAGGAGACGGTGGTGATGCCGTCCGCCGCGCACGTGGGTGACCACGGTCCGTATTGGCGTCGGTCGGAGGAGTGGCTGCGGGACCTCGTTCGAGACAGGCGTCCGTCCGTCCGTCCCTGGGGCGAGGAGGCAGGTCGTGGTTCTTGAGGGGCGCTATCCCGAAGCGAAGCGTTTGGATCTCGTGGAGACCCTGCACGGGGTTGAGGTCGCCGATCCCTACCGGTGGCTGGAGGAGTCCGACTCGGAGGACACCCGTCGCTGGATCCGGGAGCAGAACGAGCTCACACGGCGGGTGCTCGACTCCGTGCCCGAGCGTGCGGCCTTCGCTGCCCGGCTGAAGGAGCTGATGGACTTCGAGCGCTTTGGGTTGCCCGTCCGTCGAGGCGACAGGCTGTTCTACTCCTACTGGGACGGCAAACGCAGCCAACCCGTGCTCATGGTGGAGGAGAGCGGCGGCGAGCCCAGGCAGCTGCTGGATCCCAACTCCCTCTCGGAGGACGGCAAGGTCGCCCTCTCTTCTTGGTCGCCTTCCGAGGACGGCAGATGGGTGGCTTACGCGCTCTCCACCGGAGGCTCGGACTGGTTGGAGTGGAGAGTCCTGGACGCCGAGAGCGGCAAGGACCTGCCCGACCGCCTGCAGTGGAGCAAGTTCTCCGGCGCCTCGTGGTTGCCCGATGGAACGGGCTTCTTCTACTCCGGCTACGAGCCTCCTTCCGAAGTGGACAGGCTCCAGGCGAAGAACGAGGGTCAACGCCTGCTGCTCCACCGCCTCGGCACGCCGCAGGAGAGCGACCTCGTGGTGTGCCAGAGGCCCGACCAGCCTCAATGGGGTTTCTCCGGAGGGGTCTCGGAGGACGGTCGGTGGCTCGTGGTAACCGTTTGGACGGGCACCGATCGGCGCAACCGCGTGCTCCTCTTGGATCTGGCGGACGTTTCCGCTACGGCGATTCCGCTGTTCGACCGCCAGGATGCGCGGTACGGCGTGCTGGCCAGCGCGGGTGACCGGTTTTGGGTGTGGACCGATCGCGACGCGCCGATGGGCAAGATCTGCCTGGCCGACGCCCGCCGGCCCGAGGAGCTGGAGGATCTCGTCCCGGAGTGCGACCTGAAGCTGCAGTGGGCTTCGCTGGTGGGGCGGCGTCTGTTCGCCGTGTACCTGCGAGACGCCTGCTCGGTCGTGCGCGTGTTCGAGGAGGACGGGACGCCCGTCGCCGAATTGCCTCTGCCCGGGCTGGGCACGGTGGGCTCGTTCGAGGGCAGAAGGGCCGACGACGAGGCGTTCTTCGTGTTCACCTCCTTCGTTCGGCCTCCGACGCTCTACCGGCTCGGCGTGGAGGACCTGTCGGTACGGGTGTGGCGCGCGCCCCAAGCACCGTTCGATCCCGAACGCTTCGAGGTGCGCCAACAGTTCTATGCGGGCAGGGACGGCACGCGCATCCCGCTGTTCCTCGTGCATGAGCGTGGCTTGAGCCTGGACGGCCAGCGTCCGACGCTGCTGGGCGGCTATGGAGGCTTCGGGATCCCCGTGGTTCCGGCGTTCCAGCCGGCGGACGTGCTGTGGCTGGAGAGGGGCGGCGTGGTGGCGGTCGCCAACCTCCGCGGCGGCGGAGAGTACGGCAACGCGTGGCACGACGCGGGACGCTTGGCGAACAAGCAGAACGTGTTCGACGACTTCATCGCGGCCGCGGAGCACCTGGTTCGCACCGGGGTCACGCGCCCGGAGAGGTTGGCGATCCGTGGAGGCAGCAACGGCGGACTGCTGGTGGGAGCCTGCCTCACGCAGCGGCCCGACCTGTTCGGTGCCTGCGTGCCTTACGTGGGCGTCCTGGACATGCTTCGCTTCCACAAGTTCACGATCGGGTGGGCTTGGGTTTCCGACTACGGCGACCCCGAGGATCCCGAGGCCTTCCGCTGGTTGCTCGCTTACTCGCCCTACCACAACGTGCGGCCCGGAACGAGGTATCCGGCGACCCTGGTGGTGACCGGAGACCACGACGACCGCGTGGTTCCGCTCCATAGCTACAAGTTCGCCGCGGCGCTGCAGCACTCCCAGGCTGGGAAGGCTCCGATTCTGATCCGCATCGAGACGAGGGCGGGCCACGGCGCGGGCAAGCCGCTCTGGCTGCAGGTCGAGGAGTCGGCCGACGTGTTCGCCTTCCTCGCCGAGGCGCTGCGCTGACGAGGCCGTCTGCGCGGGAATTCGATCGGTCCGTTTGTGCAGAATGGGGCCATCGAAACCGGAGGCATCCGATGAACCTGAAAAAGATCAAGCTCGGCTTCATCCCGGCGAACCGGGGCTTCTTCAGTTCGGCCTTGGCGGCCAAGATGCGCGGCCAGGCGATCGCCGCCATGGAGTCGCTGGGCATCGAGGTTGTGGTTCCCAGCGAGGAGCAGACGAAGGTCGGCTGCGTGATGAGCATCGCCGAGGCGGAGGTCGCCGCCCGCCTCTTCCGGGAAGCCAACGTCGACGGCATCGTGATCGGAGCGGTCAACTTCGGCGACGAGCAGTCGGCGGCTTGGGCGGTCAAGAAGGCCGGCCTCAACGTGCCGGTGCTGATCTTCGGCTGCCAGGAGGAGGAGACGCTCACCATGCAGACGCCGAGGCGCGACTCCTTCTGCGGCCTGCTGTCGATCGGCGAGGCTCTGCGCCAGATCGGTGTGGCGTACACGGTGGCGACGAGGCCCATCGTTTTCCCGACCGACGAGGCGTTCCGCAAGGACATCGATTGGTTCGCCCGGGTCTGCCGCGTCGTGAACGGCCTCCGCAACGCGCGGTACGGCCAGATCGGCGCGCGGCCCGAGGCGTTCTGGACGTGCCGCTTCGACGAGAAGCAGCTGCAGAAGCTGGGCGCCACGACCGTGGTGCTGGACCTCTCCGAAGCGCTCGCAGGAGCGCGCGCGATCTCGGACGACGACCCCGAGCTGGCACCCACGGTGGCTTCGATCCGAGACTACGCGGACGTGTCGAAGGTCAAGGAGGAGTCGGTGGTGCGCAGCGCCAAGCTGGAGCTCTTCCTGAAGCGGTGGGGCGAGGCCAACCAGATCGACGCCTTCGCGATCCAGTGCTGGACGAGCATCCAGGCCAACTACGGCGTGTGCAGCTGCACCACGATGAGCCGGTTCGGCGACCTGGGCAAGCCGAGCGCCTGCGAGGCGGACATCCTCGGCGCGATGTCCATGCATGCCCTGATGCTCGCCGCAGGCTCCCCGGCTGGTCTCGCGGACTGGAACAACCTCCACAACGAGGACGACGAGCTCGCCAACATCTGGCACTGCGGCGTGTTTCCGGCTTCGTTCGCGCGCGAGAAGCCTCGGCTCGGGGTGCAGGAGATCATCGCCGGCAGCGGCGCGGCGAGGTACGAGGACAGCCAAGGGACGGTCGAGTTCGTGGCCAAGGCCGGCCCCATCACCCTCAGCCGCGTCACGCAGGACAGCGACGGCCTGTGGCGCGCGGTGGTCGCCGAGGGAGCCTTCGAGGACAACCCGGCGGTGACGTTCGGCGGCTACGGGTGGTGCCGCATCCCGGGCCTTCAGAGGCTGTACCGCGACGTGCTGCTGCGGCACTTCCCGCACCACGTCGGCATCGTCCAGGGCCATGTCGGCAACGCGCTCTACGAGGCGTTCGGCAACTACCTCGGGTTCAAGGTGCACCACGCGAACCAGGCCGTTCCCGGCGAGTACACGCCGGCGCTGCCGTTCTGAGCCAGCCGCGGGAGAGGATCGGGGGCGGGGCGCGTCGAGCCCCGCCCCCGTTGCTTCCTGCACAACGGCAGGAAATTCGGGATTTTTCTTTGATAGTCCCGGCAACAAGGAACTTTAGCGTCTCACGCTCATGTTGAAGGGATTGGACGCGCGAAGCGCGGAGAAGACAGCAATCAGACGGAGGTGAAGCAAGATGACGTCTCTTGTGAGGTTCAACCCGTTCGAGGAGATGCGGCAGATGTCCGAGATGTTCGACCGGCTGTTCGAGGGCTGGCCTTGGGATCGCTCTCCGATCGTGGAGCGCAGCGCGGTCGCTCCGATGGACGTGCTGGAGAAGGACAACAAGCTGATCGTCCGCGCGGCTCTGCCGGGTGTCAAGCCCGAGGACGTGAAGGTCAACATCGAGAACAACGTGCTGACGATCGAGGGCGAGGTCAAGCAGGAGCACGTGGATGAGAACACCCGCGTGTACCGCCGCGAGTGCGCCTACGGCAAGTTCACCCGCTCGCTGCGCCTTGCAGACAACCTGAACCTCGAGCAGATCGACGCGCAGTTCCACAACGGCATCGTCGAAATCACGATCCCGAAGATCGTCGAGGAGAAGAAGAGCATCAGCATCCCGGTGCGCACTTCCTGAGCGCCTGGGTGAGGCGAACGCGTGGGGCGCCGGCCGGGAGGCCGGCGCCCCCGCGCCGTGTCAGAGCTTCGGCTGGTCCGCCAGCCTCCAACGAACCTCCAGTTCGCTCGCTTCGCCAGGCTGCAGTTCGGAGAGGAACCCTGTGACCTCGAGCTCCACGTAGCGGTCCGGATCGGCGTTGCAGTACACCTGGAGCCCGGCACCTTGGTCCGGGAAGGTGCCGAACGGCGGTCGCAACAGAGCCCTCATTTCGAGCCAGCCCGAGGCCGTCTTGGCCCAAAGCGTTCCGTTGCGCAGGGCGGAGCCAACCTTGAACGACTGCTCTGGGTGTCGGGTGATGCGCAGCCACCTGCCCTCGAGACGCAGGTTGGCGTCCACCGAGCGTTGCGGAGGATCTCCCATCGGGATCCAGGACGCTGGATCGGTCGGTAGCTCCATCAGGATCTCCGAAGGATCGTTCAGCTGGGTGACCTGCCACACTGCCCAACGCACGGGCTTCGGCCCGGTGGCGATCATGCGCTGTCGGAAGAAGACGACGTCCGCTCCGGGTTCGAGCGTGATCGAGCGCTCGAAGCGAACCCCGTCCCTCGCCGCGGGCTGGCTGGCCATCCAAACCCCGTTCGCGATCGCCTTGGAGCGGTGCATGGAGCCGTCGAGCTTGGGGTCGGGCGGCCAACCCCAAGACTGAGGGCTGGGCCACAGCTTGTCGCCTCCGTAATTGGCCCACTCTCCGGGGGCGACGGCGCTCCTGCCCTCCACCAACGCCGGGTTCTCCCAAAGCAGGTTCGGCCCTCCGATCCTCGCGAGCCGAAGCACGCGACCGACCTGCGGCACCACCACGACCTCGATTCGGCCGTTGGAGATCCTCCAACATCCCGTCCACTTGGCGTAGGCCAAGCGCTCGACGCGCACCGGCTCCTGGAGCGCGGGAAGACTGAGCCACAGCGCAACCATGCTCCAGTGTGGCCCCCGAAACAGGCTTGATGTAAAGTGGGGGCATGAGGTTCGCCGAGCTCGCCGAGGTCCATCGGCGCCTGTTGCTGGAAGACGTCGTGCCCTTCTGGATCCGCCACTCGCCGGACCGCGAGTGCGGCGGCTTCCTCACGTTCCTCGACGAGGACGGCTCGGTGTACGGAACGGACAAGGCGGTTTGGCTCCAGGGGCGCATCGCATGGCTCTTCGCGAGGCTGTACAACGAGGTCGAGCGCCGCGAGGAGTGGCTGGAGCTGTCGAGGCACGGGCTCGACTTTCTGGAGCGCCACGGCTACGACCAAGACCGGCGCATGTTCTTTCTCACGACCCGCGACGGACGTCCGTTGCGCAAGCGGCGCTACGTGTTCAGCGAGACGTTCGCTGCCATCGCCTTCGCCGAGTACGCCCGCGCCACGGGAGACGCGCGCGCGATTCGGCAGGCCGCCGAGACGTTCCGCACGGCCCATCGCTACCACACGACGCCGGGCCTGCTGGAGCCGAAGGAGATCCAGTCCACTCGGCCCAGCAAGGGGCACGCGATGCCGATGATTCTGCTGGCCACCGCGACGATCCTCCAGCAGGTCGACTCCGACCCCCTCTACGAGCAGGTGATCGATGCGTCGCTGCGCGAGGTGTTCGAGCACTTCTGCCACCCCGAGTTCGAGGCGTTGCTCGAGACGGTCGGCCCGAACGGGGAGTTCATCGATACCCCCGAGGGCCGCACGATGAACCCGGGCCACGCCATCGAGACGTCCTGGTTCATCATGGACATCGGCCGCAGGCGGCGCGACCCTGCGCTCATCGAGCGGGGGGCTCAAATCTTGGGCTGGATGCTTGAGAAGGGTTGGGACGAGCGGTTCGGCGGCATCCTGTACTTTCGGGACGTCCTAGGCAAACCATCCACGCAATACGAGTGGGACATGAAGCTGTGGTGGCCCCACGTCGAGGCGATGGTCGCCTGCGCGATGGCCTTCGAGCTGACCGGAGAGGGCCGTTGGATGGACTGGTACCGGAGGGTGCACGACTGGGCGTTCGCTCACTTCCCCGATCCGAAGCACGGCGAGTGGTACGGCTACCTGCACCGGGACGGCACCGTCAGCCATCGGCTCAAGGGCAACGGCTGGAAGGGACCGTTCCACCTGGGAAGGTCCGCCTTGCTCTGCTGGAGGATCTTCGAACGGCTCGCCGCGACCGAGTGAGGCTCACTCCTCTTCCGCCAGAACGAAGCGCCAAGGCAGCTCGTGCCCCTTGCCCTCGGCCAGGCCGACCCGCGGGGTGACCCGGATCCGTTCCCAGTCGGGCTCGTGGTCCGGCCGCCAGTTCTCGGGCGGAAGGAGGCGGAGCGGGGAGCCCTCGGAGAGAAGATCCAGCCCGCTGTGCGAGCCGTCGACCCTCAGGGCTTGGGCGAGCTTGCCCGGACCGTTGAGCAGGTCGCGGTCCGAGCGGGCCTTCGGTCTGCGCGAACGAAGGAGCGCTTCTCCTGCGAACGGAAGGGCGCCTCGGACCAGCACGGCTCCCGCCCTTCCAGGTTCGTGGGCGACGATGTTCACCATCCAGTGGTTGCCGTAGCAGAAGTACACGTAGGCGTGGCCGGGAGGACCGAACATCGGGCTGTTGCGCCGGGTTGGTCTGCGGTGCGCGTGGCTGCCGGGATCCTCGAGGTCCGCGTAGGCCTCGAGTTCGATGAGCCGCACCTCGCAGCCGTCCTTGGCGAGCCGCCACCCGAGGAGGCGGGGGGCCACGATCAGGGGGTGCCTCGAGAGGTAGGCGCGAAGGTCCATCGGCAGGTTCAAGGACTGGGCAGGAGATCCAGCAGCGCGTCCAGCAGGCTGGGGTTCCGGACGGCCACGGCCTCCACCTCGCCGTAGCCCTCCGTGATCAGTCGTGCGGCGGTCTCCTGCCCGGCAGGGGCGATGAGCCAAGTGTAGCCGTCCCGCTGTTCCACCCGGACTTGGAAGGGCTCCATCAGCGCGCGCGCAGCCCGCTGCTCGTCCCGGGTCACCAAGGCCCGGATCTCACGGAGCCGGTCCCGCAAGGGAGCTATGGCACCGACGTACACCGGTCCGTTGGCCGCGATGACGACGCATCCGTCCCAAGCCTCTGCAAACCTCGGTTGGCGGGTTGCCGCCACCAAGGCCATGCCGTCGGCGCACAACCGGTCGATCAGCTCGAGGGTGTTGCGAGCCGCCCAGGGATCCAGCTCCTCCAACAGACCGTCGACCAGCAGCACCCCGGGAGGAAGCGCCAGGAAAGGCAGCAGCTGGGCCGCGACCCTCTGGCTCGGACTCAGGCGCGAGATGGGGGTCTTGCGAACAGCCCAGAGGCCGAGGGCCGTGAGCGCCTCCGCCAGAGCGGACGGCGACGGCTTCGACCCACGCACCTTCTGCGTCAAGCCCTGCGGAGTGGCCAAGGGGGGAATCCGAGGCAGCTCCGCGAGGACGGTTTCGACGGCCCTCTGCACGCACCCCCTCGGAGGCTCCGCGTGCGCCAAGGCTTGGAGGAGCGACGTCTTGCCGCCGCCGGCGGGCCCGAGAACAGCGACCCGGTCTCCCGGCTCCACGCTGAACGACAGCGGCGGCCAGCCGGGGCGCAGGCCGAGATCCTTGGCCGTGAGGACGCTCCGCGGACCGTTCAAGGCAGGACGAGCAGCTCCTTGGGAGACTCGGTGAGGATGACGGGGCCCTCTGCGGTGACCAGCACGTCGTCCTCGATCCGAACGCCGCCGAAGCCTTCGATGTAGACGCCGGGCTCGATCGTCCACACCTGTGCGGCCTCGACGCGCAGCTCGCTCGTTTGGTTGAGGCGGCCGTGATCGTGGACGACGGCCCCCAATCCGTGCCCCAGGCCGTGCGTGAAGTATCGCTCCAAGCCCTTCTCCGCGAGGGAGCTTCGCGCCGCCGCATCCACATCCTTTCCGATCGCGCCCGCGCGCAGCGCCTGAATGGCGGCCCGTTGGGCCGCCAGAACCGCCTCGTAGATCTCCCGCTGCCGTTCGTCGGCGCGACCCACGACGACCGTTCGGGTGAGGTCGGCGCAGTAGCCGTCGTGGCGCGCGCCGAAATCCATCGTGACGAAATCGCCGACCTCCAGCTTGCGCTCCGATGCCTTTCCGTGCGGCAGGGCGCTCCGCGGCCCGCTCACGACGATCGGCTCGAAGGCGAGGCCTGCGCCTTGCCGCTTGAGGAAGAACTCGAGCTCGAGGTGGATGTCCAGTTCGGCCACACCCGGTTGCACGAGTCGCAGAACGTGCCGGAAGGCGGCGTCGGTGAGTCTGCAGGCCTCCTGGATCTTCGCGATCTCCTTGGGCGACTTGACCATGCGCAACGCCGCGCAGGGGTCGTCCACGGGGCGCAGCTCGACCCCCTCCAGCTTCTCGCACCACTGCCGGTGGGTGTTGACGGTGACGACGTCCCCGTTGAAGGCGATGGACTCCAGACCCCACTCGCGGGTCAGGGTCGCCAGCTGGGCGGCGAGAGGGGCATCGTGCGTGGTGATGCGGACGGGCAGCAGCTCTCCCACCTGCTCGTTCGCTTGGATGGTGTAGCGGCCGTCCGTGAAGAAGCAGGCCCGATCCGCGGCGACGAGCACGGTTCCCGCGGAACCTGTGAAGCCGGTGAGCCAACGCACGTCCGCGAGGTCGGTGGCCAGGTAGGCCTGCAGCCCGAGATCCGCGAGGCGACGCTGCAGGCGCTGCAGGTTGTTCACGACAGAGTCTCCTGGTGCAGCCGCACGAGTCCCTCCAAGGCCAGGCTGTAACCGGCCGCGCCGAGTCCCGAGATCTGACCGACGCACACGGGAGCGATCACCGAGTGCCTGCGGAATTCCTCTCGCGCGTGGATGTTGGTCAGGTGCACCTCCACCACCGGCAACCGAACGCTGGCGAGGGCGTCGCGCAGGGCGATGGAATAGTGCGTGAGGCCGCCCGGGTTGATCACGATGCCGTCCGCCCACTTCCGGTTCTCCTGAATGGTGTCGATCAGGATGCCCTCGTGGTTCGACTGGAGGATGCGAACCTCGACGCCCAAGCGTTTGGCTGTCGCCTCGATCTCGGCGTCGATCTCCTCCAAGGGGCGCTTTCCGTAGATTTCCGGCTCTCGGAACCCGAGCAGGTTCAGATTGGGACCGTGAAGGACGAGGATGTGCAACCGGGACTCTTGGATCATGCTGGCTCCGTTTCCGTCGAGGGCTCCACAGCGGACTCAGGCAGCAGGTCCGGAATGCCGTCCCTCACCGGATAGCGCCGCCTGCAGACCGTGCAGACGAGCCAGCCGTCCCGCTCCTCCAACGGAGGACGCTCGGCGCAGATCGGACACGCGAGGAGCTCCAGCAACCTGGGATCGATCACGACAGGACCTCCTGGTAAACCTCGCAGGTTCGGCGCGCGGCATCCTCCCAGGAGAACTCCGCCGCCCGACGCCTGCCTTCCGTCCGCATGCGCTCCAATTTACTCGAATCGCCCAGCAACCCGAGGATGGCCCCCGCCCAGTCCTCTGGCTCCCAGCTCCGCATCACGGCTCCAGCGGACCCGGCGACTTCCGGCTGGGCGCCGCCCGACGAGCAGAGGACGGGGCACCCGCAGGCGAACGCCTCGAGAATCGTGATCCCAAAACCCTCGTAGCGGCTCGGCGCCAAGTACAGGTCCGCCGCCGAATACAGGGCCGCCAGCTGCGGCAGGGAAACGTAGCCCACGGGTCGGCAGCGCGGACCGATCTCCTCGGGCCCCCAGCCGGGCTTGCCCGTCAGAACCAGGCGGTGAATCGTTTCCTCGGGCAGGAGTTCGACGGCTCGGGTGGCCAGAGACAGGTTCTTCCGGGGCCAGCGCGTGCCGACGGTGAGCAAGTACGGCTCCTTGATCCCGAACTCCCGCTCGACGAGGCGCCGGGCCTCGCACCGTTCGACGGGGCGGAGATCCGGATGAGGGGCGTTGGGAGCGACGCGGACCTTGCCCCGAGCCGCCGGCAGGAACCGCTCGATGTCGGCCTTGGAGGTCTGCGAAACGGTGACCACCCGGCTGGACCAACGCGCGGCCAGAGGCACCAGGCTGCGCAGGAGAACCCGGTCCTTGGGTCGGAACCAGCTCGGCTCGATGAAGAAGGAGACGTCGTGAATCGTCGTAACCCCGATGCCCTTGGCCAGGGGGCTGAGGCTGTACTGCGTGTGCAGCACCGACGCGCGCGCACGCCTGGCCTCCAGAGGGAAAGCAACCCAGCTCCACCAGCGGTCGGATCGACAGGGAAGGCGGATCCACGCGGCGTCCTCCGGCAGGGGAATCCCAGCGGGCCGCGGAGCGTTGGAAAAGAGGAGAAGATCGAAGCCGTGCCGGATCCGGCACAGGCCGTGGAGGAGCCCGAGCCAGTAGGTCGAGTCGCCCGTGTTCGAGCGTCCGATCAGGCGGACGTCGATCGCGACGCGAGGCCGGGTCCCTGCTCGTTCCATGGAAACGGAAACCTGCTACGATTCAGAATCGATGCTCGAAACGCCGAGAGGTTGAGCGAACCGTCATGAAGAGAAGAAGTCCGCCCTACGCCCTCATCTCGTTGCTCGTTGTCGGATTGTGCGTCATTCTGGGGTTCGGCTTGATGCAGCTGCGGGCCAATATGCCGCCTCCCGAGCAGACTCCGCAGGAACAGCCGGAGGCGGTGGGCGAGGAGAGGGAGGCTCCCTCGAAGGAGGAGCTGGCGGCCCAGATCCAGTCGAAGGCCGGCGCCGCGGATCAGGTGCAGGTGCCGCCGAAGGGGGTTCCTCCCGGCGCTCTGCCCCCCGGAGCCGGCGGATCGACCATCTTCCTGGTGAAGCCAAGGATGGAGAAGCCGAAGGTCGACGAGTCCTCCACGGCGAGCCAGTGGTACACGGATGTTTCGAGGAAGCCCGATCAGAAGTGAGGCGGTGAGGGTCCGAGTGCGCTTGCTGGGGGCGACGCTGGTCGCCCTCTTGGCATGGGTTGCGCCAGCTTGGGCTCAGCCCAAGACGGACAAGGTCGCCTGGAGCGCGCGGCCCGAATCCAACGACGTCCGAGCAGGCGAGGCCTCGCGGGTGCTGCTGACCGTGCAGCCGCAGCCCGGCTGGCACATCTATGCGATGAACCAAGCCGAGGGCCCCGTCTCGACCGAGTTCGAGGTTCTCGGTGGAGACGCGGTGTCGCCGGCGGGAGACCCCATCGAGCCGCCACCGTCGAGGAAGTTCGACAGGGGTTTCCAGATGGAGGTCGGCTACCACGAGGGGCCGACTGCGTTCGCCGTGCCTTTCCGGGTGGCTGAGGGCGCGCGCGGAACCGTGAAGTTCCGGGTGCGCGTGACCTCGCAGGCCTGCGACGCCACCAGCTGCGACATGCCCACGACGGTGGAGCTGCCCGTCGAGCTGGCTGTGGCCGAGGGGCCCGCACGAAGCGACCGCCTGGAGGCCTCGAGGGAGGTGCCCGAGCAGCCGGAGGGGCACGTGGCCCCGAAAGCGGGCGATGCGGGCTCTGCCGAGGCGGGCGCGGTCGATTCGACCTCGCAGAGGATCGAGGAGGCGCGGGGCAAGGGCTTGGCGGCCTACCTCTGGCTGTCGTTCGTCGCGGGCCTGCTGGCGTTGCTGACGCCCTGCGTGTGGCCGATGATCCCCGTCACCGTCAGCTTCTTCAGCAAGCGGACGGAGGAAGGCGCCCAGCGCAACCTGAAGATGGCCTTGGCTTACTGCCTCGGGATCATGGGCACGTTCACGGCGCTGGGTCTGATCGTCACGTTGCTGTTTGGTGCGGCCGGCTTGCAGAAGTTCGCGGCCAGCCCGATCGTGAATCTGCTGCTCGCGGCGCTGTTCATCGTGCTGGCGCTGAACCTCTTCGGGGTGTTCGAGATCGTGGTGCCGTCCTGGTTGCTCAATCGCGCGCAGGCGGGCACGCGGCGATCGGGCTACGCCGGGCCGATCTTCATGGGTCTCGCGTTCAGCATCACGTCCTTCACGTGCACGGTTCCGTTCGTGGGGACGATCCTCGTCGCCGCCACCAAAGGCAACCTTTGGGATCCGATTCTCGGGATGCTGGCGTTCAGCCTGGCCTTCGCGATCCCGTTCTTTCTGCTGGCGATGTTTCCCCAGTACCTCGCCTCCATGCCCAGGTCCGGCTCGTGGCTCACCGCGGTCAAGGCGTACATGGGCTTCCTCGAGCTGGCCGCAGCGCTGAAGTTCTTGCAGAACGCCGAGATCGTTTGGAGGCTGGGTTGGCTGACCAGGCCGGTGTTCCTGGCCGTGTGGTTCGGCATCTTCGCGGTCGCCGGACTCTATCTGCTCGGCTGGCTGCGGCTTCCCCATGGCGGAGCCCCGACGGTTGGGCCCGCTCGCCGCGTCTTCGGCCTGGCCAACCTGGGGATCGCCGTGTACCTGCTGGCGGCGATCGAGGGGGCCTCTCTGGGAGCGGTTTCCGGCTTCCTCCCCCCGGAGCGCTACCCCTACCGAGAGTCGAGCGCGAGGGCCGGCTCGCAACCGGTGGGGAAGATCCCCTGGGTCGGGAGCTACGAGGAAGGCCTGCGGAGGGCCGCCGGCGAGCGCCGGGCGCTGTTCATCAACTTCACCGGCTACACATGCACCAACTGCCGAGTGATGGAGGGAGAGGTGTTCCCGAAGCCCGAGGTTTCGCGACGCATCCTCGAGTTCGTTCCGGTCGAGCTGTTCACCGACAACGGCACTCCGGAGAACAACCGGAACGCCGAACTGCGCGAGCGGCTGACCAACGTCTCGACGAACCCGACCTACGCGATCGTCGCACCGGACGGGACGGTGCTGAAGGTCTTCCAGGGTCTCGCTCTGTCGGACGAGCAGTTCATCCGGTTCCTGGACGAGGGCAAGCGGGCCGCCGACTCCTGGTTCTCGCGGCAGACCCGGGGTTGAGCGGCCGGCGGCGAGGGGATGGCCGGCCGCTCGACCCGTGAGCCCCGGGTCACTTCGTGCCGCTGGGCGCGGGGCTGGGTCGGTTGCCGCCTCCGAAGAAGTAGGCCATGCCCTCGGCCGCCTTCTCGAAGGCCTTGCGGGCCTTGGCCTCGTCTCCGTTGAAGCCCTTCATGAAGCGCTCCTTCTCCTCGGGCGTGAGCTGGTCGAACCCGCGACCCTCTCGGTAGGCGTTGGCCACGACGTTGTTCTGTTCCGTCAAAAGCCGCATCTCCTCCTCGGTCTTGACCGGTTCGGAGGCGCAGCCGGCCAGCAAGGCCGAGGCCAGGGCGGCGATCATCAAGGCTCTCATCCGTTCCATCGTTCGAAAGTCCTTCCGTCGGCTAGGCGAGCCCTCGGGGGCCGGCCGCGCGTCGGCGGCCGGTCCCCCTTCGGAACCCCCATCGAAGGTGCAAGCGTCAGAAGTCGCAGTTGGCGCGCCCGTCGTACGCGTAGCTCGGGATGTTCGACACGTAGAAGTTCTCGGGCTTGAGCGAGCCGCGCTTGTAGTACTTCGCGCTGCCGTCGAACCTCGGGAAGCTCGCGCCATCCAGGTGCCGCCAGTCGAGCGACCACGGGATCTGCGGGTCGTAGTGGTTCATCATCCACGGGCTGCCCAGCTTCTCGTAGTTCACGCAACGGATCGACCTGCGGGCGCCGTCCGAGACGTCCATCCCGGGCCAGATGTCGCGCCAGTCCCACGGGTTGACCGTGGACGCGGAGCGCAGCAGCGAGCCGTTGCCGAACCAGTCGCGGACGCCCGCCTCGGCCAGCATGATCAGCTCGCTGGGTCGCTCGGCGGCGGTCTCCGGGATGCTGTTGCCGGCGTGCCAGTTCATGGCGATGTTCGGACCCGCGGCGAAGTTCCGCGTGTCCCGCATGTCCTTCGGGAAGGGCTGCGGCGTGCCGACGGAGTCGATGTAGAGCTGGCTGTTCTTCACATACGGGAAGATCCGCTGCGGCCAGTGGATCGCCTCGTTGTTCGGTCCGCCGATCCAGTCCCACCACGCGCGCACCGTCGTGTCGTCGTAGTCGGCGGCGTAGATCTTGAAGCCGATCGCCATCTGCTTCATGTCGGAGATGCGGGCGGCCTTCTTGGCTGAGGCCTTGGCCTGCGCGAAGACGGGGAACAGGATGGCCGCCAGAATGGCGATGATGGCGATGACGACCAACAGCTCGATCAGGGTGAAGGCACGGTTGCGGTTCATAGGACCTCCTCGTCCGTAGTTGGAGCGGACTCAGCCTTCAGTCTAAGACCGAACGTTCGCCGCAGGGGGAATCCGACTGGAAAACGAAGTAGCAGAAACGGAACGATTCCGTCCATTCAGGGGGAACGGAGCTCGTTGTCGGCCGGATCGGTGAACTTCCGTTGGTTGATCCGCCAGTGCGAGGGCGTGACGCCGACCTCGCGCACGAACGCCCTGGTGAAGTCGTTGTGATGAAGGTACCCCAGGCGGCTTCCGATCTCCTTGATCGAGAGCCCGGGGTCGGCCAACAGGATCTTGGCCCTTTCGATCTTCAGCCGAGTCAGCATGTCCCGAGGCGAGATCCCGTAGCACCGCCGGAACTTGTGCCGCACGGAATCGTAGTTCGGGCACTCGTCCTGGAACCGTATGTCGCTCGAGCCGTGCGCCAGCGCGGAATGGATCATCTGCCAAACCGCCAGCACCTCGGGGTCGTCGGGGCGGACGACCGGGCCGTGCTGCGCGGCGCTCTCCCGCCAACGGATCAGCGAGACGTGGATCAGCCGGAGAAGCGAGTCCACCGCCTCGGACTTGCAGGGCAGGTCGTTCACGTTTTCGGCGCTCAGGCGCGAGAAGAGGCTCTGGAAGGAGGCCGCCTGTTCGCGGGTGATGCACCAAACCCGCTTCCTCCAGGGCCAGTCGCGGATCGGCAGACCGTCGTAGAAGCCCGGTCGCGGGTGGTAGTGGATCGCCCAGATGCGGGGCTGGTTGCGGTCCTCGTTGCGGAACCCGTGCCGCTCTCCGGCGAACATCACGTACACCGAGTTCTCCCGCATGGGCAGCTCCTCGCCCTCCACCAGCAGCGTCGTGGGTGCGTCGGAGAACAGGCACACCTCGTCGTAATCGTGCGCGTGCCACGGCCAGATTTCACCGACCTTGGAGCTCCGGCACCCCATCGTGACGATGCCCGTGCGTGGGGCTTCGCTGGTGATTTCGATACCGACGCTCATGGACCTTCCCCGATGGTTTCTTGCAACCAGTTTAGGGTGAGCCTTGCGCAGGCGGTAGCCGACCGGCCCAGCAGCGGGCCCACGTGGCTGGCGTCCGGCAAGCGGACGACCTCGGCTCCGCACCAGGCGGCAACGGCCTCGCTGCAAGCGGGTGGAACCTCGAGATCCTGCTCGCTGACGAGCACGAGGCAGGGGCACGACGGCTTCGGAGCGGAGGCCCCGCTCCAAAGCTCGCTCAGGACCCGTCCCGACTCGTCGCGCCAGCGGGGGGCCGCCCACGCGGCGACCTCCCGATCCGCGTCGGGAAGCGCCTCGATCGTTTCCTCGAGAGTGGTCTGGGACCAGCGTGCGAGCTCCGGCCAAGTGCGAGGGGGAAGCCGCGCGGCCGACTCTGCGGGCGGGACAGGATTGACGAGGATCAAGGCTCTGGGCCGCAGCCTCGAGCAGGCCTGCAGAGCGAGCAGCCCTCCCATGCTGGCGCCGATCAGAGCATCCGGTGCTTCGGCGCCCCAGGCGAGGACCTGATCGAGGTAGTCCGCCAAGCTGGTTCGGGCGAGTCCGGCGCGCCCGGGCGTGAGATCCTCCGCCAGAGTAGTCCAACCAGCGTCGTGGAAAGAGCTCCTCCAAAACCGGAACTCCCAGCCGCCTCCTCCCGCTCCGTGGATCATCACCGCCAGCCTGGGTCGCCGCTCGGTCATTCCTCCCAGCGTACCGACGCCGATGGCGCCCGTCTAGTCTTTGTAAGGACGAAACATTTGTTTCGTCTGCAGAGAATCGGAGTACGATACGGTGGACGGGGCGCGGCAGCCCCGGCGAAGGAGGATGCCAATGAGGAGGGGTGTGGCGGCGATCTCGATGGTTGCCGGGTTGGTCGCCCTCGGTGGGCCGCAGGTGGTCGGCCCGCCGCAGCAGGTCCGCTTCAAGAACAAGCCGCACGCCGGTTTGACCGCCAAGAGGCCTCCGTTGCAGCCTATCGAGCGGCTGCAGCGCGCCTTGCAGAGCGATCCTGCCGTCGCAGACATGGTTCGATTGGTCGCGCAGGCGCTCGCAGAGGGCCTCCAAGGATCCAACGGCCCGGCGGCGCGGGCGGCTCGCGCGTCGATCGCGCGCTACCCGCGGGTGGACCGCGAGATCCTCCAGAGGTTCATCCGAGACGTCGGCTCGATCGAGCCGCCGCCCGGCGCCACGACCAAGTCCTTGCGGATCGGACAGCCGGGGGTGGTGCTGTCCGAGAGCCAGATCGACCAGGGCGTGGCTCGGTACCTGCGGGCGGTCGCGCAGCCCGGCAGGCCCGGACCGGCGTTCGCGTCGAGGGCCGCCAAACTCGATCTGAAGCTGGCGCAAGACCTGGTCCAGCGGATGGCGCACCCTTGCATCACGTCCATCGATCCCCAGCCGGCCGGCGGCCATCAGCCCGGGCAGAGGGTCTCGTTCTACGGGTGGAAGTTCAGCCCGAACCGCTCGGAGAACAGGCTCGTCCTGTACAAGGTGATGGGCAACGGGTCGCTGGGCGAGCGAGCCCAGTTCCAACCCGCCGTGTGCTCCGACACGGCGATGGAGGCGCTGCTCCCGAACGACCTGGAGCCTGGCCACTATCGGATCAAGGTGGTGGTGTCCCAGTCGGGGTTCGTGGACGAGAGCCCGCTGGTTCCGTTGGCGATTGCGTCTCCGCCGCCGCCGGCTCCCTCGCTCGCTGGCTGGGCTCCCGAGCGGCCTGTGCCGGGCCGGGAGGTCCTGGTGAGCGGCGCGAACTTCGCGAGGCAACCCGATCGCACCGCGGCTGCGTACCTCGCGCCGATGGAGGGCCAGCCGTTGCCGTTCGCCGTGAGGGTGAGCGGCAAAGACTGTCTCACCGCCACCGCCAGGGTGCTCAACGACAATCAGCTCGCTTTCCAGCTGCCGCGCGTGATGCAGCCGGGCAGGTACCGCATGGCGGTCTCGGTGGGTGGGTCGGTTTCGGCGTGGTCGGTGGTGGACGTCGCGCCTCTGCAGTACCGCGTGCGGTTCACGCAGATCCACTGCCTCGACGAGAGCAACCCGGAGCGGCTGGGCCACGACGAGGTGTTCACGGTGTGGTGCGTGGTCCGCGACGGGTTCGCCAAGGCGAAGAGCGTCGGCGACCACAGCGAGTACTACAACTGGGACGACGACGACTGGGATCAGTACCATCCCGACGATCAGAACGTGTTCCCGGACGCCGACGACGGATCGGTCCGGCAAGGTTTGGTCGTCTCGACCTCGCTGTTCGAGTGGGACGCGGGAGACATGAAGAGGGTGAGCGAGGCCATCGGCCTGATCGGCGACGTGATGCAGGCTCTGCTGAAGATGAAGGGCGAGGACAAGTCCGCCGAGTTCCTCAAGGCTCTGACGCCCGTCATCCAAAAGGTCGTCTCCTGGTGCGGTGGAGATCCGGATCCGCTCGGCAGCGTCGCGATGGGCTGGACGGCGATGGAGCTCGCGGCCTACACCGACAATCCGAACCGCCGCTTCGTCGGTCGGAAGGAATTCCGGAACAGCGACGACACGGGCAGCTACGAGGGGTTCTTCGAGGTGTCGGAGAAGCTCTAGGCGCCCGTCGAGCCCTCGCAGCCGATCCCTCGGTGGGCCAGCCTAGCCCTCCGAGCGCCTTCCCGGGGTGCCGGCGGCCGCTGGCTTCCGCTGGATCGAGGCCGAACGGACCATTCTGAGACCTGTCTCTTATACACATCT
>JAOACB010000027.1 GCA_026418055.1 Fimbriimonadales bacterium
GGTTGCCAAAGGTTCGGGGCAGACCGCCCTTGCGGCATCCCGTGGCGTCGAGGGTGTGGGAGCAATCGTCGAGGCCGTTCAGAGGGTTGCGAACGAGCTCCGGAGATCGAGCGAGGCGGCCTCCCGGATCGGCTCGACCGCCGAGGAGGGCCGCCGGGGACTTGAGGAATCCGCCGCCTTGATGCGCCGCCTCGAGGGGGAGACCCAGTCCATGGCCACCCAGCTGAGCGAGCTGGTCAAGCTCTCCTCGAACATCGGAGCGATCCTCGGCACCATCGAGGAGATCGCGGATCAGACGAACCTTTTGGCGCTCAACGCTGCGATCGAGGCCGCCCGGGCCGGCGAGCACGGCAGAGGGTTCGCGGTCGTGGCCGACGAGGTCCGCAAGCTCGCAGAGCAGTCCTCCTCCGCCACGCAGGAGATCCGCCAGATCATCGCCGACGTCTCCCGGCAGGCGCAGCAGTCCGCCGAGGCGATGAACCGCAACGTCGAGGCCGTCACAGCCGGGGTCCAGCAGTCCCTGCAGGTCGGCGAGGGGTTGCTCGAAATCCTGCAGTCCGTGAATCAGATCGCCAACCAGGTGGAGGACGCGGCGAACCTTTCCGAGTCGACCCGACAGAACGCAGACACGGCGATGTCTGAGATCGAGCAGATCGCCGCGATCGCCGAGGAAGCTAGCGCGGCCACTGAGGAGATGTCCGCCGCAAGCACCGGAGCCTTGGAGAACACTCTGCGAGTCGCGGACCAGCTCGCGGCCAGCTCGGCCGCGCTACGCAACGCGGCCGACCGCCTGAGGTTCGCTCTCGGGATGTTCGCGGTCTCCGCGAACGAGGGCCAGTCGTTCGAGGAGAAGATCCAGATCTTCAAGCGGGCGCATCTGCGTTGGGTCGAGAGGCTCGAGGGGTTTCTGTTCCGAGGAGAGCGCATCGAAGAGAAGGAGCTCGTTTCCCACAAGCAGTGCGCCCTCGGCCAGTGGTACTACAGCTTCGGGGCGAGCCACTTTGGCCATCTGCCGGAGTTCCGCGAGATCGAGCCTCCCCACGAGCGGTTGCACAAGCTGGCTGCAGAGATCCACGCCTTGCACAAGCAGGGACAGAAGGCGCGGGCGGAAGCCAAGCTGAACGACGTTCGAGCCATCAGCAAGGAGATCGTCTCGAAGCTGGACCGGCTCTACCAGAAGGCATCGGCCTCGCAGCTACCTAAGGCTGCTTAGCCACGCCTCCCTCGGCGATGGTCACCCTCGGCATCGCGCCGAGGGTGACTCGCGTCTCGCGCCCATCGTCTAACCTAGACGGTGGTTGTGTCCGCCACGACGGGAAGAGCCAAGCCGGAGGAGTTCGATGAGGACGTGGTCGTCATCGAACGTTTCCTTGCTGGCGACGGCTCCGCCTTCGAGGCGCTCTACCGCAAGTACTACGACAAGGTGTTCGCCATCGCGAAGGGCGTGCTTCTGGACTCGGACGAGGCGGCGGACGCGGTGCAGGAGGTGTTCACATTGGTCTACCGCCACCTCCGTCGGTTCGATCGGAGGTCGAGGTTCAGCACCTGGCTGTTCCGCGTCGCGGTGAACCGCAGCATCCAACAGGCGCGAAAGACCAAACACAAAGCCCGCCACGTGCCGTTGGACGAGGCGCTCGGAACCGAAGCCACCGACGAGGAGCGGGAACGCGGCGACGATCCGAAGATCCAAGAGGCCCTCTCGAGGATCCCACCTCCGGACCGAGCGATCCTGACGCTGTTCTATTGGGACGAGCTGAGCCTCCAAGAGATCGGAGCGAGCATGGGTTGCAGCGTGAACGCCGCCAAGACCCGACTCTACCGAGCCAGGGAGCGCTTCCGCGCCGCCTACGAGGAGGCGTCATCGTGAACCGGATTCCCCGGGAGATCGACCAGCTGATGTGGGCTCTCGCCGAACAGCCCGATCCTGCGGCCTTGGAGGAGTTCCAGCGGCGCCATCCCGCCTACGTGGGGGAGCTCGGAAGACGGATCGCCATGGTGAGGAGTCTGAAGGGATGCCAGCCCCTCGGTCAGGCTCCGCCGCCGTTCCAGCCTCGGCAGGTTGCGGAGCCCCGGCCCCGCTGGGTGCTCGCCGCGGCGTTCGGGTCTGTTCTTGTGGCGCTCTGCTTTGCCTCGTACCTCGCCGCGAACTGGTACCTCGGCCGCTCGGTGCCGCCTGCCGAGCCTCGCGTGGAGCAGCCCGCGGTCGCTCCGCCTCGGCTGCCCGAAGTGGTGTACGCACCCCCCAGGCGTTTCGAGGCGCCGCAACCCGCTCTGCCCACCAGCGAAACCGAGCTGCTGCCGCCGCTCAGCGTGCGACTGAGGGATGTGCCCCTTAGCGTCGCCCTGCGAGCGATCGCGGAGCAAGCTGGCCTGCGCGTTACCTTGGCGCCGGGTTTCGAGCGCCTGGATGCCACGGTGGACGTCGATCTGGCGGAGACGAAGCCGATGGACGCCTTCGCGATCCTCGGTCGACGCTACGGGTTCACGGCGTTCTACCAAGGCAACCGAGAGGTGCTCGTGATCCCTGCGGTTCCGTCGCAAGAGTCGGAGCCGGCGGGGAGCCCGGCCCCATCCGAACCCAGCGCCGGCGGGCCGCAATCCTTGAACGATTTGCGGCGCACCGAACCTCTCGGGGGCTCGTGACGAGGGTCCGCTTGCTATACTGAGTTTCAGGCTGGCAGGTTGTCGGCTCAAGGGGGAGTAGCATGCCGAAGGCTGAGAAAACATCGGACGTGATCGAAGCCCGCGCGGAGTTCGGCTTAGAGTGGCTGCTCGGTGGGTTGCTGGCGCTGGCGATCGGCGTGGTGCTGTGGATCTACAGGGGACAGGGAACGCTGATCGGTCTGGCCTTGGTTCTGCTGGCGGGTGGTGCCGGAGCCACCGCCTACGGCTCCTTTGTCCTCATCAAGGCCAAGAACGTCCCCAGCGTGGATGTGGAGTGCCCGTATTGCCAGAAGACGAACAAGCTGACGGCGCCGCCCGAGGAGGGGTTTCTCTGCAGCTTCTGCCATCGGCGGGTGCCGGTGCGGGACGGCAGGCCGTTGCCGGTGTTCCAAGTTCGGTGCGGCTACTGCAACGAGCTGAACTACTACAACGAGACCACGGAGATCCTCATCTGCGAGAACTGCAACCACGAGATCCCGATCGCGCAGGAGGAGGGGCGGCCTCGCAAGCACCTGCCGCGCGGGTTCGTGGCTCAGGAGGACACCTGCCTCTACGAGCTCGTGCTGGTCGAGGCCAACCCCAAGCACGAGGGCCAGATCGGCGCCCTCCAACACATCCTCGCCCTCAACCGCAACCAAGTGAAGGAGATCATGGCCTCCACCCCGGCCGTCCTCCTCACGGGCATCCCGAGGAAGAAGGCCGAGATGCTGCAGGCCCAGCTGCGGGTGCACGAGGCACGCGCGGAGATCCGGCAGATCCAGAGCTGACCCGCCAGCGGGCGAAAGTCCCAGAGGGTATTCTACGGAACGGCTGGTGGAACGGCGGTTCTGCCCGAGAGGAACGTCCACCAATAGGGGGTACATCAGGGAAATGAGTTTCTTCAGTTCCAAGCCCGGCCGCGGCATTGCGGCCGGCAACCCGCGGAGAGCGCTCTGTGCGGCCTTCGCGGGTCTTTTCGCGCTGGCACCCGGTTTGGCGATGTCCGCGGAGGGCGAAAACGTCGTCTTGAACTTCACGCAGGGCGACATGGTCTACCTGTACATCTCGCTCTTCTTCGGCCTGCTCTCGCTCGCCGTAGGCTTCGGCATCGCTCGCAGCGTGCTGGCCCAGGATCCCGGCAGCCAGAAGATGCAGGACGTGAGCGGAGCCATCAAGGAGGGCGCGCTGGCTTACCTGCGCCGCCAGGTCCAGACGATGCTCCCCTTCGTGATTGTGCTGGCGATCGGCCTCTTCCTGCTCTACTACAGGAACTGGGGCACCGCCCTTGCGATCTACCTCGCCATCTGTTTCGTCGGTGGCGTGGCGGCCTCGTACATCGCGGGTTACACCGGCATGCTGATGGCGGTCAACGGCAACTGCCGCACGGCGGCGGCCGCTCTCACCAGCTACAAGCGGTCGCTCGAGACGGCGTTCCGCAGCGGATCGGTCGCCGGGCTGATCACCGTCGGCATGGGTCTCCTGGGAGCCACGATCATCTTCCTCGCGGCGAAGGCGGACGCCATGAAGCTGCTCGTGGGCTTCGGATTCGGCGGGTCGCTCGCCGCGCTGTTCATGCGCGTGGGCGGCGGCATCTTCACCAAGGCCGCGGACGTGGGCGCCGACCTCGTGGGCAAGGTCGAGGCCGGAATTCCCGAGGATGATCCGCGCAACCCAGCCACGATCGCCGACAACGTGGGAGACAACGTCGGCGACTGCGCCGGTATGGCCGCGGATGTCTTCGAGTCGTACGAGGTGACGCTCGTGGCCGCGATCATTCTGGGCGCGGCCACCGCGGCGATCTTCGACCAGGCCACGTGGATGAAGCTGGTGCTGTTCGCGCTGATGGCCCGCGGCGTGGGCATCGTGGCGTCGATCTTCGGCATCCTGACCGTCAAAGGCAACGATAACGTGGACACGGACCCGCTCGCCCCGATCCGAGGCGGCTTCCAGCGGTCGGCGATCGTGGCCGCGATCCTCACGGCGGCCGTGGCGTGGTTCATGATGGGCCGGCCGGGCACCGAGGTAAGAACCAACGTGCTGCGGCCCGTTTCGGATCTGTTCCGCGAACAGTGGAGCAAGGTCAAGGCGGTGCAGGCCGAGGTGGCCAAGAAGGAGGGCATCCCGCTGGCGGACGTCGATGCTTCGAAGATTCAGAGCGACGAGCGCATCAAGAAGCTCGGTCTGGATGGACCGAACGACGCCGCCACCCTGAACAGCCTCCTCGCGACGGACGAGAGCCGGCTCCCCAAGGCGGTTAGCCTGACCGGATACCAGAAAGTCGACCTCGCCAACCTTCCCGAGAACCTCTCGAAGGTCCTGGCATACGTGGTGGACGAGCGCGGCCAGCCCAAGATCGGTCCGCAAGGCCTGCCCGAGATCGCTCCGATCAAGGAAGCCTGGGCCGACAAGAAGTTCGTCGTCGTCGAGCTCCAGTTGCCCGGCAGCCCGACGAGCCAGCTGTTCGGCCCGGTTGACGAGAAGACGCTTGACCAACTGCTGAAGCAGTCCAACTCGCGCGGGGACGGGATCAAGGAGCTCAAGAGACTCCCCGTGGAGCTCTACGCCAACGCCGAGGGCCGCTTCGTGGCCGCGATCAAGGGCGAGCTGGGGCCTCCGCACAGGCTGAACCTCTCCGGCAATGCTGTCGGCACGTTCGCCCAGAGCGAGGGCCGCATCAAGGAGCTCCTGGAGAAGGCGAAGACCGACTTCAGCGTCGCGCCTCCGCAGCCCGTTCCGGCGGAGATCGCCGTCGTCGAGCACCAGCACGTGGGCTGGTGGCGGTTCTTCGTGTGCATCGCGTTCGGCATCGCGATGGCGTTCGCGATCGAGTTGCTGACGGACTTCTACGTGTCCGTGCACAAGTCGCCGGTGCGCGAGGTTTCGGGCACGTCAACGACCGGTCCGGCCACGATGATCATCACCGGCTTCGCGTACGGCATGGAATCCAGCGTGTTCTCCGTGTTCGCCATCGTGGTGGCGCTGATCGCCCCGTTGCTGATCTTCCCGCCCGCGGAGTTCGGCGGATACCTGCTGAGCTTCTACGGCATCGCTCTGGTGGGCCTCGGTCTGCTGACCACCACCGGCTACATCCTGGCGATGGACACGTTCGGACCGATCTCGGACAACGCTCAGGGAGTGTACGAGATGTCCGGCGAGGGCCACGACAATGAGACCGCCATGAAGGCGGTGCAGAGGCTGGACGCTGCCGGCAACACCACGAAGGCCTTGACCAAGGGCTTCGCGATCGCGACGGCCGTGGTTGCTGCGGTGGCGCTCTTCCACTCCTACGTCGAGGGTGCGATGCTGACCAGCTCCGGTCTTCGCATCGAGGTGCCGGAGATCTTCCTCGGACTGTTGATCGGCGGCGCGGCGCCGTACCTGTTCTCCGCGTTCTCGATCAACGCCGTGGGACGCGCGGCGTTCCAGCTGATCAACGAGGTGCGCCGACAGTTCCGGAACGACCCCGGCATCATGGCAGGAACGAGCAAGCCGAACTACGGCGAGTGCGTGGCCATTGTTACGAAGGCGGCGCAGCAGGAGTTGCTCGGCCCGGGCATCCTGGCCATTTTCCTGCCGGCCGCCGTCGCCTTCGGCTTCTCCATCGGCAAGCCCACGACGACCGTCGGAGGAATGGAGCTGAACCTCGTGGGAGCCCAGGCTCTCGGAGGCTTCCTCGCTGGAGCCATCCTCAGCGGCCAGCTGATGGCGGTGTTGCTGGCGAACTCCGGAGGCATCTGGGACAACGCCAAGAAGCTGATCGAGGAGGGCCTGTACGGCGGCTAAGGCCCGGACGCCAACAAGGCGGGCGTGGTGTGCGACACGGTCGGCGACCCGTTCAAGGACACCGCCGGCCCCGCGCTCAACCCGCTGATCAAGGTGATGAACCTCGTCGCGCTGATCCTCGCGCCGATCGTCATCCTGCCGCTCAGCAACCAGGTGCTCACCGTGATCACCGTGGGCTGTCTGGTCGTGCTCGGGTTCTCCGTGTACTGGTCCAAGCGGAGCTCGATGTCGACTGCGTTGCGGGAGATCGGCGTGGCTTCGGCCCCGGCCCTGGACTCGGGCGAGGCCTCCGCGGTCCCCGAGTCGCCGAAGTCGGAGACGCGCATCAAGGTCGACGACTGATCGGGAACGGAGCGAGCCTGCGCTGGGGGCCCGGCGGATGCCGGGCCCCGCTTCGGTTTGGGTCTCAAGAAGGGCCAGCGGCAGACGCGGCAGGCCCGGCCTTGCGCTCCTCCGAGCTTCCTCCTAGACTGATGGCGGATCCGTGAGGAGATCCGCGAGGCGACAACGTCGTCGGGCTCCCTGGCATCCTGTTTGGAGGACAATTATGAGGCACAAGGGTTTCACCCTCATCGAGTTGCTGGTGGTGATCGCCATCATCGCCATCCTGGCCGCGATCCTGTTCCCCGTTTTCGCCCAAGCTAAGGAGGCCGCCAAGAAGAGCGCGGAAGTGAGCAACATCAAGCAGTTGAACCTGGCTGCCGTGATGTACTCCGCGGACAACGACGACACCTTCCCGCTGGCCTGGTGGAACGACGGCGCCGGCACGGGCCAGATCTGGCACTTCGTCGTCTGGCCGTACACGAAGAACTACGACATCTTCAAGACTCCTCAGGGCAAGCCCAACCCCGTGACGAACGCGGTGTGGGACATCGTGTGGTCGTACGGCACGATTCCAGTCGCCATGCACAAGAACATTCCGTACTACACGGTCAACAGCTGGCCAATCACGCGGGCTTTGGGGGTGGTCGGCTACCGGATGGACGGTGTGTTCGGCTTCGCGACGGCCGGTCCCCACGCGGCTTAGGGTACGGGCTGGTGGGGCCGATGGCCCGGGGACGTCGTTCAGGCGCCCTCCAAGAGCCAATCGTCCCTGCGCGACGTGGCGAACCAGGCGCTGATCTTCTCCGCGGGCGAGCCCATGGCCGACTTCACGACCTTCGCTCCCGGCACCGAGCTGGGAGTGTGCGTCGCGGGCAGGTCCACCTACAACCCCGGCAGCAACTCGATCGCCGGCATCACTCCGCGCTGGAACGGCGGTCCCCGCTCGTGCAACGGCTGGCGCGAGGCGGGCGGCGGCGGAAGCGCGTCGATTCCCGCCTCGTACGCGGCCAAGATCCGTGAGGGACAGGCCGTGATCGGCTTCGCCGACGGGCATGTGAGCTCGATGGGCGCGCCGAAGGCCTACGAGGGGGCTCCCTGCGAATCCGACCCGACCGTGCAGTGCATGGTGCGGTTCCAGGTCAACTGACGAACCATCCCGATCGGCCCGGCCTTCGAGCCGGGCCGGTCTGCGATCGAACCCGAACAACCAGGAAGGTGCGATGAAGAACAAGCTGCTCTTCGCGTTGATGGCGGCGATCCCGCTGTGTCTCGCCGTGGGTTGCGGCGCCGGCGAGGAATCCAAGGCGACCGAGGAGGAGAAGGCCAACATCGACCGTTTCGTCCGGGAGGGCATCAAAGAGAGCGACATGGCGGGCGGCACGCAGCAGAAGGCCCCCGAGGGACTGCCGGGCAATCAGCCCGTGGACCAAACTCCCTGACCGCCGCGGGCGCCACGATGCTCCAACGGCAGGGGCCGGTTCCGCGACCGGCCCCTGCCGCGCGATTTCCGCCATTGGCTCCAGAGCCGCTGAGGGTTCGGCGATAATGGCGGTAGGGGATGGACCACGATGGCCCACGAAGAAGACGTCGCCTTGACCAAGCAAGTACGCAGGGACTTCATCCGGCACCACATCGATATGACGCTCGCCGACATCCGCGTCTCGCACGGAGTCGTGTACATTCGGGGTACCCTTAGACCCGAGGGCAGGAACGCGTCCGTCAACCTCAAGGAGGAGTGCGAGCGAATCGCCCGCAACCTGCGCACCAGGCCCGGCGTTCGGGACGTGGTTCTGGATGTCCTCTACAGGACTTGAATTCCAGCCCACATCCAGGTTTTCTATGAGCACCCCACAGGATCCCAGCTATCTGCATCCTCGTCTTCCTGAGACGCTTCGAAAACAATTTCTCGAGAAGCTGAAGACCCCCGAGGAAGCCGTCCGACTGATCCGGAGTGGCGACCGCATCTACATCGGCTCGAACTGCGGCGAGCCCGAAACCCTAGCCGAGGCGCTCTGCAGCCGAAAGGACGACCTTTTCGGATGCGAGGTGGTGCACCTTCTCACTCACGGCATCGCTCCGTATGCCGAGCCGGAGTACTCCGAGAACTTCCGCGTGCGCAACCTGTTCATCGGAGCGAACATGCGCAAGGCGGTCAACGAAGGCAGGGCGGACTTCGTTCCGATCTTCCTGAGCGAGATCCCGCGGCTGTTCCGCAACGGCCAGCTTCCGGTGGACGTGGCGATGGTGTCGGTGACGCCGCCCGACGAGCACGGCTACTGCTCCATGGGCGTCGCCGTGGACATCGGCATGGCAGCTTGCGAGGTGGCGCGGGTCATCCTGGCCGAGGTGAAGCCCGACATGCCCCGGACCCTCGGCAATGGGTTCCTGCACATCAACGACATCGACGCTTTCTGCACCGCACGCTACCCCGTGATCGAGCACGCGTTCGAGGGGTCGGACGAGACTTCGGCCAAGATCGCCGAATACATCGTCGACCTGATCGACGACGGCGCGACCATCCAGGCGGGAATCGGCAACATCCCCGACGCGGTGCTCGCTCGGTTGGGAACGAAGAACGATCTCGGCATGCACACCGAGATGTTCTCGGACGGCATCATCCCGCTGATCCAGAACGGCAACATCACCTGCCGCAAGAAGACGCTGCACCCGGGCAAGGTGGTCGCCACGTTCGTGATCGGCACCCGCAGGTTGTACGACTACATCGACAACAACCCGTTCTTCGAATTCCGCACCAGCGACTACGTGAACGACCCGTTCGTGGTGGCGCAGAACGACAACATGATCGCGATCAACAGCTGCATCGAGGTCGATCTCACCGGGCAGGTGGTGAGCGACTCGATCGGCAACCGATTCTACAGCGGCTTCGGCGGCCAGGTGGACTTCATCCGCGGCGCGGCACGGTCCAAGGGCGGCAAACCGATCATCGCGCTGCCCTCGACCGCCAAGGGCGGCACCATCAGCAAGATCGTGCCGATGATCAAGCCCGCGGCTGGCGTCACCACCAGCCGCGGCGATGTGCACTACGTGGTCACCGAGTGGGGCGTCGCCTACCTCCACGGCAGGTCCGTGCGGGAGAGGGCGCTGAGCCTGATCCGGATCGCCCACCCGAATTTCCGCGACGAGCTGCTGGAGAAGGCGAAGGAGCTCGGCTACGTCTCCAAAGACCAACCGTCGGTGGAGCACCGCTACCCTTCGGAGCTCATCCGCACCGTCACCCTGCGCGATGGCGCGGAGATCACGATCCGTCCGATCTTGCCCACCGACGAGTATCTGCTCAAGCGCCACTTCTACTCCCTGAGCGAGGAGTCCGTGCGCAAGAGGTTCGGGGCGGTGCTGAAGTCGCTCTCGAACGCCACGTTCCGCGAGCTGGTGAACCCCGACTACCACACGCACATGGCGTTCGTGGCCACGATCAAGGAGGGCGAGGGCGAGGTCATCATCACCACCGGCCGCTACTATGTGAACCAAACCACGAACTACGCGGAGTTCGCCATGGCCACTCGGGACGACTGGCAGGGGCGCGGGGTGGGCACCGAGGTGTTCAAGACTCTGGTGGAAACCGCGCAGTCGCAGAAGCTCCTTGGGTTCACGGCGTCCGTGCTCGCCGAGAACACCGAGATGATGAAGATCATCCGCGAGAGCGGTCTGGACGTCGAGACGAAGCTCTCGGCCGGCCAGTACGAGGTGAAGATCCACTTCCGCAAGCGCCGCGAGGGCCTCGAGTCCTCCTGAAGACCCTCGGGAACAGCAGCGAGGCTGGGGCGTCGCCGCTCCCCGGCCTCGCCGCTCTCAGGCCTGTCCCGCCTCGAAGTAGCTCACGATGCTCGGGTCAAGGGCTGGAACGGACCGCGGCTGAGAGCCGTTCCGGACCGAGTCCGTGGCCATGAAGCCGGCGGCCACAGCCATCCTTGCGGCAACAGGCGAGGTGTCGGTTCGGCCTCCCTCGCGCAGGAAGCGCAGGAACTCTTCGACGATCAGGTTGTCCGAGCCGCCATGCCCGCCGGAGGCCTGCGGCACGTCGTAGGTCAGAGTGGGCTCCTGTCGCCGGAAATCCCACAGGCACACCTTGGAGCCGGGAGAGTCGCCGAAGTTCTCGATGCGCCCCTCGTCGCCGATGATCGTGTAGTTCCTCCATGCGTCGGGGGTGAACATGCAGTGCTCGTAGGAGGCCAGAACGCCGTTGTCGAGACGCATGAGCATCAGGTTCACGTCCTCCACGTCGATCACAGGATTCAGGTTCCTCAGGTTCTTGGGAGGCCAGATGTCGGTGAACTGGACGCGGTGCTTTTCACCCGGGCCACGGCGGTGGGGCAGGTCGCCGTAAACCATCAGATCTCCCATGCCGACCACCTGCGTCGAGTAGCCGCCGCACAGCCAATGCAGAACGTCGATGTCGTGGGCTCCCTTTTGCAGCAGAAGCCCGGTGGAGCGCTTGCGCTCGGCGTGCCAGTCGCAGAAATACGCGTCGCCGCCGTAGCTCACGAAGTGGCGGCACCATGCGGTCCTCACGCGCCCAATCATCCCCTTGTCGATCCACTCCTTCATCTTGCGGACCACTTGGAAGTGGCGCATGTTGTGCCCCAGGTACAGCTTGGTCCGCGTCGCCATCGCTGTTCGGAGGATTCGGTCGCAACCCTCGATGGTGATGGCCATCGGCTTCTCGAGATACACCGGGATGCCCGCTTCCAGGAAGAGGCAGGCGTGCTCCTCGTGCAGGTCGTCGGGGGACAGCACGAACACCGCATCGAGCTTCTGCTCCGCCAAACGCCGGACGTCGTCCGTGACGAACGCATCGGCCCCGACCCTGTCGCGGAAGCGGCCGTACACCGACTCGTCGGGGTCCGCCAACGCCACCACTCGGATATCCCGCTCGGGCCTGTGCGCCAAGAACGCCAAGCCGCCGCGCAGTCCCATGCCCACCACGCCGATCCGCATCGCTCGCTCCTCGGGGCGCAGTATGGCACCTGCCGAGCGAGGAGCGCGGTTTGGCCAAGTGCTAGAATGCGCCTGCCATGTCCGTACTGAACCCCAGACGGTACCTTTGCCATCGGGCCACAACGCCGATCCGCTTGGATGGCAGGCTCGATGACCCAGCTTGGCGGGATGCGCCTTGGACCGAGGACTTCGTCGACATCGAGGGGGACGCCAAGCCGTTGCCGCGCCACCGCACGCGCGCCAAGATGCTTTGGGACGACGACTTCTTCTACATCGGCGCCGAGCTGGAGGAGCCGAACGTCTGGGCCACCCTCACCGAACACGACTCCATCATCTTCCTGGACAACGACTTCGAGGTCTTCCTCGATCCGGACTCCGACAACCACCTGTACTACGAGCTCGAGGTGAACGCCCTGAACACCACGTGGGATCTGCTGCTGAACCGACCTTACAAGGACGGAGGCACGCCGATCTCCCACTGGGAGATGAAGGGAGTGCGCACCGCCGTGTTCGTCGACGGCACGCTGAACAACCCCCTCGACACCGACCGGGGTTGGAGCGTGGAGATCGCCATCCCCTGGAGCGCGATCATGGAGAGCAAGGAGCGGCCGGACGCGCTCGGCCGCCCGCCGACGCCCTGGAAACCCGACGAAGGAACCACTTGGCGCGTGAACTTTTCCCGAGTGGAGTGGGATGTGGAGGTGGAAGGCGTGCGCATCCGGAAGGTGCCGAACCGCCCAGAGCACAACTGGGTGTGGAGCCCTCAGGAAGTGATCGACATGCACCGACCGGAGCACTGGGGCTACGTGCAGTTCACTCACGCAGAGCCCGGTCAGGGGGCATTCGTCGACGACCCTTCCCGCCCTGCCCGCGCGGCTCTCCACGAAGCCTACTACGCGCTCCACGAGCATCGGCGCATCCACGGCGCTTGGCCCGACAGCTTGCGGGAAGTTCTGCCCAACCCGGGCCTGCCGATGCGGTTGCACACGACCCCCAGCCTGTTCGAGGTGCACTGCGACTGCGAGTACGAGGACGGCAGCGTGCATCGATGGGCGATCCGACAGGACGCTCTGGTTTGGGAGGTTCCCCTGTGATCGCAACGTTGGCCTTGGCTTGGCTGGGGACGGCCGCCTCGGAACCGAGGGAATACCTGTGTTTTCGAACCGACACGGCGCCCACCATCGACGGCAACTTGAGCGACGCGGCTTGGTCGCGGGCGCCTTGGAGCGAGGAGTTCGTCGACATCGAGGGAGACCGACGACCCAAGCCGAGGTTCCGCACTCGGGTGAAGATGCTCTGGGACGACCGGTGCCTCTACATCGGGGCCGATCTGGAAGAGCCGCACGTTTGGGCGACGCTCACCAGGCGGGACAGCGTGATCTTCGAAGACAACGACTTCGAGGTGTTTCTGGATCCAGATGGGGACAACCACAGGTATTACGAGCTTGAGCTGAACGCGAACAACACGCTGTGGGACCTGTTGCTCGTGAAGCCCTATCGGGACGGCGGACCTGCGGTCTTCCACTGGGACTTCCGCAGGATCCGCACGGCCGTCCACGTGGACGGCACGCTCAACGACCCTGCGGACACCGACCGCGGGTGGACGCTGGAGATCGCCATCCCTTGGAACGACTTGTACGAGCACCAGCGCCAGCTTCCGCAGGACGACGCCAATCCACCCACTCCTTGGCGTCCACAAGAAGGCGCGACCTGGCGCGTGAACTTCAGCAGAGTGGAGTGGGACGCCACCGTGCGCAACGGGCGCTATGCGAAGGTCCCCGGCAGGCCGGAGCACAACTGGGTTTGGAGTCCCCAAGGCGTGATCGACATGCACCGTCCGGAGAAATGGGGCTACGTGCAATTCACGAGCAAATCCCCCGTTGAGGCCACCTTCGTACCGGACCCTTCCAAGCAGGCTCGACAGGCGCTCATGCGCTTTTACGAGCTCTCTCACGAGTTTCGCAAGCGGCATGGTCGGTGGCCCCGATCGGCGCGCGAGGCTGGCCTGCGCGACGCTCGCGGCCTCCGGGTGTTCATCACCCCGAGCCTTTTCGAGGCGCAGCTAGAGACGCGCTACCCCGACGGCTCGACGCACATCTGGGCTGTGACCCAGGATTCGAGGCTCTTCGAGGTATTGCGGTAGGCTGGCCTGCGCAGAGGCCCGTGAGAGCCGCTGCGGTTCGGCCCGCCTTTCGGATGGGGATCGTCAGCCCGATGCGCTCGGCCGGATCCGGTAGGCGACGGTCCGACCGGCGTGCAGCGTAGGGAGCACGACCCCAGGCCCGGTCCACGGGTCCCGCTCAAGCGTCGCAGAACGGCCCAGAACCTCCCACCGACCTGTCCACGGATCGAACCGATCCACGTCCCACGGTCCTGGCCGAGGCAACGGCACGGCTGTCCAACCCTCCCCATAGCCGTAGACAGCCCACTCCTCGGACGGCCCGCGAAGCGCATAGGCGTGGCCACTGACCTCGCACGGCTCCATCCGGGACCAGTCCATGGTTTCGAAGAAGCCGCGCATCCGTCGGTGGCCCTCCAGCAGCTCGCTGTCCGCCAGACGCAGTCCGTTGATCCATCCGCCCGAGCCGTCCTTGGCCGATTCGCCCGTCGTGCAGTAGGCGCCCGCCATCCGCATCTCCCAAGCCAGCCTCAAGCGGGAGGCCCAATCGCGCGTCGGAGCCCGTCGTCCCTCGCCCCAAACGGCGTAGTGGTCCTCGTAGCCGAACTCCTCGTTCACTTGGGGCTTGGCAACGCCGGAGGCCTCTTGTTCCCGGCGGGCCCGCATCAGGAAGGGATGCGCGCCGTGCTCGTCCCAGCACTGAAACAGCGCGTGGGTGCACCATGGGCTCGATCGAAACGGAAAGTGGCCGTGTCCGTGGACGCTCGCCAGGTGACCGTATGGGTCCCGCTCCGCCAAAGCGCCGCCCATCCGCTCCACCCATTCGTCGGGTCGGAAGAGAGCCCATTCGTTCGTGACGCACCATTCCACGTTGGGAAACGCCGCCAAGCGGTCCACGGCGTAGCGGAAGTACCTCGACTCCCACGGATCGTCCCCGGCCTGATCGCGGTCGAACGGGTAGTTCTGCGGCTCTGCACCGTCGAGGTAGAACACCACCTGTACCACGATGCCGAGGCTCTCGGCCGTCCGGAGCAACCGCTCGAACTTCCGCCAGTAGGCGATGTCGAACCGGGCGGTGTCGAACTGCGGGTCCTCGGTGCTTCCGGGGTTTCGAACCGGCCACGGGGCATAACGGAAGGTAAAGTCCGAGCGCTCGGCCACTTGGGGTTCGTGCCACCGTCCACCATGGGGTTGCCTCGCCGGGCTGAGAGCCACCCGCACCCGATCGACGCGGTACTCGGCAAGGCGGGTCAGCGCCTGAACGATCCGGTTCTCGGAGAGGCCAGCCAGCATGTATGCCGTCGTGGAGTTGTGGAAGAAAGGCGCCCCAGTCGCCGACCAGACGAACCTCCAGCCTTCAGCCCGCACCAGTCCCGGCCTGCCGCTCGGCTGCGCCTCGAAGCCTCCCTGCGCCAACACGCCGCCCTCGGAGTCGAGGAGAGCCCACGAATGGGATCCGGGCTCGGTGGGCAGGATCCGGGCTCGGAAGACGCGCCCGTCCGGGCTGTCGCAGAAGGCCCCCGCCTCCCTCGTCTGCCCGCCCGGGGTGCGCCATGCCAACCGGGCTTGGTCGGGCTCAAAGGGATCCCGCGGGGCGTCCCTCAGCTCCATGGCGATCTCCCAAGGTTGGAAAGTGCCGATCGAGCCGGGGCCGGCCTCCACGCGTTGAAGCGGCATGGGTTCATGCTACCGCAGCGTTCGGTTGGCCGCCCTGCGGCCTCTCCGGCAAGACCGCACGGCCTCCGGATACGCATGCCGACACCCCAGGGGCGCAGAGGCGTCCCTCTCGAGCCTCCCGCCCTGGGCCAAAGAATTCAGGCCGGTCCGGCGGCGAACCGGGGCCGCTCGGTGGAAAGCCGGACTCTGGAGGCCCCGGTCCGCCGGCTGCGTTGGACGGAAACCTCGTGGATCCGAAAGGCGCGGACCCCGCGATCCGGGGATCGCGGGGTCCGAGGGTCGTTCGGGCCGCCGGTTCCGCCCTTACTCGTAGACCTTCGTGATCGTTCCGGCGCCGACCGTGCGGCCGCCCTCGCGGATCGCGAACTTGGAGCCCTGCTCCATGGCGATCGGAGCGATCAGCTCGATGGTCATGGCGACGTTGTCGCCGGGCATGCACATCTCCGCCTTCTCGCCGCTCTGGCCGCGCAGCTCCAGGATCGTTCCCGTCACGTCGGTCGTGCGGAAGTAGAACTGCGGGCGATAGCCAGCGACGAACGGCGTGTGCCGACCGCCCTCCTCCTTGGAGAGGACGTACACCTCGGCGTCGAACTTGGTGTGCGGCTTGATCGTGCCAGGCTTGCAGATGACCATGCCGCGCTCGACCTCCTTGCGGTCGATGCCGCGCAGCAGAAGGCCGACGTTGTCGCCCGCCTCGCAGTAGTCGAGCGTCTTGCGGAACATCTCGATGCCGGTGCACACCGTCTTGCGGGTCTCCGGATGCAGACCCACCAGCTCGACTTCCTCCATGGCCTTGAGCTGGCCGCGCTCCACGCGGCCCGTGGCCACGGTGCCGCGACCGGTGATCGTGAACACGTCCTCGACGGCCATCAGGAACGGCTTGTCCTTGTCGCGCTGCGGCGTCGGGATGTACTCGTCGACCGCGTTCATGAGGTCAACGATCGCCTTCACGTCTTTGTCGTTGAAGTCGACCGTGTCGGCCTCCACCATCTGCCGCACGCGCTCCGCCGAGCCCTTGATCACCGGGGTGTCGTCGCCCGGGAAGTCGTACTTGTTCAGCAGGTCGCGCACCTCCATCTCCACGATCTCGACCAGCTCGGGATCGTCGACGAGGTCGGTCTTGTTGATGAACACGACGATGTAAGGCACGCCGACCTGGCGGGCAAGGAGGATGTGCTCGCGGGTCTGCGGCATGCAACCGTCGGTGGCGGAGACGACGAGGATCGCACCGTCCATCTGCGCCGCACCGGTGATCATGTTCTTGATGAAGTCGGCGTGGCCCGGACAGTCGACGTGCGCGTAGTGCCGCTTCTCGGTCTCGTACTCCGCGTGGTAGATGTTGATCGTGATGCCGCGCGCCTTCTCTTCGGGAGCGCTGTCGATTTCGTCGTACCTCTGGGCGCGGGCAAGGCCCTGCTTCGCCAGAACGCCGGTGATGGCGGCCGTCAGGGTCGTCTTCCCGTGGTCGACGTGCCCGATCGTGCCGATGTTGACGTGCGGTTTCTTCCGCTCGAACTTCTGTCTCGCCATGAGTTTTGGGAACCTCTTTGGTTTGCAAGATGGGCGACCCGTCGCCCGAATTCCGGTCTCCCCCCGGCAGGTCTTCCGGGGATGGCCACAATCACGCAAGATACCGCATCGGGCAGGTACGTTGCAAGGCGCAAGGACTCCGCGGAAACCCTCGCGGCCGTGGTATGATGCGGTGCATCGGCGATGTTGCCGCGCCTTGGTCGCTTCCGCTCCGGTCCGCAGATCCCCCGACTGGACCGTCGAGCCACGTCGTGCAACGCAATCCGGGCCGCCTCAGGCCCACCCTCAGAGCACGCCGTTCGTGCCGCTTCCTTAGTCTAGGATTCTGCTATGAGCATGACACCGAAAGACGCCGTTGAGTTCGTCAAGTCCAACGAGGCGGAGTTTGTCGACGTCCGCTTCACCGACCTGTTCGGCATGTGGCACCACTTCACGATGCCGGCCGCCCATTTCACCGAGGAGGTGTTCGAGGAGGGCCTGGGCTTCGATGGATCCAGTCTGCGCGGCTTCCAGTCCATCAACGAGTCGGACATGCTGCTGGTGCCCGACCCAGGAACGATGTTCATGGACCCCTTCTTCGACGCGCCGACCGCCTGCGTGGTCTGCAACATCGAGGACCCGATCACCCGCCAGCCGTACGCCAAGGATCCGCGCTACGTGGCGATCAAGGCCGAGCAGTACCTCAAGTCGACTGGGATCGGAGACACCGCGTTCTTCGGCCCTGAGGCCGAGTTCTTCGTGTTCGATTCCCTGATCTACGACCACACGACGGCGGGCTCCTTCTACAGGATCGACAGCAAGGAGGCCAGCTGGAACAGCGGCAAAGAGGAGATCGGCGGATTCGCGATCCGACCCAAGGGAGGCTACTTCCCCGTGCCGCCCGTGGACAAGCTGCAGGACGTCCGCGGCGAGATGTTCCAGAACCTGATGAACGTCGGGGTCGAGGTGGAGATCCACCATCACGAGGTCGCCAGCGCCGGCCAGTGCGAGATCGACATGCGGTTCGACTCGTGCCTCCGGATGGCGGACAAGGTTCAGAAATACAAGTACGTGGTGAAGAACACGGCGTTCCAGTACGGGATGGTGGCCACGTTCATGCCCAAGCCGCTGTTTGGCGACAACGGCAGCGGCATGCACGTGCACATGTCCATCTGGAAGAACGGCGAAACGATCATGTACGACGAGGCGGGCTACGCGGGCTTGTCGGACCAGGCGCGCTACATGATCGGCGGCATCCTCAAGCACGCGGCCTCGCTGCTGGCGTTCTGCGCTCCCACCACCAACAGCTACCGGCGGCTGGTTCCGGGCTACGAGGCGCCGATCAACCTGATGTACTCTCAGCGCAACCGCTCGGCGTGCGTGCGCATCCCCATGTACAGCAAGTCCCCCAAGGCCAAGCGCATCGAGTTCCGCGCGCCCGATCCCACGGCGAACCCGTACCTGGCGTTCCCGGCGATCCTGATGGCCGCTCTGGACGGCATCCAGAACCGCATCGAGCCGCCGAAGCCGCTGGATAAGGACCTGTACGAGCTGCCGCCCGCCGAGCGGAAGGACATTCCGCAGACTCCGGGCTCCCTGCGTGCCTCGCTCCTTGCGCTGAAGGAGGATCACGAGTACCTTCTGAAGGGCGATGTGTTCACGCAGGACCTGATCGACAGCTACGTGGAGTACAAGCTCGTGAACGAGTGCGACGCCGTGGACCTGCGCCCGCACCCGTACGAGTTCTATCTTTACTCGGACATCTGACGCTGGTCGCGCCCAGAGGGCGCTTGGGAGAGGAACGGATCCGGGCCGGGGCGCAAGCCCCGGCCTTCTTCGTCGTCGCCCCTGGCCGCTTCCAAGGAACCACAAACCCCTGAGAGATCCCACCGTGATCGAGCCACCGGCTGATGCTCGCATGTCTCGCCGGGCATCCCTGCCTACAGGCCTTGCCGCCGGGCTACGGACCGACCGGCTGGATCTTGGGTTGGAAAGGTGTCTGAGCCAACAATCAGGAGATGCCTTGGGCTCGCCTCCAGCGACGAGAGCGTCGGGGCAGACGCAGGATTGGTCGCCGGGAGAGTTCGGTGCTCGCGCCGTGCGGGCCTTCCACCCGCGCCGGGTGACTCGGCCGTAGGGGGAAGCCCACCGTCCTTTCACGGTGGATCGGTGCCTGCCGGGTCGCAAGGCCCCTCCTCCCGAATCTCGCTCCAGCCGGTTCCCAAAAACAACAAACCTCCTCTTGCGAAGGAGGTCGTTGTCGGTCCGGTAACGGTACCACAGGTTGATCCTGGAAGGATCGACGCCTTCGCGCCATCCCTACGAGCATTGCAGCTCTTGTTGAGAGTGCTCCGAAGGCTCCTCTAAGGTTAAAATCATGGTACCGCAAGGATCGGAGATTGTCAAGATGGCGACGCGCGTTTTGGGTATCGATGTCGGGACGAATTCCATCGGCTGGGCCTTGGTGAGGCTCCAGGATGAGCAGGATCACGAAGATTCGGATGTCGAGGCGATCGGCGTCCGCATCTTCCACGAGGCCGTGGAACCGAAGGATCGGAAGCCCAAGAACGCAGCCCGCAGACAGCGCCGCTTGCTCCGACGGCAGATCCGCAGAAGGGCCCAGCGAAGACGCGCCATCGCCGCCGTCTGCACGCGGCATGGGCTCCTGCCCGAGGACCCCGGCAAACTGCACGCCTTGCTGTGCGACTTTTCCAGAAACCCCTTCCTGCTCCGAGCCAAAGCTCTGGATGAGCCGCTCGGCCTGCACGAGCTCGGACGGGTGATGCTGCACCTCGGAGCCCATAGGGGATACAAGAGCAACCGGAAGGCGCTCCTCTCGAAGAGTCTCTCCGATCCGGAGATTCGCCAGGCGGTGGAGGAACTGGAGGAGGAGCGCAGGCAGAAGGCGATCCAGGGGAGGCTGTCCAAAGAGGAAAGGCGGGAGGAAGAGGAGGGCGTAGTCTTGCAGGCCATCGCCGCTCTGGAGAGTCAGATGCGGGAGGCGGGCTCCCGGACCCTCGGAGAGCACTTGTGGCGCCAGCTCCAGCAGGGCGGCAGAGCGCGGCGGTCTTCCACCGAGACGGCGAACTACACCCGCGAGATGGTCGAACAAGAGTTCGAGCGCATCTGGGAGTCGCAGCGACGTTTCCACCCGCATCTGACCGAGAGTCTGAAGGCAACCCTGCACCGCGCCATCTTCTTTCAGAGGCCATTGCGCATCCGCCATCGTGGCGTCGAAGCGTGCCCCTTCGAGAACGGGCGCAACCGGGCGTTCAAGGCCCAAGTCATCAGCGAGCGGTTCCGTGCCTGGCACACTGCCAAGAGCCTCCGCTGGCGCCCTGCGGACCCCCGCGAAGACTGGCGGGACTTGAACCATGACCAGGTCCGGGCGGTCGCCGACCTGCTGATGAGCACACCTGAGGTGGACCGGAAGAGGCTGAGGAAGTTGCTGAAGCTCCCGGAAGACGTGGAATTCAACCTGCTGCGGGACGACAAGGACACGTTGAAGGGGGCGGAGTCGTCCCTGAGGCTTAGAAAGATCCTTGGGGATGCGTGGGATCAGCTGGACGACCTTGAGAAGGACGAGCTGATCCATGAGCTGATCCACAGCGACAGCATCGATGCCCTAGCCAAGCGACTGGTTAGGAAGTGGCGTTTCGATCCGAAGACCGTATACCGCCTCATCACGACGGAGCTGCCCTCCGGCACGGCGTCGCTCAGTGCGAAAGCCATGCGGAAGTTGCTACCGCGGATGCAGGCGGGGGAAAGGTACGACGAGGCCTGCCTCTACCTGTACGGCCGCTATGGGCCCCGGATCCAGGATGCTACGCACCTGTCGTTCGTGCCGATGCCGAGCGGTAAAGCCAACCCCGTCGTGATGCGCTCGCTCGTCGAGGTGCGACGCATCGTCAACGCGGTCATCGATCGCTTCGGCAAGCCCGACGAGATCCACGTCGAGGCGTCCCGCGAGCTCAAGCTCACTAAGAAAGAGCGCGAGAAGCTGCAAACGCAACAAAGGCGGAACGAGAAGGCCAACGACGAAGCACGCAAGAAGTTCCGAAACCTGTTCCCGGGAAGAGAGCCCAGCAGGGCAGATTTGGAGCGCTACCGCCTGTGGAAGGAGAGCGGAGGTCAGTGCCCCTACACCGGACGGGCCATCGGCCTCGAGGAGCTGTTCCGCGGCGACTCCGTGGACGTCGAGCACATCATCCCTCTCCCGCGTTGCTGGGACGACTCGTTCCGCAACAAGACGATCTGCGACGCGACCTTCAACCGCCTGCGGAAGAAGAACAGGACGCCGAGGGAGGCTCTCACCGCCGACGAATTGGCGAGCGTCGTGGAACGTCTCGGGACCTTTCCCGCGATGCCGCTCGCGAAGAAGCGCTTGTTCACCTTGGAGTGGGACCATGATACGGCGGCCCGCTTCACCAACCGTCAGATGAACGACACCAGCATCGCCACGACGCTGGTGAGGAGGATGCTGGTGCCGATCTTCGGCGATACGAGGGTATTGTGCCTGCCTGGCAAGCTGACGGCGTTGCTGCGGCGCCACTGGGGCATGGACACGGTCTTGGGCGGGGATGGAAAGAACCGCGAGGACCATCGGCACCACGCAGTCGACGCCGTGGTCATCGCGCTCACGTCCCGATCGATCCACCAAAGGCTGGCGACGCTGCGCAGCCGCCTGGGAGACGATCGGCTCGAGCAGATCCTGAAACAGGCTTGCCCCGTGCGGCACCTCCGGCAGAGGATGGAGGATCTCCTCGAGCGGGTTGTGGTCAGCCACCAGCCAACGCGACGCGCCCGCGGAGGCTTCACCGAGGAGACCGCCTATGGCAAGGTCGGCGCGGGCGAGTACGTCTACCGCAAGCCGATCGGAAACCTTTCCGCGAAGGAGGTGGAGAAGGTCCGCGACCTTGGGCTCCGGAGGCGTTTGCAGGAGATCGCGAAGCAGGAGGAGGAGAGGGCCGACAAGAAGCTCGACAAGCCTTTCGAGGAGCTGGCCAAGAGAAACCCCGACAGGCCGGTGGTTCTCCTTGTGCGCAAGGGGCGCGAGCAGGTGGTGCGCCGAGTGCGGCTGAAGGTGAACGCCTCGGACGAGAGCCTGGTGTCGGCAGGGACGGCCTATTACGCATCGGCGGCCAACCACCACGTGGCCGTGTTCGCCGTAGGCGACGAGCGCCGCTATGTGCTGGCGAGTCTCTACCAGGTGTACCAGAGATTGCGTCAGGGTAAGCCGGTGTACGATCGACAGGCCATCCCGGGAGGAAGGTTCCTGTTCGCTTGGCACCCGAACGACACTGTGTGCGTTGAAGCTCGACCCGAGAAGTATTACCGAATCGTGAAGTTCAGCGACCTCGATCCCGAACTGCATCGGAAGATAGACCTTCTATTGCGCCCCGTGTGGAGGGCGACGGAGTCTAAGGGGGCTCTCATCCCATCGAAGGCGTCCTTTGGCGAGGACGTCCGTTGTAAGTCGCCATCAACCCTGAAGGAAGTCGGTCCACCCATCTCCATGCCAGTCCTCGGGTTGCTCGAGTGAGCCACCGGTACCTCGAGATCGAGGGGCCTTGTCGGGTGAGCGTGCATTTGGGTTTGCTGGAAGTCAGCAGGCCGAGCTCGCAGCCGGAGACCTTCCCCTGCGGGGATCTGGCGGTCCTCGTGCTGCACGGCCCCGGGATCGAGCTTGCCGGCGAGGCGGTCCAGCGCCTGGCGGCCGAGAACGTGGCCTTGGTTTGGTGCGACGCCAAGCGTCTGCCCTGCTTCCTCGCCCTGCCGGTCGCCGCCCACCCCCAGCACTCCAAGGTCCTGCGCCAACAGATCGCGGCGGCGTTGCCGACGCAGAAGCGCGTCTGGCAGTCTCTGGTGCAGGCGAAGCTCCGCAACCAGGCCATCGTGCTGGAGCGCATCGGAGGATCTTCCCGCCGCAAGACCGCCTCGAGGCTGAGGGAGCTGGCCTCGCTGGTGCGGAGCGGCGCCCCCGACAACGTCGAGGGCGTCGGCGCGCAGCTGTACTGGCCGTCCTTGTTCGGCGAGGGCTTCGTGAGGGACACAGACCAGCCCGGACTGAACGCCGCGCTCAACTACGCCTACGCGGTGTTGCGCGCCTGCGTGGCCAGGGCCATCGTGGGCGCAGGCCTGCACCCTGCCCTCGGCGTGTTCCACCGCAACCAGTTCAACAGCTTCGCTCTGGCGGACGATGCCATGGAGCCCCTTCGCCCTTGGGTGGACCTCTCCGTGGCGGAGAACGCCCGACTGTTCCATGGGGAAGAAGGCCTTTCGCCCAGGTCCAAACGGGCGTTGCTCTCGTTCTTCCTGCGCAGGATCCGATACCAAGGGAAGATGGTCGCGTTCACGGCGATGCTGCCCGACTATGCCGCCGCCCTGCGACAGGTGCTGTGCCGAGAGAAGCTGAAGCTCCCTACTCCCGAGATCCCTGTTGGGGAGGATTCCGAACCATGTGGGTCCTCGTGATGTTCGATCTGCCGGTCAAGACCAAGGAGGACCGCAGGCTGTACGCTCGCTTCCGCAACCAGTTGCTTGCCCACGGCTTCCTGCAGCTGCAGTACAGCGTTTACGCGCGGCCGTGCCCTTCGGAAGAGAACGCCGTCACCCACCGCAACCGAGTGCGGAGCTGGATCCCGCCGAAGGGCAGCGTTCGGATGCTGAGCCTGACCGACAAGCAGTTCGGCCGCATGGAGGTCTACCTGGGAAAAAAGCGCCTCAAGGCTGAGAACCAGCCCGAGCAACTCGTTTTTTCCCTGGCCTTCGAGGACGAACCGGAGCCCGGTTAGACCGGGCTCCGGTTCGAGGACAGTTTACCTTAGAGGAGCCTGGGAGCCACCCAAAACGGCCGCGCCGCGAGCCGTTCGGTCTCCTCGAGTTTACCTTAGAGGAGCCTGGGAGCCACCCAAAACCTAACGGAACGCAGGATGTACCGCTAGCGGAGTTTACCTTAGAGGANCCTGGGAGCCACCCAAAACCAGCTCGGAGGCCAGCCTGATGGCCTCCGCAGTTTACCTTAGAGGAGCCTGGGAGCCACCCAAAACCTGCCGACCTCGAGGCATCTATTCTCGGGCAGTTTACCTTAGAGGAGCCTGGGAGCCACCCAAAACGGATCCAGAAGCCATGTCTGACGCAGAGGAAGTTTACCTTAGAGGAGCCTGGGAGCCACCCAAAACGGCTGGGGGAGGGGGCTCTTTGAGGCGCCCCCTCCCCCAGCCGTTTTGCGGATGCACCCGGGCCTGGGTTCAGGGCTCGCGTTGGGAGGCGGGACCTCCCGAGTCCTCGGAGTCCTCACCGAGCTCGTCGGCGACGGTGCCCTCCCACAGTGGCGCGCCGGAGCGGTAGGCCGCCCGAGCCACGAGGTGCGCCGCGATCGGTTGCGTCACGAAGAGGAACAGCACCACCAAAGCCGCCTTCGTCCGCACCGCCACGTCGTCGAACGCGAACGCCACCGCCAGCATCACGCTGCCGATGCCCAAGGTCGTGGCTTTGCTGGTGGCCTGCATGCGCGTCAGCGAATCCGGCAGACGCAGCACGCCGTAGGCCGCGAGGAAGGTGAACACCGTGCCGAACGCCAGGAGGCCTGAGGCGATCCACTGCCTCACCGCTCTTCCCCCTTTTCGATGAACCGAGCGAAGGCGATGGTTCCCACAAAGGCCACCAAGGCCACCGCCAATCCCACATCCACCTGCACCGGCTGGTTGTGCAGCAGAGCCATCGCGGCGATCATGCCGGCCACGGTCACCCCGGCCAAGTCCAAGGCCATCACGCGGTCGGCCAGCCGCGGACCGCGCAACAGGCGCACGGTGGCCATCGCGAACGCAACGGACATTACGGCCAATGCCGCCTCGGCAACCAAGGGCACACTCATGGCTCGACCATCTCCTTCACCCTTCGCTCGAATCCCTGCAGGATCGTCCTGCGGAACTCCTCCGCACCGCCTTTCGGAAGGTGCATGGTGTGCAGGTAGATGGCCTTGCGGTCCTCCGACACCTCCAGCGCCATCGTTCCGGGCGTGAGCGTCACCAGCGTGGCCAACATGGTGATCTGCTCGTCGGTGTCCAGGATCAGCGGTACCCGCACGATCGCGGGCCGCAGCGCCTTGGGCCCTCGCAGCACTTGCAGCGCCACTTCGAGGTTGGCGAGCACGAGCTCCCACAGGAAGAAGGCCGCGAAAGCCACCGCGCGCTCCACCTTCCGCACGTAGCGCACCTTGCCGATCACACCGCGACGGGAGAGTAACCCCAGAAGCAACAAACCGACGAGGAAACCCACGGCGAGCGTGGCGGGCTCGAAGCTGCCCCACAGCGCGCACCACACCAAGGCGAGGATCAGGTTCCAGGCGATCACGGTTCCGGACCCCCCATCACTGCCCGAACATACGCCTGCCGATCCAGGTCGGCGGATCTCGAGGCCGCCGGCAGAGCCGGACCCACCCCGAGCCCGACCAGCAGAGCCATCGCGGCGAACGCCGCAAGCGGCAGATGCAGGAGCGCCATCTCGCGCGGCGCGGGTCGCCTCAGCTCCATCGTCTCGGGAGCGGGCTTCCAAAACGCTTCGTTCCAGATCTTCACCATCGAATACAGCGTGAACAGTCCGGTCGCCACCATGGCGCCTGCGATCCAGCCGTGGCCTCCTTCGAGCGCGGCGCGCACCGCGGCCAGCTTGGCCGCGAAGCCGGAGGTCGGCGGGAGGCCGGCGAGCGACAGAGCTAGGATCAGGAACAGCGCCGAGAACAGCCCGTGCGAGCGGGCGAACCCGCCCAGTTTGCCGAGCCGGTAGCTCCCTCCCAAGCGCCAGCCGACCCCAGCCGCCACGAACAGCGCGCTCTTGACCAAGCCATGGTGCACCATGAACAGCACCGCGGCCAGAAACCCGGCCTTGCCACCGATCCCCACGGCCGCGACCATGTAGCCCACCTGGCTCACGCTGTGGAACGCCAGGATCCGGCGCCAATCGCTCTGGACCACGGCGCCCAGCACCCCCACCAGCATCGTCGGAACCGAGAGAGCCAGCAGCAGCGGCGTCCAGACGCCGGTGGCTTCGGCGAAGAACACCGATCCCGTCCGAAGCATGGCGTACACCCCGACCTTGGTGAGGACTCCGGCGAACAGGGCGGCCACCGGCGCGGCCGGAGTCGGATAAGCGGCGGGAAGCCAGAAGAACACCGGAAACAGCGCCGCCTTGATGGAGAACGTGGAGAGGAACAGCACCCCGACCAAGCCCACGAGCCAGGCGTCGCGGGGTTCGATCGGTCGGCTGCCGAGGTCCGCGAGGTTCAAGGTCCCTGTCGTCCCGTACAGCAGGCCGGCGGCCGAGAGGAACACGACGGAAGACAGCAGGTTCAGCGCGACGTACTTGAAGCCACCCTGCACCTGCGCCTTGCCACCGCCCAGCGTGAGCAACACGAACGACGAGATGAGCGTCACCTCGAACCAAACGAACAGATTGAACAGGTCCGTGGTGAGGAACGCTCCGGAAACACCCGCCAGCATGACCTGCACGAGAGCGTGGTAGCCCTGACGCTCCCACCTTCCGTCGGCCAGAGCCAAGGCGAACAGAGCCACGGGAGCGGCGACCGCGGCCGTCAACAGGACCAACGTCGCGGCGAGCGCATCCGCGCAGAACGCGATGCCGAAAGGCGGCGGCCAGTTTCCCAAGGAGGATGCCTGCGGTCCGTCCTCCGTCACTCGGCGGAAAAGGCCGACCGCCGCGGCGAGGTAGCAGCCGTGGGCCAGCAGGCTGCCGAGGCGCTGCCAGCGGGGCCGAGCTCCCAAGGCCAACAGAATCGCGCCCCAGGCCAGCGGAACCACCACCGGCAACACGGTCATCACGATGAGTCCTCCTCCACCAGGTCGTCCAAGTCGGTCGAGCCGGCGCTCTGCACGGTCTTGTCCGTGAGCGCCAGCGCGAACCCGAGAACGCCGAAGCTGATGACGATCGCGGTGAGGATCAGAGCTTGGGCGAGCGGATCCGCCGCGCTAGCCGGCGGAGCCGTCTCGCCTACCGAGGCGATGGGAGGAACCCCGCGCCGCAGGCTCGCAGCGACGAAGATCAGCAGGTTGGCGGCGTTGCCCACCAGCGCCAAACCGATGAGCAACCGAACCACGGTCCTGCGCAACAAGAGGTAGACTCCTGCGCCGAACAGGACTCCCACGGTGACAGCCAACAGGGCTTCGATGGTCACGCCTGGCCCTCCTCGCTCAAGGCGAAAACCATCGTGAGCACGACGCCGATCACGAGCAGGTACACCCCCAAGTCGAACGCCAGCGGCGTGCCGACCTTCACCCCACCCAGCGTGCCCCAGATCGGCGCGAGGAACGAGCCACGCAACACCAGGCCGGGGACGCCGCTCAGCACCGCCAATCCTAGGCCTCCGGCGATCCAGATCTCCGGGGAAGCCCGCAGCACCGCCTTGGCGGCCCCCATGCCGTTCACCAGACCGTAGAGGGTGAGCGAGGCGGCCGCTACCAGCCCGCCCGCGAAGCCTCCGCCCGGCAGGTGGTGGCCTCGAATCAGTAGGAAGACCGAGAACACCAGCAGCAACGGCATCACGAACGTGGCGCCCGTCCGAAGGATCAGCGAGTTCACGGTTCCACCCCCTTGCGCACCTTGGTCCGATACATCGCCACCACCCCGATGGCTGCCACGGCGAGCACGGCGATCTCCCCCAGGGTGTCCAGCGCCCGGAAGTCGACGAGGATCACGTTGACCACGTTCCGCCCGAACCCCTCCGCAAGCGAGTTGGCGGCATGCCAGTCGGAGATCTTCGAGTGCGGAGTCGTCTGGGTTACGGCGTAAGCGAGGCCGGCGACAGCCAGGCCGACCAAAGTCGCGAAGACCGCATGCGCCAGCCTCCAAGGATCCCGATGGGGCTTGGCGGACGGAATCCTCTGCACGACGAACACGAAGAGAACAACCGTGAGCGCCTCCACCACCAGCTGAGTCAGCGCCAAGTCGGGAGCGCCGAAGTCGACGTAGATGGCCGCCAATCCCCACCCGACGACGCCGAGCGCCGCGACGGCGGCGAAGGTGGTTCGAGTTGCGGCCGCATACAGCGCCGCCGCCACGACCGAGACGACCGGCAGCGCCTCGAATGCCCGCACAGCCGTGCCACCCGCCGAGGGCAAGCCCGGCGCCCAGGAGAACTGCAATCCCGGCGCAGCCATGACGCTTGCCACGGTCACCACCGCGTACCAGCGGAGGCGGCCGTTCTGCCACCGCCGCGTCAGCAGGTCCGCTCCGCCCAAGGTTCCCTTCCAGAACAGCTCGTATACCTGAGTCCCCGAAGGCAGAAACGACAACGCTCTGCCCAGGCGCACCAGCGCCTCGTGCCTCCGATAGACCGCCCAAGCCGACAGCCAGGAAAGGACGCTCAAGCCGAGCACAAGGTCGAACCCATACCAAAGCTGCACCGGCTTCGAGGAAGGCGCCGACGTGACGGACCGCAGAGCCGGCTGGATCAGGCTGTTCTCCCAAAAGCCCGACGCCAGCGGCAGGGCGACGCCGGCCACGGACAGGATCAGCGGCCCCACCAACATCGGAGGCGGCGCCTCCCGAACGTCCTCGAACAGCCTTTCCGCACGGCCCCAGAACACCTCATAGCCGAGCAGCAGCGCGACGGCGCCACCCGAGAGCGCCGCCACCAGCAGCACGGCAACCAGCCCCTGCGTCTGCGGTTGCTCCAGAACAGATTTGAACGCTAGCTCCTTGCTCGTGAAGCCGGCGAACGCCACGCCGCCGATCAGCGATAGGCTGGCGAGGCCGGCGGCGGCCGCGGACCACGGCATCCTCCTCGCCAAGCCTCCCAATTCGCTGAGAGCGCGGGTGCCCGCCTGCTTGTCGACGCAACCCACGATGGTGAACAGCGCCCCCTTGTACAGCGCGTGCGAGCACATGAGGGCGATGGCCGCGTGCAGGGCGTTCGGCGTGCCGACCCCAACGAGAACCATCAACGCACCGAGGGCGTGGACGGTGGAGTAGGCCAGCACGAGCTTCAGATCCGACTGCAGCAAGGCGGCCACCCCGCCTGCCACCACGGTCGCGGATCCGAGCACCACGAGGGCGGGGGTCCAGAGAGGGGCCTCCCCCAAGACGGGAGTCAGCCGCGCGGCCAGGAACACGCCGGCCTTCACCATCGTGGCGGAATGAAGGTAGGCGCTCACGGGCGTCGGCGCCGCCATGGCACCGGGAAGCCAGAAATGGAACGGGAACTGCGCCGACTTGGTCAGGCAACCGAGCAGGATCAGCGCCACAGCCCAGCCGATCGCGGGGTGGCTCACGATCTCGCCGCTGTCGCGAGCCAGAGCGGTCAACTCGTATGTACCACCGATCCAGCCGAGCAGCAGGAGGCCGGCGAACAGCGCCAGGCCGCCCGCAGACGTCACCGTAAGGGCCTGCAGCGCGGACTTCCGAGCCTTCTCCTGACCATGGTCGAAGCCGATCAGCAGAAACGACGCCACGCTGGTGAGTTCCCAAAACGCGAACAGCGTCAGAAGGTGCTCCGAATACGCCAAGCCGAGCATGGCGCCCTCGAAGAGCAAGAGTAGGGCGAGCAAGCGCTCCCGGGACGCCTTGCCTTGGAAGTAGCCCGCCGCATACACCTGAATCAGCACCCCTATGCCGGCGATCAGCAGCGCGAACAGCCGACCCAACCCGTCGGCGCGGAGCCCAAACTCCACGCCAAGCTCAGGCAGCCAGGGCCAGCGGAACGCGGCGCCCTGCGGGACGCCGAGGACGGCCCCAAAGACCAGCAGGGAGGGAATCGACACCCACCAAGGAGACAGACGAGAGCACCAGCGTCGGCCGAGCGCGAGCCCGAGTGCCGAGAGGAAGCAGATCCCCAAGGCGGCGAGCATCACCGCGAATCGCCCTCCCCCGCCGCCGAAAGGTCCCGCATGCGGCCTATTCTGGCCCATCGCAAGCTCGCGGCTCGGTCCAACGGGCTTGGTCGCCGAGACCGCAGGCCGACCGTCGTAACAGCAGGAGAGTGCCATGCGCAGTGAGCCTCAACCGTCCTGCCGCAACCTCGTGGTGGTCCTCGGCGACCAGCTGAGCCTGGACGCCGGCGCCTTCGAAGGGTTCGACCCCGTTTGCGATCGCGCTTGGATGGCCGAAGTGGAGGAAGAGGCTCGGCATGTGCCGTCTCACAAGGCGCGGATCGCGCTGTTCCTCGCCGCGATGCGGCACTTCGCGCGAGGAATCCGCCAGAGAGGTTGGCCCATCGACTACTTGAGCCTCGAGAGTCATTCGTTCGGCTCTCTGGCGGAGGCCCTTGAGGCGAGCGTTCGTTCTCGGAGACCGCAGAAGGTGGTGCTCGTGCAGCCGGGCGACTGGCGGGTGGAGCAGAGCCTGCGGCGCGCCTTGCAAAGGCTCGGTGTGCGCTTGGAGATCCGTTCCGACCGCGCCTTCGTAGGGGACCTGACGGAGTTCCGAGAGTGGGCCCTCGGTCGGAAGCGGCTGTTGCAGGAGCACTGGTACCGCCATCTGAGGCAGAAAACGGGCGTTTTGATGGACGGGGCACAGCCCCTGGGAGGTCGCTGGAACTTCGACTCGTCCAATCGGGAGCCGTTCGGTCCGGGGGGTCCCGGCTTGGTTCCTCGGCCCTTGGGCTTCCCTCCGGATTCCGTCACCCGCGAGGTCCTCGACCTTGTGCGAAGACGTTTCGCGGAGCATCCGGGCGACCTGGACTCGTTCGACTGGCCCGTCACCCGACAGCAGGCGCTCACGGCCCTTCGGGACTTCGTGGAGCATCGTCTGGCCGCATTCGGGCGGCACCAGGATGCGCTGTGGACCGGAGAACCGTACCTCCACCACAGCCGCCTCTCCGCAGCCCTCAACTTGAAGCTTCTCCACCCGATCGAGGTGGTGCGCGCTGCAGAGGACGCCTTCCTTCGGGGAGCCGCGCCTCTGGAATCGACGGAGGGGTTCATCCGCCAAGTCCTAGGATGGCGCGAGTACGTCCGTGGCCTCTACCATCTGTGGATGCCCGAGTGGCTCGATTGGAACTTCCTGGAGG
>JAOACB010000028.1 GCA_026418055.1 Fimbriimonadales bacterium
CCCACGGCCCCGGGGAAGAGGTCCGCCGCCGATACCGCCTCCGGCTCGGTCCACACGTCTGCGGAGAAGTTCTGGGGGTGCGCGCCGAGGTCCGCCTCCTCGAGGCAGTACACCACGGGCCCGCGCTGCAGGGCAACTCTGCCGGCGTTCTCCAGAACCAGAGGGTGCGATTCCATCCACACCGGATGGAGGGTCCAGGCCATCCGAATGCGGTCTCCCGGCTTCCAGACGCGCCGAAAGACGGCGTCCCCACACTCGTACTCGGCAGCCTCTCCGTCGTCGGAGGTCTCGAAGGACACGTCGTCGGCCCACCCGGGGATGCGGACGCGGACCTCGAACTCGGTGGGACGGTCCACGTCGATGCTCAGCTCGTAGCCCTCCTTCCACGGGTGCTCCCCCCGGGCGGAGAGCCGAGCGGGGCCGTCAGGGAAACGAAGTTCCGCGTCGAAGCCGATCGGCAGGTGGATCCAGACCGCCTCGTCGCTGGCACCCACGGCCAGCGAGCCGATCTGGCCGATCGTTCGGGCCACGTTGGGCGGGCAGCAGGCGCAGGCGAACCAAGGCACGCGACGGTGCTGCCCCCGGCTCTCCAATGGATTGGGATAGAAGAACGACTCGCCGTCGGTGCCGATGCCGCTCAGAACGCCGTTGTAAAGCCCCAGCTCGACGACGTCGGCGAACTCGCTCTCGCCAGTCGCCTCGAGCAGGCGCTGGCTCCACAGCACGAAGCCGATCGCCGCGCACGTCTCGGCGTAGGCCTGTAGGTTCGGCAGGTCGTAGTCCCGCGTGAACCCCTCGTTGCTCGCGCTCGCTCCCACTCCGGCCGTGATGTACATGCGTTTGTCCACCAAGTTGCGCCAGACGCGCACGAGCGCCGCCTCGAGGGCCTCGTCGCCAAGGTCCATCGCGGCCTGCGTGGCAGCGGCGTAGAGGTACATCGCTCGAACGGCGTGGCCCACCACTTCGGTGTGCTGCCGTATCGGCAAGTGATCTTGGCAGTACTCCCCTGAGTACTCGCCGTTGCGCAACAGAGCATGGCGAGGGTGGTCGTTGACCGCCATCGCGGCCTCGTCCCAGAGTTCCGCCTCGAAGGGGCTGGGCCGCCGCCCCCTCTGCTCGATCATCCACAGCGCGTAGGCGCGGTACGACTCCTCCCCGGTCAGATCCGCCAGCCGCACCAAAGCGTTCTCGAGCTCCTCGTGGCCGCAATATCCGATCCTGCCGTCCGGCCCGAAGACGGACCGGACGTTTCCAACGGCGCGCACGGCGACATCGAGCAACGCGGTCTGCCCAAGGTTCTCCGCGAGCGCGCAGGCCGCCTCCACAAGGTGGCCGATGCAGTAGAGCTCGTGCAGGGCTCCGAGGTTGCGGTAGCGAAGGTCGGGGTGCTCCAGCTGGATGAAGGTGTTGAGGTATCCGTCCGCCTGCTGCGCGGCCGCGATTTTCCGCACCGTGTCGTCGATCGCCTCTTGCGTGCTCGGCTCGAAACGGATCGCTTGCGCGTAGGCGGCAGCTTCGAGCCACTTGTACACGTCGCTGTCGTTGAAGAACAGGCCCTCGAAGCGGCCCGATCGGCTCGCAGCCCGCTCGAAGTTCGCGATCCTTCCGGTTTCCACGAGCTGCCGGTGGATGTGAGGCACCGTCCGGCGGCAAAGGATCTCCTGCCAGCGCGACCAAAACGGATCCGTGACTCGGATGGCCTTGGGCGGCAGGTTGCGGAAGCGACGGCTGAAGCTCATGGCGGGCACTCCGGACCCACTATAGCGGCGGAACCCCGACGGGCGCAAGCGAGCGCCGAACCAGCGGAGCTCCCTCAGCAGGCCTTCGCCAGCGCCTCGCGCACGAGCTCTGGAATCGAGCTGGTGTCCGTCGGCACCGGCACTCCGGCGGCCTCCAAGGCCTCCACCTTGGATTGCGGCGTGCCCTTTCCACCGCTGATGATCGCTCCGGCATGACCCATGCGCTTGCCCGGAGGCGCCGTTCGGCCGCTGATGAACGCCACCACAGGTTTGGTCATCTCCTTGCGGATGTACTCCGCGGCGATCTCTTCGTCGGAGCCGCCGATCTCACCCACGAGAACGACGGCCTTGGTGGCCTCGTCGGCCTCGAACATCTGGAGGATGTCGAGGAACCGCGTGCCCGGCAACGGGTCCCCTCCGATGCCTACCGCCGTGGTTTGGCCGAGCCCGGCGTTGGTGAGCTCCCACACGATCTCGTAGGTCAGGGTTCCGGATCGGCTCACGAGTCCCACGGGCCCGGGCGTGAAGATGTGCCCCGGCATGATCCCGAGCTTGGCCTCGCCCGGCGTGATGATTCCGGCGCAGTTGCCTCCGAGCAACCGGGTCTTGCCGTTCGCCTTGAGACGGTTCACAGCCCGAACCATGTCGAGCACGGGAATGCCCTCGGTGATCGCCACCACGAAGGGCAGGCCGGCGTCCTCGCACTCCAGGATCGAGTCGGCCGCGAACGGTGGCGGCACGAAGATCAGTCCGACGTTGGCGCCGGTGCGCTCCACCGCGTCTTGGACCGTGTCGAACACTGGCACGCCAAGGTGCTCCGTGCCGCCTTTGCCTGGCGTGACGCCGGCAACAACCTTCGTGCCGTAGGCGATCATTTGGCTGGTGTGGAAGCTGCCCTCGCGGCCGGTCATGCCGCACACGACGACTTTGCTGTTGCGATCGACGAGAATGGACATTTTTGGCTGGGTCGCTCCGATGCGCCCTTCGGGGCGTTGATGGAACCCATCCTACCTCCTGGAGGGCGTCGGCTCCGCGGAGACGGACGGAGGAAAAACTGGCATTGCAGTCTTTCCGGGGGTAACATGGAAGCACGGCCCGAGAGGGTCGTCGTCGAACCGTCGGCTCGGGCCGACGGACGGGGGAACCGATCCTTGGGGTGAATGGGGCTCCGGCCCCTAGGGTAGCTCTTGGCCCGAACCCGTCAGCTAACCCCGTAGATGAAGCGGGAGTCGATACGTTGCCATCATCTCGCCGGGAAGTCCGGCTTGGGTGGGCACCGCCATCGACCCAACGCCAGTTCGGTTGCGGGTGCGGAGCGAGGTCGATGGCGATCGAGCTTCTCCCCGCAGCGGCGAGCACCTCCTGTTGGGGGCCCCGCTCAGCGCGGGGCCCTTCCATTTCCCGGATCCGTCCTCGCTTGGGGCGCCGTTCTGCCAAACTCTCGTTCATGAGTCAGAGCGCCAAGGGCGTCCGCTTCGCCGAGCTCTATCGGGAGACCAAGGAGACCAGGGTCAGCGTCGTGGTCGATTTGGACGGCGGCAGCAAGCAGGATGTGTCGACCGGAATCGGCTTCCTCGATCACATGCTCGCGCTGCTCGCCTTCCACGGGCGGCTGGACGTAGGAATCGACGCCGAGGGAGACCTTCACGTGGACGACCACCACACCGCGGAGGACGTCGGCATCGTGCTGGGACGTGCGATCCGGGACGCCCTGCAGGACTCGGATCCCATCGAGCGATTCGGAGAGGCGCTCGTGCCAATGGACGAGGCTCTGGTGCAGATCGCGCTCGACTTCAGCGGAAGGGGCATGCTCTTCTTCCACCACGACTTTCGGCGGGAGCGTGTAGGCGAGCTCTCGACCGAGTGCGTGCGCGAGTTTCTGCGCGCGGTCGCAGCCCATGGTGGGATCACCCTGCACGTCAGGGTCCTGGCCGGCGAGAACGACCACCACGTGATCGAGGCCGTGTTCAAGGGCGTTGGTCTGGCCCTGCATCGCGCGACCCGACGATCGGACCGCCCTGGCTCGACGTCCACGAAGGGGACCATCGATTGATCGTCATCCTGGATTACGGTATGGGCAACCTGCCCAACGTCGCTCGCGCGGTGCGCCGGCTGGGGTTCGATTGCCGGATCGCGGCGAGCCTGCAAGGGGCGCACAAGGCCATCCTGCCCGGGGTCGGAGCTTTCGGAGCCGCGATGCGCCGGCTGGAGCCGATGCGGTCCGACATCGAGCGGTTCGTGTCGCGGGGAAAGCCGCTGCTCGGCATCTGCCTGGGTCAGCAGCTGCTCTTCGAGAGCAGCGAGGAACTGGGGGAGCACGAGGGCTTGGGCCTTCTGCGGGGGACCGTTCGGTACCTGCCGTCGGCCCCAGGCCTGAAGATCCCCCACATGGGATGGAACGAGCTGCGCTTCGTGCGCGAGTCGCCGATGCGGGTCGGCTTCCCGCCTGGAGCCCAGGTGTATTTCGTGCATTCGCTGTACACCGACTGCGCCGACCCGGAAGACGTGGTGGCGGAGAGCGAGCACGGCATCCGCTTTCCTGCGGCCGTCCAGCGGGGCAACCTTTGGGGGATGCAGTTCCACCCCGAGAAGAGCGGCGCGGTGGGCCTGGAGCTTCTTCGGAGGTTTCTGGAATGGTGATCCTGCCTGCCATCGACCTGATCGGAGGCCGCTGCGTCAGGTTGCGCCAAGGGGACTTCGCCCAAAAGACCGAGTATCCCGAGGACCCGATCGCGGCGGCGGGCCGGTTCGCCGAGGAGGGAGCCCAATGGCTGCACGTCGTGGACCTGGAGGGCGCCAAGCAGGGCCGGCCCACGCCGGGCCACCTCGAAATCGTGCGGCGGATCGCGGCCTCCACGGGCCTCAGGGTCCAGTTCGGCGGAGGAATCCAAGCGCGGGAGGCCGTCGACGCTGCCTTGCAAGCGGGGGCAGAACGCTTCGTGCTGGGCACCGCTTTGATCCGCGATCCGGGATTGGCCGAGTGGTGCTTCGGCCACCATCCGGACCGGGCCGTCGGCGGGATCGACTGCAGGAACGGCTGGGTCGCGGTCTCGGGATGGACCGAGACCTCCTGCCTGTCCGCCGAAGAGGTGGCTCGATCGGTTGCCGAGTTCGGTTGCAGGCGGCTCGTGGTGACGGACATCGCCACCGACGGCATGCTGACGGGGCCGAACGTCGATCTCCTGACGTCGGTGCATGCGGCTTCCGGGCTTAGGCTGATCGCCAGCGGCGGCGTGTCGAGTTTGGAAGACTTCGTGCGGCTTCGAGAGCTGGGTGCTTGGCTCGAGGGGGTGATCGTTGGGAAGGCGATCCACGAGGGACGGATCTCCCTGAGCGAAGCGATCGCTCTGGTTGGAAGCCCAGACCCGGGCGGAACCGCATTAGAATAGAGTTGCCATGGATCCTGAAGTCCTCGCCTTGTTGGTGCCAGTGATCGCCCTGCTGATCCCCATCGTAGCGATCTGGACCAAGCACCTCCAGACGCTCGAGCAGTTGCGTCTGCAGGCTGGAAGGCGAGACGCGGAGAAGTCGGCGGAGATGGAGAAGCTTCGGACCGAGGTCCAGGAGCTGAAAGAGATCGTGTATCAGCAGACGCTGGCGCTCGACGGCCTCATGACCGAGCGCCGGGCGATGAACCAAGCCTCGGAACCATCGGACGCGGAGGTGCGACAGAGACTGGGAAAGCAGCAAGATACGAGATCCTGATCCACGCCTAGCCGCCCACCGATCGGGTGGAGCGGGATAGCGGCGCCGGCCCGGCATGCAAACCGGGTTTCCCTCGCATGCGAGGGAGGCCCATGCGGGTTGATCTGGCCTTTCCGGTGGGATATACTAGCAAGTCGCGTCAAGCGTGCCCGGAGGCCTGATGAGAGTCATTCAGCCTGCCTCGAAGCGGATTGGTCGCTTCCTCGAGGCTCCGAACCTAATCGAACTCCAACTCAACAGCTATCAATGGTTTCTGGAAGAAGGTTTGCCTGAGCTCTTCAGGACCTTCAGCCCGATCTGGGACTTCACTGCGACGAACTACATCGAGCTCGTCTCCTTCACCATCGGCGAGCCCAAGTACTCGATCCAAGAGTGCCGCGACCGCGATCTGACCTTCGAGGCGCCCATTCGCGCCATCGTTCGCTTCGGAGGCAAGGACCGCGAGCAGATCGAGTCCGAGGTGTATCTCGGCGACCTGCCGCTGATGACGGACAAGGGCACGTTCATCATCAACGGCCGCGAGCGCGTGATCGTGAGCCAGCTGAGCCGCTCGCCCGGCCTCTACTTCGAGGAGGGCGTGGACAGCTCCATGCAGGTCGTTTTCTCGGCGAGGGTCATCCCGAACGAGGGGCCGTGGCTCGAGATCGAGTCGGACTCGAACAAGGTCGTCCGCACGCAGATCAGCCAGTCGAAGAAGCTGCCGCTCACCCAGCTCATCAAGGCGTTCAGCGGGTTCGAGCGCGGTCGCGCGAAGTATCGCATGGTCTTGGAGAGCGCCCTGCACCGTCGCGTCGCGGAGACCGTCGCGGATCCCGACACGGGCGAGGTGCTGCTCGAGCAGGGCACGTTCCTCTCGCGGGAGGTTCTCGAGGGCCTGCCTGAGGCGGTCAGGAAGCAGCGCGTTCTGATCGACACCCCGTTGGCCAGCAACGACGATCTGTTGCTCACCTTCGGCAAGCCGGTGAAGGTGAGCGCTCAGGATGTCGGCGCCCTGGTGGAGAAGCGCGTGCTGCAGGACCTGACCGACGAGAGCGGCCATCTGATCCTCCGCCGGCTTGAGCGCATCGAGGTGGAAACGGCACACAAGATCGCCTCTCTGGGGTTGCAGGAGCTCGAGGTGCTGGAGGTCAACCCGCTCGTCGAGGCCACCCTGAAGGAGGACCCGACGACGAACTGGAGGGATGCCCTCCTCGACATCTACCGCAAGATGCGACCCGGCGAGGGCGCCACGGAGGATGCGGCTCGCCAGATGCTCGCGAGCCAGTTCTTCGACGTGCGCCGGTACGATCTGGGCAAGGTTGGTCGCCGCTTCCTCAACCAGCGCCTCAAGATCGACATCCCGATCGAGGTCCGGAACCTCACGGCCGACGACCTGGCGGGGGTGCTGTTCGAGATGGTGCCGTACATCGAGCGCAGGGCGGAGCGCGACGACATCGACGACCTGAAGAACAAGCGGGTGCGGTCGGTCGGCGAGCTGTTGGCCGCGCAGCTGCGCCTTGGCTTCGTGCGCATGGAGAAGGTCGCACGGGAGAGGATGACCAGCACCGACCAAGAGAATCTCCTGCCCGGCATCATCCTGAGCGTCAAGCCGATCAGCACCGCCATCAAGAGCTTCTTCAGCAGCAACCAGCTCAGCACGTTCATGGATCAGACGAACCCGCTGAGCGAGCTGACCAACAAACGCAGGCTTTCCAGCCTGGGGCCGGGTGGGTTGCAACGCACGAGCGCAAAGCTCGAGGTCCGCGACGTGCACCGCTCCCACTACGGGCGGATCTGTCCGATCGAGACGCCCGAGGGGCCGAACATCGGTCTGATCTCCCAGCTGACCACCCACGCACGGATCGACGAGTACGGCTTCATCATGACGCCGTACAGGAAGGTGCAGGATGGCCGCGTGCTGGATGAGATCGTGTATCTCACGGCCCAGGAGGAGAACGGCGTGCTGGTCGCTCCCGCCGACACTCGGACGGACGAGAACGGCATGATTCTGGCGGAGCGGCTGCAGGTGCGGTGCGCGGGCGGCGAGTACCAGAACGCCGCCTATCCGGTTGTGCCGCGCAACCGGGTGCAGTACATGGACGTGTCGCCCGTCCAGATCGTGTCCGTGGCGACCGCGCTCATTCCGTTTCTAGAGAACGACGACGCGAACCGCGCCCTCATGGGCGCCAACATGCAGCGCCAAGCCGTGCCGCTGCTGCGCTCGGAGAGGCCGCTGGTTGGAACCGGCTGGGAGCGAAAGGCCGCGGTCGACTCCGGCTCCGCGGTCGTGGCCGAAAGGGACGGCGTGGTGGAGTGGGTCACGGCGACCGAGATTCGCGTTCGGGCGGCGGATGGCACCGTGGACGTGTATCCGTTGATGCACATGGTGCAGAGCAACAAGTCCACGTGCTTCACGCAGCGGCCGGTCGTGGAGCCGGGGCAGAAGGTGCTTCGCGGGGATCCGCTCGCGGATGGCGCATGCGTGGACCAAGGCGAGCTGGCGCTGGGCAAGAACGTCCTGGTGGCCTTCATGCCTTGGGGGGGTTACAACTACGAAGACGCGATCCTCATCAGCGAGAGGCTCGTGAAGGACGACGTGTACACGTCGATCCACATCGAGCGGCACGAGACCGAGGCCGTGGACACGAAGCTCGGCCCAGAGGAGATCACGCGAGACATTCCGAACGCCGGCGAGGACGCTCTCCGCAACTTGGATGAGAACGGCATCATCCGCATCGGCGCCGAGGTGAGGCCCGACGAGATCCTCGTGGGCAAGGTCGCACCAAAGGGTCAGGTGGAGATGACGGCCGAGGAGAGGCTGATCATCGCCATTTTCGGGAAAAAGGCCGAAGAGACGCGCGACGTCTCGCTGAAGCTGCCGCACGGCGAGCGAGGGGTGGTCGTCGACGTCAAGGTGTACAGCCGCTTCAAGTACAAGTGCCAGTCGTGCGGGCGCGAGTACAAGGAGTCGAAGAAGCGGGAGAGACTGGAGTGCGACGTCTGCGAGGGTAGCCTGCTCCAGTTGTCCGGCGACGAGCTTCCGGCCGGCACGAACATGACGGTTCAGGTCTACATCGCCCAGAAGCGCAAGCTGATGGTGGGCGACAAGATGGCCGGCCGCCACGGCAACAAGGGTGTGATCTCCAAGGTTCTGCCGGTTGAGGACATGCCCTACCTGCCGGACGGCACGCCTGTGGACATCGTGCTGAACCCCTTGGGTGTTCCGAGCCGAATGAACATCGGGCAGATCCTCGAGACCCACCTGGGCTATGCCGGATATCGCTTAGGCGTACGGTACCACTGCCCGGCGTTCGAGGGTGCCACGGAGAGCGAGGTGCTTCGGGAGATAGCAAGGGCCGGCGAAGCGATGCGCAAGCAGGTGCTGGGCGCCTACGTGACGCAGGAGCTTCGCCTCAGCCCGGGATTCCGACCGGACGACGACTTGGAGACGATGTTCCAGAAGACCGAGAAGGCCCTGCGCTCGTTGAGCGAGGCCGATTTGGAGAGGCTCTCGGCGACGGTCGCGGGGCCGCCCGTTCTGAAGGTGGAGGACCTTCTGGAGGCCGATCTCGGCACGGTGGGGGCCGATCCGCTGCTGCCGTCGGACAACCCGGCGAGCGCCCCCGACGAGGTGTATACCGGCATCTTGGAGCGGATCCGGAAGAACGTGTTCGACAGGGCGGGCATCGATCCGGTGTCCGCGAAGACCTACATCCACGACGGCCTGACCGGCGACCGGTTGCCGAACCCGATCACCGTGGGCATGATCTACATGCTGAAGCTGGAGCACCTCGCCGAGGAGAAGATCCACGCGCGCAGCATCGGCCCGTACTCGCTGGTGACGCAGCAGCCGCTCGGAGGCAAGGCGCAGTTCGGCGGACAGCGCTTCGGGGAGATGGAGGTCTGGGCGCTCGAGGCCTACGGCGCGGCGTACACGCTGCAGGAGCTGCTCACGATCAAATCGGACGATGTGAACGGCCGCGTGAAGGCCTACGAGGCGATCGTGAAGGGCCAGAGCCTCGCGGAGCCGGGCATTCCGGAGTCCTTCAAGATCCTGGTCAACGAGCTTCGCTCGCTCTGCCTCAAGGTCACTCCGATGAAAGAGAACCGAGAGGTGGACCTGCAGGACTTCGACGAGCTCGCCCCGGGCGAAGGGAAGCTGGCGCGTTCCGTTGGCCTGTATGACTGATTCGTCGTTGCGTCGGATGCGAGCATCGATTCGCGTCGGTGAGGCTTTTCGCACCCCCGCGAGAGGGGGAGTTTCGACGCTGGCCGGCTCCTCGGGGGCCGGTCCGTTGCTTCTGCCACGGCGGTCGTCCGCTCATGGGAACTCGCCGTGGCTCGGCTCCTGAAACCCGTTGAACCCTATGTCCAACTCGAACACTTTCGACAGCATTCGGATCGGCATCGCCAGCCCCGAGGACATCCTTCGGTGGACCTATCGGCCCGGCATGAGCGGCGATCCCGAGCAGGACCGCAACTTCGACGCCGAAGTCAAGAAGCCGGAGACGATCAACTACAGGACGTTCAAGCCGGAGCGAGACGGGTTGTTCTGCGAGAGGATCTTCGGTCCCGTCAAGGACTGGGAGTGCGCCTGCGGCCGCTACAAGAAGATCAAGTACAAGGGCATGGTCTGCGAGCGTTGCGGCGTCGAGGTCACGCGCTCGAAGGTGCGCCGGGAGCGCATGGGCTATATCCGGCTGGCGGCTCCGGTGAGCCACATCTGGTATCTCAAGAACGTCCCCTCCCCCATCGGCCTTCTGCTGGACATCTCTCCGAAGGCGCTGGAGAAGGTCGTCTATTTCTCGTCGTTCATCGTCATCGACATCGACTCGGAGCGGATCAGCGAGCTGCTGCCTAGGATCCAGGAGGCGGTGGAGCGCGAGAAGTGCCGCATCCAGAGCGAGATTCGGCGCCTGGAGGAGGACGCGCTGCGACGCTTCGCCAAGGAGCTCGACGAAAACGCCGACGAGTACGACGAGCAGTACGTCCGGGAGCGGACGAAGATGGTGAACGACCGCATCCGCGCCGAGTACAGGGATGCGGACGACCGCCTCAAGGACATGGATGGCGCGGTCAAGACCCTGGGAGAGCTCAAGAAGAACGAGCTGATCGAGGAGGACAAGTATCGAGCCGTCGTGCGCATGCTCGACGCCGTCGGCAACCAGTTCGGCGAAGACCTGCGGCCGCTCGTTCGGGCCGGCATCGGCGCCGAGGCCATCAAGGAGCTGCTCGTTCGAATCGACCTGGAGAGGCTCTCCCGCGAGCTGCGGCTGGAGATCCGTTCGACGTCCAGCCAGAGGCGCACCCGCGCCATCAAGCGTCTCGAGGTGGTCGAGGCCTTGCGCGCGTCCCGAAGCAGACCGGAGTGGATGATCCTGGACGTCATCCCGGTCATCAGCCCGGAGCTGCGACCGATGGTGCAGCTGGACGGCGGACGCTTCGCGACCTCCGACCTCAACGATCTTTACAGGCGCATCATCAACCGGAACAACCGTCTGAAGAAGATCATGGAGATCCACGCGCCGGAGTCGATCATCAACCACGAGAAGCGCCTGTTGCAGGAGGCCGTGGATGCTCTGATCGACAACGGAAGGCGCTCTCGGCCGGTCGTGGGATCCAACGCGCGGCCGCTCAAGTCGCTGAGCGACATGCTCAAGGGCAAGGAAGGGCGCTTCCGCAAGAACCTTCTGGGCAAGCGCGTCGACTACTCCGGCCGTTCCGTGATCGTCGTCGGGCCGCACCTGAAGCTCCACCAGTGCGGCCTGCCCAAGGAGATGGCTCTGGAGCTGTTCAAGCCGTTTGTGATGAAGGTCCTTACGGACTCCAAAGCCACTACGAACATCAAGACGGCGAAGCGGATGGTGGAGCGCATGCATCCTGCCGTCTGGGACGCTCTGGAGCAGGTGATCCGTGAGCACCCGGTTCTGCTCAACCGCGCCCCGACGCTCCACCGCTTGGGCATCCAGGCGTTCGAGCCCGTGCTGGTCGATGGCAAGGCGATCCAGGTCCATCCGCTGGTCTGCCACGCCTACAACGCGGACTTCGACGGAGACCAGATGGCCGTGCACGTGCCGCTCAGTACAGAAGCGCAGGCGGAAGCCCGGGTTCTCATGCTTAGCACCCAGAACCTGTTTTCCCCGGCCGACGGCCGTCCCACCGTGTCGCCGATCCAAGACATCGTGCTCGGAGGCTATGCCCTCACGTTCGTCAGTCGGGAGGGACAGCGCCGACTCGAAGAGATCGAGCGGCTGCACGCGGAGGACCCGGAGAGACACCCGGCGCCCCGCGTCTATTCCGGCTTGGAGGAGGTTCTTTACCTGCTCGAGTCTCCGTCGGTCGCGGAGCGGCTCGCGCTCAACGACCCGGTCAAGGTGCGCATCCGCAGGCCGAAGTTCCGGCCGGACAGCGAGATCGACTACCGCGATCCGGACACCGGCATCGAGTACCGGTACGAGACCATCGCCGAAGGAACCGAGGAGGAACGAAGGGAACTGGTGCCTCTCGAGCAGGAGTTCGAGACCGTGGTGGTCACGGCGACCCCAGGCCAGCTGATCTTCAACGACATCCTCCCGTATCCGTTGCGGTTCAGCGACGAGTTCCTCCGCTATGTGCTCAGCAAGAAGGCCATGCAGGAGGTCATCGTCCAGTGCCACAAGCGCGTGGGAGTGGCCAGAACCATCCGATTGCTGGACGACCTCAAGGAGCTCGGCTTCCGGTGGGCCACCAAATACGGCTTGACGGTCGCTATCACCGACATGGACCCACCGGCCCGGCGCGAGGAGCTGCTCCGGAAGGCCGAAGAGGACTCCAACCGGTACATGACTGCTTACCGTACGGGCAGGACCAGCTACAAGGAGATGACCGACCACATGCGCAAGCTGTGGAGCGACACCACGGAGAAGGTCGGTGAAGAGATCGTCAAGGGCTTGGACCAGTTCAATCCCCTGTTCATCATCACCGACTCCGGCGCCCGCGGCAACGTGAAGCAGCTGACCCAGCTCGCCGGGATGCGCGGCCTGATGCTGAACCAGTTCAACGAGATCATTTACGAGCTGCCGATCAAGAACTCCTTCCATCGGGGCCTGTCGATGCTGGAGTTCTTCGTCACCACCCACGGCGCGCGCAAGGGCTTGGCCGACACGGCGCTGCGAACCGCGGACGCCGGCTACCTCACGCGCCGCTTGGTCGACGTGGCTCAGGACGTCATCGTCCGAGCAGTGGATTGCGGCACGCTCGAGGGTGTCGCGGTGCACCGGGTGATCGCCGAGGGCGACACGATCGAGCAGATCGGCGACAGGCTGTTCGGCAGAGTGTCGCTGTCCACGGTCATGGATCCCGAAACCGGGGAGGTGCTTTTCTCCACGGACGAGATCATCACCAAGGAGAAGGCCGCCCGCATCAGCTCCATCGAAAACGGCTTCTATCAGAAGTACCAGGGCGCCGACGAGAAGGAGCGCTCGGAACTCGCCGCAAGGTACCAAGAGTTCGGATTCGGCGTGACCGAGCACGGCCTGCTGACGGTGACCGTGCGCAGCCCGCTCACCTGCGAGCTGGAGCTGGGCATCTGCTCCAAGTGCTACGGAGTCGACCTGTCGACGGACCAGCTGGTGGAGGTCGGCGTCGCGGTGGGCATCATCGCCGCCCAATCGATCGGCGAGCCCGGCACGCAGCTGACGATGAGGACGTTCCACACGGGCGGAACCGCCTCCGGTCGCCAGCTCGCTGGCACGAGCCAGTACAAAACGGGACGCTTCATTCGGCAGTTCATGGAGGACTTCAAGTCGGCGACCGACGCGGACGAGTCCGATCTCGATCCTCGCAAGCTGTTGGAGTCCCAGGTTCGCGCCGTGAGCAAGGCTTATTCGCGCGAGCTGCTGGTGACCGAGGAGGAGCCGAACAAGAAGAAGACCGAGCGTCAGGCGAAGGCCGAGAAGAAGCTGGCGGAGAAGGTCGAGGCTCAGTCCAAGAAGAGATGGGAGCAGAGCAGGAAGTCCTTCTTCTACGCTTGGACGGGAGAGTCGTCCGGCATCGTGCGGGTGGAGGAGATCTTCGAGGCTCGGCGTCAGCCCCGCGGCAAAGCGATCATCTGTCCGATCTCGGGAGTGGTGCACAGCATCAACGAGTCTCCGTTCGGGCGCTGGGTCCTCATCCTGGGTCAGCTCCCGATCAGCACGGGGCCGATTCAGGACGCGTTCGTCGCCGAGGAGCAGGACTGGCCGATCGAGCCCGGGACGGATCCGCAGCTGGACCGCATCATCGGTCAGAGGCTCACGACCGCGACGTTGACCGTGATTCGTCGGCACCCTGAGATCCAGCACGTGCGGGTGATCTACGCGATCAACGTTCCGCCCTATGGCGAGCTTCCGATCCGCCAGGGTGGGCGTGTCGTGAAGGGCGATCCGCTAACCTACGGCCCGCTGGATCCGCACGAGGTGCTCGAGCTGGCTGGAGCCGCCGAGGTGTACAACTACTTCATCCAGAACCTTCAGGGCGTTTACAAGGCGCAGGGAGTGGACATCAACGACAAGCACATCGAGGTGATCATCCGCCAGATGCTGCGCAAGCGCCAGGTGCGGGATCCGGGCGACTCGGCGTTCCTGCCCGGCCAGATCGTCGACAGGTTCGTCCTGCAGCGGGAGAACCGCCGCTTGCGACTGCTCAACGAGCAGGGCGTGAAGCTGAAGTACACGGACCCGGAGACCGGCGAGGAGATCGAGCGAGAGTATCGCGAGGCCACAGCCCAATGGGTGTTGCTCGGCATCTCCGACGCGTCGCTGGCGACGGACAGCTTCCTCTCGGCGGCATCCTTCCAGAAGACCACGAAGGTTCTGACGGAGGCGGCAGTGCGGGGCAAGATGGATCCTCTCACGGGTCTGAAGGAGAACGTGATCATCGGTCGGCTGATCCCGAGCGGAACGGGCGTGCAGAGGTACCGAGAGATCGAGGTCCAGGTCGGGCGCGGCCCAGAGTGGACCGAGCAACCGCTGGTGGAGCTGGCGCGGCGCCACGACGAGGATTCGGAGCTGTCCTCCGACATGCCTTCCATGGGTTCGATCAAGGAGATGGCCAATCGGGTGGCACAGGAGGACGCGGAGTCGGAAGGGGCCGTCTAAGGTTCGTCCCGCGGCAAGCAGCTCCAAAAGAGGGGTGGTCTCGGACCACCCCTCTCGGTTTCCCGGCCGTCAGTCGACTCGCAGGTGCCGCGCGAGAAAGCGGATACCCTCTAGGATCGCCTGTCGGCTGGCCGGGTGATCCGGCTTGACCTCGTGGCCGATCCCCTCCAGATACCTCGCTTCCACAGTCAAACCCAGCTGTCGGTACCTCGACTCCAGCAGTCTGCTCTGCGAGGCGGGGACGAGGGGGTCGTTCAGGCCCTGATAAATGAACACAGGAGCCGATTTTCGGTCGACGAAGTGGATCGGGCTGGCGTCTCGGATCTCTTTGGCGGCGTCTTTCCGCGGCTTGCCTAGGACGAGCGCGAACGCTGGGTCGAGCGTCGGAGGGAAGTCCGGGCTGCCGAGGTCGATGGGCCCGAAGATGTCGAACACGGCCGCCACCCTGCTGGAGTGGTTCGGGTACAGCTTGGTGCCCGCGTCCCGGGTGTCACGGACGCCGAGAAACACCGCGAGGTGCCCGCCGGCGCTCGCCCCGGCGGCGCCGATCCGGGTCCCGTCGATGCCGAAGTCCTTGGCGCGGTGCCTTAGGAACCGAACCGCCGTTTGCACGTCGTCGAGCATTGCGGGCCACGGATGGCGCGGGGCGAGCCGGTAGCTGACCGTTGCCGCAACCATGCCGTTGTCGGCGATCAGCCTGCAAAGGTCCGCCATGTCCTGGCGCTTGCCGGCCATCCAGGCACCCCCATGGATGACCAGGACCGCGGGGAGGTTGCTAGCCCCGGCACTCTGCGGGCGGTAGAGGTCCATCTTGAGGGATTCGCCGGCGACCTGCGCATACTCGACGTCCTGCCGGACCGTCCAGGTGGGTGCCGTCAGCAGCGCTGCGAAAAGGCTCAGCATCATCGGGGGAGTCTCCTGTCCGAAGGGGCCCTATTGTACCGTTGGCGGGTTGCCGGCCCCTATAGGTCCGTTTTCGGCCTCACCTGCAGGTCCGGCACGGGTAGGAGGGTTTCGTCCTTGCGGATCGGGATGGACGGGTTTTGAGCCAGCTCTTGGATTCTGCGCTCTGCTTCCTGAACGTACTCTCGGAAACGACGCTCGAAGTCGGCCTTCATCTCCTCCATCTCATCCAGCAGGCGCAGGATCAGCTCCACGCCGGCAAGGTTCACACCCATCTCCTGCGTGAGCCTCTGGATCTTGCGCACTCGCTCGATGTCGGCCTCCGAATACAGCCGGTTGCGCTCTCCGACCCTGGCTGGAACGCAGAGACCCAGCTTCTCGTACTGGCGCAGCGTTTGAGGATGGACTCCGCAGAGTTTGGCCGCGACGCCGATCATGTACACCGGCTGATACCTCGATCTCATGCCGAGACCCTCCTGAGGGAATCGAGCTGTTGCAGCAACCGCCTTTCCTCGTCCGAAAGCCGCTTCGGTACGGAGATGCGAACCTTGGCCAAGAGATGTCCCCGCTGACCACCCGGCTTGGAGATCCCCTGTCCTGCCAACCGGAATGTCTGCCCGCTCTGAGTCCCTTCGGGGATGCGCATGGTCAAGCTTCCTCGCAGGGTGGGGACCCGAACCTCGCCGCCCAATGCGGCTGTGGTGTAGGGAACTTCGACCTCGACCTCCAGGTTCTCTCCTGTGCGGCGGAAGACCGGGTGCGGAGCCTCACGGACCTCGACGTACAGGTCGCCCGCGCGGTGGTTGCTGCCCACGACGCCCTTGCCCGGCACCCGCAGCTTCTTGCCATCGGTGATGCCCGCAGGGATGGAGACTTCGACGCGCTTCGTGGTCACCATCGTTCCCCGTCCTTGGCACGTGGCGCAGGGGGCCTCCGTGGACCGTCCGGAGCCTCCACACTCGGGGCAGGGTTGGTTCATGCCGAACATTCCCCTCGCGCGGCCGGATCCTTGGCAGACGGGGCAGGTTCGGGCCTGGCGCGTCTGGACGGCTCCGCTTCCGTTGCACGTCTTGCAGGCGTCCTCGGTTTGGTACGTCAGCGTGCGCTTCGTGCCGGAGTCGATCTCTTCCAGAGGCAGCTGCACTTCGATGGTCACGTCCCTGGGGCTGACGAAGCCTCGGCTGGTCGGGGACCCGCCGAAGCCACCGCCGCCGAACCGCTGGAAGATCTCCTCGAACATCGAGGCGAAGTCGCCGGGGATGTTGAAGTCGCCGCCCTGCGCGCCGCCTTGATGCTCGCCCCGGGGAAACCCGCCGCTGGCGACCTGCTCCCAATTGTTCCCGAACCGATCGTACAGCTTCCGTTTCTCAGGATCGCTGAGGACCTCGTAAGCCTCTTGGACCTCCTTGAACTTCGCCTCGGCCCTCTTGTCGTTCGGGTTCACGTCCGGGTGGTACTTGCGGGCGAGCCGCCGATAGGCGGCCTTGATCTCCTTCTCGTCCGCGTTTCTTGAAACGCCGAGCACAGCGTAGTAGTCCGTCGCCATCCAAGCCCCCGATGTTCAATAGCATGAGTATACAACACTCAAAGGAGAGCTCCGGTTCCCCAGCGGGGCGGCAGGCGATTCTACGGGGAGGAACCTGGTCCGTTGAACCGATACAGAGGATGGTGGAGTTCGGTAGTCTGGCCCTGAAAGTCGCTCGGAGCGAGAACCTTCCTGTGTTGCCCCAGGTCGCGAGCTCCGTGTTGCGCTTGGCGGACGACCCTAACGCATCTCCGAAGATGATGGAGCGGGTCATCGAGAAGGACCCGGCCGTCACGGCGAAGATCCTCCGGGTTGCGAACTCGGCTTACTACGGCCTGAGCAACGTGGGAGACATCGGGCGCGCCATCGGCGTGCTGGGGATGAACGCCGTACGCTCGCTCGTCGTCGGCGTGGTGTTCCAGCAGATGGCCTCTTCCCGCGAGCACGCCCCCAGCTACTCCAAGCTGGAGTACTGGCGCCACAGCCTGGCGGTCGCGGTGACCTCCCGGATCCTCGCTAAGCTCAAGATGCCCGACCTCGCCGAGGAGCTGTACGTCGCCGGCATGATGCACGATGTCGGCATGCTGGTCATGGACCGGTTCTGTCCCGACGAGTTCGACCGTGCGATCCTCTTCGCCCGGGCCCAGCAGGTTCCGCTGAATCTTGCCGAGAAGCTCGTGCTGGGCTTCGACCACTGCCAAGTGGGGGCGATGCTGGCCTCCAAATGGGGTCTCACACCGATGGTGGCGCGGGCGATCGAGTTCCACCACCGGCCTGCCTCGGACTCCGAGAGCGCCTCGACCAACGCGATCGTCAGCCTGGCGGACGGCCTGGCTCATCGGGCGGGCTTCACGAACAACGTGCCTCTGACGAAGCTTCCCGATTGGAGCGAGGCCTTGAGCATCGTGGGCATCCCCGAAGCGCAGCTCGAAGTGGTCCAGCAGGTCGTGGTGCAGGAGGTCATCCGGGCTCAGGAGGCCTTCAAGATCGTCTGAAGCTTCGGGGCCGACCCGGTTGGGGCGGCCCCGGATGTACAGCGCCCACGCCCGAGGAGGTCAGCCCTCGCGCTCGGCCAGCATCTTCTGGTACTGCTTGACGAGCTCCTGTTGCTCGTTCGGCGGCAGCTCGTCGTAGTGCGAGAACTTTTGCCGGAAGCGTCCCCGGCCTTTCGTGATCGAGCGCAGATCCAGTGCGTAGCGCATCATCGTGGCCATCGGCACCATCGCCCGGACCCGCGTCTTTCCGGGAGCGATCGGGTCCATGCCCTGCAACCTGCCGCGGCGGCCGTTCAGATCTCCGACAACGTCGCCGACGCACTCGTCCGGCACGTCGACTTCCAGCTCCAGAACGGGCTCGAGGATCACCGGATTGCACTTCTCCGCTGCGTTCTTGAACGCCAAGGATCCAGCGATCTTGAACGCCATTTCGCTCGAGTCGACCTCGTGGTAGCTCCCGTCGTAGACGACCGCCTTGACGTCCACCACCGGATAGCCAGCGAGGAACCCCTGCTCCATGGTCTCGCGGATGCCCTTCTCCACGGCAGGGATGAAGTTCTTCGGAATGGCGCCGCCGACCACCTCGTTGCCGAATTCGAACCCGGCCCCGCGGGGGAGAGGCTCCAGCCGGATCCAGCAGTCGCCGAACTGACCCTTGCCGCCGGTCTGTCGCTTGTGCCGACCCTGGGCCTGCGCCTTGCCGCGGATGGTCTCTCGATAGGGAACCTTCGCATCCTCGACGGTGACGTTCACGCCGAAGCGTGTCTTCAGCTTGTCGATCACGTTCTCGAGGTGGATGTCGCCCATGCCCTCCAGAATCTCTTGGTGCAGGGCGGCGTCGCGGACGTACCGAAGGGTCGGGTCCTCCTCCAGGAGCTTGCCGAGAGCCGGACCGAGCTTGTCCTCATCCGTCTTGGCCACGGGCCGGATCGCGATGCGGTAGATCGGCTCGGGGAAGGTGATCGCCGGCAACACGACCTTCGACTTCGACGCGGCGAGCGTGTCCCCCGTCTTCGTGTTCTGGAGCTTGGCCGCGGCGCAGATGTCGCCTGCGAGCACCACCGACGCGGGTTCTTGGTGCTTGCCGCGCGCGAAGTACAGGTTGTGCACGCGCTCGTCGTGCTCTTGGGTGGAGTTGTCCACGTGGTCGTCCACCTTCAGCGTGCCGCTGAAGATGCGGATGTAGTTGATCTTGCCAACGTACGGGTCGGCCGTGGACTTGAACACGAACGCCACCAGCGGCTTGTTCGGGTCGGGCTCGAGCCGCAACCCGTCGAACTCGTGGACCTTGTCCGCCGGGCTGGGAAGGATGTTGACGATCTCGTCGAGAAGAATCCCGCAACCCACCCCCGAGGCGGCGCTTCCGACGAACACCGGCACGATGTGGCCCGACTGGATTCCGGACCTGAGGCCGCGATAGATCTCGTCGGGGGACAGCTCCTCACCGCCGAGGTACTTCATCGCCAGATCGTCGTCCGCCTCGGCCGCCGCATCGATCAGCTTTTCCCTGAGCGCTTCTGCCTCCGCCTGCAGCTCGGAGGGGATGTCCTCGGCTTGGGAGTCGCGGTCCCTGCCCTTGTAAGCCTTCATGCTCAACACATCGACCACTCCGGCAAAGGCGGTTTGCTTGCCGAGAGGGATGTGCAACGGGACGATCTTGGTGCCGTAGCGGGCCTTCAGGGTGTTGATCAGGCCCTCGTAATCGGCGTTGTCCCGCTCCAGCTTGTTCACGAAGATGGCGCGCCCCAATCCGGCCGCGTCGGCGGCCTCCCAGGCGAGTTCGAATCCGACGTCCAGATCAGCCTTCGCTTCGGCGACGATGAGCATCGACTCGACGACGCGGGCGACGCCGTGCAGGTCGCCGATGAAGTCCGGGTAGCCCGGGACGTCGATGAGGTTGACTTTGAAGCCCTTCCACTCGACGGGAAGGACCGAGGCGGAGAGACTGATCTGACGCTTGTTCTCGAGAGGATCGAAGTCGCTGTGGGTCGTGCCCGCCTCGATCGTTCCGACCCTTTCGATCGCGCCCGCGGTGTGCAGCAGGTGCTCCGCGAGCATGGTCTTTCCGGCACCACCGTGTCCGACAAGGGCGACGTTGCGGATTTTGTCAGGGGTAGTTTGCTTCAACGTGGACTCCTCAGGTTCCGGCGGTCCCGGGGAGGTGGCGCGCCCGCCTGACGTCGGCTGGGCCTAGGACCGCCTGAGCATTCGTCACAGCTACTTTCCCACAACCCGGCGGCCAACGTCAAGCTTGGTTCGAGCGGCCGCTTCAGCCCCGGAAGATGGCCTTAAGGATGAACAGCACGTTCGCGGGTCGTTCCGCAAGGCGCCGCGTGAAGTAGGGGTACCAGCGGTCGCCGAAGGGCACATAAACCCGAACCCGGTAGCCGTCGGCCGCGAGGGACTCTTGGAGGTCGCGCCGAATGCCGTAGAGCATCTGGAACTCGAAGGCGTCCTTCGGGATCCCCTCACGGTGGGCGAACTCCTGGGCGTGCCGGATGATGCGCTCGTCGTGCGTGGCGATGGCGTGGTACAGCCCGGACTTCAAGAGGCGCTCCGTCTGCTCAACGTAGGCCCGGTCGACGTCGCTCTTGCGCGGAAAGGCGATCTCCGGCGGCTCCAGGTAGGCTCCCTTCACCAGCCGGATCCGCATGCCGAGGCGAAGGAGCCTCTCGAGGTCCTGTGGCGTGCGGCGGAGGTAAGACTGCAGAACTGTGCCGGTGTTCTTCCGTTGGGAGAACACCGCCTCCATGATGTCCAGGGTTCGATCCACGTAGGCCGAAGACTCCATGTCCACCCGCACGAAGTTGCGGTGCTCCGCGGCGACATCCAGCACCTCTTCGAGGACGCGCTTGGCGAGGTCGACGTCGAGGTCCAGCCCGCACTGCGTGAGCTTGATGGAAATGTTCGTGCTCTCGGCAGCCGGGCTCTGCGCGATGGCTCGCAGCATGGCGATGTAGGTCTCCTTCGCCGCCTGGGCCTCCTCGACGGTGGTGGTGTTCTCGCCCAGGTTGTCCAAGGTGACGAGAAGGCCTCGCTGGGCGAGCTCCTCGCTGACCCTCAGCGCCGTCTGCAGGTCGTCTCCTGCGATGAAGCGCCGCACCAATCCGCGGAACAGGCGGCTGCCACGTACGAACCGCTCGACGGACGGATGGTGGGCCAGCTTGAGAATCAAAGCTCGCATGGTGTCACTCGCGGGGGGAGCCCCTGGCGTTCCAAGTTACGCCGCAAGCAACGATACCGCAAGGCCCTCAGCGACTCGGCAGATCCGCAAATGCCGCCGATCCGAGGAACTGTCGCAGCACCGCCTCCAGTTCTGCGTAGGAGTCGCATTGGGAAAGGAGGTTCCGCACGGCCGCCGCTCCCGGAGCTCCCTTGATGTAGAGCGGCAGCTGACCTCTCAGGTGACGAACGGCGCGCAGCTCCGCTCCCGGGTCATCGGGCAACGGTCCATCCTCCTCCCACTGCAGTCCCGCCTCGAAGCGGATCAGAGAGCGAGCGTGCAGCAGAGCGATCCGAACCCGCTCCTCGAGCGTCGGCATGGGGGGAGGGTTCTCGCCGCAAACCGCCGCCACGATCCGAGCCAAGGCCCATGGGTTCGCGATCGCGGCCCGACCGACCATCACTCCGTCGCAACCCGTGCGGGAGAACATTCTGATGGCGTCCTCGCCCGACCTCACGTCTCCGTTGCCGACCAAGGGGATCCTCAGCACGGCACGGAGGCGCTCGATGAGGTTCCAGTCGGCCTCGCCGTCGAAGCCCTGCGTTGCGAACCGGGCGTGCAGCGTGAGCATCGCAACGCCCTCGTCCTGGAAGGCCCGCGCCAGGTCCGGCGCGGCGAAGCGCCCATGCTCGAATCCGGCTCGAACCTTGACGCTCACCGGAACCCGAACGGCGCGAACGACGGCGCGAACGATCTCCACAGCCCTGTCGGGATCCTTAAGGAGGGCCGCGCCGCTCCCGGTGCGGCATACCTTGGGGACCCAACAACCCATGTTGATGTCCACCGCGTCCGCGCCGAGCTCCTCGGCCTTGCGCGCCGCCTCCGCCATGGTCTGCGGGTCCGAGCCGAAGATCTGGACGGCGATCGGTCGCTCCCCAGAGGCCACCAACATCTTTCTCACAGACTTGGCGGCCCCGTAGTGGAGCGCCATCGCGCTCACGAACTCCGTGAACACCATGCCGACTCGGCCGATGCGCTTGCACAACAGGCGAAACGGTCCGTTCGTCACGTCCTCCATCGGTGCCAGCAGAATGGGAGGATCGACGACGAGGTTCCCGAACCGGAACCCAGCCACCCTGGGCTGATCGGCGCTACGCTCGGCACGCATGCGTTCGGTGGGCAAGATACCGCGCCACGACGCGCGCCGCTGCGTCCGCGGTGCGGAAGACCGGGAACCCCCTTTGGCGCAGAGCATCGACCAGCGCGTCGAACCTCAACCCGGCATCCACGACGAAGGCGATCGGCTTGGCCGCAACGTTGAGCCAACCTGTGGCGAGGTTCGGGAAGGCCTCTTCGTCCTGCAACCGTTCGGGGAGGGTGCGCAAGTTCGGCGCGAGGGGCACGCATCCAACCAGGAGCGCGTCGACGCAGTCCTTCGACAGAGCCCACTTGGCCACCGTGTCGTAGGCCAGTTCGTCCCCCATGGGCGTAAGGTCCAGCGGGTTCCGAGGAGTGGCCAAACGGTCTAGCCCGAGGTCCTCGAGGATTCGTCGCAACTCGGCGCGATCGCCATCGTTCAGCTCGGCCAGGCGAAGTCCCTCTCGGCCTTGGGCCTGGTCGGCGATCGCCACCGCCTCCATGCCGGCGTTCGTCAAGGCGAACACGGATTCGCCTCGGACCGCGAGCGAGTCGAAGAACGCCGCCGTCTCCATCAGCATCTCGAACTCGTCGAACGTGCCAGCGACCAGCGCTCCCGAGCGGGCTGCCGCGGCGACACAGACGTCGTAGTCCCCGGCCAAAGAGGCCGTGTGGCCTGCCGCTGCTGTCTGGCCGGCGTCGGTGCGGCCGGCCTTGTAGAGGATCACGCTCTTGCCAAGCCTCCTCGCTGCCTCGACCGTTCGGAGGAACGCGACGCCGTCGTAATTGGAGAAGCCTTCCACGTAGACAGCGATCGTTCGCACTTCCGGTCGCTCAATCAGCGCCGCCATCGCGTCGGACACCGTTACGTCCATCTGGTTGCCGATCGAGAACGCCGCCACCGGGCGAAGGTGCGCCAGCTTGCTGAGTCTGCCGACGACGAAGGCACCCGACTGAGAAACGATCCCCAAACCGGTGGACTCGCCGTCGAGCGTTCCAGGCAGCCGCTCCTCTGGGATGAAGAAAGTGTCGTAGCGTCCGATGCGCGAGACGATGCCCATGCAATTCGGCCCGACGAACACGGGTCCATCCGCCTCCCGGCAACGGCGGAGGGCCTCCTGTAGCTTCGCTCCCAGCTCTTGGGAGCCCTCCGACTCCCCGACTCCGCCCGAGATGAGGATTCCCGCCTCGACGTTGCGCGCCTCGGCGCACTGCTCGACAATGTCCGGGAGGGAGGTACCGGGGGCCGCCACGACGAGCAGGTCGGTGGGCACGGGCAGGTCGCGAATCTCTGGCACGCAACGCACGCCGTCGATTTGCTCCTCGTTCCTCTTCACGACGAGCAGCTCTTCGGGACTCCTGCGTCGGAGAAGGTTTCTGAGGATGATGCGGCCGTAGTTCACGGACTTGGACGACACCCCGACGATCGCGATGCGGCGCGGCTCGACGAGCCTGCGCACCTTTTCCAACGGGCGATCGGCTCGCTTGGACGGGGCGGTTCGCATCAGGCCTCGACCGTCCAGAGGGACGAGCCGGTGGTGCCGGAACGCGAAGGGATTCACCTCCAGCTCTCCGATGTCGGGAGCAGCCTCGCCGCGGTCGACGCAGAAGTGTCGCGCGATGGCTAAGAAGGCTCGGAAGCAACGGAGCAGCTCCGCATCGGAGACGAGCCGGTGGTGCCCCCTTGTTCTTCCGGCCAGGACGTCGTAGGCCGCAGTGTTCTGAAACAGGCGGAGAAACCCTTCCGCGTCCGTCTCCGTCGCGACGGCATGGGCCACGGCTGAACCGGGCCGCATGCGGGAGGCGAGATACTCGGTCTCCACCCCTCCGAGCCCGGCCGCGATCACCGGCCCGAACTCGCGGGTCGCCCGGATGCCGACAAAGAGCTCGCTTCCGAAACCCCGGTACTCTGGTTCAACGTACTCCACCGCCAGCACACCGTAGCAGCCTGGGTCGAGGCGGTTGAGCTCGCGGATGGCGTTGGCCACGCTCTCCGGCGTCTTGTCGGCGAACACCACTCCGCCAGCTTCGGACTTGTGCACGATCCGTTCGGAGGCCAGCTTCAGGACGAGGCGGTTGCCGGGGAATCTGGCCAGCTCGTCCGGAGGAAGGGTGTCGTTTGCCGGAATGAACCGGTGCACCGGTGCCGAGATGGCTCCCACCAGCTCCACCAGAGCGTACACTTCGTGTTCGAGCAGCCGCCTCCGTCCTTGGCGATGCGCCTCTGCCAGGGCTTGCTCGAAGGCATGAATCTCCGCGCCGCTCAACGTGTCTGGGTCGGTCACCCAATGCTCCAACTCCGCGGCCGACGGTGGCTCTTCGCTCGCGAGGTGCTCGGGAGGCAGGGACTCGATCCACTGCTGGATGGCCCTACGTTGCGATCCGCGCCGCATCGCGTCCCTGTACGCCGAAGCCGCGTTGCGCCCGAATCGGAATGCCCGGACGTTGGCGGCAGCCACCGCCGGGCCCTTGGATCGAAAGCTCGCCTCGACTTCGTTCTCGAGGTCCCTTGGGTCGAAGGGAAGGAACCAGGACGCCGCACCGAGAGCAACGACGTTCAAGGATCGCGCGGAGCCTGCCGCCCGCGCGAGCCTCTCCAGGTCCAGCAGAACGTGGTCCTCGACCTCCGCGAGGCGGTTGAGGACGCGCTCTACGGGCGGGTAGTCGGTGCAGTTCATCACGGCGTTCGTTCCCGACACCAAAGCTCCCGCCTCCCGCAGCATGGGGAGCTGCCTCAGACCCTCGAGCGGTTCGGTTGCCACGACGAGGTCCGCGGTGGCGGTCAGGATGCGCTCCGTGTGGACAGGCTCGCGAGAGAACCGAACGTTGGCCTGCACGGCGCCGCCCCGTTGCGACATGCCGTGGACCTCCGCCTGCTTGACATGGAACCCGGCGTGGGCGGCGGCCTGGGCTAGGATCTTCGCGATCGTGAGGATCCCCTGCCCACCAACGCCCGCGAACACCACTTGGTTCATGCCGAACCCTCCGGTGGGGTTGCCTCTCGGCTCGTGCAGCGGCCGCAGGGAGGCTCCTTGGCGTGGATGCAGGACCGATGGGCGACGATCACGGAGACTCCGGGCCTCTCCAGCGCTTCCCTGAGGATGCGGACGTTTTCGGAATGGTTCTTCGGCAGCGGTTCGATCACCGTCACGTCCTCCGCCCCGAGTCCGTGGAGCAGCCTGAGGAGCGCATCTCCGGTGAGAAGCGTCTGCTGGGCTCCCGTCATGGCAACGGTTCCGTTGTCGAGGATCACGACGGTGATGTCCGCCCGGGTTTGAATGGCCGAGAGGAGCGGACCGATTCCCGAGTGGGCGAACGTGGAGTCGCCGATCGTGCACAGCACCGGTCGGAGCCCTCCGCGGGCGGCACCGTGGGCCATGGCGATCGAGGCCCCCATGTCGACGCAAGATTTCACCGCTCGGTAGGGAGGGAAGGCGCCCAGCGTGTAGCAACCGATGTCGCTGAAAAGTCCTGGGCTCTCGAACGGCGCCGTCGCCTCTGCGATCGCCCGAAACGTGTCTGCGTGCGGACAGCCCCGGCAGAGAACGGGCGGCCGCGGAACCGCCTCGGTCGCCTCGGCGGAGCGCGACGGCGCTCCGAGGCCGAGGGCCGACAGCACCTGCTCGGGAACGAGCTCTCCATCGGCGCACAGGTCTCCCGTCGTCCGGCCCATCACGCGCTTGCCGCGGAGCCCCAGCAGGCCGAGCGCCCGGCTCTCCAGCCAAGGGTAACCCTCCTCGAGGAACAGCAACTCGTCGCAGTGGTCGGCGAGTTGCCGGATTTTAGCGATGGGAGGCGGGTACGCGACGACGCGGCACCAGGAGAACTCAGGGTGCTCGGGAAGCAATTCGGCGACGACGTTCCAACCCAGTCCGCAGGCAACGATGCCCCTCGGTCCCGAAAGCCGCAGCGCGTTCAGCGCGTGGGCATCGGACCAGGCATCCAGCTGGGGTTGCAGCGAAAGAAGCCTTCGGAATCTTCGGCGCGCGTTCGTGGGGACGAGGGTCCAGTCGTTGGGGTCTGGCAACGGTCGGGCCGGAGCCTGCGGCCATTCTCCCAGGCTCAGCCTTGGAAGAACGTTGGATCGGGTGTGGGCCAGCCTGGTGGTGAGGCGCAGCATCACAGGCAGACCCAAGCGCTCCGAGAGCTCGAAGGCCTCGAGCGTGAGTTCGTAGGCCTCTTGCTGGCTCGCAGGCTCCAGGCAGGGGACCTTCGCGAACTCGGCGAGCCAACGGCTGTCCTGTTCGTTCTGGCTGGAGTGCATGCCCGGATCGTCCCCGCAGGCCAGAACCAATCCACCGTTGACTCCCGTCAGGGCGGAGTTGACGAAAGGGTCGGCCGCCACGTTGAGCCCGACATGCTTCATGGACACGAGGGCCCGTCGGCCCGCGTACGACATGCCGAGCGCCTCCTCGTAGGCGACTTTCTCATTGGGAGACCAGCGGCACCAAATCGGCAGGGAGTACGCCGAGGCAAGCCGCTCCACGGTCTCGAAGATCTCCGTGGCCGGCGTGCCGGGGTAGGAGAAGGCGCCGGCGATGCCGGCATGGATTGCGCCGAGCCCCACGGCTTCGTCGCCAAGCAACAGCAGTTCAGCGGTGTCCATTCCTCGGGCTCCGTTGCCCCGGCGGCTTTCCGGGACCGCCGATGGAGGGAAGTCTACCGAAGCCCCGTCCCGAAACCGCGCGGATCTTGCGGTTCGGCACGGGGGCAAGGGCTATAATGCCTTAGAACCGAACGAGCGCGGATCCCTCTTGGCCGCAACGTCGTCCGGAGGGACGAGGCTGGAATTGCGACGGTTGGTGAGATCGATGAACATTCGGAAGTTCAAGAACCTTTGGGGCCCGTCTCTGGCGGCTCTCGCGGCGCTCTTGCCGAGTTGGGGTCAGGCCCAAACGGCGACCAACGTGAGGGAGCTGCTGCGGCTGGCCGACGCCTATGGACGGAAAGCCAAGGCCGAGAAGCGGGAGGCCGAGCGTCGTGCTAAGCTTGCAGGTTTGCCGATGCGGACGGTGGATCCGCAGACCAAGCAAGTGGCGGAGCTGATGCGCTTCTTGGGAAACACGCCGATCTACTACCGCACGTTGAACTTGGAGGCCGCCAAGAGCGTGGGCACCGACCGAGTCTGGCCGGGCGGCGACCTTGGCTTGGAGCTATCGGGGGTTGGCGTGGTTTTGGGCGTGTGGGACGGCGGCCAGGCCCGGCGTACCCACCAGGAGCTCGCCGGCAGGGTCACTTCGCCCGACGGAGGCAGCGCCATCGACCATGCAACCCACGTTGCGGGAACGATGATCGCCGCCGGGGTGGTCCCACAGGCCAAGGGAATGTCGTTCCAGGCAGATTTGCGCTCGTACGACTGGAACCTGGACACCATGGAGATGGCGTCGGAGGCGGCCAATGGGCTTCTGCTTTCGAACCACTCTTATGGTTCCTGGGGTCCAGACTGGGCGTACGGCGCCTACCTCAGTCCGAGCGATGAGTTCGACAACATCGCTTACAACGCTCCGTTCTATCTGATCGTTCAGGCGGCTGGGAACTCGCAAGGGTCCATGCCGGGCGGCTGGGACACGCTCATCATCCCGGCTTCGGCGAAGAACGTGCTCACGGTTGGCGCGGTGCAGAAGCTTCCTGGAGGATACAGCGGGCCCGAGAGCGTGAAGATGTCCGACTTCAGCTCTTGGGGACCGACCGACGATGGACGCATCAAGCCGGACATCGTGACGCCGGGAGTGGACCTGTATTCCTCGCTCTCCGGCAGCGACACGGATTACGGCTACTCATCGGGCACGTCGATGGCGGCTCCGACGGCCGCGGGCTCGCTCGGTTTGGTCACACAGATGTGGGCCCTGACCCACGACGGAGGCAAGATGCGCTCCGCCACCCTCAAGGCCCTGGCGATCCACACTGCGGACGAGGCTGGTCCGGCTCTCGGGCCGGACTACAAGTTCGGTTGGGGTCTGCTCAATACGGCTTCGATGTGCAGCCTCATTCTCGACTCGGTCTCCGCGCCGGACATGATCCAGGAGACGTCGCTCGGTGGCGGCAATCCCGACACGTACGAGTACGAGGTGGATGTCGACGGTCAAAGCGACCTGAAGGTCACCATCGTTTGGACGGACCCGCCCCACCCGGCGATGCCGGGCGGCGTGATGAACGATCGCACGCCGATGCTCATCAACGACCTCGACCTGCGGGTGGAGAACGACGGCAAGGTGTACGAGCCGTGGGTGCTGAACGTGGAGCAACCCTCCGAGGCCGCCACCACGGGGGACAACTCCGTCGACAACGTCGAGCAGGTGGTCTTCCGACCCGTCGCAGGTAAGGCGAAGATCAAGGTGTCGGCGAAGAACTCCCTGCAGCCGAGCGGCTCCCAGGCGTTCTCGATCATCATCACGGGCGCCAAAGCCGCCGAGCTGGTCTCGTTCGACGTGAACCCGAAGATGATCTACGGCGGCAACCGCTTGACGGGCACTCTGGAGCTGAACCGGCGCGCGCCTTCGGGCGGTCTGGTGGTCCAGATCACGAGCAGCCATCCGAAGGTGGTGCCGTCCTCGCAGGTTCGGATCCGTTCCGGCCTGCAGAAGATGGAGTTTCAGATCGCCACGCGGACTGTGCAGAACCCGGTGGAGGTCACCCTGACCGCCAAGTACGGCACGACGACCCTGAGCAGCACGTTCTGGGTGAACCCGCGCGGCATCCGCGACTTCTACTTCGAGCCTTCCACGGTGCCCGGCGGGCAGATCGCCAAGGGGCACGTGGTGATGGGTCAGGCCGCGCCTGCGGGCGGCGCGACCGTCACGATCGCTGCGTCCAACCGTTCCCTGGTGGCGTTCGAATGGAAGGTCACGGTGCCCGAGGGTGAGATCGAGGCGTCGTTCGATGTCGAGACCCAAGAGGTCAAGAGCGTCCAGGAAGTTCGCTTCTGGGCGGCCCATCCTGGGCCGACGCGATCGGCGACGCTTCGAATCGTGCCCTCTACCGAAGTGGACTCGGTCTCGCTGAATCCTTCGCGGATTCTGGGCGGGCTGAGCGTGACGGGAACGGTTCGGCTAAAGAACCCTGCCAATGCCGGCGGCCAGGTTGTGAACTTGGAGAGTTCGGACACGTCGGTGGCCACGGTGCCCGCATCGGTCACGGTGCCCGAGGGCTCGGTTAGCGCCACGTTCTCCGTCGCCACGACGGCTGTCGACAGCCGCAAGAACGCGACGATCACCGCATCGACGCCCCAGAGGTCCGCTCAGGCCGTTCTGGCGGTGTTGCCGGAGGGGATCCTTGAGATCCGTGTGCCGGAGACGCTGGTGGGGGGCACCACGGGCACCGGCACCGTGCACCTGACGGGACCCGCCGGTTCGGGCGGAGCCACGGTGGAGCTGAGCTCGTCGAGCAGCTTGGTCTCGGTGCCGGCCACTGTGCTCGTGCCACAGGGTCAGTCGTCGGCGGAGTTCAGTGTCTCGGCGCCCGTCGTGCCCTCGTCGGCTCAGACCGTGACGGTCACCGCCAAGCTGGGTTCCACCAGCGAGAGCGCCAACGTGCGTGTGGCGCCGGCGGCGATGTGGCTGACGGCCACGCCCGGTGTGCTAACGAGCAACGCCACCGGCACAGTCACCCTGAACCTGGCCGCCGCGCCCGCGGTCAACACCGTCGTGCGCCTTCGGTCCAGCAACTCCAAGCTTCGGGTGCCGTCGTCGGTCACGATCCCGGCGGGAGCCACATCGGTGACGTTCACGGTGAGGGCCACCCGCCTCACCCGGACGGAATCCGCCGTGATCAGGGCTACGGGAGCCGGCAGGACCGCCTCCGTGACCATCCAGCTGGCACCGTAATTCGGCGGCGCCGATAGCGGGCGACAGGGCCCTCCGGTGGAGACACCGGAGGGCTGTTCCTTTCCTTCAAGGGAGTCGCGCCAAGCGCTGCAGCAGCCGATCCCGATTCAGGGTGGAAGGCGGTACAATGAACGCAGAGCGCGGACGTAGCTCAACGGATAGAGCATCAGTCTTCGGAACTGAGGGTTGGGGGTTCGAGTCCCTTCGTCCGCGCCACCCCCTCAGTGCGGCTCATTGGCCGAGCAGCGCCTGGCCTTGGGTCACCCACGCTTCGGGCTTGGCTCCCTTCAAGTGCACATCCAGAAAGTGCCACGCCCTTCGAGCGAAGTCGAGCTGGTTGGGCCTCTTCGCAGGGAAGTGGTTCTCTCCTCGGTACACGATCATCACGAGAGGTTTTCCCATTCGCCGCAGGGTGTTGTAGAGGTACTGCCCCTGATGCCAGTCCACAGCGCCGTCCTCGTCGCCGAACACCACCATGAGCGGCGCTTGCAGTCCCCTGACTTGGAAGAGCGGCGAGTTCGCCATGTACCGCTCCAACGCCTCCCACCAAGGCACTCCCATCCTGCCTTGGCTTGCTTCGAAGATCTCGCCATTGGGCACTCCGGAGTTCCAGTAGAAGCTGTTGGACATCGAGATCAGTTCCGTGAGCGGCGCTCCGGCCACACCGGCGCGGAAACGCTTGCTCTTCGTGAGAGCGAACACCGTCTGGTAGCCGCCCCAGCTGTGCCCGGCTAGGC
>JAOACB010000029.1 GCA_026418055.1 Fimbriimonadales bacterium
AGGTCCTCCTCGTCCGGGCCGCGCGTCGAGCCGACCACGAGCACGGGACGGTCGTTCCCCAGGCCCAGCATGGCTCGCCACTGGTCGGGGTCCGCGTCCAAGCCCTCTGCGGCCTGATCGAACTTGCAGTTGCCCAGGACCTCCGCTCGGCGCGCTCCCAGAGCCAGAATGCGGCGCGCGTCCTCCTCGGTCTGCATCAGCGCCTCGTCCAGATGGCTCAGGACCGCGCGGAAGAACCGCCGGAACCTCCGCGAGCGTCGGAAGCCGCGCTCGCTGACCCGGCCGTTGGCCACCAGGGTCGCCGCTCCGGCCCTCTTGGCCTCCGCCAGAAGGTTCATCCACAGCTCGGTCTCCATCAGCACGAGCGCGTCCGGCTGGATCGCGAGCACGGCCCTGCGCGCAACCCAGGGAAGGTCCAGCGGGAAGTAGACCAGGTGGTCGAGCAACCCTTGGGCTCGCTCTCGGGCGGTTTGGTGCCCGCTGCTGGTGGTGACGCTGAGCAGCAGCTCCACCTTGGGCTCCATCGCACGCAGCTCGCGCAGGATGGGAAGGCTGGCGAGCACCTCTCCGACGGACACGGCGTGCATCCACACGCGCCGCCGACCCTCCTTGGGTGGGAGCGAGTAGCGGCCGAAGCGCTCGCTCCAGGCCGGTCGCTCCCGTCTCTTGGACGCACGGCGCAGCATCCACGCCATCCAAACCGGGGAGGCGAGCACCAGCAGCAGGTTGTAGAGCAGGCGCATCGGGCCGCCTCAGCCCGCGAACGGCCGACCAGTGATCCGCTCGAACGCCTGCACGTACTTCTCGCGGGTTCTGGCGATCACGGACTCGGGCAACGCCGGGCCGGGAGGCTGCTTGTCCCAGCCGATCTCCTCCAGGTAGTCGCGCACGAACTGCTTGTCGTAGCTCGGCTGCGGCCCCCCGGGCCTGTACTGGCTGGCCTCCCAGAAGCGCGAGCTGTCTGGGGTGAGCGCCTCGTCGATCCACAGCAGACCGTCCTCGGTCTCGCCGAACTCGAACTTGGTGTCGGCCAGGATGAGCCCGCACTCCATGGCGTGCTCGCGGGCCCGGCGGTACAGCTCCAAGGTCCAGTCGCGGACCTTCTCGGCGATCTCCCTGCCCACCAAGTCGACCGCCTTCTGGAACGAGATGCTCTCGTCGTGACCGGATGCCGCCTTGGTGGAGGGCGTGAACACCGGCTCGGGCAGGCGGTCCGACTCGCGCAACCCCTCGGGCAGCACCAGGCCGTGCAGCTCGCGCCCGAAGCGCACGTAGTCCTTGTAGAGCGAGCCGCTGATGTACCCGCGGGCGATGCACTCGATCGGCAGCGGCTTCGCCTTGCGGACGACCACGCTGCGGCCGTTGAGCTCCGGCGCGGGCTGCGGCAGACTCTTCTGGATGCTCGCGTTCTCGGTGACCAGCACGTGGTGCGGGCACACGTCCCCCAGCAGCTCGAACCAGAAGTTGCTCATCTGGGTGAGGATCTTGCCTTTGCCCGGCACGCCGTTGGCCATCACCACGTCGAACGCCGAGAGCCGGTCGGTGGCCACGATGAGCAGCGCGCGCCCCAGATCGTAGACCTCCCGGACCTTGCCCCTTCGGGGAGGCGGCAGACCGGGGAGGCTGGTCGAGAGCAACGCGTCCATGCGGGGATTATGGCAACCTACCCCGCAGGGTCGCGCAAGCCGCGGCTCGCGTCACTCGGAGAGCAGGGCCGCCCGCCGGTTCTCGTAGGCGTCGATCTGTAGGCCGATCTCTTCGCGGTGCGAGTGCGAGTACTCGAGCGCGGCCAGAAGCTCCACCTGGGAGAGAGTGGGGAACTCCTGGCCCAGGGCCTGCAGGTCGAGCACGCGCCGATAGGCGCGAACGACCTCCCACACCGGGACCGCAGGCCGACCGACCACCGCCTGGCCGCGAGAATCCCGTCGGACCGGGCAGTCGGGCTCCTCGTCCTCGCTCTCCAAACAAAACATGTCTTGGAACAGCCCGGGTTGCAGGGCCCACAGCGCATCCAGCGCCGCCGCCACCCTCCTGGGCTCGCGTTCGGCCAGCAGGGCCAGTTTGCGGATGTGGCTGCTCAGCTCAAGCGTGGTCATGACTCTCCTCCTTGGTCGTCCACCCACCACTGCTATCGTCGGAACCCGGGGAAATGCTCAGGATGGCCCTTGCGCGCAGGAAGCCAAAAACCCCGTCATAAAACCGGGTCGGGTGGATCCATCGTCCCTCCGAGTGGTTGCAGCCCGGCATCCAGAGAACCTGCCCGGGGGGGTCGGTGGCGGAAGCGTTGCGCAGGGCGTGCGCCGGCGGCGACAGCACGTCCCTGTCGCCGTGCACCCAGAGCAGGCGGTCGCCCGAGAGGCCCCGGATGGCCTCGGCGACGTCCGCCCGGCGCGGATCGAAGCCTGCCATCGGGCGGGCCAGGTAGGTCACCGGTGCCAGCAGCCAGCGGGCCCAGCGCCCCAGGAGGAACTCCCACCACCCAGGGATCGCTTCGTCCAGCCTCGAGTACACGCTGTCGAGCACGGCGCAGTCCGCCAGGTCCGGGCGCTCGGCCAGAGCGAACGCGCAGGCGGCGCCGCCCATGCTGCTGCCGACGAGAACCACGCGGGAGTTCGGACGTCGCTCTTGGATCCACCGCAGGGCGGCCAAGACATCCAGGCGCTCCTTCCATCCGAGGCCGGTGCGGTCGCCGCCGCTTCGGCCGTGGGCCCGCAGATCCGGCAGCAGGCAGGAGAAGCCGAGCCGCCAAAGCCACGGCGCCATCGGCGCGAGCTCGCAGCGGTTCATCATGTATCCGTGCACGAGCAGGGCCACCGGTCCGTCCTCGGGGCCCTCGACCCACCAGGCGCCGAGCGTCACGCCGTCGTCCGAGACGAGGGACACCTCCTCTTGGGGCGTGCCCATGAAGCCCGGGGAGAGGAACAGCGGCGTGCGGAACGGGCGCAGACTGAGCCATGCCACCAGCAACAGGCCCGCGACGTACGCCGCCGCGAGCCCGAGAATCCACGCCATGGGCCGGTGTTACCCTAGCTTGGGCTAAACTAGCGGGACACCACGATGTACGCGCTGAACTTCTATTCCGACCTGTACGGAGAGGTCCTTCGCAACGGCCGCAAGACGGCCACCGTGAGGCTGGGCGACAAGTCCGACAAGTACAAGCCCGGCATGCTGGTCTGGGTCACCGTCGGGCCGAGGTTCGGCGTGCGCCGCAAGCTGTTCGCCGCGATCCTCGATCGCGTGGAGGTGAAGCGGCTGGAGGAGCTCTCGCCGCGCGACATCGAGCGCGAGAGCCCCGAGAGCCGCAGCCTGGACGACATCCTGGCGACGCTGACGAGGATCTACGGCGACCTGATCACCCCCCAGCACACCGTCACGGTGATCTACTTCTCTCGGGTCGAGGAGTGAGGCGCTAGAGGCCCGTCCCAGCCGCGCCGGGGTTGATCACCACCGGCGGTTCGCGGACGCCTTCCTCCCGCAGCAGACGCTTGCGCCGGCGAACCTCCGCGAGCAACCCGGGCACCTGGTGCGGCGCCTTTACCTTGCGGCCTCCGAACGCCTGCTGGAACACGCTCCACACGCGGTCGATGTTGTGCGAGAGGTCGAACACCATCACGCCCTGGGTCGACGCGGCCGCGGCCTGCAGAGCCCGCTGCAGCCTGACGCGGTCGCCGCCCAGCGCCTCGATCGACAATCCGGCGTACGTCCAGGCCATGTCGTCGATCAGCCGGTTGACGAGCTGCCCGGAGGCCTCCACGGTGGTGCCGGTCGGCTGGCCCGCCTGCATGGCCTCGGCGATCGTGGCCGTCGGATAGTAGCAGCCCGCGATGAACACGTCCAACAGGTCGGCGAAGCCCGTCTGCTGGTACTGCGGCGTGAGGAAGCGGAAGCCCGCCTGCGCCGTGCTGGCGGCGTAGTTCGAGCCGATGTTCACGTACTCGCCGTACCACGAACCCGCGTACACGCCGAACAGCGCCGAGGGCCGCAAGCGCTCCACGACGTCCCTGGCCTCGGCCACCCAGTTGCGCAGCGTCTGGGCCCGGAACACCAGCCAGGCGTCGAACCACTTGCCGGGGACCACGCCGCGGGTCAGGTCGGGCTGCAGCGTCCACCGGAACACGTCGTCCGGCCACTGCAGGCGCTCGCCGACGTACGCCTCGAACTCCCGCCTCGCCCACTCGCTGAAGTCCCCACTCAGCCCGGAGTAGCGGAGGCGGTCGTCGTACAGCACCCCGTCGACGTCGTAGTTGGCGAGCAGCTCGCCGAGCACCTCCAGCGCCCGCCGGCGCACCTCCGGATGGTGGGGGCTCACCATCACCGGCACCTGCTGCCAAGGCCTCCGGGTGATCGGCACGAAGTCGGGCTTGCACTCGAACGACAGCCTGTCCCCGGCGCGGGCGTGGCTCCTCAGGAACTCCGCGCCTCTCCCGATCCCGACGAGGATGCTCCCGCCCGCGGGGATGGCCGGAGACTGCGCCCGCACGACGGACCCATCGAGCTGCGCCAGCACGACGCCGCGCGCGTCGACAACCGCCGCCTTGGAGTCGCCGTTCAGCCGTTGCGGCACTCGCGACAGGTCCGTGAACACGGCGAGCTGGTCCTCGAGGGTGGTCATCGCGTTCGGACGGTCCATCAGCCGGAACGTCGGCCTTCCGGGCGTGCTCGAGCTCACGAAGCCCTCGATGTCGTACAGCACGGTCTGCCACTCGGGGTTCAGATAGGCTGGCCCCTGCTCGACGTCGCGATGACCCTCGCTGAAGGCGTTGAGGCTGACGAACAGGCTCAGGCCCTCGCGCTTGCAGGCTTCGACCATGGCGGCGAGCGGGTCGAAGTCCTCCGGCAGCCGGTTGCCGCGCCACTCCAGCATCTTGGGCGCCAGCCGGCTGGGATACAGCGTCTTGCCGACGATCGGCTTGACGTCGAACGCGACGGCGTTGAAGCCCGCCGCGGCGATCCGACGCACGAGCTCGTCGATCTTCTCCCTGCTGTTCACGCGACCCAGGTTGGCGGTGGCGTCGATCCACAGCATGCGCGCCTGCAGCTGTCGGGCCCGGGCGGTCTGCTGGGCGAGGCCGACCCCGTTGCCGTCGGCGTCCAGCAGGATCGGCGGCAGGCCGGGAAACGGCGTCTCGAGCTGGAAGCGGCTGGTCCGCGGGGGCACGCGCACGGGCAGGGTGGGGTAGCTCGGCTTGGGAGGGGCGTCGGTTCCGCTGGCCATCGCCACGGTGAGCCCGAGGACCATCGGGACCATGGCCAGATTATGCCGCAAGCCCGCAAGCCTGCGGGCGGGAGGCCAAGCTCGGCGCGGAACAACGGAACCGAGCCATGGTGCGCCTTCCGCTCCGCTCGGTCTGCCTGGTTCTCTGGTTGCTCGGCGCGGCGCTCGCGACCGCGATGGGCTACCGCGCGTATCCGCCCACCCCCCAGGGCGTCCTGCGCTACGCTCGCGCCGAGATCGGTTGGCGAGTCGCGCCGTACGGCGGGGCGCGCGTCACGGGCGTGTCGCTGCACCTGGACGGCCTGCCCGTGCCCGCTCGCTACGACGCCGATTCGGGAGCGGTCGTCTGGCGGCCCGAACAGCCGCTCGCGCCGGGAAGGCACACCGTGCGGTGCGTGGTGGAGTTCGACGGCCGGCACCGCGCCGAGAAGGAATGGTCCTTCGAGGTGGCTCCGGGAGCGGCGGTCGCCCTGCCGGAGGCCCGGACCGAGCAGCTTCGGGCTTTGGACAGGGCGAACGAGCTGCGGCGCCGGCTCGGGCTGCCGGAGTTCTGGCACGAGCCGTCGCTGGCCGCCGCGGCCTCGAGCCACTCGGCGTTCCTCGCGGCCAACCGGGCCATGGGGCACGCCCAGGATCCCTCGATGCCCGGGTTCACGGGAAGGACGGCTCGGGAGCGAGCCATGGCGTTCGGGTTCGCCGGCTCCGTGTGGGAGGACGTGGCCTTCAGCGCCAGGCCGGACGCGGACCTGGTGCGGGAGCTTTTCGACGCGCCCTACCACCGCTTGCCGTTCCTCCAGCCGGGGCGGGTGCCCTTCGGCGCAGGCTTGGAGGGAAGGTTCCTCACGCTCAACTTCGGCGCGACCTCGGAGAGCGGACTGACCGTCTCTCCCGCGCCGGACGAGACGCAGGTTCCCCCGTCTTGGGACGGCATCGAGACGCCCTGCCCTTTGGAGCCTCACGGGCTGAAAGGGCCCGTGGGCTATCCGATCGTGGTGGCCTGGTTCGGCCAAGGCAGGCTGGAGCTGCTCTCGGCCAGCGTCGAGGGGCCCGAAGGGCCCGTCGAGACCGCCTGGAACCACCCCGCGAACGACCCGAACCTGGAGCAGGCGGCGTTTCTGATTCCCAGGCGCCCGTTGCGGCCCGGGGCTTGCTACAAGGTTTCGGTGCGGGTGCGGGTGGACGGACGCGAGCTGGCGCGGAGCTGGTCGTTCGAGACCGCGAGGTGAACCCTGCCGACCGGCGAGACGCTCCCCAAGCGGAAGGGGCGCCGACCCTGCGGCCGGCGCCCCCGTCCTGCGTTCTCCGGGGAACCCCTTAGAACTTGACGCTCAGCTGGGTGGCGATCAAGCCGCCCTTGTACTCGGGCGACGGGTTGTTGCCAGGGATGAAGCCGGCGTCCACGTCGGAGATCTGCCACAGGATGGACAGCTTCGCCTTGTCGTTGAACGCGTACTTCAGACCCAGGCTGTACCAGTTGGCCTCGATGTCGCTGCCCAGGTTGGGCCTAACCTTGATGTAGTCCCAACCGAGGGTCAGGTCCCAGCTGGTGTTCAGCTTGTAGCCGAGCTCGGCGGTGTACCTGTCGACCTTGTCGTCCTGGAAGATGTACGTGCCGACGGCCTTGCCCTCGTACCACTCGCCCGTGGCCTTGAGGCTGAGTGCGTCGCTGAAGTTGAACCACAGCTTGCCCTCCCAGCCCTCGATGCCGGTCGGGTTGTACCACCAGCCGATGCGGCCCCAGTCGCCCGGAGCGAGGTAGTAGGCCTCGATCTCCTTGTAGCCGACGCTGGCGCCCCACTTGCCGGCGTTGTAGCCGACCTTGCCGTAGAAGGCGGTGTTGTCCTCGTCGTTGATGGTCGACTCGTTGTACATCACGTCGCTGCGGCCATAGCCAGCCTCGAACGTGATGGGGGAGAGGTCGACCTTCAGGTCGCCGCCCCAAACCACCAGGCGGTTGGGGTCGCTCGACGTGATCGACGACAGGTCGTCGCGGTTGCTGTCGAGCCAGATGTAGGCCAGGTTGAGCGCGGTCTTCTCGCCGAACGGGATGTTCAGGTTGAGGCCGAGCATCTGGTCGATCTGGAAGCTGTCCTGCGGCGTGCCGACGATCATCGGCTGCAGCTGCTCGCCGTTGCTGACGACCTTGTGGCTGACGCGACCGCCGAAGGCGTTGAACTTGGCCGGGCCGAAGCCGAAGGCCAGGTTGGCGCCGTCGAACACCCAGTCGCCGCTGTCCCAACGATCGCTCTCGAAGTACGGAGTCGTGTCGTAGCTGCGGAACAGAAGCGGGGTGGTCTGGTAGCCGATGCGGCCGATCTGCGCGCTGAACGCCTGGCCGGCGAGGCTCGTGTCGAACGACACGGAGAAGTCGGCCAGATAGATCGTCTGCTCGCCCTCGAGGAACGGGCCGCTGCCGGGGCTCGCCTGGTCGCCGAACGCGGTGGAGCCGAACATGTTGCCGGTCACCAGCGTGGCCTTCCACTTCGGACCCTCGTCGTTCGTGCCGGAGAACGTCAGAGCGCCCTCGTGCAGAACGGTGAAGTCGCGGGTGACGCCGACAGGAGCGCCGTTGTAGGCGCCGCGACCGACGCCGACCGGGCGACCGTCGACCGTGAGGCCGAAGCGGTCATCGTCGCTGTAGCCGTTCAGCGTGAACAGGTCCACGGTGCCGTGGATGTCCACCGCCGGCTTGCGCTTCTCCAGCTTCTCGACGCGGTCCTGCAGGTCGCCGAGGTCCTTCTTCATCGCCTCGACGTCCACGCCCATCGAAGCCAGCTCCTTCTCGAACGTGGAGGCAAGCTTCTTCAGGTTGGCGATGTCGTCCGCCCAAGCCTTCATGCCGTCAAGGTCGGCCTTCAGGGCGTTCAGGGCGTCGCGCAGCGACTGCAGGTCGGCCTTGTCCGCCTTGCCGTCCAGAGCCGAGGTCAGGCTGTCGATCTGGCCCGAAAGCCCGTCGTACATGCCCTTCAGCTTCTGGTAGGTGGCGTGCACCGCGACCGCGAGCTCGTAGCGGGAGGCCGGGCGGCCGCCGCGGAACAGACCGTCCGGGTAGCCGACCAACAGGCCGTCGCGCTTCATGTTGGCGAGGGCCTCGTAGGCCCAGTGGTTCTCGGGAACATCCGGGAAGTTGTCCTGAGCCATGGCGGGCAGAGCCACCGCGGCGCCGAGGACCACACCCAGAGCGTAGCGAAGTGTACGGTTCATAGGTTCCGTCCTTGCTCCTTGTAGGATTGGTTTGGCTTTCGCCTCGGGAGCGGACGGTCGGCGCGGGCTTCGCCGGGTTCCCGGAAGAGGATCTCACAACTTTCCTTGAGTTTCCTATGAGCCCAAGCCGCCGGGATACCAACTTGGCCGAGCGCTTCCTGTCGCTCCTTCAGCGGAGGGCAGGTTACCCCACCCTCATGGAAATAGTGCGCGCCAGCGCGCCAAAAGTTACGCATTTTTGCTGCGCGGCGGCAAAAAAACTCCCGGCCGGCGTTCTGGCGCGGGCCGGGAGGGCTTGCCGGATCGGTTTCCGCTCAGAGCTTCAGGTCGACCACGCCCGTCACCGCGACGTTCTCGACCCGCTGGATGTTCCTCACGTCCTTCGAGCTGATCGGGATGAACCCCCTGATGCGGAACTCGCGGCCGAACAGCTCCGCCGAGGGTTGGGCCACGGCCTGCACCTTGTCCACCTGAGCCTTGGGCCCCATCACCTGCGCCGCGCCGATCGCGGCGCTCGTGCTCACGCCCACGGTCAGGATCGGCACGACCTTGGTCGACGACTGCGGGGTGTCGGTGTGGTTGAGCAGCTTGTTGAACTCCCGGTTGATCTGAGGGCCGAACTGCTGGACGGCGACCCCAACCCCCGCCGCCTTCAGGATCTGGCGGAACTGCGACGCCGCCAGCGGCACCAAGGCCAGCAGCACGGCGGCGGCGATGAGCACGCGCGGATTCTTGAGCATCGGTTGTCGAACCTCCTTGCACCTATCTTACGCTCGGGGATCCGTCCGGATACGGGCGCTTCCCCAACCCAAGGTAGAATCCCGCCGATGGTCGGCAAGCTGCTGGAGATCGAAGCGCGGTTCGAGGAGATCGAGCGGCGCTTCCAGGATCCGGCCGTCGTCACCGATCCGGCAGAGCTGCAGCGCCTGGGCAAGGCGCGAGCGGAACTGGAGCCGATCGTCGAGGCGATCCGCGAGTACCGCAGGGCGTTGCAGGACCTGCAGGGCGTCGAGGAGCTGCTTGCCGACCCCGAGATGCGCGAGGTCGCCCAAGAGGAGCTGGAGCCCTCGAAGCAGAGGGTGGCGGAGCTGGAGGCCCGCCTCAAGACGATGCTCCTGCCCAAGGACCCCAACGACGACAAGGCGGTGGTCATCGAGATCCGGCCAGCCGCCGGGGGAGAGGAGGCCTCGCTGTTCGCCGCGGAGCTGTTCCGCATGTACTGCCGCTATGCCGAGCGCAGGCGCTGGAAGGTCGACGTGGTCGAGCACGACGAGACCGGGCTCGGGGGCTTGGACCGCGTGGTGTTCACCATCGACGCTCCCGGCGCCTACAGCCAGCTCAAGCACGAGAGCGGCGTGCACCGCGTGCAGCGCGTCCCCGCGACCGAGAGCAGCGGCCGCATCCACACCTCCACGGTGACGGTGGCGGTCCTGCCCGAGGCCGAGGAGGTCGACGTCGAGGTCAGGCCCGAGGACCTCGAGGTGTCCACGTTCTGCTCCAGCTCGGCCGGCGGCCAGCACATGCAGAAGAACGAGACCGCCATCCGCATCGTGCACAAGCCGACGGGCATCGTCGTCACTTGCCAGGACGAGCGCTCGCAGCTGCAGAACAAGATGAAGGCGATGCAGGTGCTGCGCAGCAAGCTGTACCAGCTCGAGATGGAGAAAGCTCAGGCGGAGCGGTCCGCCGCCCGGAAGGGCCAGATCGGCAGCGGCGACCGCAGCGAGAAGATCCGCACCTACAACTTCCCTCAGAGCCGCATCACCGACCACCGCATCGGCCTGTCGATGCACAACCTCGCCGCGTTCCTGGACGGCGACATCCAGGAGATGATCGACGCGCTGATCCACGAGGAGCAGGCGCGCCGCTTGGCGGCCGCGGAGGCCGAAGCCTCCTGACCCAAAAAGAGAGCCCCGCGCTGAGGGCTAGCGACGGGGCCTTGGGGAGGGAGGAAGGAATGCTCGCTTTTCCCGATCTCTATCCGGGGAGCCTGGCTTCCAGCTTCCCTTCGGCCAACGACTCCAGAACGTCGATCGGTACATATACGACGCCTCGCCGAACCTCGGGGTTCCTAGGCATCCGGCGCTCCTCGCCGTTGACCCGGTAGGTTTCTAAACCCAGGTTCAGCCTGAGCAGGCCGCGCTCCCCCTCGATGAGGAAAAAGTCCCGCCCGTCGTCACGGCGCACCCTCTCGACGGTGAGGCCCAGCTGGCGAGCGGTGGCGTCCAGCGGAACCATCGCCACGCCGTCCGCCTCGAACGGCGCCAGATCCTGGTCGTAGGCGAGCTCGCGGCCGTCCAGCAGAACCGACAGGCCGCCGCCCTCGGTCCAGCGCCGATCCTCCCAGCGGCGCTCCTCCGAACGGTCGCGTCTCTCGTCGCCGGACCAGCGGTCGCGCTGGTCGTCCAAACGGATCTCCGCGCTCCGCTCGAAGTAGGCGCCGTAGGTCTCTCCGCGACGGACCACCAGCTCGCCCGACTTGTTGTCGTCGGCCTCGGCGAGCAGGATCCCCGCCAGCGAGCCGAGGAACGCGCCCTCGAACGGCTTCTTCAGGAGCGAGCCGAGCACCAACCCCCCGATCATGCCTCCCGCGACGTAGCGGTCCCTGGAAACGGGCGTCTTCGACACGAACCGGCCGTCCGGCTGCCGCCGCAGGTCCTTCTCGCTCCAACGGATCGGCAGGGCCTGCACCCGCGCCGACGCGCCCTCCGGCAGCGTCAGGCGGTTGAACTCCAGCTCCAGGAAGCCCTTGCGCCGGCCCTCGTTCGGCACGACGCGAACCACGCGCCCCTCCAAGAGGGAGCCCTCCAGCTCGCGGTCGTCCTTCACTCTGGCACGGAACCGGTCGCCCTCCCGGTTGCGCTCGAGGCCCAGCGACTGCTCGAACGTCACCTTCAGCACCGTTCCCGCCGGGATCCGGATCGTCTGGGCCCTCGCCGACGGGATCGCGATCGCCGTAGCCGCCAGCGCAGCCATGCCCATGGTTCTCATCATCGCTCCTCCAAGCTAACGACGCTCTTCGCCTCCGGGGGTTTCGGACGGCGGCAGACCGAGCGTGAGCCGCACGTCCGGGCCGACCCTCCGCACGGCGAGCCACCGCCCGTTTGGCGCGGCCTCCAGCGCGTCCGCGGCGCGCGCCAGCACCGCCGGCAGACCGTCGAGCAGCAGCTTCGGCGCCAGGAACAGCTCCAGGCGGTCGACCAGCCCCTCGCGCAGGAACGACCCGACCGTTCGCGCGCCCCCCTCCACCAGCAACCCCGTCACGCCCCGCGCGAACAGCTCTCGCAACAGGGCGCGCAGGTCCAGGCCGCCGTCTCCGGTCCGGGGCAGGGTCAGGTCGGCGGCATGGGGCTGGGCGGCCACCCTCAGCGTGGGCGCCGCATCGTCGAACACGCGCAGACCGGGAGGGAGCCGGAGCTCGGGGTCGAGCACCACGCGCAACGGCTGGTTGCGCACGCCCGGGATGCGCGCCGTGAGCCGAGGGTCGTCCACCTGGGCGGTGGCCCTTCCCACCAGCACGGCGCCCATCTCCGCCCTCAGGCGATGGCCCGCGCGCCGCGCCGCGGGGCCCGTGATCCATCGGCTCTCTCCCGAGGGCAAGGCGATGCGCCCGTCGGCCGACATGGCGATCTTCGCCACCACGGCAGGACGCCGCAGGCGCATGGCCGTGAGGAACCGCCAGTTCGCCTCCTCCGCCTCCTCCGCCATCAGGCCGAACTCCACCTCGACGCCCGCCGCGCGCAGAGCCTCCGCGCCCCCGGCGGCCAAGGGGTTTGGGTCGGCGCAAGCCGCCACCACGCGCCGCACGCCCGCGGCGATCAGCGCGGCCGAGCAAGGGGGAGTGCGCCCGTGGTGGTTGCACGGCTCCAGCGTGACGTAGGCGGTCGCTCCGCGAGCCCGCTCCCCGGCTTGGGACAGCGCTTCCGCCTCGGCGTGCGGACCGCCGGCGAACCGGTGCCAACCCTCGCCGACCACGGCTCCGTCGCGCACCAGCACGCAACCCACGCGAGGGTTCGGCGCGGGAAAGCCCCGTCGGGACAGCCGCACGGCGCGGGCCATCGCCTCACGATCGGTCATCGCTCTTCCCGGAGCCGCGGGCATGGTCGCGCAGCGTGCCCTCGAGGAACTCCCGCAGGTTCTCGCGCGCCTCGCGGCGGTATCGCGCCCTCTCCTGCCGCACGGTGAGGATCGCCAAGATGCCCGACGTGCCGAACACCGCGATCAGGGCGCTCACGTACGTCGCGAAGCGCGCGGCGTAGCGAGCCCTCTCGCGGCGCGGCGCCTCGCGCTGAGGCTGCGGCCCGACCAGCCACGGCCAGCCCAGCGCCAGCAACACGCCGAACGCGAACACGGCGGTGGTCCAGAACCTCACCCGCAGGCCTCCCGCAGGCTCCGCAACCCGTCCCGGATCGAGGGAGAACGGACCAGATGGCTGCCTGCGACGAACACGTTCGCTCCCGCCTCGCGAACCACCGGCAGGGTGTCGGGGTCGATGCCCCCGTCGACCTCGATGTCCAGCTCAGGGGCCCAGGCCCGCACCGCGCGCACCGACTCTAGCGCCGAAGGAAGGAACCTCTGGCCGCCCCATCCGGGGTTCACCGTCATCACCAGCACCAGGTCGACGAACGGCAGCAGCGGGCGCACCAGCTCGGGGGGCGAGCCGGGGTTGATCGACACTCCCGCCTGCACGCCCATCTCCCGAAGGCTCTGCGCCAGGCGCGCGCCGTGCGGCGACGCCTCGGCGTGGAAGATGATCCGCTGGCAGCCCGCGCGGACGAACGCCTCGAAGTGGCGCTCGGGCGTGAGCGTCATCAGGTGGGCCTCGAAGGGCGTGGGGCCGATCGGGCGGAGGTCGGCGATCATCTGGTCGCCGAAGGTGATGGGGGGCACGAACTGGCCGTCCATCACGTCGAAGTGGATCCAGTCGGCGCCGGCGTCCATCATCTCCGCAACCGCCTGAGCCAGCCGCGACAGGTCGCACGACAGCACGCTGGGCGCCAGCTGGAGCCTCAACGCCGGCCTCCCCGCGTGAGCTCCACGGTCTGCACGGTCTTGCCGTCGTACAGGATCTCCAGCGTGCCCTTCTCGCCGTGGACCTCGGGCAGCAGCTCCACGACTTCGTCGGGTTGGTGCAGGTCCTCGTGGATGGTGCGCGTGCCCTGGTCGTCCGTCAGGTCCACGCGGAGCACCACCGGCGCGTTCAGCCGGCTCAGCCGGAGCCGCACCGAGCGCTTCCAAACGGGAGCCTCGCTCAGAGCTTCGGCTGCCGCCGCGCCGCTCACCCGGACGCGCAGCGCCGATCCCTGCTCCACCTTGGCTCCGGCCTCGGGCTCCTGGCCCACGATCGTGCCCTCCGGCTGGTCGTCGGACCGCACCGTGCGGACGCGGTCGTCCAGCCGCAGGTTGAGGCTCTGCAACAGGGTCCGGGCTGCGTCCACGGTGTAGCCGCGCAGGTCGGGCACCTGCACGAAGCGGCTGCCCGAGCTCACCACGACCGTCAGCGGCGAGCCCTCCTTCACCTTCTGGCCCGGCTCGGGGCTGACCTCGAGGATGACGTCCGCGGGGTACTGCTCGCTCGGGCGCCGCGCCGTCACGAGGATGCGCAGCTTCGAGGGGGCGACGGCCTCGCGCGCCACGTTCACCGTCATCCCGACGAGGTTGGGCACCTCCACGAACTTCGGTTTGGCGAGGTTGTAGAGGAGCCACCAGCCTAGGCCGACCGCCGCCAGAGCGCCGAACAGGGCCATCAGCACCATCAGCACCTTGGGCACGCGATCGTCGTCGATCGCCGGCTCCACCGTGGGGGTCCACACCCCGTCGGCCCGGGGCGAGCGCGGGCTGGCGGGAACCCCCTTGGCCGGGGCAGGCGCGGCCGTGGTTGCGGGCGGGCGCTGCATGCGGGGGTTGCGGCCGAACTTCATCGCGTCCTGCTGGCGGCGCAGGTCCGCCAGCAGGGCCGAGGCGTCCGGATACCGGCTCTCGGGCGCCTTCTGAAGGCACTTGCGGACGATCTGGTCCAGGAACTGCGGGATCGCTTGGTTGCGCTCCTTCGGCGAGGGAACCGACTCGGAGGCGTGCATCATCGCCACGGCGACCGGCGACTCGGCGCGGAACGGCGCGGATCCCGTGAGCATCTCGAACAGGAGGATGCCCACGGCGTACACGTCGGTCTGCGGGCTGGGCATCGCCCCTCGGCTGATCTCCGGTGCGAGGTACGGCGCCATGGCCGGCAGCGCCACCACCCCTGCGGTGCGGCTCTTGGGATAGGAGCGCCAAAGGTTGGCGTTGAGCAGCGTGGCCTGGCCGTCCGGGGTGACGAACGCGTTCTCGGCGCTCACGTCGCCGTGCACGAAACCGGACTCGTGCAAGGCCGCCAGGCCCTCGCAGACCGACACGGCGATCGCCACGGCCAGCTGCGGGGACAGCTGCACCATCTTGCGGATGCGCTCGCGCAACGGCTGGCCCTTGGCCCGCTCCGCCACCAGGAACGGAGGCTCCGCGCCGGAGGGATCCGTCTCCAAGGCCAGGGTGCGCTCGAGCGAAGGGTGCACGACCGCCACCGATACGCGGCAGGCCTCGAACGCGGCCTGCAGAAACTCCGGCTCGTGGCAGAACGGCTCCCGGAAGACCTTGAGCGAAACGTCGGAGCCCCGCAGACGGTCCCGACCGAAGTACACCGTGAACAGAGGGTGCTCCGGCCCCTTCTCCAACACCTCGTAACGGCTGGCGAGGACCTGTCCGATCAACCGCGGCCCTCCCGGTCCGGCGCCAGCCCGAGCGCCAGGACCGCCGCCACGAGAGCCAGCGCCAGAAGCTGGGTCTGGGGCACGTCGACCTTGGCGGCCCAGGCTTCGGGCTGACCCGCGAGGTATGCCCATTGGCTGCCCGCGTAGCCCAGCGCGAGCAGAAGCACCAGGATCGTTGCGAACGCCTCCTTCAGGCCCCGCATGCCTCCATTAAGGCACATTCGACGTCGGCTTCCGACACCCCAGCCACCAGCCTGCAGGCCCCGAAGTCGGTGAGAAGGCTGAACGCCAGCACGCCCGCCTCGGCCTTCTTGTCCCGGCGCATCGCCGCCACCAGGGCGGCGGGACGGCGCAGCAGCTCGTGCGAGGTGGGCAGACCGACGCGCTCCAAGTCCGCTCGGATGCGCTCGGAGAGCCCCCTGGGAGTGAGGCCGAGACGTTCGCCCAGCTTGGCCTCGGCCCCCATGCCGATGGCCACCGCCTCGCCGTGCAGCAGCGGACCGTAGCCGGTGAGCAGCTCGAGCGCGTGTCCGACCGTGTGCCCGAAGTTCAGGATCGCCCGGCGCCCCGAGCGGTCGTGCTCGTCCTCCTCCACCACCTCGGCCTTGAGGCAGATGCAGCGCGCCACCACCTCGGCCATCTGCTCGCCCGACGGAACCGTATCGAACGACTCCAGCCGCTCGCCGAGCTCGCGGTCCAGGATGTAGGCGTACTTCCAGACCTCCGCCATGCCGTTGGCGAGGTGCCGGCGCGGGAGCGTCTCCAGCGCGTCGATCGGAACCACCACCAGCTCCGGGGGGTGGAAGGCGCCCACGAGGTTCTTCCCGCTCGGCAGGTCCACCCCGACCTTGCCTCCGACCGAGGAGTCGACCATCGCCACCAGGCTGGTGGGCACCTGCACCAGGCGGACGCCGCGCATGAACGTGGCCGCGACGAAGCCCGCGAGGTCCCCCACCACTCCGCCCCCGACCGCCGCGATCACCGACCCGCGGTCGGCTCCCAGCTCCAGCAGCCGCTCCACCACGCGCTGGTACCGCTCCAGGGTCTTCGAGGCCTCGCCCGCGGGAACCGCCACCACCGGACGGCCTTTCGGGAACCTGTGCCCGTACAGGGCCGCCACGTTCTCGTCGGTCACCAGGTGGCTGCCGGGCGGAAGCGCCTCCATCGCCTGGGAGAAGTCGGCGATGCGGACCTCGTAGGCGCCCGTGCGCGTGCGGATCTCCATGGGCCTTAGGATACTTGGCCCGACTCGAACGCCTCCAACGCCCGGTGCGCCATGCGCGCGACTTCGGCGACGCTCTGCCGATCGATCTCCACGCGCACGTCGGCTCGCAGGTACAGGGGGCGGCGAGCCTCCCAGAGCGTCCTCAGCTTGTCCCTCCAATCGTCCGAAGCCAGCAGCGGCCGCCGGAACCGCGAGCGCCGCAGGCGGATGGCCAGCCTCTCCCACGACACGTCGAGGAACAGCGTCGTTCCGATGCGCCGCATCTCGACCCAGTTCTCGTCCCGGGTCACGATGCCTCCGCCGGTGGCCACCACGGCGGCGGAAGGCCGCAGGCTGCGCAGAGCCTCGGTCTCGCTCCGACGGAACTCGGACTCGCCGAGCGAATCGAAGATCTCTGCGACGGTCATGCCCGTCTGGTGCTGGATCAGGTGGTCGGTGTCGACGAACTGCCTGCCGGTTCGGTGTGCGAGCTCCCGCCCGACGGACGTCTTGCCCGACCCCATCATGCCCACCAGAATCCAGCAGCGTTCCAACCTGAGCTCCCTCGGCCTTTGATACCCGCGAAAAGCGCGGGTTCCGGGAACGAAGCCCCGCCTTTCCAGGCGTAGAATGCGTTCATGCATGAACCCTTGATGCTCGCCGCGGCAGGGTTGCTGGCGGCGGCTTCCTGTTCGGCCCAAGGTCCCCTGCACCGCATCGGCGGCGCCTACCCGCCCTTCGCGGTTCCCAGACTGACCGGTCAGACGGTTCCCGGCTTGCCGCCGGTGACCGGCCGCATCCAAGTCGACCAGTTCGGCTACCTTCCCGACGCACCGAAGGTCGCGGTGCTCTCCGACCCCGTGCAAGGCTACAACGCCGGCGACGACTACGTGCCCGGGCGAACGCTCGAGCTCCGAACGCGGGAAGGCAAGACCGTGTTCTCCGCCGAGCCCAAGCCCTGGAACGGGGGAGCGACCGACCCCGCCAGCGGCGACCGGGGGTGGTGGTTCGACTTCTCCTCGGTCCGCCAGCAGGGCGAGTACTACGTGTTCGACCCAGCGAACAACGTGCGGTCGCCGGTGTTCCGCATCGCAGAAGACGTGTTCCGTCCGGTGCTGCGGGCCGCCGTGCGCACCTACTTCTACCAGCGCGAGGCCACGGCCCTGCAGCCGCCGCACGCCGAGAGGCCCTGGGTCGGCGGGCCGATCTTCCTGCAGGACCGCAAGGCCCGCTCCGTGCTGGACCGACAGAACCCGCGCACCGAGCGAGACCTCTCGGGCGGCTGGATGGACGCCGGCGACACGAACAAGTATCCGCCGTTCAACAACGGCGTGATCCACCCGCTGCTGTACGCCTACCGCGCCAACCCCAAGGCGTTCACGGACGACTTCGGCATCCCGGAGTCGGGCAACGGCCTGCCGGACCTGCTGGACGAGCTCAAGTTCCAGCTGGATTGGTTGCTGAAGATGCAGGAGCCGGACGGCGGCGTGTGGGTGAAGATGGGCGACATCGACTACAACGGCAAGTACCCGTTGGAGACCGACGACCGTCCCCGGTTCTACGGACCCAAGTGCACCGGCGCATCCATCTCGGTCGCGGGGCAGTTCGCGCACGCCGCCAGGGTCTACGGGCAGTTCGACCGCTGGAAGCCGTTCGCCCGCACGCTGCAAGAGCGCGCCGAGAGGGCTTGGCGCTACTACCAGAACAACCCCAAAACGCCGCGCAGCGACGATGGCACCATCAAGAGCGGCAACGCCAGCCGTTCGATCGAGGACCAGCAGAGGTTGGAGGCGGTGGCCGCCGTGCATCTGCTCGCGCTAACCGGGAAGCGGGAGTACGCCGACGCGGTGAAGCGCCGGGCGCCCACGCTGCGGCAACTCAGCGAGGGCCTGTGGAGCCCGTACGAGGCCGACATGGCGGAGGCGCTGGTCGATTACCTGAGCCTTCCGCAGGCCGACCCTCAGCTGTCGGCGCGCATCCGCCGGCAGCTCGAGGCCTCGGCCTCTTCCGACCAGTGGGCCCCTCCCATCGCCCAGGACCTGTACCGTGCTTGGGTGAACCCGGAGTCGTACCACTGGGGCAGCGTGACCCCAAGGGCGGGCTTCGGTCACGCGGCGCTCACGGCGGCCAAGGCGATCGGCGACGGCCCCACCAAGGCCCGGCTGAGGGAGAGGGCCTACGGTCTGCTGCAGTGGTTCCACGGCGTCAACCCGCTCTCGGCCACCATGCTGACCAACATGGGTCGGCACGGCGCCGAGCTGTCGGTGATGCGCATCTGGCACGCCCGGTGGGGCTTCGGCACGCCGTTCGCGGACAACCCGCCTCCGGGCTACGTGGTGGGCGGCCCGAACAAGCAGTTCGGGGGCTCGAACGGCGACCGCAGGGGAGACGTGGGCTGGATCGCCCAGCAGCCTCCGGCCAAGGCGTACGCCGATTTCAACGAGCCTTGGCCGATGAACAGCTGGGAGATCACTGAGAACGCCATCTACTACCAGGCGAACTACATCCGGCTGCTGGCCGAGTTCGTGCGGTGATCAGAGCTCGAGGCGGAGGTCCGGCTCGCGAGAGGTCTCGTCGGTCTGGCCTCCGTCGTCCCGCAGGTCGGCTCCCACGCTGTACACCACGAAGTCGGGTCCGTCGGCGCGGTACACGAAGCGGCGGCCGGTGAACGGGTCCGTGGCGAGGTCGGCAGGAGCCGCGTCCAGCGTGCGCGGCGCCCGACCCTCGCGACGCACCTGGGCGGTGAACGCCAGGTGCAGAGCCAGCAGGCGCGTGCGGGCCAGCGTGGCGTCCATCAGCCCGAGCCGCAGCCTGCCGTCCTCGAGGAAGCCGCCTCCCGAGCCCAGCCCTCCGTGCACGCCGAACAGGGGACGGAGCGTGGTGAACAGCGCGAAGGCGAAGCGCCGCCATGGGCGCTCCCTTGCGAAGTTCGGCCCCGGCACCGAGGCGCGCCCGACGCCCGGCACGGCGGACACCCTCTCGATCCACCGAGCCTCCTCGATCGCCTCCTGCGCGAACCCTCGGAAGTAGGCGGCGCGACGCTCGGGGTCCTTGCGCCGCAGCTCCTTCAGGTGCTGGATCGCGGGCCTCACCGTGGAGCCCATCCATTCGGCCAGCTCGTCGAGACGGTCCTCGCGGAACGCGTCCTGCACCGCCTGCACCCCGGCCAGCATCGCCTTCTGTTCGTTGGCGACCAGCCGCTGAGAGGGAGGCAGCCGGCGGAGCGCCTCGCGCAGGCCCCGAGACAGCGCGTCCATCTCGGCGGCCTGCATCCGGGTCAGGAACGGCAGCACGGCGCGCCGAGCGTCGTCCACGATCGTCAGCCCCAGCGTGGCGTCCATCGCCCCGCCGCCGCACAGGTCGAACCCGAACCGCGTGGCGACGAGCGTCCACTCGGCGGCCTGCGCCGTGTCGCCCGATGCGGCCGCGTCCTGGATGCGCCACACGAGGGCCTTGCCCAGCAACGCCCAGCCTCGGTGGTACGGAGGCAGCCGCGGGGGCTCGACCGCCGTGAAGCGGAATGCGCACGGCCTGGCGGTGGCCGCGGCGAGGCGAGCGAGCGGCCGGGAGCAGACCGCCAGCACCCTGTTGCGGCGCTCCGAGGGGAACGACGACCAACCCAGCGCCTCGCCGGCGCCCGCCTCCACCTCGAGCGCGGCCCGGGCGTATCCGTCGAAGGCGTTGCCCGAGCCCTCGGCGGGGAGCGGGGGTTGCTCCGGGACGAACCACGTCTCGTACGGAGGCGGCTCCCGGCGGCCGCACGCCGCCAGCAGAAGGACGGCAGCGGCGAGCGGCCCAAGAAGACGGAGCCGGCCATCCGTGGCTCGGACCATGGGTTCATCGTACCCGCGGCCGGGTGCTAAGCTCATGGAGGAACGATTCGCCGAGGGGAGGGACGAAGAAGCCGATGAAGGGAGTCATTCTGGCCGCCGGCAAGGGCACGCGGCTGTTTCCGGTCACCTACCACATTCCCAAGCCGCTGCTGCCGCTCGCCAACCGGCTGACGCTGGAGTACGCGTTCGACCGTCTGCGCGAGATCGACGTGCGCGACATCTGCATCGTGGTGGGAGAAAACGAGCCTCAGATGCGCTCGGCCCTGGGGGACGGCGCCCGGTTCGGCCTGAACCTGAGCTACGTGCGGCAGACGCACCCCCAGGGCTTGGCGCACGCGGTGGGCTTCGCGAGGGAGTTCGTGGGGGACGAGCCGTTCGTGCTGTACCTCGGCGACGCGCTCTACTCCAAAGGCTTCCACGAGCACGCCAGGCGGTTCCTCGAATCCGGCTGCGCGAACCTGAACCTGGTGCAGTGGGTGGAGGACCCCCGGCGCTACGGCGTGGCCAACCTCGACGGCGAGCGCATCGTCAAGCTCGTCGAGAAACCCAAGAACCCCGACTCGAACTGGGCGATGGCCGGGCTGTACTTCTTCCGGCCTCCGATTTGGGAGGTGCTGCCGGACCTGAAGCCTAGCGCACGGGGCGAGTACGAGATCACGGACACCATCCAGCTGCTGATCGATCGCGGCCACACCGTGCTGGCGGGCGTCTACGACGGCGTGTGGTACGACACAGGCACCCTGGAGTCGTTCCTGGAGGTCAGCCGCTTCCTGATCAACGGCGGCCAGATCATCGACCCCACGGCGCGCGTGAAGGCCCAGGTGGGTGAGGCGGTGGTGATCGGCGCGGGCGCCACCGTGGAGTGCGCGTTCATCGAGGACAGCGTCATCCTGCCCGGCGCGCGCATCAAGATCGACGGAGAGATCCGGCGCTGCCTGCTCGGCGGAACCGTGTTCAGCGAGGACCCGTTGACCGATGCGATCCTTTACGAGGGCTAGCCTGGCCGCCTGGGCGGCGGTCGTCGCCGCCGCCGCAGGGTGCGGGTCCCCCGCCGAAGCGCCCCCGGCGTCGGCGGAGACTGCGGCGCCCGTCGAGCGCCTCTGGGAGGAGGTGCGTCGCGAGTCCGAGGAGCTGGGGCGAAGGTGGGACGTCCGTTGGCTGGAGTCGCTCAAGGGCCGCGCGCTCGAGCTGCAAGGCCTCCTGCCGCAGTGGCAGGGCACGGAGGAGGCTCGCAGGGAGCTCCAGCGGCAGCTGGACGGCCTGCTGGCGAAGATCCGAGCGGCCGAGGCGGTCGAGAGGGCCAAGCGCTCCTTCGAGGACCTTCAATCGAGGTCCGACCCGGCCGTGCGGGCCGCGCGCGACGAGCTGGAGCGCGCGTGGAGCCGATTCCAGGAGTTCGCCGGCCAAGAGGTCCGGCGTCCGTTCCCCTGAGGACGCCCCCTGAAAGGCGGGAGGGGCCCCGCAGGTTCCGCGGAGCCCCTCGTTCTGCTTTGTGGCGTGTCTGAGCTTACTTGCTCTCGCCCTCGGCCGGAGCCGTCGTCTCGGTGGTCGTGCCGGTGCCGGCGTCTTCCTTCGGGGCGCAGCCGCCGAGGATCATGCTGATCGCGCTCAGAGCCACGAGAATCGCGAAAATCTTCTTCATTCTTCGAACACCTCCAGTGTTGGTTTTCCCCCTCCCCGAAGGGAGAAGCGTGGAGCCGAGGCCGCCACGCTCCTAGTTATACCAGTCCAAACCTTCGGCGCAAGACCCTGAGTCGAATTCGGCGGGTTTTTTGTGGGTCGAAGGCCGAGCGTTGCGGGTACAATGGGGTTCTCCATGGTGCGCCGCGCCGAGCCGAGAGCCCCGCAGGGCACCCCGATGCCGCCCCGCATCCGTAGGTAGGGGAGCGGCCCCCTCTCCGCGCCTCCTCCGAGGCCCCGCCGTCTCCCCGATCACCCGACTTCCGGTTCGACGTCCTCCTCCGACCGCCGTTTTCCGAAAGCCATGCTCAAGTACGACGACATCAAGAAGCTCGACGACACCTACGTGATGCAGACCTACGCGCGCATGCCGGCCCTGTTCGTCCAAGGGGCGGGCTGCTCGCTGTGGGACAACCGCGGCAACGAGTATCTGGACCTGCTCGCCGGCATCGCGGTCTGCCAGCTGGGGCACTGCCACCCGGCCGTGGTGAGCGCGATCACGCGGCAGGCCCAGCAGCTCATGCACTGCTCGAACCTGCTCATGAACGCTCCCACAGCCAAGCTGGCCGAGCGTCTGTGCCAGCTGAGCGGCATGGAGAGGGTGTTCTTCGCCGTGTGCGGCGCCACCGCCAACGAGGCCGCGCTCAAGATCGCCAAGAAGCACGGAAGAGGCAAGCGGCCGGACGGCGGCTACGAGATCGTGGCGCTGCGGCAGAGCTTCCACGGGCGCACCCTGGGAGCGCTCACGGCCACCGGCCAGCCCAAGTACCAGGAGCCCTTCGAGCCGCTGGTGCCTGGCTTCGTCCATGTCGACCCGAACGACCGCGAGGGCCTGCGGGCCGCCGTCGGACCCCAGACGGCCGCGATCGTGCTGGAGCCGATCCTGGGAGAGAGCGGCGTCATCCCCCTGGAGACCGGCTTCCTCCGATTGGCCCGCGAGCTGTGCGACCAGCACGACGCCCTGCTCGTGTTCGACGAGGTCCAGACGGGGATGGGCCGCACCGGAACGTGGTTCCACTTCCAGCAGCACGGCGTCACCCCGGACGTGCTCACCCTGGCCAAGGGCCTCGGGGGAGGCATGCCGATCGGCGCCTGCCTCGCCCGCGGCGAGGCCGCCTCGCTGCTGCAGAAGGGCGACCACGGCTCGACCTTCGGAGGCAACCCTCTGATGTGCGCCGCCGCTCTGGCGGTCATCGACACGATCGAGATGCAGGGGCTGCTCGACAGGGCCACCGAGGCCGGCGAGCGCCTGCGCCGCGGCCTGAAGGCTCTGGGCAGGCCGATCGCCGAGGTGCGCGGAGCGGGCCTCATGGTGGGCGCCGTGCTCGAGCAGCCGATCGCGCGCGAGGTGGTCCAGCGCTGCTTCGAGCGCAAGGTGATCCTCAACGCCACCGACGACCGCACGCTGCGCCTGGTGCCGCCGCTGGTGATCTCCGACGCGCAAATCGACCACGCGGTGTCGGTGATCGCCGAGGCGCTGGGGGTGCCGGCTCCGGTCAGCGTGCCCGTCCCGGCCTTGCGGCCGGCGAAGCTCCACGACGTACTCAGCATCGACGACCTGGACACCGACCGGATCCTGCTGATTCTGGATCGGGCCAAGTATCTGAAGGAGAGGCGCAAGCTGGCTCCCAGCACCATCACGCCGGTCGAGGGGCGCACGGTGGCGATGGTGTTCGAGAAGCAGTCGCTCCGCACGCGCTTCACGTTCGAGACCGCCGTGCGGGAGCTCGGGGGCCACGCCGTGTACCTGACCAACGCGGACATCGGCATCGGCACGCGCGAGTCGCTCAAGGACATCGCCCTGAACCTGGCCCGCTGGAGCGCGCTGATCGTCGCCCGCCTGTACTGGCAGAAGGACGTGGTGGCGTTCGCGGAGTACGCCGAGCCGCCGGTCGTGAACGCTCTGACCGAGCTGGAGCACCCGTGCCAGGCCTTGGCGGACATGCTCACCATCCGCGAGGTGTTCGGCGAGGAGCCGGTTCCCGTCACCTACGTGGGGGACGGCAACAACGTGGCTCGCAGCCTGGCCAAGATCTGCAAGAAGCTGGGCTACCCGTTCACGATCGCCGGCCCAGACAACTTCCGCCTCGAGGGCGAGGAGGGCATCGACGGCATCCGCCAAACCAGCTCGGTCGCCGAGGGAGTGGCCGGGGCCAAGGTGGTGTACACCGACGTCTGGGTGAGCATGGGAGACGAGCGCGAGAAGGAGCACCGCCTGAAGGTCTTCCAGCCCTATCAGGTGAACAGGGAGGTGATGGCCCTCGCCGACAAGGACGCGATCTTCCTGCACTGCCTGCCGGCCTGGCGGGGCTTCGAGGTGACCGACGAGGTGATCGACTCTCCGCAGAGNCGCGTGGTGGACCAAGCGGAGAACCGCCTGCACGCCCAGAAGGCGCTGCTCCAGATGATCCTGGAGGGCTGAACGTCCCGCCCTGCGCCTCCGCGGTCCCGTCCCGAGGCGGGACCGCGGAGGGCTTTAACATTTTCTTAACACGCTTGGGGGTACTTCGAAATGCCATGAAGCGAGCGTTTACCCTCATCGAGCTCCTGGTGGTCATCGCGATCATCGCGATCCTCGCCGCCATTCTCTTCCCGGTGTTCGCGCAGGCGAAGACCTCCGCCAAGAAGGCTCAGGCGATCAGCAACCAGAAGCAGATCGGCCTGGCGATCATCATGTACGCCAGCGACAACGACGATGTCTATCCGCGGAACGACGACTGCCAGCCCGGCACGTCGCTGAACCCCGCGCTGAAGAACGCCCCGTTCAACCCCAACGGCGTCGGCTGCACCTCGGCGCCCTGGTACAACCGCATGAACCACTACTCCTGGCAGAAGTGGGTCCTTCCGTACGTCAAGAACGTCGACCTGTTCTTCCACCCGGTCATCGGCAAGCTGGACACCGGCGCGCCCCGGCAGTGGAGCGAGAACGGCCAGATCATGGGCAGCTTCGCTCTCAACCTGGCGCTGACCGGCGCGCTGAACACCTACGGCACGGCCCCCGGCTCGGCCAACCGCTTCCGCAACAGCTTCCGCGGCGGCGTGCAGAGCGCGATCCCGAGCGTGGCCGAGGCGTGGCTGGTCACCGAGCTGGTGAACCCGACGATCAACTTCGCCCCCGTGTTCATGGACGGGAGCAGCGGCACGGAATCCCGCACGGCGTACCCGTTTGCGATCGAGGAGGCCTGGAAGCCCTACCTGTTCCGCACCGACTCGAACTGCGTGTCGACCAACGACATCAACGGCTCGAACGTGCCGTTCGCGGGCAGCATCAACTTCAGCTTCGCCGACGGACACACCAAGTCGGTGTCGGTGGGCGAGTTCATGGCCAAGACGCCGAACGCCTCGGAGTACCTGGTCAGTTCCCGCCCGGCCTGCGGCCTGGGCAGCGGCTCGTGGACGATCTCGTCCAAGCCCGTGTGGACCCAGCCGTGGCCGTTCTGGGCGCTCGACTGATCGAGGCAGCATGAGGACCCTGACGGCCTTGATTCTGTTGTCCGCGCTGATCGCCTCCGGATGCGGCCCGCAGGGCGCCTCGGAGGAGACGGCCAACCGCATCTCCGAGATGGAGAAGCGCATCAACGAGCAGCAACTGAAGGAGAACCCGCCGCCCCCCGGCGAGGGGCCCGGGAACTGACCTCAGAGCGCGTCGGGCCGGGGAGCGCTCCCCGGCCCGACCGCCTTTTCAGGGCGCCGCGGGTCGGCCTTCAGGCCTCTCGACCCACGAACTCCGCGAGCCGCCGCACGTCCTCCATCAGCTCCGCGAACCCCTCCGGCGTGAGCGCCTGCGAACCGTCGCTCAGCGCGGCCTTCGGGTTGGGGTGCACCTCGACCATCAGCCCGTCGGCCCCCGCCACCACGGCGGCCCGGGCCATCGCCGGAACGTAGCGCGCGAAGCCCGTGCCGTGCGAGGGGTCCACGAACACGGGCAGGTGCGTGTGCGCCTTCAGCACGGGCACCACGCTCAGGTCCAGCGTGTTGCGCACGTAGCTGCGGTCCAGGGGCACGACGCCGCGCTCGCACAGGATCACGTTCGGGTTGCCCCGGTGCAGGATGTACTCCGCGGCGAGCAGGAACTCGTCCACGGTGGCCGCGGGGCCGCGCTTGAGGAACACCGGCTTGCCGCTCAGCCCGGCCTCCACCAGCAGCGGGTAGTTCTGCATCGATCGAGCACCGATCTGCAGGATGTCGACGTACTTGGCCACGAGAGGCACCGCGTCGCCGCTCATCACTTCGCTCACGGTGAGCAACCCCACCTCGTCGGCCACGGCGCGCATGATGCGCAGGCCCTCCTCGGCCAAGCCCTGGAAGGCGTACGGCGACGTCCTCGGCTTGAACGCTCCGCCCCGCAGGATGCGCGCTCCAGCGCGCTTCACGGCCAGCGCGGCCTGCCGGAACTGCTCCTCGGACTCGATCGAGCAGGGGCCGCCCATCACCTGGAACGTCCTCGGCCCGATCTCCACCGACCCGATGCGGACCACCGTGGGTTGCGGCTGCCACTCGAGCGAGGCCTGCTTGTAGGGGCGGCTGACCTGCGTGACCTTGCTCACGCCGGGCAGGGTGCTCAGCAGGTCCTCCAGCGGTTGCCGGACCTCCTGGGGGATGGCGCTCGGGATGCCCACCGCGGTGCGGTCGCCCGGCAACACCAGCGGCTCCAGCTGGAAGGAGCGGATCGCCTCGCAGACGCCATCGATCTCGGCCTGCGTGGCGCCGTACTTCATCAGGACGATCATGGGCCGAGTTTACCGACCGTCGGGTGGGAGCTCAGGGATCCACCCCGGCCGCTCCGGCACGGCCAGCCCCAGGGCGGCGAACGCTCGCTCGACCTGCAGGACCTCCTTGCGGGCCGCATCGACGCGCTCCCGGCCCCGGCGGACCGCTTCGGCGTGCTCGCGCTGCAGCTCGGCGATGGCGGCTTCGAAGTCCTGCCGCACGCCTCGCAGGGCGGCGTGGGCCTCGGCCTCCAGCGCCAGGTAGCGGAGGCTGAAACCGATCGTCAGCAGCAACGCGATGGCACCCGGCGCGAGCACCAGGGCGAACAGGATGATCGCCAATGGGTTCTCGACGCGCAGAGGCCTGCCGAGGGCGGTGGCCACCACCACGACGACGTACAGCGACAGCCCGGCGCAACCGACGCCCAGACCCCACGCGCAACCGGTCTGGAGGTGGTCCGCGGTGCCGCCGAAGGCCGCCAGCCTCTGCCTGATTCTCCCCTCGTCCTCATCCTTCCGCCGGATCGCCCCCTCCACGCGCGACTCGTACTGCCTCCGTTCGCGGTCCATCTCCTCGACTTCGCGCCGCCACCGATCCAGCTGGGCGTCGTACGCCTCCGTCAGTCGCCGCACGGTCAGCTCCCGAAGGTCCCGGGCACGATCGTCCGCGATCGTGGCCACGTACCGGTCTTGCAGGAGATGTTGGCCGGCGGCCTGCGACAGCAGAATCCAGTCCTTTTCCAGCGCCCCAGGAAGCTCCGCGGGCAACCCGGCTTGCGCCAAACCCGCCCTGGAGCGCTCGATCTCCGCCCGCCAGCGGGCCAGGGCCTCCCGGGCTCTCTGCTGCTCGACGCGCGCGACCTGGGAGGCGGCGAGGCCGAGCCGGGGACGCGCGGCCTCCAAGCAAGGCAGGGCCCAGATCCCCGCCGCGAGCGACGGCATGGCCCGCAGGCAATCGGCCGCCAGGTGCGCGGCTTCCTCGGTCCTCTCCGCCTCGGCGAGCGCCGCAGCCGCGGCCCACCGGGTCTCCGGGTCCGGAGAGGCCCCGAGCGCGAAGGCCAGCGCCTCCGCGGCCTCGGCCCAGCGTTCCTGCCTCCGGTACGCCTCCGCCAGCGTTCGGCCCGCGAACCATGCGGGAGCGCCGCCGCGCGCTCCCAGCGACAGGCAGGCTTGGAACAGGTTGGCCGCGAGAGCCTGGTCCTGGAAGCCGCGCTCCATGCTCGTCCAGCCGGCGAGCAGCCGCAGGACGGGCTCCCCGCCGGCGGTCTCTCCAGCCAGCTGCGCGTGGAGGATCTGCGAGGCCTCGCGCAAGCGCTCCTGCCTCTCGATGCCCAGCTCTTCGGCCGCCTCCGCGAGGAGCTCCACCGCCTGGCGGGCCTGTTGCCTGTCCGAGCCCTCCCTGCGCTGCACGGCCGCGTCGATCGCCTCCCGGAGCGACCTGCCTCTGCGGATCCACTCGGCGGCCAGCGTGCGGGAGTCGTCCTTGAGGCCCTCCAGCAACAACCCGTTCGACGGCGCCGATGCCTGGAGCGCCGCCTCGAGCTCTTCTGCCGCGAGCCGCATCGAGAGCGCGAAGGGCCGCCAAACGGGAGGAGCGGCCTGCTCGGCCAGCGGGGCGGCGATCCGGTGCGCCTCGCGGAACCAGCCCAGAAAGAACGCCTCGGCCTCGCGGAGGCTGGGCTCGAGCAGGGCGAACGGGACGCAGACGCCGTCCAGTCGGAGCCTCCGGAGCGGATCGCTACGGGAACCGAACAGCAGCTCGTCGAGGTTGGAGATCATGAGGCGGCAGAACTGGCAACCGTACCTATGAAGACGTCGGCGTCGAAGCCCGAGAACCGTCTTGCAGGCATGAGCGAGTGCGATTCGACCGTCTCGGCGGCGCCGTGTGGGTCTGGCGGCAGGAAACCACGCCCGAGCAAACCCAGCTTCCAAGCCAACGTCGTCCGAGTGGTTTCCACCGGCAGGGGCATGGAGCTCGTCGCGGACGGTCTGAACGGCCTCCTTCGGCCTGTGATCGCCAACCCCTTCGACCCCGACAGCAAGAAGTGACCCAGGGGCGAACCGACCGGTAGCATCCAGAGCCGGGGCCCAGGCCTCTCCCCCCTCCCTGCCCCAGACGCCCGGCGCCCGGCTCTGGCCCGTCCTCCCGCGCTCGGCGAAGGTCCCGCTCCACGCCGCATCGGGAATCCGCGGCGCCTCCGTCGGCGTAACAGCGATCGGACGATGCTGGCGCTGTTGGCGGCAACCCTCCCGATCGCTTCCGGCACGATCGTGCAGCTGCGGCTGGTCGCGGAATCGCGCACGTTCGTGCCAGGCCGGCCCGTGCGGGCGGCCGTGGTGCTGGACGTGCCCGAGGGCTGGCACGTGTACTGGGAGAACCCCGGCGACTCCGGGCAACCGCCCAGCGTGCGCTGGAAGTTGCCGCCGGGCTGGAGGGCCTCCGACCCGACGCACCCGGCCCCCAAATCCCACGCAGATTCCGACTTCGCTTCGTTCGTGCACGAGGGCAAGCTGCTGCTCCCGGTGGCGATCGAGGTTCCGCGCTCGGCCCGCGGCAGGGCCCGTCTGACGGCGGAGGCGGAATGGCTCGTGTGCAAGGAGGGTTGCATCCCCGAGCGCGCTTCCGCGTCGCTCGAGCTCGCCGAGGGTCGGAGTCCGGAGCCCAGCGGCGCCAGCGCCGCGATCGCGGCAGCCTTCGCGGCGCTGCCCGAACGGGGAGGGACCGGCTGGCTGCGTTGGGAAGGCGACCAGCCCGTGGTCGGATTCCAAGGTTCCGCCGACGCGACCGCCTGGGAGGTGTTCCCCGCCGAGGGAGGCGTGTTGCGGCACCGTCAGCCTCTGGCCTCGGCCCAGAGGGACGGAGGCGGCTGGATCCTGCGCCTCAACCGCTCCGAGTTTCTGGCCGGCAGGCCGGAGTCGTTGCGTCTGCTGCTGGTGCCGACCGACGCCCAGGGCCGCCGGCTCGGCCCCGGGCGCTACCACGTTTTCCGCTCCGCGGGGGATGCCCCGGCGGGCTCAGCATCCGAGAAAGCCACGAGGAAACAACCATGAGGAAACCGATCGTGTTCGCCACCGCGGCCGCCCTGTGCGCGGCTGCTCTCGTCGTCGCCCAGAAGCCCGAGGTTTCGAGGGCGCAGGTCGGCCAGGCCGCCCCCGCCTTCACGCTCAAGGACGTGGACGGCAAGACCCACAGCCTCTCGTCCTTCCGGGGCAAGTACGTGGTGCTGGAG
>JAOACB010000002.1:0-137040 GCA_026418055.1 Fimbriimonadales bacterium
GCTCTGGAGTCCCTGTCGCTCCGCATTCCACCCTGCGCCCATGTGGCGATCGTGGGCCCGAACGGGTCCGGCAAGTCCACGCTTCTTCGAGCGATCGCTGGTCTCGTCCGGTTGCGCCGTGGGGAGGTGCGGCTGTCGAGAGGGGGATCGGAGGTCCGCCCTTCCATCGGCTACGTCCCGCAGCGGAAGTCCCTGGATCTTCGCTTCCCTGCACTCAGCATCGAGCTGGTCGCCTCCGGAATTCTGCGCCGTTGGCCGGCGAAGGTCGGAGGCCACCTGGCCGCCGAATCTCAGAGGGCTTTGGAGAGGGTGGGCGCAGGGCACCTGGCCAGCCGCTCCGTGGCGCTCCTCTCGGGAGGCGAGCTCCAAAGGGTTCTACTCGCCAGGGCCCTTGCCAAGCAGGCCGAGCTCCTCTTGCTGGACGAGCCCGACACAGGCATCGACGCAGAGGGCGAGGAGGCGGTCCTAAAGGCTCTCGACGACCTCCGCCAATCAGGCGGAGCGACCATTCTTACGGTGACCCACGACCTGGACCTTGCGCTGCACCACGCGGACCGATGCATCGTTCTCAACCGTCGCGTGCTGTTCGACGGCTCGCCGCTCGATCCAGGATTGAGGGAGGCTCTGGGGATGGCCTTCGGCCACGGCAGGCACTCCCACCCTGTGCCTTGAGGCTGCCATGCTGGAGTATGCCTTCGCGTGGAGAGCTCTGATCGCGGGGGTGTTGCTCGCTGCGGCAGGCGGCTACTGGGGAGCATTCGTCATCCAACGACGGCTAGGGTTCCTGACGGACGGTCTCGCCCACGCCGCCTTCGGATCGGTCGGAGCGGCCCTGTTGCTGGGTTGGCCCCCGTTGGCGATCGCATTGCCGGGAACGCTCGCCGCAGCGCTCGGCATCGTGGCCGTGAGCAACCGAACCAAGCTGGCGAACGACACCGCCATCGGCGTGTTCTTCGCGACCTCGGTCGCTCTCGGCATGGCTCTGCTATCCCGCAAGGCTGGGTCCACCGGCGACGCGATGGCTTACCTCTTCGGGTCCATCTCGCTCATCGGTGGTGTGGAAATCGCCTTGGCGGTTGGCGTGGCTCTGGCCACAGCCCTGACCGTGCGTTGGTGGGGCGCTTGGGCGCTCGAGGGTTGCGACGCCGAGCTGGCCCGGACGGACGGCCTCGACCCTCGCCGGGGCGAGTTCGTGCTTGCGGGGGCCTTGGCGCTGGTCATCGTCTCGTCCATCAAGCTCGTCGGAGCGGTCCTCGCCATGGCGTTCCTGATCGTTCCAGCCGCGACCGCCCGCCTCTGGTGCCGAACCTTCCTCGCTCTGACCGTGTCGGCTGTCGGCATCGGTTGCTGCAGCGTTGTGCTCGGTCTCCACGCGTCCTACTGGTTCGACCTGCCTTGCGGTCCGTCGATCGTGCTGTCCCAAGCCGCCTGCTTCTTCGCCTCTGTGGCGCTCCGCGGGACCTCAAGGCGTGCCTGAAGGCGCGGTTTCCGGCTCCAACGCCGTCGCTTCGGACCTTCGCCGTGCCACGGCTGATCGGCTCTCCGTGGCCGCGATCACCAAGCCCAAGCCGATGACGAACGCCCCCAAACCCGTCGAGGCCAGCAACCTCTCGCGCAGCACCAGCCACCCGAGCACGGCGGCCACCGGAGGCTGAACCAGGCAACTCAGCATCATCAGCGACACTGGGGCTCCCTCGACGAGCTTGTACCAAACGCCGAAGGCGAACACGCCGGCGACTAAGGCGAGGTAGGAGAGGGCCGCCAATTCGCCCCAGCCGATCGTCCCGCCGGGTTTGAGGATCGGATCCCGCGTCAAAGCCGCGAACAGGGATGTTCCAACCATCACCCCGAGTGACTCGAACGTCAACACTCCCAGCCCCGAGGAGCGGAGGATGATGCGTGCCGCCAAAACCATACCCAGGCACTCGAAGAACACGCCGCCAAGGTACAGCAGGTTTCCCACCGTGTGGCCCAGCGAGAGCCGAGGCAGGCCGAGGCCAACCACAACGATGTAGGCGCCGACCACCCCCAGCAGAATCGCCCCCCACCTTCGCAGGCTGATGTGCTCCCGCAGCACTGGCGCGGCGAGCAGCGCCGTGAACACCGGCAGAAGAGTGTTCAACACCGTGGTCTCGACGCTGGAGCTCTTTCCAAGGCCGATGTAATAGAGCGTGTGGGCCACCGAAACCACGCACAGCCCGATGGAGAAGCTCTTGAGGCGATCCCATCCGGAAGGCAGGCCCAGCGGCAGCCAAGCTGGACGGCTCCACGCCAGAAGCAGCATCACCCCTGCGAACAGCGCCCAACGCACGCTGGCTAGGCCTACTTCCGTGAAGGTGCTTTGGGCGACCTTGGCGATCAGCAGAGTGGGTGCCCACAGCAGGTTGAGGCCCACCAGCACGAGGAACAGCCTCATGCCCCGACTCATGCCCCTGGGACCTTTCCTGGCAAGAACACTTCGGCTTCTGAGGCGACACCGCTCCAAGCCACGTGCACGATTTCACCCGGTTGCGCCTCGTCCTCGCCCAGAAAGGCCGACGCTAGCCAGAGGCCGTCGCTCTGCTGGCCGCAGCGCAGGAGCGGCGCTTCCCTTCCCCTTGGGCCAACCACTTTCGCCGCGGGGCCGGGCTGCTCCCGAAGGCGAAGCGCCACCCATCGGCGGTGCACCCTGCCGCGTGTCTGCACCCGGGCGACCACCTCCTGGCCCACGTAGCAACCCTTGTGGAAGCTGACGCACCGGTGTAGGAAATCTTCGCCGAGTTCATGCGCGAGCGGGTTCTGCCGGAACTCGGCGGCGGAGGGCCAGCCCCGAGCGATCTCCCAAGCGTCGCGGTCGACGTCCACGGAGCCCTCGAACGATTCGCCGAACGCGAGGAGGAAATCCCCGCAGGGGATGGCCTCCGAGTCGAGGCTCGCGGCGTCTCCGATGCCCCGCAGAGCCGCCGTGAGGCTCAGGCGCTCGACCCTCACATCCTCCAACACGATCCTTTCCTCCGCGACGGAGATCAGCCGGTCGACCTGAGACGCGTCCATCGCCAGCAGAAGCCTCTCGGGCTCGCGGCACAACCAACCGAACGACCAGACCTTGCCGCGCTCGTCGCAGAAAGCCGTTTGCACCCAAACACCCCGAGGGGCTCCAAGAACGTCCTGCGTGCATTGGCCGTTCAGCCACGAGGCGGCGTCATCACCGGACAGGCTGAGCAGCGTCCAATCGGACCAGGATGCCTTCGGGTAGCCTGCGCAGCAAGGATCGTGCATCGATCGCTCCGGGAACGCTTTCGTTATGGCATGGACAGCCTTCGCCTTGGCGTTCGGCCTACTCGGCCTTGGGACCGGAGCGATCGGCGTTGCCGCTGACCGAGCGGCCGCCCTGGCGATCGCCGATTGGTTGCATGCGCGCCCGGCACAGGTTCGAGCCAGAGTAGAGCCCGACTCAGTGCTGGGGCCTCTTCGAGGCAGCTTCGGCACGCTGCGGGTTTCGGCGAACGGTTTCCACCTCGACTCCATGCCTGTCGCCGAGGAGCCGACGAGCGCGCGCGCTCTGCTGGCCAGTCGGCTCCTTCTGGACCTCAGGAGTTTCCGACTCGGCGCACTGGACATCCAAGGCTTGCAGGCGGAGGTTCCCAACGTGCGGTTCGAGGCGCGGCTCCGTCCGAGGCCCTCCGTCCGATTCCTCGGCTCTGGGGAGGGTCACGGGGCGGTCTGGACCGACGCGGATTCGGTTGCCCGCTACGCCGAACGCCGGTTTGGCAGCCTGCGTGAAGTTCAGGTCTCCTTCAAGGGCGGTTACATCGTCCTGGAAGCCGAAAGCACCCTGCTCTGGAAGAGGGCCTCGCTGTGGGTGGCTGGCCGCCCCGTGTTGACGAACCCACGGCAGATAGGCGTCGAGCCCGTTCGGGTGCTTTTGGATGGATCGCGGGTCGAGGGAGCCTCGCTTCAAGCCTGGAGGAACCTGCTCGCCAATCTGATCGACCTCGACAGAGACCTCGGCCTCCGCGGCTCGATGGACGCCCACGAGGTTGTCCTCGCGAAGGATCGGATCGAAGTCCGAGGAGCCGTGCGCATCCCCAAACCGAGCCCTGCGCGCAATGGAGAGGGTGTATCCTCGGGCAATGCGGGCTGAAGGCGAACCGAAGACGCCGATCGATGTGACGGTCATCGTGCCCGCTTTGAACGAGGAGGACACCATCGGCGAGGTCGTGGATCGCTTGCTCGCTCTTCCCCTGCGATGCCAGGTGATCGTGGTCGACGACGGAAGCACCGACGGCACCTCCGCGGTTCTGGAGCGCTACCGAGGCAGGATCCTTGCGCTCCGCAATCCTAAGCCCAGCGGCAAGGGTGCGGCGATCCGCGCAGCACTTCCGCATGCCCAAGGCGAGGCTGTGATCATCCAGGACGCAGACCTGGAGTACTTCCCCGAGGAGATCCCCAAGCTCGTGCAACCGATTCTGGACGGAACGGCGGATGCAGTCTACGGCACGCGTTTCGCGGCGGGGTACCCGAAAGGAATGGCGCTGCCGAACAAGATTGTGAACCTTCTCCTCGCGTGGGCGGTGCGGCTGCTGTTCTGGCGTCCGATCACCGACGAGGCAACCTGCTACAAGGCGTTCCGCCGGTCGCTGCTGCTGTCGATGAACCTCTCCTGCAAGCGCTTCGAGTTCTGTCCCGAAGTCACCGCCAAAACGCTGTCGCTCGGCCGCAGCATTCTGGAGATCCCGATCCTTTACAGGCCGCGCACAAAGGAGCACGGGAAGAAGATCCGTTGGACCGATGCGCCAGCGGCCTTCTGGACCTTGCTGCGATACCGGTTCGACTCTTCCTGGAGGCGACCGTGAAAGGCCACGAGATCCGCCTTGCAACTGAACAGCTTGAGCGAGAGGTGCTGTCCCCCTTCGCCGCCAAGGCTTCCGAAAGCCAAGGCCGGCTGCAACCGATTCCGGAGGATCCCGTGCGGACCTGCTTCCAGAGGGACCGAGACCGGATCCTGCATTCCAAGGCGTTTCGACGCCTCAAGCACAAGACCCAGGTGTTCATCGATCCCAAAGGGGACCACTATCGCACCCGGCTGACGCACACGCTCGAGGTGGCCCAGATCGCGAGGACCGTTTCGCGGGCTCTGAGGCTGAACGAGGATCTCACGGAGGCGATCGCCCTCGGCCACGATGTTGGGCACACGCCTTTCGGGCACGCAGGGGAGTCGGCTTTGAACGAGGCCATCCAGGAGGCTCGGAGGGAGCGCTGGAGTGGCTGGGAGGAGCTTCCGGAGGAGTTCCGCCATTACGAGCAGTCTCTGAGGGAGGTCGACATTCTGAGCTCCCTGAACCTCACCTACGAGACGCGCATGGGGATCGGGGGGCACAGCAAAGGCCGGGGCGACCTGACTGCCCACGACGGCCAGCCCACGTCCACCCTCGAGGCCGCGGTCGTTCGGATCAGCGACCGCATCGCCTATCTGAACCACGATCTCGACGATGCGCTGAGAAGCGGCATCATCGCAGAGATCCCGAAGGCCTTCCGCTCACTGGGAGACTCGCACGGCGAACGCCTGGGGAACATGGTTCAGGATCTGATCTCCGCCAGCCTGGGAAAACCCCGCATCGCGCTCACGAACAGCATGGCCCGAGCCATCAACGACCTGAAAGAGTGGCTCTTCGAGAACGTCTATCTGGAATATCCCAACCGGTTCCCGGAGATCCGAAAGGCCAAGGAGGTGGTCAAGTACCTCTTCCGGCACTACGCCCGTACAGCCGATCCGCCGCTCGGCTTTCCCGGGTTGCGAGGCGCCGTGGACTACGTCGCGGGAATGACCGATCGATTCGCCACCCAGCGATTCATCGAGCTCACCGTTCCGCGGGAGTTCGACGACGAAGGCTGAGGCCGTTCATCGCAGCGACACACCCTCGGGGATGCTGACAGAAACGAGCGAGGCACCCAGCCGCTGGCCGGTGAGATTCGATTCGTCCACCACGAAGTCCGCTCCGGCCGCAGCAAGCTCCTGAACATCCGCGCGATAGCGCGCTCGGGCCGCGATCACGATCGTGGGGTTGAGCCGCTTCGCGGTTTCGATGATCAGGCGGCTGGAGTCGTGGTTCGGGATGCTCACCGCCAGAGCCCTGGCGTCTTCGATGCGGGACGCCTTCAGCACTTCGTAGACTGTCGCGTCGCCCACCCGAGCCAGGAGCCCTCTGCGACGCGCGAGGGCCACCAAGCGCGCGTCCACATCCAGCACGAGGAGCTGGAGCCGAGCGTCGAGCAGCGGCCTCGCGGCCGCCTGCCCCGACTCGCCGAAGCCAACGAGCACCACGTGTCCCTTCAGCGATTCCCGCGCGTGCTCCCGCTCGTCTCCCGCCAAGCGACGGGCCGGGACGACCCTCCGTGCCAACCACCGCGCGATCGACCTCGAGTGCGGCACGAACAGCGGCGTCGCGATCATGGTGGCAAGGGCCGAGGTGGTCATCAGCTGATGCGCGACCTCGTCGAAGAAGCCGGCGAACCGCGCGATCTGGAACAGCACGAACGAGAACTCTCCGACCTGGGCCGTCGCGATCGCGGCTGCCAACGAAACGAGGATCGACTCGCGGAACAACCGAAAGGCTCCGTAAGCCACCACCACCTTCACCATCAAGATGGCGGCGGCCACGCACAGCACCAGCGGCAGGTTCTGCATCAGCCACTTTCCGTCCACCATCATGCCGACCGTTGTGAAGAACATGGTCACGAAGATCGCACGGAGCGGTCCAATGTCCGCCCGAATCTGGACAGCGTAAGGCGTTCCGGCGAGCAGCATCCCTGCGACGAACGCCCCAAGGGCGGGCGTCAGGCCGAGCATGTGGGCGGCCCAGGCCGAGCCCACGCAGGTAACCGTCGCCAGCAGGATCGCCAGCTCTCGGTTCTGCGCCAGCGTCCGAGAGTCGTAGAAGCGCGGCAAGACCTTGCCGGTCAGAAGGAACAGCAGTCCGCTCGCGAGCAGGACCTTCGAGAACACCAAGGCTGCGGACAGCAAGGCTCCGAGCGCCGTCACCGAAGGCTGCGGAGCCACCAAGAAGGTCACCGTCAGCATGATGGGAAGCAACAGAGCGTCTTGGAGGATGAGAACTCCGAAGGCCAGCCGGGCGAAGGGGGCATCCAGTTGCCGACGCTCGTGCAACACGCGCAGAACGACCGCCGTGCTCCCCAAGGCCAAGGCCAGTCCCGCCACCACCCCCTGGATCCACCCCAGCCCGAAGGCGACCCCAATCAGAGCGCCCGCCAACGTGGTGGCCGCCACACCCAGCGTACCGCCGCCGAGAGCAACCGGGCCTAGGCGCCGCAGCTTCGACCAACTGAACTCCAGACCGATGGAGAACAGGAACAGAGCCACCCCGAGCTCTCCGAGGGTGGCCAACTCCTCCCCGCCCTCGATCAGGCCGAACGCGCGAGGACCGACGAACAGCCCGGCAAGAAGGTAGCCGAGCACAGAGCTGAGGTGCAGCTTCTCCGCCACAGCCCCGGCAACGAAGGCGATTCCCAGCACCAACACGAAGTCGAGGATCACCCGCCATCCGGTGGCCATGCGATGCATTCTACAGGTTCGAATGTCCGATGGGGATGGATCCGGGGGTGCGGGTACAACGAGCCATGCGGTTGGCTCGATGGGTGTTGGCCCTGCTAGCGTTGGCCGCCGTGGGCTGCGGGGGATCCGAACAGCCGCTCGAGCAGCCTTCGAAGGCCCCGGCGCGCGAGGTGGACCCTTGGGCTCTCTCCACCAGCGATCCGAATGGTGAACCGGCCTTCGTCTCCAACGGTCTGATCGGCGGCCGCATGAACCGATTCGGGATCGGCAAGGATGCCCAGGGACGGTTCCTGCCGTTCCTCGCCATCGACGTTCGGCAACCTTCGGGAGAGGAGAAGATCCTGCCGCTGACGAATCCTCTGGGGCTCCGTTGGTTCGTGGGGGATCGGGAGATCGCGCCCGACACCGAAGGCCCAGTGCGGCAGACGATCCGCTTCCGTGACTCGGTGGTGGAGTCCGTTTGGTCGGCGAAGATCGACGGCCATCCGCATCGGTTCGTCTGTCGGACGGTTGTGGCGAGGAACAGCCGCGTGGTGGCCCAGCGCTGGACCGTCAGCCCCGAAGCGAAAGGGCTCCGAGCGGCCCCGATCGAGCCGTGGCCCACGGGGGAGCACGGGGTCTTCCGCATCGCCGATCTGCCGGTCGCGATCCGTGGGCGAATGGTCCGCGGCGAGGCGGGCTGGGACTGGATCGTGGCAGTCGGCAAGCCTCCGGGCAGTCCAGCTACGGATGCGTTGGCCGACGTCTCGGAATGGACCTTCGATAGGGCTCTCAGCGAATCCCAAGCGTTCTGGAGGGACCGCTGGAAGACGGACGTGGAGATCGATGGTCCGGCCGAGGACCAGCAGGCGGTGCGCGCCCAGCTGTTTCAGCTCCGGGCGAACACCAACCCGCTTTCGAACTTCGCGCCGGGCCCGTTCGGACTCACCGCCACGAACTACAACGGCCACGTGTTCTGGGATGCCGACGTGTGGATCTTCCCTGCATTGGCGCTGCTGGACCCAGACCTCGCCGCGACGATCCCAAGCTACCGCCTGCGCATGTTCGACAAGCGTAAGAGAGCGGGTCTGAAGCCCGGAGAGCAACCCTTCCCCTGGGAGAGTTCCGTCACCGGACTCGAGACCATTCCCGGTCCCTCCAGGAAACAGATCCACATCGTCGGGTCCGTCTGCTGGATGCTGCACTTGGCTTCCCGCCTAGGGATGGTGGAGTCCGCGACTCTCCAAGCGGTCTTCGATGCGTCCGCCGAGTTTTACCGCCAGCGCGCCGTGCGGGGTGCCTCAGGGCTCCTCGAACTGCGCGACGTGATGAGCCCCGACGAGTTCCACATTGGGAACAACGACCTCTATACGAATCTTCTCGCCGAGTGGCTGCTGAGGGGCCGGCGGTGGCAGGAAGAGCCTCTGTTCGTTCGCCCGATGGTGGAGGGACACTTGGCTACCTACGACGGGGACCGTCTGCGAGGCTACAAGCAGACCGCAGCCCTCCTCGCCCTTTATCCCTTGCAAAACCCCGAAGCCGAGGCTCAGTCGGAAGCGATGCTGAACGCATTCCTAGGGAAGACCGCGGAGAACGGGCCTGCGATGTCGCAGTCGATCGAGGCTTTGTTGCTCGCTCGGTTCCGAGACTCCGAATCGGCCTACGAGCTGTGGCGCCGAAGCTGGCGGCGCTACACCACGGGTGCCTTGGGCCTCTTTCACGAGAAGCCGAGAAGAGAGTCCGCCGTGTTCCTCACGGGGGCTGCAGGCTGCCTGCAAACGATCCTGTATGGCTTCGCCGGATTTCGGATAGACTCGAAGAAGCAGGAGATGGCGGGTTGGAGCACGCGGCTCGGCACGGACGGGTGGCTGTCCATCCAGCCTGCTCTCCCTCGCGCATGGCGCTCTCTCAAGCTGAAGAACCTCCACGTTCGCGGCCAGAGGGTGAGCTTCACCATCACAGCCGACAAGATCACGACCCACCAAGGAGATTGAACTTCGATGCCGAACGTCGTTTTGACCATCGACTGCGAGGGGGCGCACCACGACCGGTGCTACACCCCCAAGTACATCCGTGTTCTGGAAGAGGAGTTCGTTCCCGCGAGCTGGCTCATCCACGTGTCCATGAAGGATCCCAGCGCCAACACCAATCTGTACTACCGCGAGTACGCGCACAAGATCCCGAACTGGCACGAACTCGGCATGAAGGTCAACTTCGAAAACGAGCGAGGCTTCGTCGAGGACCCTAAGGAGCGGGGCAACATCATCCGCATCGCCAAGGACACGCTGAAGAGCCACCTCATCAAGTGCACGAGCTTCCGTGCAGGCTGCTTCGCGCTGCTGCCGACGGACATCCCCTTCTTGGAGGACATCGGCATCTTGGTGGACAGCTCCGTGATCCCAGACAGCTCCTACCGCATGTTCGTAGACTGGACCGGGGCGCCTCACGAGCCCTACCACAGCGACAGCCAAGATCTGAAGAAGGAGGGGTCGAACAAGATCCTGCACATTCCCGTCGCGACCCACGAGGGACAGTACGGGTACCTCGACGCGGGCTTCGAGAAGCTCGTTCCCCTCTTCGAGGCAAACCTGCACCGAGAGGTCATCTGCCTCGGGATGCGGGACTACAACGACAACTCCGAGGACCTTCGGAAGACGATCCGCTACTTCCGTGGCAAGGGAGCGCACTTCACGACGCTGACCCAGGCCGCGAGCGAGCACTACGAGCACCACGAGGCCCTTAGCGCTTCGGGAACCGTCTGAAGACGTAGGGCCAGAGCTCCGGGTGCCGGCCGAGAAACCGGGCGATCCTCGCAAGGGCGGGGATCGGCTGACCCTGTCGGAAGCCACGGAGCAGGTGGCGACGGATGCGGGACGCCGCGGTTCGCCTCTGGTTCACCCAATACTCCTCGGCGATCTTCCACAGCTCGGGCTGGTTCCTCTTGGTCAGGAAGGCTCGAAGGATCTCCCTTGGCCTCTCGTACATCTCTTCGAAGTTCGAACTCGCGCTTCCGTCGGTTTCCCGGTAGTGGAACAGCTCCTCGGGCACGTGGACCCACAGAGCGGAGCTCTCGGCGCAGCGCAGCAACCACTCCCAGTCCTCGCCATGGCGCAGCGTCTCGTCGAATGGTCCGACTCGTTCGATGAGGCTGGATCGAAGCAGATACGTGCCCGTCTGCAGATTCGAACGGACGATGCGGTGAACAGGACTGGAGCCCTGCGGCCCTTGCCCGATGCGGTAGCGCACCCTCCGTTCGCCGCGCGGCCCTTCGGAGAACCGGTCGTAGTCGCAGTAGGCCAGGTCCGCTCCGGACGATGTCAGCGCCTCGGCCAAGCTCCGGCAGAACCCCGGCTCGAGGACGTCGTCGGCGTCCAAGAAGCCGACCAGGTCGCCCTCGACCATCTCCAGTCCGGCGTTGCGCGCTGCGCTGACGCCCCGATGCGCGATCCTTCGGAACCGGGCCACCGCTGGATGCGACGCAAAGGCCGCCTCGACGTCGGTCTGGTCTGATCCGTCGTCGACCAACAGCGCCCGAGCCGCCACACCCTCCTGCCGCGCAACGGAGTCCAAGGTCTCCGCCAGATGCTCCGTGCGGTTGTGGACAGGGACGATGAGGTCGACCACCGGACGCATGCGCGGCGATGATACCGCGGCGCGTTCAGGCCTCAACGATGTACCTGTTTTTGTGGATTCAAAGAACTTGGCATCGGCGAACTCCGAACTTCATAATCGGTGAGGCTATGTTCTTCAACTTTGAAGCATCGCTAAACGATGCCACTCCTGCTCCAGCGCAACAGATTCCATCCCCTGCGGCCCGTGCGCTCTCGCTGTCGCAGAGGGAGGAGGAGATCCTTCTGCTCTCGAGCCAAGGATTGACCGACAGGCAGATCTCGGTGGAGCTCGGAATCCGCCCTGGAACGATCAACACCCACTGGTCTCGCATCCGCCTCAAGCTCGGAGCATCGACCCGATCCGAGGCTGTCGCGATCCTGCTCAAAACTCAGGCCGAGGAGTCGGTGAAGCAACTGACCGCCGAGCGGGACCAACTGTTGAGTCGGCTGAAGGAGCTGGAGATCCAAGCCGGTCGCGCGGAACTCGCGCTCCAGGCGCTTGGCGCGGCGCTCCAGGCGCTGCCGATCATCCTTTGGGCGGCCGACGAGACGGGCCGTTGTCTTTATCTCGATGGGCTACCTGCCAAGGAGTTGCGCATGCTCGAGGGCCTAGAGGGATCGCATTCGGCCCTTTTGGGAGCTCTTGCCAAGCCCGAGGACTTGCAGAAGGCTCTGGAAGGGCGCACCGTGACCACCGAGGGCGAGTTTGGGGACCGGAGGTTTGAGACCCACTTGGGTCCGTGGCGCATAAAGGAGCAGGGCCCGCGCCGGGTTGTGGGCCTCAGCATCGATGCCACCTTCGCCAAAGCCGCTCAAGAGACGGTCCTATCCAGCCTGAGGCTACTGACCTCGATCGTCGAGGCCAGCCCCAGCGTCATCCACGTGCACGACATCGACGAGCGGCGGGAGATCTTCGTGAACCGCCGTGTGTTCCAGTCTCTCGGTTACACCCCGAAGGAAATCTACGATCTGGGGACCAACATCACGATGAGCCTGGTGCACCCGGAGGACGTGCCGATCGTTGAGGGCGCCAAGCAGGCGGTCTTGGAGCTAGCGGACGGCGAAGTGCTTCCCGTCCGCTACCGCATGCGCCGGTCGAACGGAGAGTACGCGGAGATCCACGACCAAGTGACGGTGCTCTCGAGAACGCCGAGCGGGAGGGCGAAGACCGTGCTGGGTGTCGCCCAAGTGAAGCTCTGCCACAACTAGTCCGCAAGCAGGCCCATCGGCTCCAAAATCCGCCTCCTCTCGGCTTCCCAAGAGAAGAGGCGTCGCGCGCGTTCGAAGGCGGCCGAGCCCATCCGAAGGCGAAGGCGGTCGTTCGAGCAGAGCTCCGCCAGAGCTTGGGCTGTTGCCGTGGCGTCGCCCTCCTCGCCGAGGAGCCCGGTCTCCCCGCTCACGACGGCTTCCGGTATGCCGGCGTGCAGCGTCGAGACCACGGGCAAGCCGGCCGCCATCGCCTCCAGAATCACGGTGGGCAATCCCTCCTCGTCGCCCGTTCTCGGGTCGGTTCGCGAGTGCAGCGCGAAGATGTCCGCGCGTTGCATCCACTCTCGAACAACCTCTCGAGGCTGGCTCCCGAGAAACCGAACGTGCGCTTCGATCCCGAGGTTCCTCGCCAACCTTTGGGCGCGGGCACGATCCGGTCCATCTCCGATGACAACCAACTGGGCGCCTCTTCCCGTGCTTCGCAGAACGCGTCCGAAGGACTCGATCAGCGTGCAGACGTCCTTCTTGCCCACCAGCCTTCCCACGGTCAGCACCACCGGCGGATCCTGGGAACCTCTTTCGCGGCTTGGAGGAAGATCCGGGACGATCACGCCACCGGGCGTCACATGGATCCTCTCGGGGGGCAATCCGAGCTGCTCCAGCCGCCTGCGAGCCAAGCTCGATCGCACGAAGACGCCATCGGCATGCCTATGCTCGAGAAAGAGCCGACGCCACAGAGGGTTGCGTAGCGAGCGGCTGACGTCGTAGCCATGGCCGAACGAGAACCACCGAAGTCCCCGCTCCTTGGCAAGCGCGATGTACGTCGGACCAACGTCGAGGTACTCCGAAAGCACATGGGTCGTGCCGAGACTGACCCAAAAGCGCTCCAACCTTGGCCAGTGGCGACGCTCCGTGAGGCCGACGCCGCGCGTTCGCGTTGCAATCAGCAAGAGACCCCGCATCCAGCGGCGCTCCGAACGCAGGACCAGGGACGGACCATCGAAGTCCCACATCCTTCGCGACTGCGGCAGCCTGACCGCAGCCGATAGCGAGGTCCTCCCAGGCAGCAGCCTCTTCGCGTGATCCTCAATGAAGGTCTCGGAGGCCCCGCCCCACACCTTGGTGAGAACGGCTAAGGGGTGCAAGACGCCTCCTGGGGCCGTTGCCTCCCAACCCGCTCTTCCACGCGGGAGAGCTGAGAGAGACCTCCGAACAGGAACAGAAGGCTCATCGCATCGTCCCATGTGACGATGTTGTTGGCGTACATCGCGATGAGCGATGCCGCCAATGCCACCATCTGTGCCAGAGCAAGCTCCGAGCGGATCGTTGGAGTCCCGCGCTCCGTGAGAAGCACCCGAACGAGACCGAGCGCGTAACTGAGGAAAGTTAGAATGGCGATCCCCAAGCCAACGTAGCCGTAGCAGGCTGCGAGCAGGAGGAACCCCGCGTCGATGGCGTGGTAGGGAGCCCACTTGTCGGTGCCGCCCTCGACGGCGCCCCAGAAGACGGGCTCCGGTCCGAGGCCCGTCCATGGAAGATGTTCGAGCACGAAGTCGACCTGGGGCCAGGCGAGCGCCTTCCTTCCCAGCAACGTCGGCTCGGACCGCACGTCCGTTTGCAGCAGCGTTTGAAACTGATGCGGGAAAACCGCCAACGCGGCAAGCAGAGCGGCGAGCACACCGCCTGCCACCCAGAATCCGCGCCTGCGGTCGCGCACGAACAGACCAACGAGGTACGCGGCCACGACCACCGCCAATCCCGGAACATGCGCTCTGGCCTGAGCCGCGAGGCTCGCAAACGCCATCAAACCGAACAACAGGAAATCCCACCAACGCAGGCGACGAAACCAAGCCTTGCCCGCCAGCAACCCGATGCCGATGTTGCAGAGGAGCGCAAGGTGCGAGTGGTATCCCGAGAGGCCCACAGGCCGATCGATCACGGCAGCGTGCATGGCCTGCCGAACCGGAGCCCACGCCGCTGGTGCCAAGAAGTCGGCCAGTCCCGCCGCGGCAACCACTCCCAGCGCGAACACGACGGCCGACTGAAAGCCCTGCCTCCATCTCGGTGCCAGCCAGACCAGCACGGACGCGCAGAAAAACACGAACACATGCCGCATCAGGAAGAAGTCGATCGTCCCAAGAGGTTGGATTCTCCCGATCGTCGCAGCGGCAACCATCGTGCTCACGCCGCTCCACACCTGCAGCAGCAAGACACCTATGAGGGCGCCGGGCATCCTCAGCGGCGCCTGCAACCGGCTCCAGGCCACAACCAGCCAAGCCGTTCCCGCTGCGATGGCGGCGTTCCGGATCATGCCGTTGACACCCGGCCACGCGACGAGCAAGGGAAGCACCGCCGCCGCCAGGCAGACTGCCCCGGCCTTATGGAAGGACCCCCACGGAACCTCCTTGGCAACCTGGGGCCTGCTGCGAGCGGGCGACAGGGTGGAGGCGGACATGGATGCTTAGACGCTCAGGTTCGAGAACGGCTCGTCGCCCGGGGAGGCGTCGGCGAGGATCAGGCTCACCGACTTCGCGCCGCTCTGCGTGAGAATGTCCTGAGCCTGAGGCACCTGCCGGTAAGGAGTCTCCCTTGCCGACACGACGAGATAGACGTCGTCCACCAGCTTCGCCATGCGCGCCGCATCGGAGAGCACGTCGCACGCCGGCAGGTCCAACACCACGACGTCAGCCAACGACTTCAGCGTCTCCAGCAAACCAACGACGAGCGGCGTCTGGAAGTCCGCCAGCGAAGCGCCGTTCGCGCTCCCGGCAGGAAGGAACCACAGGTTCTCCTGTTTCGTTTGGACCAGCAGATCGGAGCTCGCTGTCGGCAGCATGGCGCGGCCGAGCAGATCGCTGACTCCCGGCTTAGGCTCCTTGAGCAGCCTGTCGCTGGCGGTCGCCCTCTTCAGGTCCGCGTCCACCAAAAGCGTCCTGAGGCCCGTTTGGGCCAACGCCAAAGAGAACTGTGCGGCGGCCAGCGTCGCATCCGCCCCCTGTGCCGAGGTGAACAGAACCACCCTCGGCAGCGACTCGAACTTTGCCGATGATGCGAAGGCGAGGTACCGAAACGACTCCAGCGGCCTCGCATCTGGCTCCGCCACCGCGGCGATCAAAGCCTCTTCCGCTCTGGCCGGCAACTTCGGAACGGTCGCGGACACCGGCAACCCAGTCAGCTCCGACAGCTGGTTGGACGTGGAGACCCGAAGCCGCATCGCCTCCACGATGGAGGTGTACAGCAACCCCATGCAGAGCCCGCACACCAAGCCGATAAAGCCGAGCTTGAGGTAGTCGGGGGACACCGGTCGCCGCATCAGCCTGGCAGGAGCCAGAACCTGGGCCGAGACGCGGATGGTTTCGGTCCTGTCCTTCAGATCCTCGGACTGGGCCTTGAGCCTGCGGTACTTGGAGTCCAAGATTTCCAGCTCTCGAACGAGCCGGCGCAGTTCGACCTCGTCCCTCGGCAACGCTCGTTGGAGCTCTCGTTGGCGCTGCAGCTCTCGCTCCAAGGCGGCGATCTGCCCCTTCAGGCTGGTGAGCTGCACCTCGTTCCCAGCCAGCTGCAGCTCCAGCTGCCTCCGCACAGGATCGGTGGCCGTTTGGCGGCCAGAGGGGATGATCTCGATGCGCTTGGCCTCTAGGAGCTTCTGCTCCCACTCGCGGATCACCTCATCCAGGTTGCGGATCTTGACGGAATCCTCGCGGTAGAACCGAAGGGCCTCGACGCGTTGCCGCTGATAGTCCGCGAGCTGTTGCTCCAGCTGGGACACGATGGGATTCTTCGACTCCGATCGAGACTCCAAACTGAACCTGGGCGTCTCAGCGAGCTTCCCTCTTTGGCGGGCGATCGCCGCTTGGACGCCCCTCAGCTCGGTCTGCGCCTTGTCGAGCAATCGCTCAAGATCCTGCTCGTAGCGCGTCGCCTCGGCCGTGCGCGTCGAGAAGTCCGTGAAGCCTCGTTCGATCTTGAACCGCTCAAGCCGCCTCTCGGCATCCCTGACGTCCCGCTCGGCGCTGCGCACCTGGGAATCCAAGTACTCCTGCGCTTGGACCACCGACTTGCGCACCGCCTGCTGGCGGAGCTCGTTGTACACTCGGCCGATCTCGTCCGCGATGGAAGTCGCCGCCTCTTGCGAGTACGCTCGCACCCTCACCTGAGCGATCCGGGACATTTCCTGCCCCTTCACGTCGTACATCAGGTACAGGTCTTCGTAGTCCCGCAGAAGAGAGGCGTCGTTGAGCTTCCGGGCTGCGGACTCCAGAGCGCTCGCAAAGGTCGACTCCGACCGGATGATCTGGAGCTCCGTCTCCACCGTGCCTTGATTGCCAAGCTGCAGAATCTGGTCGACGGGATCCGTTGTTGCGCCCACCACGCGCCTGGAGTCCTCCGCTCCGAAGAGAATCTCCGTTCGCGCCTCCCAAACGGTCGGCAGGAAGAGGCCCACCACCAGCGCAACCGCGACTCCGAGAACGGAGAAGAGCGCGACCCGCCGAAAGTGCATCTTGATCATGAGACGACCGCCGTCACCGCCCTGGCCGAAACCGGACCACAGGCCAACCCACTCCGCCCCTTGTTTCCATCGGAAGAATGGGGCTAGTTTACACCTCGCGAAACCGGGCCTACGACGCCCTCAGCGATAGAGCGAACTCCATTGGTCCAGAGGCACGGACGGCCAGCCCATGGGCGGGAACGAGTCCGGCCAATCGGGAATCAGGAGAACGCGCACCGTCTGCAGGTCTCCGGTAGCCTGCATGCGGAAGAACACCTCGTGGGCGTTGCCGTCGGAAGGAACGGTGGCTCGGGAGCCGATGCGCGCGAACTCGATGGTGGCGTCTGGCGGGTCCGCCACGATGAGGGTCATCCGCTGACCATTCTGACGGAGCACGGCGACGCTACCGTACGACTCCACTTCGGCGAAGGTGTGCATCCTCCACTGGACCTCGATGCCCCGGCGAGCGATGAACTCGTCTTGGACGAGGCCCCACTTGCCGCCCGGCAACGCGACACCCCGGCGCCAGTACGATGCGAGTCCCGGGTTGGCGGCCGATAGGTCGGCGATGGCGTAGGGGCACCTGCGATCGTAGGAGAAGTCAAGGAAGGAAGCCTTGGCTTGAACCGCCTGCTGGCGGCCGTCGAACAGCAACAGATTCTGAGAGGACGTGAGCGTGCGGAACCCTGCGTCCCAGTACCCGAAGTCCACAGCCCAGCGAACTCCCAGCGCCTCGAACAAGAAGTTCCCCAGTTCCTGCATGCAGTGGACGTTGCCGTTCTCGCCTGCCTTGAGCGCCGCCGCCGTAGCCATGCCGTCGGTCAGCGAGTCCCTCAGCGCCGCCATCCCTCCGGCATGAAACACTTTGGACGGCGTGCGAGCCTCGATGTCTGCTACGGAGCCGGCGGATGTGTACCAAACGATGTGCATGGGCCAAGGCCCCCGACGCGCCACGCTAGCCCGCTCGCACGCAGCCCACTCGGGTCGGGCGTAGCGCGAGGCGAAGTACAGCATCTGTGCTGCCGGCGAGGCGTCGGTGATCGAATCCGCGAAGTTGAAGGCCACGAACCGGGGCCCTCCCACGATCAGCTTGTAGTCCCCAGCCCATCGCAGACCCGGTGCCTCACCGAGTCCGAAATCCGTGCCAAGGGCCGTCTGAAGGGCGTGCAACCCGTAGGCCATGTACCGAGTGGCGTAGTCCCAGTAGGTGTAGCCCTCCATCCACCCACCGTCCGAACCCAGCGAACCGATCGAGAGGGTGAGAGCCGGCAGGGCTCGGCGCAGCGTTTCGAAGGCGAGGTTCTTGTCCAGGTCCGCGTAAGCCAGCGCTCCGACGATGGCAGAGGCGGACATGACGCTGTTGGCGTTGAACGGCTTGCGGAGCCACCATGCCCCGCCGTCGATCAGCCGATTGGTGTTCGAGATGGCGCGGCCGATCCCATCGAGGATGGTGGAACGGTCGCTCGGGCTGAGCCGGTCGAAAGCCCAGTCGTACGCGACGCTCAAGGCGTGCGTGGCCTCGGCGGTAGCAAGGTAGTCGTAGTCGCCCCCCCACGGCAGAAGCGCCAAAGCGACGGCTTCGTCGCGCGCCCGGTCGGCGTAGCGGGCATCGCCCGTGAGCTGCCACATGAGACCGCAGCTCTGGATGCGGCGCAGGGCGTTTCGGGCAACCTCGATGTTGTTCGTGGCGGGCCCGTACGCCGTGTTCCAAGACCAGGCGGCTGGGGAGAGGCTCAGCGCTTCGTTCGCCCACGAACGGATGTGCGAGATCCATGAGGCGAGCAAAGCGTCTGTGTTCGCCAGGTTGCGGATCTCCTGCACACGTTGCGGAGTGAGGAACAGGTAGGGGTGTCTCGGCTCCCAGGCCTGCAGGACGCTAGCCAAGTCCTCCCAAGCCATGGGCCGGAGCATCGGATTGCCTGGGTCGAAGTTCCGGCCAGGCGGGCTTTCGAAGCCAGGAACCGCCCCTACCGGAGGCTGAGGGCTGAATCGGGGGCGTTGAGGCATCCGGATGCTTCGTTGCAGCGCCGGAAGACCGACCGAGGGGAATGGACGAGCAACCCCCTGGGCATCCCAACCACCCATCGACACGATGGCCGCACCGAACAGCACCAGCATCCTCGAACCCCCGATCCGAATCGGATCCCGAGGAGGGGGTTCCTCGGTGGCGCGCCCGAAGTGCCAGCACCCTTATCGGTTGTCCCGAAACCCGGTATTCCGACGGAGCCTCTCGAGCAGGCTCCCGACGTCCAAGGGAACTTTCCGCGTTCCGCTCGCGAGGCGGAGGTTCAGGACGATCGGTCTCGGCCAGAGTCTCAGCGTGGCCGAGGGCGTTCGGATGAGCAGACCGTCGTCGTCCGTCTGCCGAACCTCGTAGCCCGATTGGAGCGAGACGACCTGGTCGCGGGCCAATCTTCCGAGTCGGAGCTCCGTCTCCGTGGCCCTCAATCGGCCCGTGCCTTCCGACCACTTCCCGCCCCTCTCCAACCGCCACGCGCAGGGTCCATCCCAAACCATTCTGCCAGACCGGCCCACACCGATCTCACCCCGCTCGTACGCCTGCACGATGGCTTCGTCGAAACGGTCTTGGAACGCTTCTTCCTCCTCCGCCGTCGGCAGACCTTGGGCGAGCCGATGCCAATCCTCCAAGGACAGGTTCCGTTGCGGAGCCCTGGCCAAGGGTCCGGAGCCGTGCACGAGCCTCAGCCCGTCCGCTGTCAGATCGAACTCGCATCGGCAGTGCTGGCAAAGCAACCCCTCCCTCGGCGAGGACTTGCCTACCCCAACCCATCGCAGGTGCTCCCAGTCGAAGCTTCTTCCCTGATGGCGCTCGGCGAAGCCGTACGGATCGCGGTGGCAACCGACCAGCGTCACGCGGTCTCCGTCTGAGAGGTACTCCGCTCCGCACGCGTCGCACTCCGAGTCTCCCGCGCCCGGCTCCAGACCGGCCGCGACGAAATCCCATTCCTCCGGATACAGGCTCTCCCAACCTCGGGACGGCTCGGGCTTCCGCTGCCTCCACCTCCCATCAGGTTGCTGATCAAACTCCGCGAGGCAATCGCCGCACACTTGGACGACGGCCGGGCGTCCGCTCGCTTCGAGCCACTCGGAGAGGGACCGTTCGTCGCCAACACGCAAGCCGGACTGCCCGGATTTCGCCACGCGCCATCGACCCCCTCCGGCGGCCTCGAGAAACAGCCCGCAGCCTTCGCAGAGCAGACCTTCAATCTTTTGCAGCAACCCCCTCCGGCGCCGCAACAGGCACGCGCGGCAACCCGGACAGACGGGAATCTGGGCGGGCCAAGGACTCAACGCGCCGCTTCGACAAACTGGGCATACGCCGCGGGGAACCTCCCTCCTTCGGATCCTTCCGGAGCGGCACACCGGACAAACGCCAGCCCTCAACGGATGGACCCTCTCCAGCACTCCGCCGCAGCAAGGACACTGCCAGCGGGAGAACCGGAACTTCTCCAGCCGCGCTGCCCGATCGTCGAAGTCGCGCCAATCTCCCGACAGGGACCCGTTCCATGCTCCCACGCGCAGCAGCGCCGCGAACTCCTCCGCCGTCTGGGGCCTGCTCTCCGGCGCGAGGTCGAGCCCGGCCTCGATCGCCTCGACGAGCGATGGATCGATGTCTCGGCGCAGAACCTTCAGCGATGGCAGGACGCCTCCTGCGACGCGTTGTTCCGAAGAGGGCGGTGGCTCTCCCGCCAGCATCTCGAAGAGCGTGGCCGCGACCGCGTACACGTCGGTCGCCGGCCCCCGAACCCCACGAGGATCCAGCTGCTCCGGAGGCGCGTAGCCGGGAGTGAACAGCACGCTGTGGCTTCCCACCGAGTCCGCGTGCCACTCGAGCGCGGCCCCGAAATCGATGAGCCAGACTTCCCGGTTTGCTCCCAGCAGGATGTTCGAGGGTTTGACGTCACGATGGAGGATCCCCACGCGGTGCAATTCGCGGAGCGTGTCCAGAAGCTTCAGGGCTATCTCTACGGCCTCGTCCGCCGCCAGAGGCCCCCTATCGGAGAGCCTGCGCTCCAACGAGACGGCCCCTTCCGCATGATCCGAGACGACATACGCCGTGCCGTTTTGCACGAACCACGCCCTGGGCCGAAGCAATCCGGGAACCTTGAGTCTAGCCACCCTCTCGGCCTCGGCAAGAAGCCGATCCCGCAGCTTCCTGCGGTAGGCTTTGTCGCCCGGCAGCTCCAAGAGCCCTTGGTCCAGCCGCCGCGCCCCCTTCGGCGCCAGCTCCTTGATGGCGCACGCGTTGCCCCAACGGAGATCTTCTCCCCGATAGGCGATGCCAAAGGCACCTCTCCCGAGAACGGGACCCACCACGAAGCGACCGGCCAGAAGGGATCCTTCGGGAAGCGGAGGGCAATCCCCGGACATGCGCAGAGATTACAGCACTCGGACGTTGCCATCGGGGCGTGTGGGCGATCGTGGCCTTGGCTCCGCTCTGCTCCTACCGGTTGCCGCCGGAGCAGCTACCCTACTCCGCCACGCTCGTGCTGGATGGGGACATTCCGACGCTCGGCGGCCAGAAGGGACGGGCTGAGGCTGGTTTGGAGTTCCTCGTAGTCCCCTGCGAGTCTTGGCGAGCCACGCAAGGGGCAGCGGGTGTGGAAGCTGCCTCCTTCCGCCTGTTGATCAAAGGCGAAACCCTTCCATGGACCATGGACGACGCTAGGCCGTTTCCTCCCCCCGCAAGGTTGCGGCTTCTTGCCAATGACCGCGTCTTGGCGGCGGAGGCGCCCGACGTGACGGTTACGGTTGGCATTCCGGGCCTCCAGAAGCTCCACCGAGCTGGTCGATCTGCTGATCGAGTGGACGGAGGCAGACCTCATGGGGGTCCAGGTGGTCCCACCGCGAGCCGCTAGGTGAGCAGGAGGCTGACTTCGAAGCGCACCTCGCGTCCCTGAGCGAATCGACCGCGGCCATCGAGCTGAGCGTTTGGCAAACGTTCTGTTCGCTCGAGGACTCAGCTCTGATGCTCGTCTCCGACGAGGCGCTCTCCCACTCTAAGGCGTCCACCCGCCTCCAAGCCAAGGGGTTCGTGCGCTTCGATCGGACCATTGGCGTCCTGACGAGCATCTCCTTTGTCGGCGAGGCGATCACCGAGGTGCGCGAGCTTGCCTCCGGCAAGGAAGCCCGGCGCATGCGGTTTCAGCTCCGGATCGGGCTCCTGCGAACGCGGGGCCTCACGTTGACCCGGTCCGATGGCGGAGAGGGACGGCGGGGAGATTGGCGTGCGGAGCAGGCTCGGACGTCAGGCGGATCAATCGATCCAGAACAACCTTGATGCTTCCGGCGACGGGAAACGCCAGCAACATCCCGACGATGCCGAACAGCGCGCCTCCGGAAAGGATCACGAACATGCTCACCAGAGGATGCAAGCCCACCGAGCGACCGACCACCCTGGGATAGACGAGCTGATCGAACAGAAGGCCGTACACGATGAACACCGCTGTCATGACCACCGCCGCATGCCACGAAGAGGGCATGTGGACGAAAGCGACCGAACCATTGCCACTAAGGCCGGTCACGACGAACAGCGTGACGGAACTGATCATCGCTCCGACGTAGGGCACGAGATAGATGGCGCCGAACAACAGGCCAAGCAGAATGGAGTAAGGAGCCCCAAGGGCCATAAGAAGCAGCGACGTGCAGGCGATGTAGATCAACACCGCGAGCGTCACCCCTCGGAGGTAGCCAACGAACACCCGAACGATGTCGCTGACCAGGGTGACGGTCTCCGCGCGGATCGAAGGAGGCACCCACGTCACGCTGCGCCGCTTCAGCTGGTCCAACTCCCAGAGCATCAGCAGCGCCAAGAAGGGCGTCAGCAACAGGAACAGCAACTGGCCAGCCAACGATCGAACGATGCCGAAGAAGCCGTTGAAGAAGCTCTGGACTGAGTTCGCGATCGTGTCCTGATGGGGAGCGACGTACTGATCGATCAGAGCGCGCCTCGTCGTGGGCAGCCCGAACCTCTCCAGCAGAGGTCTGTTCTGCTCCAGGAAGAGCTCGATCTGGTCCTTGCGCCCATGCTTCTGAGCCATCAGCGGAGGCCGCCAGCTCACGAAGAAGTTCTCCCTCTCCTCGGCGTTCTTCAACTCCTGGGTGTACCGATCGATCTGATCGCGAAACCCCGCGAGCTGCTGGCCGACGACCTGAGCCGCCGGAACCGAAATCCCCACGACGACTACGCTGAACAGCAAGAAGATGGCGATGACCGCCGCTCCTCGGCTCATCCCGCGACGTCGGAGCTTCTGGACGGTCGGATCGAGGATGGCGCTGATCAGGAACGCCGCGACGAAAGGCAGGAGGATGCCCCGTACGTAGTACAGAAACACCAGGGCGGCCACGACGAGGGCCGCCCAAACCACAACGCGCCACCCCATGTCGGGTTCAGGAGCTAGGCGCTGGCTTCCTCGGACTTCGCGACCTGCTGCCGCTTCGCCTTCTGCTCAGCCACCCACTGCTCGGTCTTCTCCTTCAACTCCTTCAGCTTCTCGCTCAGCTCCTCGCGGGTCTCCGTACCGGCCTTGGGAGCGAACAGCATGCCTGCGGCGACGCCGATCAAGGCGCCGATTCCGACTCCGGCCAGAAGATAGAGCATCGCGTTCCTGTCTTCGGACTCGCTCATGACAAACCTCCCGTGCCAAGCATTGTACACCGGACTGCGGCGAAGGATGGGCGGACTCGGCGAAACAGCGAGCGAATCAGCCCTCGGCGTGCTCGATCGTGCCACCGACCACCACCGTCCTCCCTCGGTACGCCACGGCGGTTTGGCCTGGGGTGATGGCTCTCACGGGATCGTCGAACACCAAGCGGATCGTCCCGTCGCTGCACGTGTGCAGCCACGCAGCCTGAGGCTCCATGTTGTATCGGACTTTCGCCATCACTCGAAGGGGTTCCTCCTTCGGTCCGGGGGGCCACCAAGTTGCCTGCCGCACCACGGCGACCCTTCGCAGCAGGTCGTCGGCGGAACCCACCACCACCCTCCTCTCGGCGGGAAGCAAGCCAAGGACGTACAGCGGCTTGCCGTCGCGCGCAGCGACCCCTAGTCCTCTGCGCTGACCGATCGTGAAACCGGCGATCCCTTGGTGGCGGCCGAGAACCTCCCCCGCCACCGTGACGATCTCCCCTGCCTGGAGAGCATCAGGGTTCGCCTTGCGGAGGAACTCTCGGTATCCACCCACCTCGCTCACGAAACAGATCTCTTGTGAATCCGGCTTTCGCGCCACGGGCAACCCCCAGGCCTCAGCCAAATGCCTCGTCTCCTGCTTGGCCCTCACCTCACCCAACGGGAAGCGCAACCGCCGGAGCTTGTCGCCCTGCAGCATGTAGAGCACATAGCTCTGGTCCTTTTCCCTACAGCGAGCTTGCAGGAGGCGCATCGTTCCATCGGGCGCCCGCCTCGAGCGGACGTAATGGCCGGTGGCCACCGCGTCCGCACCGAACTCCTCGAGGCGTTCCAGCAACGGATCGAACTTGAGGAACCGGTTGCATTGCACGCAGGGGTTCGGCGTCCTGCCCCTGGCGTACTCCTCCAGGAAGTCACGGATCACCGTCTCGCGGAACAGCTCTCGGTAGTTCAGGACGTAGTGCGGGATCCCAAGGGCCCTGGCTACGCGCCGCGCGTCCTCAACGGCTCCGAGGGAACAGCAGCCGCTGTGTCGCGGGTCCGTCTGCGACTCCTGCCAAATCTGCAGGGTGACGCCGACGACGTCGTAACCCCTTTTCACGAGCAATCCGGCGGCGACGCTGCTGTCCACGCCGCCGGACATCGCAACGAGGACCCTACCTCGGCTCCGGCTGCTCCGGGGCATACGGTGGTTCCGAAAGGATCTGCCGGAGGGTGTTGGTGTTCGCCACCTTGGGCTCAACGCCCTCCATCAGGATGATGTACGTCGGCGTCATCTGAACACCCAGCTTGCTGGTGAGCTCCACGTCCTCGTACATCCGTTTGAAGGCCGGATCGTCCGGATTCTTCGACCGCTCCACAGCCTTGCGGGAATCGATGCCTAGGTTTTCGAGAATCTGCATCAGGCCGTCGATCGTCTTCGCCTCATCCTCCGGAGCCTCGTAAACGGCTTCGATGAAGTCGAAGAAGCGGCCCTGCTCCTTGGCGACCTCGGCGAGCGTCGCGGCGTTCAGCGCCAACTCGTGGCCCTGCAGCTTGTAGAGCGGCATGTGGCGGAACACGAGGCGGAAGCGCCCGTTGCTCTCCTGCACCATGGAGCGAACCATCGGATAGCTGCTTCGGCACGCCGGGCAGAACAGATCCGCGAACTCCACGATGGTCACGGGGGCCTTCGGGTCTCCTAGGAAGGGTCCGTCGGAGCGAACCAAGACGTCCGTGGTCATCAGGTTTCGCGCCTCCGGATTGATCGGCGTCTTCCCCGCCGCCTCCCGCATCTGCGTGGCTACGATGCCGATTCCGCCGAAGGCGAGAATGGCCAAAGCCCCAACGTACGACCACTCCATCGGAGACTTGGAGGGCGGAATCGACGCGCCTTTCGCGTGCTGGTTCGAGAGGATCGCGTGGGCCAGAAACAGAAGCAGCACGATGCCGTTGGAGGCCAGGCACCAGTCGCATGTCCTCTGCAGGAACATCAAGGCGTAGAAGCTGAGCCCCGTTTGGATGAGCAGGGCCACGGCCGAGAGGGCGAACCCGAGGTTCAGTAGCCCTCGGCCGCCCTCCGTACCCCGCTGGGTCCTCAGCATCGACAGCACACCCATCGCCAGGTAGCCGAAGAAACCGATCACCGCGACCGGCACTCCGAACCAAACCGAGCTGGGGTGCCGGGCAACCTCCTCGCAACCGCTGCCCGTGCCGCAAGGGATGGTGAGGTTCATCAAATGGCCTAGGCTCAGCACCCCGGCCACGAACATCCCGGCGAACGCCAAGAAGGTGCAGACCCGGTTCAGCAGGCTCGGACTCACGGTGCTGAATTATACAAGCCGCACCGATCGGGTCCTCGGGCGCGGGGCCGCGGGAAGGTATCTTTCACCCACCGACGATGCCTTCCCCATCCCTCGTGCACTTGGGAGCCACGGTCCCATCGTTCCAGCCCAACACCTACTTCATCCAAACGTGGGGCTGTCAGATGAACGAGGAGGATTCGGAACAGCTCGCGTTGGGGCTCGAATCGATCGGTTTTCGGCCCGCCTCCAGCCTCCGCGAGGCCCAAGTGATCCTGCTGAACACCTGCAGCGTGCGAAGGAAGCCGGAGGAAAAGGCTTTCTCGCTTCTCGGAGAGCTCGCACCCCTCAAGCGTGCCAACCCTGATCGAGTCATCGGCGTTTGCGGATGCATGGCGCAGGCGCGCGCGGAGGAGATCCGCCGCAGGGCGCCCCACGTGGACTTCGTCCTCGGCACCGGCCACGTGGACGAGGCTCCCGCGCTCGTCGAGCAGGTCCTGCAAGACAGACGGTTCGCCACGAGCCTCGCCCTGCCGGAACGGAAGGGGGCGATCGTGACCGACCTGCCCGGTCGCTTCCTCGATCGGAAACCGAAGCTGAAGGCGTTCGTGCCGATCCAGTATGGGTGCGACAAGTTCTGCACCTTCTGCATCGTCCCAATCACCCGCGGCAGGGAGCGGAGCCGTCCCACTCGGGACATTCTGGAGGAGGTGCGTCGCTTGGCTGAAGCGGGCACCCGCGAAGTGACCTTGCTCGGTCAGACCGTCAACAGCTACGGCAAGAACCTCGAGGAGGGCAGGGTTCCTTTCAGCGAGCTGCTGTGGCGCATCGCCGAGGTGCCGGGAATCGACCGCATCCGCTTCACAAGCCCGTACCCTACCGACTTCAAGGAGGACCTGATCGCGACGATCCGAGATTGTCCCAAAGTCATGGAGCACGTGCACCTGCCTTTGCAGTCCGGAGACGACCAAGTCTTGAAGGCGATGCGGCGCCTCTACACCGTCGAGAGGTTCCGCGAGATCGTAGGACAACTGAGGGCTGCCGTTCCCACAATCGGGATCACCACCGACCTCATCGTCGGCTTCCCTGGAGAGACCGAGGAACAGTTCGAGGGCACGCTCCGTGTCGTGGAGGAATTGCAGTTCGATGGCGCCTTCATGTTCCTGTACAGCCCGAGGCCGGGAACCAAAGCCGCCGACAAGGAACAGGTTCCGATCCAGGTCCGCCGCCGTCGGATTCGAGAGCTCGTGAGCCTCCAGAACGAGATCAGCGTCCGTAAAAACGAAGCAGCCGTGGGCCGCGTCTTCGAGGTCCTCGTGGAGGGTCCGTCGCCGAAAAACCCATCCATGCTGCAGGGGTTCTCGAGGGAGAACAAGATGGTGCACTTTCAGGGCGAGGGGAGCCTGACAGGCGCCATCGTGCAGGTCGAGGCCACGCGCGGGCATCTCTGGGGAGTGGCTGGCAGACTCGCGTCGGTGGCGAAGGATAGGGTAACGTGCCCCGCGTGAGGAAGGTTGCATCGCTGGCGATGGCCGCTGTCGCCCCCATGGCGCTCGCTCAAGGCATCTCGGTTCAAGCGGGCTACTACTTCGGTGAATCGTTCTCCGGCAGGGGAGCCGCGGCGGTGCGGCTCGAAGGAGTCGAGATCGGCGCCCACCTGCCGCTGTTGCGGCTTCCCCTTTCGCCTGTCGAGGTACGGCTCAGCCCGAGCGTGGTGCTCGGCGGCGGCCTACGTCGAGGCAGCGATGACGACGGGACCATCTACCGCCTGATGGCCACTGCGAAGCTGAGCCAACCCGGAGGGTCGACCTACCTCTTGGGAGGGATGGGCTTCGCACGCGTCGAGCCACGCGGCGGGGCCCCCTTTGAACGCACCGAGGGAGCGGTCGCGCGCTTGGCCATCGGTTCGGCTCCGCAGGTCGGGCATCTGTTGCCCCAACCGTTCTTCGAACTCGCCTACACGTTCGGGCCCTCCGAGTTCCGCGGTTGGACCGTTTCGGCCGGCGTCAGGCTCTGACCGTGCCCGCACAAAGCTGGAACGGAAACCCGCGACGGATGGATGTCCCCGCCAGAGCCCTCAGACCGACGACTTGCGGCGGCCTAGCGTCGCCGGCGCCTCACGGCCATCGCCAGCCCTAGCCCAGCCAAGGCCATCGTGGCCGGCTCGGGGACTGGAACGCTCTGAGGACCGATGTTCTCCTGATACTGCCAGACGATGTCCTGGCCCGAGTCCGAGCCGAAGAGGCTGATGTCCTGACCGTAGTTCGGTCCGTAAACACCCATCACCATCTTCAGCAAAGGGTTGTAGTTGGAAACCGACGGAACGGAAGCCTTAAGGAGAGTGTAGTTCAGCAAGAACTGCCCCCGCTCCACCAGCTTCCACTGCGGGTGGAACGGATCGGTTTGGGCGCCTCTAGCCAGGGCCAGAACATACGGCTTCGAGGAGTTGCCCAAGCTCAGCACGTTGAACGACTGGTCGGAGTGGTTCTGGGCGAGGCCGATGAACCCGTTCTGCTGATGGATGTATCCCTGAAAACCGCCCCGGATGAACGAAGTGGAACCGAACGGGACGGGCGTGAACTTGCTGCGGGATCGATCTCCGTCCTCCGGATCGCCGCCGCGCACCGGTTGCCATGGACCGATCCCGAGGAAATCGAACTTGAAGTAGGCCGAGCGGACGAACGAGCCGACCTCGCCGTCGTAGCTGGCGACGAAGCCGAGCCCGAGAACCAAATCGCTCGCGCTCCAGCCAGCTTTGCCTCCGAGGTCGCCAATGGCGCCCGTGGAGTTGAAGCTGAACTGGCTCCAAGAGCCCATGACGGAGTACGCGGTGAACGACAGAGGTCCGTTGTTCTGGTCCGCTAGGAAATCTGTGTCTAGAGAGTCTCCAACCAAGCTCCAGCCGTCGGCGACGGGATCTCCGGTGAGACCCCACCCGAAGGATGCGGGCACCGACGCCAAGAAGCCCAAGACCAACCAAACCTTTCGGAAAGAGGCCACGCTCCTATGGTACTTCATTTTTCGCCACCCTCCGTTTCCGCCTCGGAGAACAGACCTGAACCTGGTGGAAGTACCGGGAAAAAGACCCAAAGCTCCTCTGCCACAGACTGCATGCTGTCTGCATGGTCCGTTGGATCGCCGGTTCGATCGCCTTGGTTGCGATGGTTGGGTGCGGGTCAGCAGACTCGAGCACGAGCGTGGCCTCGGATGGAACGGCCTCCCTGGCGTTGCGTCTGCAAGTCCCCAAGCCGGATCCAGGCAACCCATTGGGTATCGCCAAGCCGCTGCAGGAGGTGTTCCGCATTCCCGATGCTCGCGACTGGAGCGTCCAGCGAAGCACGGAACCCGACGGCAGCGAAGTCCTCACCGCTTCGCGCGCACTGGCGGTCGGCCGTGAGACGGACGCTGGAATCGCTCTCCTGATCGGAGGCAAGGCGGCGACCCGGGCCGCGGTCACGTTGGACCGAACGCCGTCGGGCGGTTGGAAATACACGGCCCGACTGGAATGGACCGGTGATCCGCCGCAACCTGACTCAGCCGAGGACGATCGCTCCGCTCGAGACCTCCTCGCTGCTCTGCCGCCAGGGGCGGCCTCCCTCGAGGACGCCCGCGCCATCGCCAAAGACTTCGAGGCGGAAATCTGGACGATGCTCTTCGGGCCTCCAGAGCCCGTCCTGCCTCAGATGCTGCTGTCTGGCCCCAACGCCATGCAGCGGCGGTTTCGCACGGCGCTGGCTCCCTCGCTGGAGCGCATCCTGCTCCGGCGCCTGGGCGACCGACTCAGCGAGGACCAGCGTCGGACGCTCGTCTCCTTGGCGCTCGGTGCGGCGCGCCCGCCCCAAGCGGCCGTTCCGAACGCCGGCCCTAGTCCGGGCAACCGCGGTCCCGACGTTCCACCCATCGGCATCAGTCTCGCCGTCCGGCTACCGGGAAGAGTGCTCTCGCACAATGGCAAGTTCGACGCCGTCACGGGAGAAGTCTACTGGGAACTGCTGCCCCAAGCTCTCCAGCGCGGGCCGGTGATCCTCAGCGCCACCAGCACGCCATAAGCTGGGCCGAGCATGCGATTTTTGGGTACCGTGCCACTATGGCCGACTACCCTTGCGAAGTGCACCCCGGGGGCCGTCGTTTGCAGACTGAGGACGGCAAACCGTTCTTCTGGCTGGCGGACACGGCTTGGGAGCTCTTCCACAGGCTGACGAGGGAGGAGATCGCCGAGTACCTGTCCGTTCGCAGGCAACAGGGGTTCAACGTCGTGCAAGCCGTCGGGCTTGCGGAGCTCGATGGCTTGAGGACCCCGAATCGGGAGGGACAGCTGCCGCTCCATGCTGAGGATCCGGAGCGCCCGAACGATCGCTACTGGGACCTCGTGGACTTCGCGTTCGACAAGGCAGAGGAGCACGGAATCACCATCGCGCTTCTGCCGACGTGGGGAGACAAGCTCAATAAGGCATGGGGCGACGGCCCGGTGGTGTTTCATCCGCGCAACGCGCGGACCTTCGGCGGCTACCTCGCCGAACGCTACGGCCACCGCAGGAATCTCGTATGGATTCTCGGCGGAGACAGGCCGATCGAAGCCGAGCACCTGCCGGCCGTTCGGGCCATGGCCGAGGGCATCCGGTCCGCGGAGAAGAGGCGCCACCTGATGAGCCTTCATCCCCCCGGGGGCGAGAGCTCCTCAAAGTACGTGCACCGCGAGGACTGGCTGGACTTCAACATGCTCCAGTCGGGGCACTGGTGGTTCGATTCGAGGCCCGATCTCATGGTGGAAGCCGATCTTTCCCTCGAGCCGAGGAAACCGGTCCTCGATGGAGAACCGAACTACGAAAACCACCGCCCGTTCCGAGCCTTGGGTGAGCTGCGGGACCTCAACATCCCGCCCTTCTCCGCCCATCAGGTTCGCCGAGCCACCTATTCCAGCGTGTTCGCAGGCGGCTGCGGGGTCACCTACGGTTGCCACGCGGTCTGGCAGATGGCCCAGCCCGGCTATCCAGGCATCAACCACCCGCTCGGCACGTGGCGGCAGTCCCTTCATCTGCCGGGTGCCCGGCAGATGAACCACCTCAAGCAACTGATGCTCTCTATGGGTTTCTTCGAGGTGGTGCCGGACCAGTCCCTGATCGCCGCGGGCCTCGGCGAGGGAACGGAGACGGCGAGAGCTTGCCGGACCAACGACGGCAAGCGGGCGGCCATCTACCTCCCGTGGCCAAGGCCTGTGAAGCCAAGAACCGAATCGCTGGCTCCAGGAGGCCGCTGGGAGTGGTTCGATCCTCGATCTGGGCAGACCACGAGGGCCGCGGAACAAAACGGCTTCTTCGACTCGCCAACGGCCGAGGACTGGGTTCTTCTCTACCGCTGACGGCCGGGGGCGCTCACTCCCACTCGATGGTCGCGGGCGGCTTGCTGGTCAGGTCGTAGAGGACCCGGTTGACCCCGGGCACTTCGTTGACGATCCGGTTGGCGATCGCCTCCAAGACCTCGAACTCGATGGGCTTGGCTCGCGCCGTCATGGCGTCCTCGCTCTCCACGGCTCGAAGAACGATCGGTTGCTGGTACGTGCGCTCGTCCCCCATCACTCCGACGCTTCGGACATCCAGCAACGCCGCGTAGCTCTGCCAGATGCCACGGTGCAAACCTCTGTTGCGGAGCTCCTGACGGAAAATCCAGTCGGCCTCCTGAACGATGCGCACGCGCTCCGGCGTGACCTCGCCCAGGATGCGTACGGCCAACCCAGGGCCGGGAAACGGCTCGCGCTCCACGATCTCTTCCGGCAGGCCCAAGGCCCTGCCGACGCTGCGCACCTCATCCTTGAACAGCCAGCGAAGGGGCTCGACGAGCTTCATGCGCATCCAGGATGGCAAGCCACCCACGTTGTGGTGCGTCTTGATGGTTGCCGCCGTCTCCGAACCGCTCTCGATCACGTCCGGGTAGAGCGTGCCCTGCGCGAGGTGGGTGCAATCCTGCAACTGGTCCGCATGCTCCTCGAAGACACGAACGAACTCGGCGCCAATGATCTTGCGCTTCTCCTCCGGATCGGTCACGCCCCGCAGACTCTCGAAGAAGCGGTCCCTCGCGTCGAACACGAGCAACCTCGGATGGAAGACGCGGGTGAACGTCTCCCTCACCTGCTCCGCTTCGCCCTTGCGAAGGAGGCCGTGGTCGACGAACACGCAGACCGCCCGCTCGCCGATCGCCTTGGTTAGCAACGCAGCCATCACCGAGCTGTCCACGCCGCCGCTCACGGCGCAGAGCACCCGTCCCTCTCCAACCTCCGACCGGACGCTTTCGAGCGTCTCCTCGATGAACGCCTCACTCGTCCAATCGCCGACCAAGCCAGCCTCATCGAAGAGAAAGCGCCGCAGCACCTCGCGCCCGGATGGCGTGTGGCTGACCTCGGGATGGAATTGCACGCCATACAATCCACGGGAACGATCCTCGATCGCCGCCACAGGACAGCTGTCGGTGGAAGCCACAGTGCGGAAACCAGGCGGTGGTTCGGCCACTTGGTCCCCGTGGCTCATCCACACCTGCGGCGAATCGAGGCCGGCGAGCCAGGATCCGTCGGCCACCCATCCCAGCACGCGCTTGCCATACTCCTTGGCCTCGGCCGACACGACGCGCCCGCCCAGCAGCCGCGCCATGAGCTGCAAGCCGTAGCAGATGCCGAGCGTCGGGATCCCCCGCAACAGTCCAAGGTCGATGGCCGGAGCCCCGTCTTCGAGGACGGAGCGCGGCCCTCCGCTGAGAATGACCGCAGCCGGCGGCGCTTCCCGAAGCCGCCCCTCCGCCTTCCTCCAAGGCACCATCTCGCTGAAGACCCCGAGCTCCCGGCAACGTCGCACGATGAGTTGCGTGTACTGGCCGCCGAAGTCGACAACGAGAACGCTCTGGTGTTCCATGTGGACGGGCTCCGAGGACTTGGATTGTACCGACAGACGCTCAGAGGGCTCGCGGCTGTTGCCCGCGAGCCCTCGTATCCTCGTGTCGCTCCGGTTCAGAAGCCCAGCAACCGCAACGGCCAGAACACGAGACCGAGAACCGCGCTGATCTCGCCTGTGCCAGGCTTGCCGCTCTGCGGCACGAACACGACGTCGCGGTCCTGCAACACCGGATCGACGGCACCGGGCTTGTTGGCGATGATGTCCCGGTAGTTGATCTGAATCCTCTCCACCTTGCCGTCCGGCATCTGGCGGATGATGGTCACGCCGTCGGTCTTCGCACCAGGGGCGGGTCCGCCGGCGCTTGAGATCGCCTGGGACAGCGTCCACTCCCGGCCGTCGGGAATGACCTGGGCGCCCGACTGCTTCACCTGACCCACGACTGCGACCCTGGCCGTGACCTCCGGAATGATGATCGTGTCGTTATCCTCGAGCTTCAGGTTGAGATCCGTCCGACCCTTCTTCACCGCGGCGTACATGTCGACGGGGATCTCCTGACCCCGCCTGACCACTTTCGCCCGCGTGAGCGCCGCCCGCTCGCTCTCACCGCCGGCCGCCGCCAGAGCTTCGACGATGCCCTGTCCCTCGAGAATCGTGACGAGACCAGGCCGCCCAACCGGACCCAGGATGTTCACCCGGATCGTGGCGTCGCTCTGGATGCTGATCACGTCGCCCGGTTGTAATAGGAGGTTCGACTCGTTCTTCCCGTCGATGAAGATCTCCCGAAGCTCCACGACCTTCGTGTTGCCGCCGCGGATGACGATCGCCCTCAGCCGCTCCGGAAGGTTCGCGAGACCTCCCACGGCCGCGATCGCTTCGGTGAGGCGCCAGCCGGGCCGGTAGTCGATGATGCTGGGCCGTCCAACCGCTCCCAACACGTACACCCGGTTCAGCCGCATCTGCTTGACGTTGACGGTCACTTGCGGCTCGCGAAGCTCGCGCCGGAGAGCCTGCTCGAGGCGGAACTTCAGCTCCGTCACCGTCAATCCGGCAGCCTCCACGTCACCGATGATCGGCATCGTGAATTTGCCGTCCAATCGAATGAGGAAGTCGCCGGAAAGCTCCGGAACGTCGCGGGTCACGACCGAAATCACGTCCTCCGGGCCCAACTTGTAATCGGTCGGAATCTCCAGCGGCCGGTCTCCGGGAGGGGTCCCCTGAGCCCGGACGGTTGGCGCAAGCCATGCCAACAGGCTCAGAACAGCGAACAACATCAACTTCGACCAACGCATCGGCTTTTCCTCAATGTTCAATGGAGGGCCCGTTCCACGCGAGCCCTATGGATGAAACAACCCCGCAGCACGACTCGTGCCAAAGCATCGCCCGACGAATCAGCAGGCTCCTTCGCCACGCAGGACGGACAACGGGGTCTTGAGCAGAATCATCAGGTCCGTCCGGAACGACATCTCGTTCAGGTACTTGTGGTCCAAGGCCATCCACTCGTCGAAGGTCAGGCGGCTTCTGCCACAGATCTGCCAATAGCAGGTGAGCCCAGGCTTCACCGTGAGCCGTTCCCACGCGTAATCGTCGTACTGCTCGACCTCCCTCGGCAACGGCGGACGAGGACCCACGAGGCTCATGTGGCCCGTGAAGACGTGGATCAGCTGCGGCAGCTCATCCAGGCTGTACTTCCGCAGCCATCGGCCCACCCGGGTCACCCGGGGGTCGTTCGTGATCTTGAAGATCGGTCCGTCCTTCTCGTTCCGAGCGATGAGCTCCGCGAGCCTCTGCTCGGCGTCGACGTACATCGAGCGGAACTTGACGAATTTGAAGCGCCGGCCGTCTTTGCCGACCCGCTCGCAGCAGTAGAACACCGGACCGGGGCTTGAAAGCTTCACCAGAAGGGCCAGAACTGCGAACAGAGGAAACAGGATCAGCAACAGCGCGCCGGAAACGACGATATCCAAAGCACGCTTGGCGAACCGATAGCCAGCCGGAAGGGAGCGTCTTCGCCCCCTCAGGCTGCTCTCCGCCCGCGTCTGTGTCCCCATCGGTCGACTAACCGCCATGCTCCCACCCGTTGTCGCTCCGTCCGAGAATCAACAGGCGCTCCTTTCCCAACCACGGGGCAAAACCACGCTTTCTTCCATTGTACAATGGCCCGCTTTGCTCCGTTCGGGACAACTTTCGCCCTCCTGTCCCACAGGGTTCGTTCCATAGTGGGAGCTCTTTTCCCATTCCGGCAACTTCACCGGGGCCTTCGAGCCTATTCGACTGTGACCGACTTGGCGAGGTTCCTTGGTTGGTCGATCTCGCATCCGCGCTCCCTTGCGACGTGGTAGGCGAGCAGCTGCATGGGAATCACGCTGAGCAGAGCCGAGAAAAAGTCGAACCGCATCTTGGGAACCTTCAGCACGTGGTCCGCGACCTGCTCGCAGGACCAGTCGTCTTCCGTCGTGATGGCGATGAGCCTTCCGCCCCGCGCCTTGATCTCCATCATGTTGGAGAGGGTCTTCTCCCGAACGTGCGCGTCCGTGGCTCCCGCGATCGCCACAACACCCCGCTCGACCAACGCCAACGGTCCGTGCTTCATCTCGCCGGCCGGCGACTCCTGGGTCGGGATGTACGCCACCTCCTTGAGCTTCAGGGCGCCCTCGAGAGCGACGTGGGCGTCCGCGGCCCTTCCGATGAAGAACACCAGCGGCGACCTCGCCACGGGCTCCGCCAGTTCCCGCACCTGCGGCTCCAACTCGAGCACCCTCTTCGCCGCATCGGCCATCCGCCGCAGCTCCTCCACACCCTCTCCGACTCGGACGCCAGGCGCCTCTCGAACCTGAGCGAGATAAAAGGCGAGGAGCGCCAGCACTACCGATTGCGCCATATACGCTTTGGTGCTCGCCACGGAGATCTCCGGTCCGGCCTGCGTGAGGATCGTGCGATCGCACTCCCGTGCGATGCTGGAACCCATGACGTTGACGACTCCAAGGGTGCGGATCCGCCTCTGCTGGCAGAGCTTCAGCGCAGCCAGCGAATCGGCGGTCTCTCCGGACTGCGAAATGAAGATCGCGAGCGACTTCTCCGAGAGCACTGGGTCGCCGTAGCGGAATTCGCTCGAGAAGAACACGTCCGTCGGCAGCCTGAGCAGGCTCTCGAAGAGGTGCTTTCCCAACAGGCCCGCGTGGTACGCCGTGCCGCAGGCAACGATGTTGATCCGATCGATTTCCGTCCAGACGTAATCCGAGAAGATGTTTTCGAAGCGGATCCGACCCGCCTCGTCGATGCGCCCGAGGAGGCACTGTCGGATCACCTCGGGTTGCTCATGGATCTCCTTCAGCATGAAGTGCTCGTAGCCACCCCGCTCCGCCGCCGCGACGTCCCACTGCACCTCCATCGGCTCGAACTCGGTTTCGCGCCCGGTCGAATCGAGAATCCGCACTGCGTCCCGCGTCAGCACCGCCACCTGCCCCTCCTTCACAACCACAACCTTGCGGGTGAACGGCAAGAGCGCCGGGATGTCGCTCGCGAGGAACTGCTCGCCCTCCCCTAGCCCGACGATCAGGGGGCTCGCGTTGCGGGTGGCCACGATCTTGCCGGGCTCACGCTTGCTGACGACGACGAACGCGTAGGCTCCGCGCAACTTGTGCACCGCCCGTGAGACCGCTTCTTCGAGCGGGAGGCCGTCCTCGTACTCTCTGCCGATCACGTGAGCCGCCACCTCGGTGTCGGTCTCGCTGCGGAACACGTGGCCCTCTGCCGCGAGCCTGTCCTTCAGCTCCAGGTAGTTCTCGATGATGCCGTTGTGGATGATGGCGATCTGTTGGTACTGATCGTAGTGGGGATGGGCGTTCTCGTCCGTCGGCCCCCCGTGGGTCGCCCATCGGGAGTGGGCGATCGCCTGCGAGGCCTCCGGCATCTCCTCTTCCACAGCCTTGCCGAGAGCGCTGAGCTTGCCGGCGCGCTTGAGGATGCGGATCTCGCCGTTCGCCAGGTAGGCGATGCCGGCGCTGTCGTACCCGCGGTACTCCAGCAGCTTCAGTTGCTCGAAGACCGTCCGAACGGCGTTCCGGGGGCCGATGTAGCCTGCGATCCCGCACATGGCACCGATGATAACCCGCGAGGCGGGCGCCAAGCTGAGGCCATAATCGGGCTGATGGGTGTCCGCGGGTTGGTTCGGCTGGCTCGTCCACACCAGTGGGCCAAGAACCTGCTCGTGTTCACCGGACTGCTCTTCACCGCCTCCTTCAGGGACCCTGAGGCATGGAGGGCGACGGTGTTGGCCTTCTTGGCGATGGGCTTTGTCAGCTCGGGCTTTTACGCGTGGAACGACGTTCGAGACAGGGATCGCGACCGATCGCACCCCCGCAAGAAACGCCGCCCGGTCGCCAGCGGAGAGGTCTCCCCGCCGGCCGCGACCATCTTCGGCGCGGCGTTGCTCGTCTTGGGGGTGTTTCTGCTCTGGCCGTTGCCGGCGTTGGCCCAAGGGCTCGTGGCGGTCTACGGGGCGGTTCAGGTCGCCTACAACGCCGGATTGAGGGCGGTTCCCGTGCTGGACGCCTGCGCGGTCGGTTCCGGGTTCGTGATTCGCGCCGCGCTCGGGGCGGCGGCGATGGGGGTTCGGGTGTCCGGGTGGCTGCTGCTCTGCGCGGGGGCTCTGGCGTTGCTCGTGAGCTTGGGAAAGCGGAGGGCAGAGCACGTCGCCCTAGGCTCGGAGGGGGTTGATTCGAGGCCGAGCCTGGCAGGGTACACGCGGGAGTCGCTGGACGCGATGGTCACCCTCTCGGCCACGGCGTCCGTGCTGTGCTACGGCTTGTACGCGCTCGAGAGCGAAACGGCTAGGCAACATCCAGGCCTGTTCCTCACGGTGCCGTTCGTCGCGTACGGCGTCATGCGGTATCTGTTGTTGGTGTTCCAGGGTCAGGACACGGCTTCGGAGCCGGATCTGCTGTTCCTGCGGGATCCGCATCTGATCGGAACGGCTCTCCTGTTCCTTTTGGCCAGCGTGGTGGCGATGACGAACGCTCTTCCTGGAGGGATCGCCCGTTGAGGACTTACGAGAGAGCCATCGTCGTGGGGGCCTCGTCGGGCCTCGGCCGAGCGATCGCCGCGCGCCTGGCCGCATCCGGTTGCCGCGTTGCGGCGGTCGCTAGGCGCTTGGAGCGCTTGGAGTCTCTGGCGTCCGAGGCGCCCCCAGGTCGCATCCTCGCCCTTCGCCACGACGTGCGGCGGCTCGACGATGTGCCCGAGGCTTTCGACGCCGCCTGCAGAGCCTTGGAGGGTCTCGACCTCGTCGTGTACTCAGCGGGCTTCATGCCGCCAGTTGGCCCGACAGAGTTCGATACGCCGAAGGATCGGCAGATCGTGGAGGTCAACTTCCTCGGCGCGGTCGCATGGCTTAACCTGGCGGCGGACCGCTTCCTGCAGACCCGCCGAGGCGCGATCGTGGGGATCGGCAGCGTCGCGGGAGACCGCGGCCGCAAGGGACAACCCGTCTACAACGCGAGCAAAGCCGCGCTGCACGCTTACCTCGAGGCGCTTCGGAACAGACTGCACGGCAAGGGGGTCACCGTGGCAACCTTCAAGCCGGGACCGATGAGGACCGAAATGACCGCGCACCTGCGCCTGTCGCGGGCGATGGACCCCGACTCCGCCGCGAGGATCGTCCTCAGCAAGGCGCACGTGAGCGGTGAGCATTATCTTTGTCTGAGCCACCGCTTGGTCTTCGCGGTTCTCCGCAACACTCCCTCCTGGATTTTCCGGAGGCTCCCGGTGTAGATGAGGCCTCAGCTCGTCCGGCTTTCGGGATTCGGCATGACAACGGCGGCGGACGCTTGGCAGGTGCTTCCGTCGTCCGACGAAGACGTCCGACAGGCTCTGCGCCTGGCCAAGGCTGAGGGCCGAAGGATCGTTCTGCGCGGTGCGGGACGAAGCTACGGAGACGCGGCCATCAGGCCCGAAGCCGTCGCTGTTTCGTTCGAGAGGATGCGTCGGATCCTCTCCTGGGACGCAGAACGCGGCATCCTGGCCGTGGAGGCCGGAGGGACGGTCGGAGATCTTTGGCGCTTCGCTCTTCCCGATGGCTGGTGGCCTCCTGTGGTCAGCGGCACGATGTTCCCCACGGTCGGCGGCGCGATCGCCATGAACATCCACGGCAAGAATGCCTTTCGGGAGGGCACCCTAGGCGAGCACCTGGCGTGGATCGATGTGATGGATTCCGAGGGTCAGGTGCATCGTGTGCGGCCCGAAGATCCCGCGTTCCGCGCGATCGTCGGCGGAGCAGGACTCGTCGGCATCATCCTGCGCGCCGCGATCCGGATGAAGCGAGTTCCGTCCGGCGATCTGCGCGTCCTTGCGGTCGCCGCGCGCAACTGGCGCGAGCAGTTCGAAGTCTTCTCTCGACACGAGAACGAGGCGGATTATCTGGTGAGCTGGGTGGACTGCTTCGCCCGTGGCAGTTCCGCCGGGAGGGGCCTGATCCACGCGGCTTGGTACTCGGAGGGCGGCCGATCCACGCTGAGCCTGGAGCATCAAGAGTTGCCGGACACCATTCTCGGCCTGGTGCCGAAGTCCGTCGTCTGGAGGTTTCTGAAGGCTCTGAACCGACGCTCAGCGATGCGTGCGCTCAACGGCGCGAAGTACCGACTGGGAACGTGGATCGGCAACGGCAAGATGGAGCACCAGAGCTTGGTGGCATTCTCGTTCCTTCTGGACTACGTGCCGAACTGGCGCTGGGCTTACCTTCCCGGAGGCTTCATCCAGTACCAGTCTTTCGTTCCCAAAGAGGCCGCCCCCAGGGTGTTCGAGAGCCAAGTCGCCCTTCAGCAGCGCCTCGGGCTCGAAGCGTTCTTGGGCGTTCTCAAGCGCCATCGGCCGGACGGGTTCCTGCTCAGTCACGGCGTGGATGGCTACTCTCTCGCACTCGACTTCAAGGTCACTCCTCGCAACCGGGAGCGCGTTTGGAGCATGGCTCACCAGATGAACGAGCTGGTGCTCGAGGCGGGCGGCCAGTTCTACCTCGCCAAGGACTCCACGCTGCGGCCGCAAGACCTGCGGCGATGGCTCGGCCCACGGTTGCAGGAGTGGAGAGAATGGAAGAGGCTCTTCGACCCGAGCGGCCTGCTGACGAGCTCGCTAGCCGAGCGCACGGGACTGATCGATCCATGAGCATGGCGCTGCTGGTCATGGGGGTGAGCGGGGCGGGCAAGACGACCGTCGGTAGGCTTTTGGCGGAAAGGCTCGGCTGTCGGTTTCTGGATGCGGACGACTTCCACCCGGAATCGAACGTCCGGAAAATGGCTTCGGGCCAGCCGCTCACCGACGAGGATCGTTGGCCGTGGCTGGAAGCGCTCGCCAAGGCTCTGGGCCCCGAACCACGGGTTGTGCTCGCCTGCTCCGCGCTCAAGGAAGCGTACCGAGCTCGCTTGCGCGAGGCGCGCCCCGATCTCAGGATCGTGTGGCTGGACGCGCCGCCGGAGGCCATCCGCGGGAGGGTGCTCAACCGGAGCCACCCCTTCATGCCGGCGAGCCTGCTGGAGTCTCAGTTCCGAGACCTCGAGCCTCCGCAGCAAGCCGTCCGCGTCGATGCTACGGCGAACATTCAGGACGTAATCGCCAGCATCTTGGATCAGCTGGAAGGTGCTCGCATGACGATCGGAGTCATCGGCCTCGGCAGAATGGGCCGCAACATCGCCCTTCGGTTGCAGAGGGACGGGCACACCGTGGTGGGCCACGACGCCTCGGTCGCCGCCCTGGACGAGGCGCAGCAAGCCGGTGTCGCCACCCGGCCTTCGTTGAAGGATCTGCTGGAATCCTTGCCTCGGCCGCGCCGTCTGTGGGTGATGGTGCCGGCCGGAGAGCCCACCGAAACCACCCTGCGGGACCTGAAGGGCTTCCTGACGCCCGGTGACAGCGTCGTGGACGGCGGCAACTCCAACTACGAGGATTCCATCCGCAGAGCCAGCGACTTCCGGCGCCTTGGAATCGGCTTCCTGGACGTTGGAACGAGCGGCGGCATCTGGGGCCTGGACGGCGGCTACTGCCTGATGATCGGAGGGGACGAGACTTGGGTGGGGCAATGGTTGCCCGTGTTCCGTAGCCTGGCCCCTCGGGCTGATGCAGGCTGGGTGCACGTGGGCCCGTCCGGAGCGGGCCACTACGCGAAGATGGTGCACAACGCCGTCGAGTACGGCATGATGCAGGCCTTGGCGGAAGGCCTGGAGCTGCTCCGAGCCAAACCGCTCGTTACGGAAGTGGCGAGCGTCGTCGAGGCCTGGCGACACGGCAGCGTCGTTCGATCGTGGCTCCTTGATCTGGCGGCCAAAGGCCTGCGCGACGAGCCCGACCTCGCCAGCCTGGCGCCGCACGTGGAGGACAGCGGCGAAGGGAGGTGGGCCGTTCAGGAGTCCGTGCGGCTCGGCGTGCCCGCTCCCGTCTTGGCCGCGTCGCTCTACACGCGCTTCGCATCGCGTCAACAGGATTCCTTCGCCCTCAAGGCTCTGGCGATGCTGCGCCGAGAGTTCGGCGGGCACTCCGTGCGGCGCAAGGACGATCAGCGGTAGAGGAGGTATCGCTCGCGAGCCTCTTGGAACCTCTTGGTCTCGGAGCCGAAGCGGCGAGAGACTGCCCGCCAGCCACCCGCAAGGATCAGCCTTGCAGCCTCGTCGTTCTGAACCAGATGAACCAGCTTCTCGCGTTCCCATTGCGGGTATCGGCCGAGTTCGAAAGCCAGCTCCACCCCAACCCGAACGGGATTCAGTCGATTGCGGTCCGTGACGATCATCGAGACGCCGCCGCAAGTCTGGCCGGCATGCTTGCTGGATGTTGGAACGTTCGAGCGGGGGTAGAAGCGGATGCCTGGGATCCGCTTCGCGTTCATCGCCGCGGCGAGAGATCGTCCGTCGATCCATGGCGCGCCGACCCACTCGAAGGGCGCGTCCGTTCCCCGACCGACCGAAACGTTCGTTGCCTCCACCAGACAGATACCCGGATACAGCAGCGCTTGGGTTGGCGAGCGCATGTTGGGGGAGGGGTTTACCCAGGTTTGGCCCGTCTCATCGAACCACAGGGATCTCTTCCATCCCTTCATCGGGACGACCTCCAGACGACAGCCGAGCTTCCGATCCTCGTTGAACAGCCTTGCGAGCTCGCCGACCGTCATGCCGTGCGCCACCGGGAGCTCGTGGTAGGCCGTTAGGCCGCGATGCTTGGGCTCGGACAACGGTCCTGCCACGAGGAGACCTCGGATCGGATTGGGGCGGTCCAGCACGACCACTCGGATGCCCCTCTTCGCCGCCTCCTCCATCGCGAAGCCGAGGGTCCCGATGTACGTGTAGAACCTCGCGCCGACGTCCTGGATGTCGAACACCAAGGTGTCGATGCCTTCGAGTTGATCGGGGCGCGGCCGATACCGGTACTCCTTCTCTCCAGGGTTGTAAAGAGAGTACACGGGCAGACCCGTTCCTGGATCTCGGCCATCGGCGACGGGCTCATCGAGCTCCCCCCGGATGCCGTGCTCCGGCCCGAACAGAGCGACCAGGCTCAAGCCGGGAGCCCGATGCAGCACGTCGGCCGTCTGGCGACCGTCCAACGTCCTGCCCGTGTGGTTGGTGATCAAGCCGATCCGGCTTCCTTGCAAGAGGGCGAAGCCTTCCCTCTCGAGCACGTCGATACCGTTCAGCACCACCTCGCCCGCAAGCGTCGTCGCTAAGAGCTCCACCAACACGCCCCCATGTTGGCACGCTCAGCGAACGTTGAAGTACTTGGCTTGCGGATGATGGGCGATCAGGGCGGTGGTGGACTGCTCCGGGGAGAGCATCCACTCCTCGGTGAGCTCCATTCCGATCCTCTCGGGCTCAAGCAGCTCGAACAACAGTCTCTGGTCCTCCAAGTTCGGACAGGCGGGATACCCGAACGAAAAGCGCGCCCCTCTGTACTTCGCGCTGAAGAGCAGCTTGAGGCTGTCCGGCTCTTGGTCGTCGATCCCCCATTCCCGCCGGATCTGCAGGTGCCAGTACTCCGCCAGGGCCTCTGCAGCCTCGACACCCATGCCGTGGACGAGAAGGTACTTTCGGTAATCGCCGGACTCGAAGAGGCTCCGCTCATACCGTGAGATCTCGGGCCCCATGGTGACCGCTTGGAACGCGACATAGTCCTCCCTGTCGCTTCGGAAGTAATCGGCGAGGCACAGCCTGCGCCCGTCGGACTGCCGCGGGAACCGAAACCTGACCTCGCCGACCGATGGCTTCCGCACAATCAGGTCGTTGCCGTCCGACTGGCAGGCGAAGTAGCCCCAGACCACTTTGGGCTGTAGAACGGGAGCCAGCTCCCTCTGGAGTTGCTCGAAGAGCGGGCGCACGTTTTCCTCGAGCCAGGCATCGAACTCCGCGTTGCTCTGCCCCGGTTGCCTCCGGTATTGCCACTGCCCCCGGAACAGCGCCACGGGATTGATGTAGCGGTAGATCTCGAAGATGTCGAACCTCTCGCGCCTCTTCGTACCCAAGAACGGCGGCGTCGGAGGTTCGGCCTTGGGAACGGAGCTCCGAACGCCGTCGAACCGGTACAGATCCGGCGAGACATCCGGGAGGCGATGGCTCGAAATCCTCGGGGACGTCCGGGGAGCGTCCTCCGGCGCTTGCGTCGCGCCGAGAGTCTCCATGATCCGCAACCCCTCGAACGCATCTTGGGCGTAGAACACGCGCCCCCGATAGATCGACCGGAGATCCTGCTCCACGTAGGCCCTCGTCAGCGCCGCGCCGCCCAGGATCACCGGGTAGTGATGCTTGCCTCGCTCGTTCATCTCGATGAGGTTCTCCCTCATCACCAGCGTGCTCTTCACCAGAAGACCGCTCATGCCGATCGCATCGACGCGGTGCTCGTCGGCGTTGCGCAGGATGTTCTCGATCGGTTGCTTGATGCCGATGTTGACCACGCGGTAGCCGTTGTTCGACAGGATGATGTCGACGAGGTTCTTGCCGATGTCGTGCACGTCCCCTGCGACGGTCGCCAGCAGGATGGAACCCTTCGCGCTGCCCTCCTTCCGCTCCATCCTGGGCTCGAGGTAGCGCACCGCGGCCTTCATCACCTCGGCGCTCTGCAGAACGAACGGCAGCTGCATCTGGCCGCTGCCGAAAAGATCGCCGACGGTCTTCATGCCGTCCAGGAGGATTTCGTTGACGATCTGAAGCGGCTCGTAGGTCTCGAGCGCCTCCTCCAGATCGCGCTCGAGGTTCTTCCGGATGCCGTCGACGATGTGTCGCTTGAGGCGCTCCTCGATGCTCAGCCCGGCGAAGGGGTCTGCGTCGGCCTCGGCGGCCCGGACGTTCTCGAACCGCTTCATCAGCTCGACGAGCGGGTCGTACGTGCATCGACGCTGGCCTGGTTCCATGGGGCTCCTTGCAAGGTACCCCCGCGGGCAAGCCGGCCGAGGGTCAGTCCTCGAGTTCGACCCAGCCGGGAACCGTGAGCATCTTCTGCACCAAGGGTGTGGGTAGCGTCAGCAGCGACGCCGCTCCCTCCCTGGGCATCCTTCGGCGAGGCTCTCGGCCCTCGGACACCACGCGGGGCCAATCCGGCTCCACGAGCAGCGCCCTGCCGAGCGCCACCAAGTCCGCGCCCATCGCCAGCATCTCTTCGGCATCCCGCAGCGAACGAACCGAGCCGACACCGATGAGCGGCCTTCGCCCAGCCACCGCGCGCACGACTTGCGTCAGCAGCGGCTCCGGGCCCTCCGGCTCCAGGATGTAGCGGAAATCGTGCAACGAAACGTGCAGGTAATCGACGCCCTCCTCAACGAGCAGGTCGATCAGGCGGCGTGTGGTCTCCATGCCGTAGCCATCTTGCTCCGTGGGGGAGAACCGGTATCCCACGAGGTAGCCCGGACCAACGGATCGCCTCACCGAGCGGTACACCTCGAGCGGGAACCTGAGGCTGGAGGCGGCCCAACCGTCCTCCCTGCGGTTGGTCGCTGGACTGACGAACTGTTGAAGGAGATACCCGTTGGCGCCGTGGATCTCCACGCCATCCCAACCGGAATCCTTGGCGAGGCGCGCGGCCTGCCCGAAGCTCTCCACGATCTCCAGGATCTCCGTCTCCGTCATGGCATGGGCGACCACCGCACCGTCCTTTCCGCATGGAACCTCGGAGGCGCTCCAAGGTCGCTCGAGCCCAGTGAGGGACCTCGGACAATGTCTGCCGCCGTGGTGGATCTGGAGGACGGCCGCCGCTCCTCCACGGTGGATCGCTTCGGCCGCAGACCGCAGAGAGGGCAGACGCTCGTCCTTCTCGCACATCCATTGCCCCTCGAAGGCGCGGCCCGAGGCGTGGACGCCACAGGCCCCGGCGATCACCATTCCAAGCCCACCAGCCGATCTTCGCTCGAGATAGGCGAGCTCCTCCGGATGCACCTCCCCCGAGGCGTGGCTTGAGAAGGTGGCCATGGGAGCCATGACGAGCCGGTTGCGCAGCTTCAGGGAAGCGATGCGGTAGGGAGAGAACACCATGCGAGGACGGTGATACCTCAGCGGCAACCCGCCCGTCTCAGAACGAACTCTCCATATCGACGACGGCTTGTCGCGACTCTGGCTTTCGGAACGTCGACCCTCGAATGCGCCCCTTCAACGCCTCCTCGTACTCGGCGCCGTCCAAAGGCAGCCGCACGGCTTCGTTCTTCCAAGCCGACAGCAGCATCGCGTTGGCGATCTCGACCGAGTGGATGCCCTCTTCCGCTGGAGCGATCAGCCGTTCGCCGTCCAGAATCGCATCGACGAAGTTCTGCAGGATCTCGGCGTGCTGACCGCCGCAACCGCTCGCGGGTATCTGGCACTTCCAGGTGGGCACGGTCGGAAACGCGTGAGGCGTCGTTTCCCTGAAATGGCTGACCGAAACCTCCGTCCGATCGAACACGATGTCGCCACCCTCGTAGACCAGCTTGCCGCGATCTCCCACGATCTCCAGACGGTTGGTGCCCGGAGCCTCCCCCGTCGAGGTCACGAAGACGCCGGTTGCGCCGTTGGGGAACTCGAGAACGGCCGTCACCTCGTCCTCCACCTCGATGTTGTGATACTTGCCGAAGCTGCAACGGGCATACACCCTGCAGGGTGTGCCGCAGATCCACTGGAGCAAATCCAGGTTGTGCGGACACTGGTTCAAGAGGACCCCGCCGCCCTCGCCCGCCCACGTGGCTCTCCAACCCCCGGAGGCGTAGTAAGCCTCCGAACGGAACCAATCTGTGATGATCCAAGACACGCGCTGCAACTCTCCCAGCTCTCCGCTCTTCACCACATGCCGGATTCTTTGGTAGTGCGGATCGGTCCTTTGGTTGAACATCGCGGCGAAGCGGAGCTCCGGATGCCGGAGGTGGGCGGCAATCAGCCTTTCGCAATCCGCCTTGTGCACCGAGATCGGTTTCTCCGTGAGCACGTGGAGGCCGTTGTCGAGGGCGTCGATGCCGATGGTGGTGTGATCGTAGTGCGGCGTGGCGATGAGCACGGCATCGACCAACCCTGATCGGATCAAGGCCGCGCTGTCCTCGAACTTCTCGGGGCCTTCGATCCAAGCCATCTTCGAGGGAACGACATCGCAGACGGCTGTCAGACGGCAACGCCGGATGCGGTCGATGGATCGCACATGGTGCGACCCCATGTTGCCGACGCCGATGATTCCCAGCCGCACTGCGGAAGCCATGGCTCCACCTTACCCAAGCCCCTGAGTGGCTAGAACTCGCGTTGCCCTGCGTAGGTTCCAAGCTCAACGCCGAGCTCCAACAGCCTTTGGCGGAACCGCTCGTCGGTGAGCAACCGAGCCTCCTCGTCGCGCTCGCGCGCGATCTGCCCCCGCTCCAAGCCTGGGTGCCAGAAGGCTCGCGTCTCCGGAGAATCGTAGGCCGGGTGCAAGACCAGCAGGTACCTCCCTGCCGGCGCCCTCTCCAGCGCGTTGAGAACGCGTTCCCGCAACGGCAAACCTGCCTCCGCCTCGGGCAACGGATCGATCCGTGGCCGAAAGACGAGCCCATGGTCGCTGGCGATCCGCTCCAGGATCGGCAGAACCCCTGGCAACCAGCCGAAGCCCATGTGCTCGTCCAAGTACCTTGGCCGCAGACCCTTGGCGATCGCCTTCGCGATCTGCGCCTCCAATTCGATGCGGACTTCCTCCGCCTGGAAGCCCCGTTCCAGGAGCTCGCTGCTCGTTCGGGTCAACGTGCCGTCTTCCAAGGCCAACGACGGTACGGCGGTGGCCCCAGCTGTCGGGCCCCAGCGCACCTCGGTCCATTCTGCGTGGATCGTCGCGTGCAGCCCAACCTCCGCGTGGCTGCAATCTCGAAGCATCGCAGCCGCATCCTCGAACGCCGGGCCAGGCACCATCACACCGACGGATCTCGCCAGGCCGAACTCCAGAGCGTCACGGATCGCTCGATTCGCGCTGGGACAGCTACCAGCGTCATCCAGCCGCAACACCAAGGTGCTCCCCGAAGCCATCTGGGCCACGATACCAGCAGGCGACCCCAAACAACGAAGGGGCCCGCATTCACGGGCCCGGACATCTGGAGCGGGAAACGAGATTCGAACTCGCGACCCTCTCGTTGGCAACGAGATGCTCTACCACTGAGCTATTCCCGCCTTCGTTCCCCTTTATACCCCGAAGCTCCAAGCCTTGCAAGTCCCAGACGCGGTTTTCCTCCCGGATTCGAGCCTGACCTAGAGGAGCAGCGCCTCCACGGAAGCGTCGGCGAGCGGCGGCTCCGCTCGAGCGAAACAGTCCTCCAGGCGGAAGCCGGCCACTCCCGCCGCCACCAGCCACGGCTTCCGGGATGGAGCGTGCGGAATCGGGTGGAAGCCGATGGGCTCCAAGTCCCACCGGTCGCCGAATCGGCGCGAGTTCTTCGATTCGAACCTCCGCGCCGTCCAGCCAACGATCGCGACCTGCTCCACCAACCCTCCCTTGCCGCAGAGCAGCACCGAGTTGTCGGCGCGGCTCGCGACCGCACGAACGTCGAGGCCCGCAACGCACCCTCCATCGTGCGCGCAAACCACCATCGGTTCCCCCTTTCCCCACCATTGGCCAGCCATCAGATGCGTGGAGAGCGAAACTCCGTGGATCTGGACGTCCTCCACGAAGCCGTCTCGCCCTGCGAAAACCGCCAGGCCGCGGTTGGAGTCTGCGATGATGCAGTCCGAAACTCTCACGCTCCGGACCTTGCTGTACAGGTGGCCCAAGCGGACCCCCGCGGAGGAGGAGCGAAGGATGCAACCGGTCACCAGCACGTTCCGATTCTCCGTGTCCGGCGAAGCGATCCCGGTGATGGCGACGCAATCGTCCCCGCAATCGAACTGGCAGCCATGGATCGTCACGCCGTCGCAACCGCACAGATGAACGCCGTCCGAGTTGGGAGTCCGCCGATGGTTCTGGATGCGTACCGAGCCCAGCTCGACACGCCGCGACTCCACGATGGTCAGCGTCCAGCATGGGGCGCGACGGATGACGAGGTTCCGAAGGGTCAGGTTGTCGCACCTCAGGAAGACCATGCACTGGTTCGGGCGCTCTCTCGGTTGGACGGGCGCTTCCGCCGCCTGCTCCGGGTCGAGCGACGCCGCATCCTCGGGAGTGAAGTTCGCATCGGTCTTCAACGTCGACCATTCGAAGAACGGCTCATCGTTCAGGTCGATCACTCCAGGGCCCTCGATCACAACCCCCTCTGCGTCCTGGGCGAAGACGAGGCTGACCGTCGGACCCCATTCCTCATGCCGGTACGGCCAAGTTCGGTAGTCCTCCAGGTTCCCCGAGGCCTGAAGGACGGCTCCCGCGCCAAGGCGAAGGCAAACGCGCGCTTTAAGCTCGAACGAGCCCGTGACGAACCTCCCCGCAGGCACCTCGACCGTGCCTCCACCCGAGGCAGCCACTCGGTCGATCGCCTCCTGCAGCACCTCGGTGCAAAGGCGTCGTCCCGTGGCGTCAGCACCGAGCTCGCCGACGTTCAGCCACATGGCGGAGAGGGTACCTGACTGCCATAATGGGGGCCGCATGGATCTGGCGGGCCTGAGAAACGCAACGGTCGAGGTGGTGACCTCAGCAGCCGCAATCGCGTCGAGGGAGCGCGGCCGCCTGAGCGTCGAGCGTAAGCCCGACGGCAGCCTCGTGACAAACGCCGACCGTGCTGTCGAGGAGTTCCTGCGACCAAGGCTCCAGAGTCTGTTTCCGGGCGCCGCGGTGTGGGGGGAGGAACTCGGCAGGGATGCGAAAGATAGCCGAACGTGGTGGCTCATCGACCCCGTGGATGGAACGACGAACTTCGCCCACGGCTCACCGCTGTGGGGAGTAAGCGTCGCACTGATGGTGGATTCAATGCTCTCGATCGGCGTCGTGGCCCTGCCCGACCTCGACGAGACCTACGTGGCCGCAAGCGGCCTCGGCGCCATGCGGAACGGCGCCGCTCTACCGAAGTTGCGCCCTGGACCGATCCTGCCCCACGAGCCCGTCAGCGTGTCCGAGGCGGTGTTGCAGGAGTACCCCGCGCACCGCATTCCCGGCAAACTCCGTTGCACTGGGGCGGTGGTCGTCGATGGCGCCTTCGTGGCCGCCGGAAGGTACCGAGGGATGCTGGGCAAGCGGGAGAAGCTGTACGACATCGCAGCGATCCTGCTGATCAACCAAGAGCTGGGAGCCATGCTCCAGACACCCGAAGGCTCCCCGGTCCCTCTGGGGCGATTGTTGCAGGGCCAACCGATGGGCGAGGTGTGGGGGATCTGGCCCCCGAGCCCGGCCCCATCCTCTCCGCCGCGCAGCTAGCGGAAGGATTCCCTCAGGAAGCTCTCCAGCTCTCTCCAGCTCGCCTTGTCCGCCGCGGCGTTGTAACCGGCCGCGGCGCCCGGACGAGGCTCGGGGCCAGGAACCGTGAACGCGTGCAGGGCCCCAGGATACTCCACGAAACGGAGAGGAACCCCCGCGTTGGCCATCTCCTTCTTCAAGGCCTCCACGTCGCTCTTCGGCACGAGCGGGTCCGCGCCGCCGTGCAACACCAGAATCCGCGCCTTGGTGCGTCCCTTCTGAGCCGGATGTTGGGTGGCGAGCGAGCCGTGGAAGCTGATCGCAGCCTCGAGGTCGTTGCCGGCGCGCGCGGCCTCCAAGGCCACCATGCCTCCGAAGCAGTAACCCATGATCGCCATCCGGCTGCGGTCCGCCTCCGGGATCTCTCCGGCTCGGCGCAATGCCGCGTTGAGCCGACCCATCAGCAGGCCATGGTCGCGATAGTACTTCTGCGCCTCGGCCGCACAGGCTTGGGGGTCCTTCGGTCGGACACCCTTCCCGTAGATGTCGATGGCGAACCCGATGTAGCCTAGCTCGGCGATTTGGCGCGCCCGGCCCTCCTCGTACGCATCGATGCCGTTCCAGTCGTGCACGATGAGCACGATGGGAGCCCGGGCGGCGGATGCAGGCTTGGCGAGATAGCCCTCCAAGACAGTCGCTCCGTCGCGATACTCCACGTTCGACGCAACGATCGGCTTCGACATCATCCACGTCCCGAAGAGCAAGGTTGCGATCAGCACGCTTAGAGTTTTCTTCGACCAGGTCTGCACCGCTCGGGACGTCCCGAAAGCTGGAGGAGGCCCCCGCCGCGCCGACGGCGGAGGCCTCCCAATCTTTGGACCGCGCAATCCGTCAGGATGCTTGGCGGATCATCTCCTCCGTCATGAGGATCGGCTGGCGGCCCTTGGCGACGATGCCTTCGGGAATCACGACCCGTTTGATCTCGGGCCTGCTGGGCACCTCGTACATCACGTCGAGCATCACCTGCTCGATGATGGCCCTCAGGGCTCGGGCTCCGGTCTTCCTCTTCAGGGCCTCCTGAGCGATCTCCCGGAGGGCGTTCGGATCCGCCACGAGTTCGACGCCGTCGATCTCGAAGAACTTCTGGTACTGCTTCAAGATCGCGTTCTTCGGTTCGGTGAGAATGCGCACGAGCGCATCCTCGTCCAACTGGTCGAGCGTCGCGATCACCGGCAGTCGGCCAATGAACTCCGGAATCAGCCCGAACCGCAGGAGGTCCTCCGGAAGCACGTTCCGCAACAAGTCGGCGGGCGCTTCCGACTTGCTCTGAGGGTTGGCGCGGAAGCCCATCGCATTCTCCTTCATGCGCCGCCGGATCATCTCCTCGACGCCCTCGAAGGCACCGCCGCAGATGAACAGGATGTTCGTGGTGTCAATCTGAAGGTAGTCCTGCTGCGGATGCTTCCGGCCGCCTTGCGGGGGAACGTTCGCCACCGTTCCTTCCAGAATCTTCAGAAGGGCCTGTTGCACACCCTCGCCGCTCACGTCGCGCGTGATGGAGGGGTTCTCGCTCTTGCGGGCGATCTTGTCGATTTCGTCCACATAGATGATGCCGCGCTCGCAGAGTTGCTTGGCGTTGCGCGGATCCATGGACTCCGCCGCCTGGTAGAGCTTGAGAAGGATGTTCTCCACATCCTCCCCAACATAGCCGGCTTCGGTGAGAGCCGTGGCGTCGGCGATGGCGAAAGGCACCTGCAACATTCGAGCCATCGTCTGCGCCAGCAGGGTCTTCCCCGATCCGGTTGGACCGATCAGGAGGATGTTGCTCTTCTGCAGCTCGACGTCCGTGCGCCGATGCTCCCGGATTCGTTTGAAGTGGTTGTAGACCGCCACAGAGAGCGAGCGCTTGGCGTAGTCCTGACCGATCACGTACTGGTCCAGGTACGCCACGATCTCCTTGGGCTTCGGCACCTTCTCGATCGGCGCCGGCCCCGTAGGGGATCCGGGCCTCTGCCTAGGCGGTACGGGGACTTCCCTCGGCTCCCTGGCCAGAACGTCGTTGCAGAGGTCGATGCAGTCGGAACAAACCGCGCCGTGCAATCCGACGATGAGTTGCCTCACTTGGTCCTTCGTTTTTCCGCAAAGGCAACATTGATCGGTTCGCTCCACGAACTTGGACATGCGCACTCCCTCTGGGATTATCGCTCACCGGGAGCCAGAACTTTATCCACCAAGCCGTAGGCGACGGCCTCTTCCGCAGACATGAAATAGTCTCGGTCGCAATCCTTGCGGATCTGTTCGGCGGGTCGGCCCGTGTGCTGCGACAGGATGTTCATCAGCGTGTCCATGGCTCGGTTCACCTCTGCCGCCTGCACGTTGATGTCCGCCGTCGTTCCGCGGAATCCGGCACTCACCTGATGGATCATCACCCGCGAGTGCTTCAGCGCGTGCCGCTTGCCCTTGGCGCCGCCGGCGAGGAGCACCGCACCCATGCTTGCGGCCTGGCCCACACAGATGGTGGCCACGTCCGGCTTCACGATCTGCATGGCATCGTAGACCGCCAAACCCGCGGACACCGAGCCGCCGGGCGAGTTGATGTAGAAATCGATGTCCTTGTCGGGATCCTCCTTCTCTAGGAACAGAAACTGCGCGACGATCAAGTTGGCGACGTAATCGTCCAGCTCGGTGCCCAAAAACACGATCCGATCCTTCAACAGCCGCGACCATAGGTCGTAGCTGCGCTCGCCACGGGCGGTCTGTTCGATGACGTAGGGGACTCCCATGTTCTCCATCGCTGTCTCCAGCTCCTTGGTTCTTATCGGTTCGGCGAAGAAGAGTTCCCCATCAGCTGGACTGCTGGGACTCTCCATACTCGACGATCTCCGACTGCTCCCGGAGATACTGCATCACCTTCTCGAACACCGCGCGGAATTGGAGCTCGTTCAGAGCGTTCGCCTGCCGCAGGGCCTTCAGGAGGTCCTCCGGCCGCATGCCGTACTCCTGGGACATCCTCAGCAGCTCCAGGTTCAGGTCCTCGTTGGTCAGCTTCAAGCCTTCGGCTTCGAAGATTCTGCGCACCATCAGCGCTCGGATCACGTGGAGCTTGGCCTCGTTCCGCTGGGCCTCCACGAGGCTCTCGAGCGTCATGTTCTGTTGCGCGGCGTACTGCTCCAGCGTTCGGCCCTGTTTGGCTTGCTCCTCCGCGATCTCCCGCAGCCTCTGGTTCGCCACCTGCTCCCACATCGTGTCGGGCACCTCGATCTGGGAACGCTCGCGCAGCATCTCTAGGAGCTGCTCGTTCACGTAGCTGTTGTAGAACTCCTCTTTGGCCTTGGCGATCTGCTGACGGAGGTCCTCGCGCAGCTGCTCGAGGTTCTCCTTATCCAACGACTGCGCGAAGGCGTCGTCCAGTTCGGGAAGCTTCGGATGGGTCAAGGACCGCATGGTGAGTTGGCACTCCAGCGTTTGGCCTGCCCAATCGCTTTCCTGGAAGTTGGCCGGGAACGTCAGGCCGCACACCTTGACGCCATCGGTCGCCATCCCCCGAACGGCCTCGTCCAGCTCCGGGAACGTCTGTCCCACAACCACTGCGAAGGTCCTGCCGTCCCCTTCGGCCTGCGTGGGCTTGATGTTCACCACCGCGACGTCGCCGTCCTCGGCGCCTCTGCCCTCGACCGGCTCGCGCGTGGCCCTTCTCTGACGGAGAGTCTCGAGCTGCCGATCGATGTCCTCCTCGCTCACGGCGATCGGCGGGCGGCGCGCCGAGAGAGACTTGTAGTCTCCCAGCTCAACCTTCGGCTCCAGAGGCACTTTGAGGATGAACTCGCACTCGGATTGCTCCTCGTTCAGCTTGCGCAGCTCCACCGCGGGAGCACTGTAGGGGGAGAGCCCCTCCGCCTCGATCGCCTTCCCGAAGTGCGCCCGAACAATCGTCTCCGCCGCCTCGTTGTACAGGTCGTCCTTCGGAATCAGCCCGCGCACGACATCCCTCGGCGCCTTGCCTGGGCGGAATCCCGGCACCTTGATCTTCTTCGAGAGCTTCCGGTACGCCCTCTCGAACCCAGCCTCAACCTCTTCGGGTTCACACGTGACGGTCAACTGGACGGTGCAGGGATTGAGATCTTCGCGAACGGTCTTCATGGTGAATCAAGAACGATCGAGCCACGCTCTGTGGCGCCGCGGGATTGTACCAGAAGCCTGCGCGCACACCCGCGCCTAAGCTTCCCCGGCCTCTTGGGCGAGGCGTGCCAGCCTCTCCACGACCTCCGTGATGGACATGCCGTCGGTTTCCACGAGCACGGCGTCTTCCGCCATCCTCAGCGGGCTCTCCTCGCGCGTTTGGTCCTGCCGATCGCGCTCCAGCAGGCGTCGGAGGATCTCGTCCTCGCTCACAGGCACGCCCTTGTCCCTCAACTCCAGCCAGCGGCGTCGCGCTCGCTCCTGTGGGGTTGCGGTCAGGAACACCTTGAGATCCGCTTCCGGAGCGATGACGGTGCCCGCATCGCGCCCCTCCAAGACGATCCCGCCTTCGCCAACGATCTCCCGCTGGCGCTGCACCAGGGCCCTTCGGACTCCGCCGATCGTGCTGACGGCGCTCGCAAGGTCGCCGACCTCCGGCTGGCGGATGGCCTCCGTGACGTCCTCCCCATTGCACCAGACGCGCTGAGGATCCCCCGGCCTGAATTCGATCTTCACGCTCTCGGCGACGGACTGAGCCGAAGCCGTGTCGTCCGCCGCCAAGCCTCTACGGGCCAGGGTCAGCGCCACGCAACGGTACATGGCTCCTGTGTCCAAGTATCGCAGGCCCAGCTTCTTGGCGAGCAGCCTCGCGACCGTGCTCTTGCCCGCCCCAGCCGGTCCGTCGATTGCGATCACCATCAGACGACTGCCAGGCGCCACAGCTCCTCCTCGAACGCAGGGTAGCTCGTTCCGATCGCCTCGGCGCCCTCGATCACTGTCTGGCCCTCGGCAACGAGGCCCGCGACCGCGAATGCCATGGCGATCCTATGGTCCCCGTCCGCCGAGATGGTTGCACCGTGCAGTCGGCAGGGGCCGAGAATCCGCATGCCGTCCGCGAAAGTCTCCACGGTCGCCCCCATGTTCCGAAGCCCCTCGGCGACTCGCTCGATCCGATCGCTCTCCTTCACGCGGAGCTCTTCAGCGTCCCGAATCTCCGACCAGCCGTCGCACTGGGTGGCCAGCACTGCGGCGATTGGGATCTCGTCCACCATCCTCGGCACCAAGTCTCCGGAAATCCGGAACGGGCGGTACGGGCCGGCCGCCTCGACCGCCACGTCCCCCCAAGGCTCACCCAGCTCGGACAGACCTCCTTCGACCCTGAACGGCACTCCGCACTCGCGGAACACTTCGAGCAGCCCCGTTCTCAGCGGATTCAGCACGACCTGCGTCCCGACGACGCTGGACTGGGGAACGATGGCTCCGGCGACGAGGAAGAAAGCCGCGCTCGAGAAGTCCCCCGGAACCACCATCTCGAAGCCGCGCCACTCTGCGCCTCCCCTTACGCCCACCGCCGTGGGCCTCTCGGAATTCCGCAGCACAGGCACGCCGAGCGCCTCCAGCATCCTCTCGGTGTGGTCGCGGCTCGGCGACGGCTCGGAAACCCAAGTCTCTCCGGACGCCTGCAAGCCCGCGAACAGCACGCAGGACTTCACCTGAGCGCTGGCCACAGGACTTTCATAACATATCGATTGAAGTTCTGCGGTCCCGCGGAGCGTAATGGGAGGCCTCTCGCCCTCGACTCGGCAACCCATCTGGCGAAGGGGCATGGCGATGCGTCCCATGGGTCGCCTCCTGAGGGAGGCGTCCCCGTCGAGCGTGCTCTCCCACGGACAACCCGCGAGCCACCCTGCCAGCAGGCGCATCGTGGTGCCGCTGTTGCCACAGTCCAGCGTGGCCCCGGGACGCGTCCACGGCCGAGGTGAGACGCGCACCTCGCCCTCTCCCCAGAAAACCTGCGTTCCCAGATCCGAGAGGCACCGAGCCGTCGAACGGCAATCCTCGGCGTCGAGGGGCCGAACGATGCGGCTTGGGCCGTTCGCCTTCGCGGCCAATAGGAGCGCTCGGTGCGTCAAGGACTTGTCGCTGGGAGGCAGGAACGACCCGCGGAGCGCGGCGATCCGGCCGACCACCAGCCGACTCAAGCAACACCCCCCTGCCGCAACTTGAGCTGACGAGCCTCCTCGAGGAAAGCCCGCACGGCGTCGGCGTCGTTGGCCTCGAGCGACTCGCGAATCTCCTGAAGTTGCGACTGCAGCGCGTCGATGGCACGCACAACCCGCCGCCTGTTCGCCAGGAGGATCTGTTGCCACAGCGGCGGATTGGCTCCGGCAACCCTCGTCAAGTCTTTCCAGGATCCCGCGCTCACGAACGACTCCTCCAGATCCGCGGCGCATCGGACCAAACCGGAGGCCAACAGGTGCGGCAGATGGCTCGTGAGGGCGACCGCCGCGTCGTGCTCCTCCGCTCCCAGCCTCACGGGCACCGCGCCGATGGCCCGCACGACCTGCTCGAAAGCATCTACGGGAGCATCCGGCGCCAACGGAACGATCACCCAGGGCATCCCTTGGAAGAGTTCCTCGTCTGCCGCCTCCGGCCCTTGGCCCTCGTTGCCCGCCATCGGATGTCCTCCTACGAGCCAAGATCCGCGCTCGGGTCTCGTGGCAACCCAATCGGCCACCGGTCCTTTGACGCTGACGCAATCCATCGCCAAGGTCCGCGCAGGCCTTGCGGCTTCCAGAGCCTCGAGACACTGCCGGAGGGCCGCGGGAGGAACCGCCAGGAACACCCGTTCGCTCTGCGCCGCCTCCGACAGGCTGGGGACGAGCCGATCCACGCAGCCAAACCCCAAGGATTGGCGTGCCGTTCGCTCGTTCAGGTCATAGCCGCACACCGAGCGGAAAAGACCACTGGCCCTCAGCGCCAGTCCGAGGGAGCTGCCGATGAGGCCAAGTCCGATGATCGCGGCATCCATGGCCCATTCTGTCCCAACGACACACCCAGCCCGTCCAACGATCCCGCCCGGCGCCCGAGCTGGGTGAGTATCCTAGCACTCCGTGCCTCCCCGCTTCTTCTACCATCCGCGCATGCTCGAGTACGACTTCGGGCCGCGGCACCCGCTCAAACCCGAGCGGCTGCATCGGACGGTGGTTCTGCTCGAGGCGATCGGCGCCGTGGAACCCGAGGACCCGGGCCTAGCCACGGAGCGCGACGCACTGATGGTGCACACGCGGCAGTACGTCTCCACCGTGGAAATGCTCTCCTCGGGTCTGTTCACTCCGGATGGATTCCGTCGGGACTCGGGGATCGGCACGCTGGACACGCCCGCCTTCGTCGGCATGTATGAGGCTTCCCTGGCCTACCTTGGGGGCTCGATCCGCGCCGCCGAGGCGGTGCGAGACGGAGAGCGGCTGGCGTTCAACCTCGCGGGAGGCCTGCACCATGCGCACGCCGACCACGCCAGCGGCTTCTGCGTGTTCAACGACGCAGCCGCTGCGATCCACGTTCTCCTCGAGAGGTTCGAGCGCGTCGCCTACGTGGACATCGATGTGCACCACGGCGATGGCGTGCAGTCCATTTGGCTCGAAGACCCCCGTGTGCTCACGGTCAGCATCCACGAGGATCCGAGCACGCTGTTTCCTGGCACGGGCAGCGTCGAGGAGTGTGGACCTGCCGGTACGGCCGTCAACGTCCCCATCCCTGCCAAGAGTGCCGGACCGGCTTGGCTGGAGGGGTTTGAAAGGGGTTGCATCGCCGCGCTGCGCCTGTTCGAGCCGCAGGCCATCGTTCTGCAGATGGGCACCGACCCCCACTTCGAAGACCCTTTGGGTCACCTGCGCGTCGCGGCCCAGGAGTGGATTCAGGCGGTCGCGAGCGTCCGCGGGCTCGGTGTGCCCATCGTCGCTCTCGGTGGAGGCGGCTACAACCTCAGCACCGTGCCGCGCATGTGGGCGGCCGCTTGCCTGACTCTGATGGGCCGACCCGTCCCCGAAGCCTGGCCTTCCAGCATTCCCGCTTCATGGGATCTCCCGCCTTTCGAGGACCCGACTTTGCCCGAACCTCGGGCCGAGGGCCTGTCGGAGGTTCGCCACACGATCTCCGTTCTGGAAGCCGTCGTTCTGCCGAGGGTCGCCGCGGCCGCGCAGGTATAACCCACCGCGAGGTGGGTTGGTGTCGCGCGAGCCGGAAATCGACGAAGGCATCCTTCGGGAGCTAACGGCACCCGATCGAAAGGTTGCGGCGCGCTTTGGTTGCGGTTGCCTCGCCATCGCCCTGGTCGCGGTGCTGGTTCTGGCTTCGGTCGTCCCGTACACGGACTACCTCTGGTTCGTCCACGACGCCAAAAGGCCGGAGGTCTTCTCCCTGGCGTACGCCACGAGGGGCCAGCTGTTTGCGATCGCATTCGTCGTGGCAACCTTCTTCCTCTACTGGAACCTGCGGCGCGCGGCCTCGGTCATGGCGGTGTACGCCCATCAGCCAGAGACCCCGGGACAGCTCATGGTCGCCAACGCTCTGGCTTGGATTCAAGGTCGCTCTTCCTGGTTTTTGAAGCTTCTCGCGGTCGCCATCGGAGCGCTGTTTGGGTTGGCGTTCTCGAGCGAGTGGCTCACCTACCTCACGTCCCGCCACGCGGTCGCTTTCGGCAAAGCCGACCCGACCTTCGGCCTCGACCTGTCGTTCTTCGTTTTCCGCCTCCCTTGGTGGCTGGCGATCGGCAACTTCGCGACGGCCTTGTTGCTGCTGGCTTTCGGGCTCGTCCTTGCGGTGGTTGGCGGCCTGCAGGGCTTGGCCTCGCTCGCCCGGGCCCAAGTGGTCAGTCCGCGCGTGTACCGCCAGATTCTGGTGCTCGGCGGGATCCTTCTCGCGTCGATCGCGGCGAACCTTTGGTTGAGGCGCTTCGAGGTTGGCTTGGCCTCGAATCCCCAATTCACGGGCGCCGGCTTCGCCGGCGTCCAGAGGATGGTTGCTCAGACTTTGGCGTCCCTGCTGTTCCTCGTAGCGGGGTTGCTGGCTCTGGCGAGCTCGTTCCTCAGGCTCCAACCGCGCCTGCCCCTCGCGGCGGCGGGTGTCGCCGCGTTGTTCTGGCTGCTCGGAGTGGGGGTGTATCCAAACCTGGTCCAATCCTTCAGGGTGGAACCGGACAAGCTGAGGGTCGAGGGGCCCTACGCGCGCCACGCGATCGCCATGACGCGCTACGCCTACGGCCTGGACCGCATCGAGCTCATCGACAACCCCGTGGAGGACGCTCCGAAGCCCTCGGAGGTGCGGGATGCCGGAGAGACCCTCGCCAACATGCGCCTATGGGATCCGGACGTTCTGAGACAGAGCCTGGACGGCCTTCAGGGTCTGAAGCCGTACTACGTGTTCCACGACGTGGACATCGATCGGTACGAGGTCGGCGGTAAGGTCAAGTCGCTGATGGTGGCACCGCGAGACATCGCGATCTCCGGTCTCTCCCCTAGCTCGCGGACCTGGGTGAACGAGCGCCTGCAGTACACCCATGGCTTCGGCGTCGTGATGACGCCGGTCAACACTGCCACCGACATCGGCCAACCGTCGTTCCTCGTGAGGGACATCCCGCCGGTTTTCCCATCCGAGCTGAGGGTCGACGAGCCGAGGATCTACTACAGCGATTTTCGCACGGTCGGGCGGAGGACGACGGAGGAGTACGCCATCGTGCGAACGAGGGTGCCGGAATTCGACTTCCCTGCCGAAGGCGCCGAGAGGAGCCACCGTTGGACCGGAAACGGCGGCACGCCCGTGGGAGGCCTGCTGTCCAGGCTCGCGTTCTCCATCCGACTCGGAGATGGCAACCTGCTGATCAGCTCCAACATCCTCCCAGAGTCCAGGATCCTCATCCGCAGGAACGTGCTGGAGCGCGCGAGCCTGATGTTCCCCTTCCTGCAGTTCGACGGCGACCCATACATCGTTCTCTTTCAAGGCCGCTTGATCTGGATCCTGGATGCCTACACCACCACCGATAAGGTTCCGTACAGCGCCCGTCTCCAAGGAGGCGCCCGCAGTCTCAACTACATCCGGAACAGCGTGAAGGTCACGGTCGACGCCTACAGCGGCGAGACCCGCGCGTTCGCCGTCGATTCCAAAGACCCCATCCTGCAGACGTTCCGCCGAATCTATCCGCGCCTCATCGAGGACAAGGAGGCGGTACCCAAGGGCTTGGAGCGGCACTTCCGCTATCCGGAAGACCTTTTCATGCTGCAGGCGTTCCAGCTCACGCAGTACCACGTGACGGATCCCACGGCGTTCCTCAACAACGAGGACGCGTGGGACATGCCTGTCGAGCGGGGGCCTTCGGGCGACAGCGAGCCGATGAGGGCCTATTACGTGCAGATGCGCGTTCCAGGCGAGAAGCGCACCGCGTTCCTGCTGATCCTTCCGTTCACCCCCCGCCAGAAGATCAACATGAGCGGCTGGCTCGCGGCTCACTGCGATCCCGAGGATTACGGCAGGCTCGTGCTGGTGCGGTTCCCAAGGGGCAGCAACATGCCTGGCCCAGCCCAGATGGAGGCCATCTTCAACCAAGACCGAACGATCGCCGACATCAACCGGCAACTGAACAACGACCAGAGCCGCATCGTGCCCGGCAATCTGCTGGTGGTGCCGATAGGCAACAGCGTGCTGTACGTCAAGCCGCTGTTCCTGCAAAGCCGCTCGGCCGGGATTCAGGCCGTCCCCGAACTGAAGAAGGTGATCCTCGCCCTGAAAGCCAAGGTTGTCGTGGGCGACACCTACGAGGAGGCTCTGCGATTGCTGTTCGGGGAGAAGCCCTCGGCGACGGTCGCGCCCAAGCCGACAGGCTCCTCGGAGGCGCCGCCCCCTGACCCCGATGCGAGCAGGGCCCTCGAGCTCTTCGAGCAGGCGGAATCGGCGCTTCGCAACGCCGACTTCGCGGGCTACGGCGAGCTCCAGAGACAGCTGAGGGCGGTTCTGCAACGCATGGCGGGCCGGGCCGCGGGAGAGGGCCAAAGGTAAACTCAAGCCTCGATGGGCAGTTCCTTCGGAACGCTGTTCCGAGTCACCACCTGGGGGGAGTCTCACGGTTCCTCCGTGGGGGTGGTCGTGGATGGCTGTCCGCCGCGTCTTTCACTCTGCGAGGAGGACATCCAGAAGGAACTGGATCGGCGAAGGCCCGGGCAGAGCTCCATAGTCACCCAAAGGCGCGAATCGGACACGGTGCGCATCCTGAGCGGTGTGCTGGACGGACTCACCTTGGGAACGCCGATCGCCATGGAAGTCCCGAACGAGGACGCGCGCCCCAGAGACTACGAGGAGCTTCGTGAGAAGTATCGACCGAGCCACGCCGACTTCACCTACGATCGCAAGTACGGCATCCGCGCTTGGATGGGTGGTGGAAGAGCCTCGGCGAGGGAAACCATCGGCAGGGTGGCGGGGGGAGCCGTCGCGCGAAAATGGCTGGCCGAGCGGTTCGGGGTCGAGATCGTTGCGTGGGTCGAGAAGGTGCACACGCAGAGCGTCGACGTGGATCCGTCGACGGTGACGCGCGAGCAAGTCGAGAGCACGCCGATCCGTTGCCCCGATCCGCAAGCTGCGGAACGCTTCATCCAGAGGGTCGAGGAGGCCCGCAAAAACGGGGACTCCGTCGGGGGCATCGTCGGGTGCGTGGTGAGGAACTGTCCTGCCGGCTGGGGAGACCCCGTGTTCGACAAGCTGGAGGCCGACTTGGCCAAGGCCATGCTCTCGCTACCCGCCTGCAAGGGATTCGAGGTCGGGTCGGGTTTCGCGGGAACCGATCTGACAGGGCTCCAGCACAACGACGTCTTCCGATCCAAAGACCGGAGGGTCTACACCCCCACGAACAGGAGCGGCGGCATTCAAGGTGGGATCTCGAACGGCATGCCCATCGTGTTCCGGGTCGCGTTCAAGCCGACCGCCACCGTTCTCCGTCCGCAAGACACCGTGGACGTCCGTGGCGACGAGACCACGCTCCAAGGCAGGGGGCGCCACGACCCCTGTGTGCTTCCCCGCGCCGTTCCGATCGTGGAGGCGATGGCCGCCTTGGTGCTGGCCGACCACGCCCTCATCCAGCTGGCCGTAGAGGCCTCCGCTCCGCATCCGACTGAAGCCGCATGGACTCCGTAATGTCTGTCTCGCCGCTGGCCAAGGAGAAGCGCCCCTTGCGCGTCAAGATCGTCACCGAGGACGTCGACTTCTTCTACGGAAAGCACCACGTCCTCCACAAGGTCAGCATCCAGATCCCTGAGAATCGGGTCACCGCGCTGATCGGTCCCTCCGGATGTGGCAAGTCGACCTTCCTGCGGTGCCTCAACCGCATGAACGACCTGATCCCGAGCGCCCGAATGACCGGCCGGATTCTGCTCGACGGCATCGATATCAACGACCCGGTCGTCGACCCCGTCCAGCTCCGCAAGGAGGTGGGCATGGTCTTCCAGAAGCCCAACCCCTTCCCAAAAAGCATCTACGACAACATCGCCTTCGGCCCGCGCCTTCACCGCCGGGTGAGCCGAGCGGAGATGGATGAGCTGGTGGAGCGGTGCCTCACAAGGGCGGCTCTCTGGGACGAAGTCAAGGACAAGCTGCACCAGAGTGCGGTCGCCCTCTCGGGTGGCCAGCAACAACGCCTGTGCATCGCCCGAACGTTGGCCGTCGAACCTCAGGTGATCCTGATGGACGAGCCCTGCTCCGCGCTCGACCCGATCGCCACGAGCAGGATCGAGGAGCTCATCCTCGAGCTCTCGCAAAGCTACACCATCGTGATCGTCACCCACAACATGCAACAGGCGCAACGGATCAGCGATTTCACGGGCTTCTTCATGCTGGGGGAGCTGGTCGAGTTCGACTCCACCGAAAACCTGTTCATGTCCCCGAAGAAGAAACAGACCGAGGACTACATCACGGGCCGCTTCGGCTAGGCAGGCTTTCGAGCCCGCAACAACCCGCTGCAGAACTCCGGGCCCACTCCGCAGGAGGACGAGAGCGGCAACTTGTCGGGATCGTAGAACCTCTGCGGCGAGACTTCGACCTCGCAGAACCCGGCCTCCAGCAGAAGTTCGCGCCAAACCTCGGGAGCCGCCGCGCCAGCGAAACAGGCGCTCCAGAGACTCGGATCCGACGCGTGCTCGGCCGACGCGCCGCCGACCCGAAGGATGTCCGAGGCAACCAACCTGCCTCCCGGTCGAAGCACTCTGAACACTTCGCGGACCAACGCCCGCTTGTTCGGGGCCAGATTGAGCACGCAGTTGGAGATCACCACCCCCACGCACGCATCCCTCAAGGGGATGGACTCTATGTCCCCGACGAGAAACCGAACGTTGGCCGCCCCGTGCATCAACCGGTTGCGCTCGGCGAGTTTGGCCATCTCGGCCGATCCGTCGAGGCCCAGCACCAGCCCGGAAGCCCCCACCATTCTTTGCGAGAGGAGGGCATCCAGTCCGGCGCCGCTACCCAGATCCAGCACCGCTTCCCCCTCGCGCAGTTGCGCCGCCGCAATCGGGTTGCCGCAACCCAGCGACTGTCGAACGAGGCCCGGGATACCCTCGTTGGGATCGTAGTTGCCGACAACGATGGGACCGCATCCGCAGCAACCGGCGGCGTCAACTCCCCGAGCGAGCCTCGAGGCCAAGTCGCCGTAGGCGGTCCTCACCGATGCCTTGATCGATTTCGTCTCGCTGTCTGACACTGGAGTCTCCAGTCCGAGGCACTCCTTCGTCGCCGCACGGATGCTCGCCGCAGGGGAACCCTGGCGACGACAACCAACCGCATCTGCGCTCGACGCGACCCTGCCGAAATTGCGGCGGTGGGCGGATTCGGACGCTTCTCCCACCCCACGCTACGCAGCCTTGAGGCAACCGCGTTCCCTGCCTTTGGAACAATCCGAAACCGGGGCTCTGCCACGCAACGGCCTGCGCGCACGGCCGAGAGGTTGTGGCTGTCCAAACCCGTCATCGGATCCGGAAAACACCCCCATAATGAAGCAATGGTCAGCGTCGGTGCCTCGTCGCGGGTGTTGCCCGAGGGCAAGCGCTTCGCCGTCAGCCTCTGCTACGACGGTGGTAGCCCCAGCCACCTGGAGTCCGTCGCGCCATGCCTCGAGGCGCTGGGCTTGCAGGCAACCTTCTACGCGCCGAGCACAGCCATTTTGGACAATCCGACCGCGTGGCGCAGCTTGGCGGATTTCGGTCACGAGATCGGTCTGGCACCGTACCACGACTGGGTGGCGGACGATGGCACGCTGGAGGCTCCTTCCGAATCGCTCGTCGCCTGCGCCGAGGACGACCTCCGGTTGCTGAACGAGCTGTTTGGCGCGCGGAAACGATCGCTCGGCCTGCCGCTCCCCCTCGAAGGGTCCGCCAAACTCAGAAGAGAGCGCGCGGAGGCCCTCGCGGGCCTACTGCCCGCGGAACTGCTGGGGATTGCGAACGGCTTGCGAACCGGCATCGAGGGCACCAACGACCTTCGGCGGATCGATCCCTTCGGTCTGCGCACCCTGCCGGCACTGAGTCAGACCGCCGACTCCCTCCGAGGCGTCTTGGAGCGCGACAGGGCCAAGCCTTGCTGGCACATCCTCACGTTCCACGGTGTGGGATGCGGCGACCCCGCTGTCGACGCCGTCGAGCACGCGGCTTTCTGCCTTTGGCTCGCGGAGAATCGGACCACGATCGAGGTGGCGACGGTCTCCGAACTCTGCGCCAGAGTCGCGCGGGCAGAGAACGGCGTCGCCGCCGCTGGCGACTCGGAGAGGGCGAGGACGGTGCGCAAGCCGTGATCGAAGCCATCGGCGTCGACATGGTCAGCGTTCCCCGCATCGAGCGCGCCATGAGGAACCCGCGCTTCGTCCCAAGGGTCCTTTCGCCGGTCGAAACGGAGGGTCGGATGGTGACCCCCGCGTTCGTTGCCGGACGGTGGGCCGCCAAGGAGGCCGTGGCAAAGTGCCTCGGCGCGCCGATTCCTTGGCACGACGTCGAGATAGTCTCGAACGCAGGAGAGGCTCCGAGAGTCCGAGTGAACCCTGTCCGACTACCGCCCGGAAGGACCGTTCTCCTCAGCATCAGCCACGAGCGCGAAGCGGCCATCGCGGTTGCGATCCTTGTCTCCGCTACGCCCTGACCGAGGTTTCGCATCGTGTAGAATCAGGCGCCATGGCTTCCCCGGACCCGCTGATCCGTGCCGTCCACCTTGCCGCGCGGAAGCTGGCGGGGACCGGCGCCTTCGATTCCCTCATCCGTGACGTCCTCGGGCTTTGCGTGGAAGCCGTGGGCGCGGAGGGAGGGAGCCTGTATCTGTACGAGCCATCCACCCGGTCTCTGGTTTTCCGACACGTGCTGCCGGAGAGTGTCGCCAGCCGCCTCCAAGGGAGCCGCATCCCAGCCGACCACGGCATCGCCGGCAAGGTCTTCCAAACGCGCACCGCGATCCTCACCAGCATCGCATCGGACGACGCGGCGTCGCTCGACCTTTCGGAAGCCACCGGCGTTCCCGTTCGAACGATGGCGACGGTGCCGCTCAGCATCGGCGACGATGAGCCCGTCGGCGTGGTGCAGGTGGTCAACAAGCAGGACGGCGAATTCACGGAGAACGACCTTGCGGTTCTGGACACCGTCGCCGCGGTCAGCACGATGGCCTACGTCAACGGCCTTCTGATGGAGCAACAGTCGCGCGCCTCCTCGCTTTTGGGGATGGGAAAGGTGAGCCACGACATCGGCAACCTCGCCGCCAGCTTGTACGCGAACATCGCGTTCAGCGAGATGGCCATGCAGGGACTGCGCGACCAGCTCGCGGAGAGCGGCGCCGACGAAACGCTCATCCTGTATGTGGAGTCCTTGGACACGATGTTCCAGGACCTCCGGCAGTCCATCGATCGCATCGTCGGCTACTCGAGGCTGATCAGCGACCTGTCGGCCGGCAAGGCTCTCCGGCCGAACATGCAGCTCGGTTCGCTCGCGCGCACGATCCAGACCAGCGCCGCCTACCTTGAAACCGAAGGGCGCCGAAGCCACGTGGCCCTGGTCTACGAGATTCAGGAGGACGCTCCGGCCACGATGCACGACGAGCTGTTCGTTTTCCGGATCGTCCAGAACCTCGTGGGCAACGCCATCAAGGCCGTTCGGGAGACGATTCCGGACGAGTGGCTGGAGCGGGTCGGTGAAGGCGAAGAGGGAATTTTCGGCGAGGTCGCGGTGCGCTACCGTTTCGAGGACAAGGAGCATTGGGTGGAGGTCCAGGACGCGGGCCCAGGAATGACCCGCGAGACCGCCGACCGAATCCTGGCCGGCAACGCCCGAAGCCAGTGGGACAAGGGCTCGGGCTCGGGATGGGGCATGAAGATCGTGCTCGAGCTCGCCGCAACGCACGGAGCGACGGTGACGATCGACAGCGAGGTGGGACGAGGAACGACTTTCCGGGTCGCCTTCCCGCACCGTCCGTCGCCCTGAGGCCCGGGGAACGAAGGCGCCCAACGGTGACATAATTCGTTGCAGGTGTCCTCTTCCGCTTCGCTCGCCTCCCGCCTGCTTCGCATCGCCGGCGCCTTGGTGCATCTCTCGCTGTGCGCCCTGGCGCTGCTGGTGGGCACCGCTCTGGGCTATTTCGCCCAAGGCCCCTTGGGAACGGCGGCTGTGGTCCGCGTGCTGCGAAGCCGAGACCCCTCCACGGCCTTCGAGGATCGATCCGAGATCACCCTGCTCGTCCTCGGATGCGACGAGGACCGATCCGCGGGCGGAGCGCGGGTTCTGAGGAATCAAGCGCGAAGCGACATGATCCTCGTCGCCAAGGTCTTTTTCAAGGACAGGAAGGTGGAGGGCGTGTCGATCCCGAGGGATCTGGAAGTGCAGCTTCCCGGTTACCGCCCGCAGAAGATCAACGCCTACCATGCGATCGGCGGCAAGGAGCTGGCGAAGCGGGCCGTCGAGCACGTCCTGGGAGTGCCGATCGACCGTGTGCTCGTGTTGGACTACCGCGCCTTCCAGGACATGGTGGACCTGGTGGGAGGCGTACGGATCAACGTGGAGAAGAGAATGCGTTGGAGGGACCGGGCGGGAGACTTGAACATCGACCTCCAGCCGGGAGAGCAGCTGTTGAGCGGCTACCAAGCGATGGGCTACGTCCGGTTCCGGCACAGCGATTCGGACTTCCTGAGGCAGGGTCGGCAGAGGCAGTTTCTGTTGGCTTTCAAGGAAGCCGCCCTGCGTGATCCGCTGAAGCTGAATGCCCTCGCGGAGAAAGCCGTCGAGGCCACGGGCGGCGGACTGACGGCGGAGGAGATCCTGGCCATGGCGATGTTCGCGCGCAACCTATCGAAGGAGGACGTGCGCTTGGGTGCGGTGCCGGTTCTCCCCGGCAGGGGAACGAACCTCAGGCTCGACGTGCAAGAGTTGCCGAAAGTCCTGGAGGATCACCGCTTGCTAACGAGCTCGCACCGCAGGGAGAACCAGCCTTGAACACACCTTTCGACGAGCCGCGGCAGGAAGCCGCACCCGAGGAGGCGGTTGAGGAAAGGCAAGGCAGCGCCTACCTCACCAAGAAGGATCTGCGTGCGATCGGCGTCGTTCTAGCCGTTCTGTTCGTGCTCATGACGCCGATCTACATCGTGCTGAAGCGCCAGGCGCAGAAGGCCGAGTGCGCGATGAACTGCAAGTCGATCCAGGGGGCCATGCTGCTGTACATGGAGGTGTGGGACAACCAGTTTCCTCCCGCCTACGCGAGCGGTCCGAGGGGCGAGGTGCTGCTCTTCGACGGCAAGCCGTTCACTTGGGCTTCCACCATCAACGAGTACATGAGCAAACGCGCGAAGTTCCGGTGCCCGGCGGCCTCGGCGGAGGAACTGGTGATCGCCGCCCATCCCTACGAGTCGGACCAGCAGGTCCCGATGAGCTACGGCATGTACCTGCCCCGATCCACCGCCGCCCTGTCGTCGATCAGCGATCCTGCCCGATCCGTTCTGATCGCGGAAACGTCGAACAGAGGGGCACGGGGCACCTACGATCCTCATCCCTTGCTCGGCCTGGATGGCAAGCCCGCGCCGTACGACGGCTTCGCCGTGGGCTGGGACACGGGCAATCGCATCGATTGGTACAACACCACCCAGTCTTCGGACATGCCGAAAGCCGTCACTCGGCTCGCGTTCTACAACACCGCCTCGGGAGACTTTCAGGCGCGCGGAGCCTCGAGGCACGACGGCGGAATCCACGTCCTGTTCGTCGATGGCCACATCGAGACGGTCCCGCCGACGGCAGCAGCCGCGCGCTACCTGGACGTCGGCGGCGACCTCACGGGGCTTTGGTCGACGCGCTGAAGCCTCAGAGCGGACGGGTCGAAGCCAAGCCGTCGAGGGTGTCGGCGAGGCGATCCTCCTCCTCAGCCAACTCGAACCCTCCGACCAGGTACCACGCCTCCCGGAGCTCGACGCTCGTTCCCGGTTCCAGCGTTGTCAGCGGTCCCAAGCTCTCCACCTCCAGCATGTCCTCTCGGGTGAAGGTCTCGAAGTTGCAACCGAAGTCCGGGTAGCGCGCGCCTTGCTCGAAGGGGAAACGCTTCAGGAACAGGGCACCGTGGTTCGCGTAGGCGGCGTACCCTTGCGAGACCTGCGCGCCAACCTTCTGCGGCGGCAAGGCGTCCTGTCGCAGGCGGATCACCCGGCGACCCCATGTCCATCGAGGATCCTGCATGTTGGTGTAGCCCCACAGAACGAGCGGCCGGGCAGGCAGGAAGTCCTCGCTGTGCGGAACGAACGGCGCTTGGGGAAACAGGCAGACCCCGCCGGGCCCCATCACGGTCAGACACCACGGCGCGAGCTCCACGGCCTTCGATCCTCGGTTGTGGATGACGTGGAGCAATCCGAAACCGTCCAGCTCTGGCCTGGCGGTCAGGCGAATCTCTTTCTGGATGCCCCAGCGGTCGGGGTCGGAGCGGAAGACGGCGGCATCGCCGTCCTGCGCGACTTCCACCGGCTCGTTCTCCGGCACATAGGTTCTTTCCCAATCCTCCGGAGCGATCCAAAGGCGATGGCCGCCGTACGAGCGATACTCCGATCCTCCTTTGAGCCCCTTGGTCTCGGGAGCGACATGCATGAAGTTCGGGCCGCCGACGAAACCGTAGCGAATGACCCTGGGGCCGACGTCGAGCGTCACGAACGCCTCCGTGTTTCCGGAAACGAGTCTGGCGCAACGCCAGCCTTCGAAAAGAACCTCCTCCATGGGCACCATTGTAGCCCGCGGCAGTCGGCCTCGGCTTTCAGAAGCGCAACTGGTAATCCAAGCGGATGGTCCAGTTGTCGCGACCGCCTCGCTCGAAGTTGTGCTCGTAGCTGACATTCCCCACGAAGACGCTGAGCGCCTGGTTGGGGCCGGGGCGCTGGTCGAACTTCAGGTGGTATCGGTGCGCTGTCTGTCGGCGCCCATTCACGTCGGCCTCCTCCAGCCCATAGAACAGCTCGATCGGCGAGCCGCTCTTCTGCCGGAGGGTGACGTGCAGGCCACCCACGCGGGTCATGGCTCGGGTCTGCGCGTTGTACAGCTCCTCGAAGCTGCCGCCGACGGAGGTGTCGTCGTTGGTTCTCACGTTCAGCTTCCAGCGCTCCGAGCGCGCCGCTTGGATGACCGAGCCCAGCAATGCGTCCCCACGGGTCACCTCTGGGTTCTGAACCGTTTGGTGGCTGAGCTCCACCCCCTTCATCGGTCGGGCCGTCAGGCTGATGTTCTGAATCTGCACGTCTTCCGCTGTCGCGGGAAGCGAGCGCTCCTTCAGGTACAAGGAGCCGACGAGCCAGCGCTTGGGATCCTGATCCGTGGAGAACCCAATCGAGCGATCGACGGCCCTGTAGCCGGAGCTGTGCATCTGGCTGCGATACTGCAGAGCGAACGTGTTCGAGCCCCACTTGCCGTCCATCGCGAACAGGCGGTTCTCCCGCAGCCAGACCGTGCGATCGGATGCGGTGTCGAAACCGAACGACATCTTCACATCCTGGAGAGGACCGAGGCGCATCGGCCTGGCCGTGGACAGCTGGACGTTGCTGGTGGCTTGGACGCGGCCTTCGTCCCACGCGCTGGCTTGGTAAGAGGCCGCTCCGATCGCCACGTTCCCCAGTTGCGCGCCGCTCGCGCCCGGGCTGGAGGCCAGCAACAGGTTCTCTTTGGTCACGCCAAGCTCGCCGACCGCTTGCCGATCGTAGCCGTAGCTCAGGCGAAGGCCGTTGCCGAGATCCCACCAAAAGCCCACGTTCCGCTTCCGCTCGTCCCGCTCGCTGCCACGCCGATCCACGGCGACTTCGGCGACCTGCACGCCCGTGCGGGGCCCGAGGGCGGTGCGAACCGTGTGCGACGAGACCTTTTCGTTCGTACCGTCATCGAACCTCGTGCGAGCCTGCTCCGTCGCGACCTCCGTCCTAGCATCGAGCCGGGCTTGGTAGGCCACGATCTCCTTCTCGTAGCCGATCAGTCCGGCGTTGAGGTAGTCCGTCGTTTCCCGGAGGTAGCGCACCACGCCGAACCTTCCAAGGTCCTTGACCAGGGTTAAGCGCTCCACCGCCGCCCGGAACAGGTCCGCCGAATGGAGCTCATCCTGGTGGCGGGTGTTGCTCTTGAGATAGTCGAGCTTCGTCTTGGCGTCGGGGTTGTAGGCCAGAAACAGGTTGCGAACGTCCCGCCTTTGATCGAGCGCCTCGGAGGACGCGCTCAAATCGAACAGCTCCACCGACAGGCTGGGTAGGAGCTTCCATTTCAGCTGGAAGTCGCGCTCGTTGAAGCCTTGCAGCGAGGCCAACAGCTCCCTTTCCGAGTCGATTAGGGCCCTAGCCGCGCCGAACTTCTCGTCCACGCTCCTCGAGCCATAAGAGATCTCCACACCCTTGTCCTGGTAGCTCAGACGGGCTCGCGCGAGCCCGGCCCCGGAGAGGTCGATGCTCGTCGTGTCCACGTTCGCTCGGCGCTCGCCCCCGAGGTTCAGCGCGAGGGACACGTCCTCACGGCGCAACCCCGCAACGGTGCCGAGGCGCTCGCGCTCGAAGGTCATCAGGTTGCCGATCTCGGAGAAGCGGTCTCCCAAGTTCTGGCGCCGGATGCTCAGGTTCATCCTAGGGTTGGAGACTCCGATCGATTGGAGCCAGCCTCCATCCCGCTGGCCATCGAGCCGTACCTCGTCGAACCGCACCGTCCAGCCCTTTCCCGGCTGCCAGGTGAGCCGAGTCAGCTCGCGGCTCAGGCGGTCGCCCCTGGCGAACCAACCAATCTCGTCCGGCTTGACCGCGAGCCCCGGCTGATACGCGTCTGCGATGCGTCTCACGGCGTCTTCCACCTCGCTCTGAGCGAGAGACCCGAGCCGCCCGAAGCGGGCCGTGGCGCCGATCTGCGCGTGGCTCAGGGACCACGTCTTGCCCGCTGCGTCCAAAGTCGTCGATCGGTACTCTCCCTTGCCCGACGCCACGAGCGATTGGCGGAACTGCAGCGGTTGCTGGGTGCCTCCGAAGACGGTGGCATCCAAGGCCAGGTTCCTTCGCCGCAGGCCCTGCTCTCGGGCCCACTGCGCCTTCTCTGGCTCGAAGAGGCTGTTGAAGCGGGTAAAGGCGGCATCGATCTCCTGCTCTTGCAGGCTGAAACGGACCTTGCCGGCGTCGATCGCGATGGAGTCGCGTCTGATTCCCGCGCCCGTACCCGCGAAGTCTTCGATGAGGCTCTGTTGGTAGTCGAGCTTCGCCAGCCCCGCCCGCCAGGCTGCGGAGAACCGCTCCCTTTGGAGGCCCGCTTCCGCGGCCAACTGCTGACGGTCCTGCTCCGCCAAGTCTTGGAACCTGCGGAACTTCGGGTCGATTCTCCTCGACTCGTAGCCCAGGGACAAGTCCTTCGATTGGAAACCGTAGGATGTCCACGTGAGCTTCCCGTCGTCGTTCCCCACCTGACGGAACGACTGCGAGACGGCGCCTGTTCCAAAACCGATATCCTTGAACGAGAAGCCGATGCGGGTCAGCCCACGCTCCTTCTGAAGCTGGGCCACCTGCTCGGCCGTGAACCCGGCATCCTGAAGGGCACCGAAGTGGCTGAAGGACTGCTCCACATCCTGGTAGTCCACCTCCAGGCTACCCTTGCCCCATCCGAGCTTCAAGTTCTGCACTACGGCCTGCCCGGTCTCAGCGGGTGCGGTTGAGAGCCGTTCCTGCTGGAGCTCGGAGGCAGCGGCCGTCTTCCGCCGCTCCCCCACGATGAACGCCCCGCTCAGCGAGCCGCTGGAGCCGAACTTCAGCGCGTTGTTCCAGCCGTAGACGTTCGACGTGAACACCCCCGCCTGCGTCCGCTCGGTCAGGCCCATACCGAGCGTCAGGTTCATCGCGCCCGGCACCAAAGAGTAGCGGAAAGCCCCGAGGCCCGCGAACTGCTGCGCCGGAGGGCGATAGTTCGGTTCGTACCGATACGATGCCCTCAGAACCGAGCCGGGCTTCACGGCCCGCATCAGGTAAACGACTCCGGCAGGATAGTCGATTTGGTAGTCCGTTCCGCGCTCCAGGGCTTGGCCGTTGAGCGTCACGCTCTCCGAACCGGGAAGCACCCCTCCTCGCAGGAGCGGAACCGACGGAAGGCTGCCCTCCACCACGATGACGTCGATGCTGGGCTTGCCGCCAAGAACCGGTTTGGCGTCGGCAGCCGGGCTCTGCAACTGGTTGAAGGACGACAGGCCGGGCACCTCCTGGCCGGACCCCATCCCTGGCACCGTCAGGAGGCTGAGCGCGATCACCCAGCTACCCGTGCGCTTCGTCATCCCTCGCTTCATTGTAGCCCCTTCCCGAGCCGATCGTTACCCATCCTGGGAACCGAACAGGCCTTGGACCACTCCCTTCGGTTGGACGCTCCTCCGCCGCCCCGGTTTCGCTCACCCCCTAGGTTTCTCTCGCTCCACGTGCAGGGTCTTCTCGTGCGTGTATAGGGCCGTTCCAGGAGGAGAACCCTTGGGCTTGCGAACGTACTTCCTCAGCGTGTAGTCGACCGGCACGAGACCACTGTGGCGGCTCGCGCTATGCTCCACGGCCAGCCGCGCGGCCCAAAGCAGCTGCTGCTTGCTGATCCGCTCAGGCCGGTTCTGGGTGGGGATCACCACATGGGCCGAGGTCGACCCACGGACGTGCAGCCACAGATCGTTCGGTTTGGCCAGGCGTGTGGTGACGTAGTCGTTGGCTTCGGCATTCAGCCCGACGTATGCCACGACTCCACCGGGACCCACCGCCTCGCGAACCTTCTTGCCCTCGAAAGGGCGCTCTTCCGTCCTCTTCTGTGCGGTCACCGAGGCCGCGAGCCAACGTCTCCCGATGGCGCGCTCCTGAACCGCCTCCACATCCGCCATGCGTTCGGCGTGGCAAAGCTCATCGATGGCTTGCTCCAGCTCCGAGACCTCCGTCTCGAGAGCCGCGATGTGCTTTCGGAGCTGATCCGACGCCTCCTTCAGCCGACGGGCTTTGGAGAACATCCGCTCGGCGGTACCGAGCCATCCGGCGTCCGGATCGATTTGGATACGTCTGGGTTCGCCGTCCGGACCGAGAACCTCCACTTCCGACGCGCCAGGCTCCAGAAGAGGCCCGTAGGCCAGCAGCAGGCTCGCGTCCTCCTGCAGGCGTGCGGCTCCCTCGGCCTCTTGGAGCGCCCCTCTGGCCCCTTGGAGTCCCGCCCTTCGGGCTTCCAGAGCCCTCCGCAACTGGCCCAGGATCGCCGAAGCCTGCCTATCGAGCGTCCACTGGGAGACGACGGCACCGAAGTGCTGATCCAGCGCGACGCTGATCGAGCTCCGCCCGAAGGACTCCCAGCCCAGACAGGAGACGTCCACGGGATAGGCTCCGCGTCCGGGCGAAAGGAACCCTGCGCGGCCGTGCGCCACAACGCTCCGGACCTCCGCCAACGCGCTGTCAGGGCCTCCGGGATGCGCTCGGAGCCAGCGGACAAGGAACGGAGAGCCCCCATCCGAGGCCGCAACCGCCTCGATGGTGCGTGCCTCCAGCAGGCTCGGCCTGGGTTCGAACGGAGGCGGGCTGTAGGGGTGTCCAGGCACCACGGGCCGTCGGCTCTTCGACCGGCCGACGACCTTGGCCGCCGCTAGGATCTTGTCGGACTCGTCCAGCAACATCAAGTTGCTGTGCTTCCCCATCGCCTCCAAGAGCAGCGTTCGGGAGCCCTTTCGGCCAGAGAATCGCAGTCGAAGGACCCGGTCGCACCCCGCCTGTTCCACCCCCTCGAGTCTGGCCCCGGCTAGATGGGCTCGAACCGCTTGGAGGAATCCTAGCGGTTGCGGCTGGTTCACGGGTTTTCGGAAGGTGAAGTGAACCCGGGCAAACTCGGGGTGCCAGCTGAGCAAGAGCCATGCCTCGCGGGCTTGGTAGAGGCTCAGCACCAGCGAGTGATCGTCCGGCTGGGATGCCTGCTGGACTCTCGCTCCGATCCAGTCGGCCAGCTCGTTCCTGACCGTCGCCAGGGTCAGACTGTCGAACGGGATGCGGTCCCTCAGCAAGGCTCCAGTTCGCTCACCAAGCGCTCGAACTCCGCGACCTCCCTTTCGATGACCGACAGGCTCGACTCCCAGAACGCGCGGTTCCGAAGATCGATGCCGAATCGCTCGGCCAGCTCCATCGCGGGAGCCATGCCGGTGGAGGAGAGCAACTCGTCATAGCCCGCTCGGAAGGCCTCTGGGTCGTCGCAGTACCTGCGGTAGAGCCCGAGACCGAACAGATGGCCGAAGAGGTAGGGAAAGTTGTAGAAGGAGCGAGACGCGCTGTAGTAGTGGGGCTTGACCGCCCACATGTAGGGATGCCTGGCGTCGGCGTCCAGCCCCTCTCCGTACGTTTCCTCTTGGCAACTCAGCATCAGCTCGCAGAGCTCGGAGGCGTTCCATTCGCGCGCCTCGCGACCACGGAACACCTCCTGTTCGAAGAGAACGCGGCTGGAGATGTCCACGACCGTCTGGCATGCCCCCTGCAGCGACGCCTCGAGCAGGGAAAGCCGCTGCGGACCCTCGGCCGTTCCCATCGCAGCCTGACGCACCAGAGTCTCGCAGAAGATGCTCGCCGTCTCGGCGAGGGTCATCGGGGTGTTGCGAAGCAACGGGTCGCGTTCCGACAGGCACACGTTGTGGTACGCATGGCCCAGTTCGTGCGCCAAGGTGGATACCGAACCGAACGACGGCTTGAAATTCATGAGGATCCGCGACTCATCCGCTCGCAGCGAGGCGCAGAACGCGCCGTCGCGCTTGCCCAGCCGGGGCTCCGCATCGACCCACCTCTCCTCAAAGGCTCTGCGCGCCATCTCCTCCATCCGCGAGCCGTACTCCGCGAACCGGCCGAGGATGAAGCGCTCGGCCTCGGAGAAGGACCACTCCCGTTCCTCCCCAACGGGAGCGAACAGGTCGTACCACGCGAGGCGATCCAACCCCAGTGCCCTGGCCTTGGCCCGAAGGTAGCGCCGAAACATTGGAAAGCTGTCCCGCGCAGCGCCCATCATCGCGTCCAACACGGACTGATCGATTCCCGCGGCGAACAGCGATTCCTCCAGCGGATCCGTCCATCCCCGGCGCCTTGCCACAACAAGCACCTCGCCCTTGATGCCGTTCAGGCAAGCCGCCATCGTGGTCTCCACGTTGCGCCATGCCCTCAGCTCGGCCTCGTACGCGGCCCGACGGAGAGAGCGGTCCGGCGAGAAGGCCAGGTTCCTGACTTGGCTCATGCTGAGGCGCCGGGCTCCGGTCGCCAGCTCGACCTCGACCTCCAAGGTGGAGGTCACGTTGCCGTGGAGCTTCCCCCAAGCGATGCCAGCGCTCGGTTGCAACTCGGCGTAAAGGTCCTCCTCAGGCTCCGACATGAGTCTCTCGGCGAGGACGCTCAAACGCGAGAGGTGGTGCCGATACTCCTTCAGATAGTCCGACGCCCCCGAGAGCGCGGCGATATCGGCTCCTTTCAGCCAAGCGGTGAGGCGGACCATCAGCTTCGTCAGCTTCGCCTGCGTCTTGCTGAGCTCGCTGAGCACGGCTTGCGCCTGCGGGTTTCTCGAGTCCGCGGCCACATGGAGGCTGACGTAAACTCCCACGGTTCTCGAACTCTCGAGATAGGCGTTCGTCTCCCGCAACACCGCCTCCAGCCGATCGGGAGCGCAGTGCCCGGCGCGTCCAACCTTTTCGGCGTCGTACAGACCGCAGAGCGCGTCCAGGTGCTCGAGCATCGCCCGCTTCGCCTCAACGAACTCCGCTGAGTCCAGAGACGGAAAGACGGACTCCAAGTTCCAACGTGGTGCGGCGGCGGGTTCCATGGTCGCTGGGGTGGCCGGCGCGTTGGCCCCTCTGCAGGGCTGTGGCGCAGACCCACCGTTCGGGATAAGCTTATCCTACGCCCCGTCGGCTGGGAACGACCATGCGAGCCTTCCTCAACAAGACCGACCGCGAAATTCTGCGGATCCTCCAGAAGAACGGCCGCATCAGCAACGCGGACTTAGCGCGCCTGGTTGGTCTCTCGCAACCCTCCACCCTAGCGAAGGTCCGCAACCTGCAGAAGAACGGCATCATCCGTCAGTTCACCGCCCTTTGCAACGCGCAGGCCTTGGGCTTCGACGTCGTCGCCCTCACCATGGTGAGCCTGTCGTTGCACCACGAGCGGCCGATCGAGCGGTTCCGACGGGCCGTGACGGAGTTCCCCGAGGTGCTGGAGTGCTACCACACCACGGGAGAGTTCGACTTCCTCCTGAAAGTGGTTGTCGACAGCATCCACAGCTACGAGCGCTTCATCAGCGAGAAGCTCAGCCGCATCCACGGCATCCGCAAGATCAACACCTCGTTCGTCCTGAACACGACGAAGCACACCACCGAGCTACCGATCCCATGAGCCATAGACCCAGCGCCCCGGTGGTGGCGGCAGGCCACCTCTGCGTCGACCTGAGCCCGACCCTTCCCCCAGTCGAGCCCGCGAACCTGGTTCGAGAGGGCGTGCTGACTGAGGTCGGTCCGCTCAGAGTCTCGGTGGGCGGGGCCGCAGCCAACACCGGCCAGGCACTGTGGAAGCTCGGATTCGGCGTGCGCATCGTGGCGAAGGTGGGCGACGATCCTATGGCGCTGCTCGCGATCGAGCGCCTGCGGCGAACGGATCCGAGCTTGGTGCGGTGGCTCGCGCGCGACCCAGTGTCCCACACGTCGTACACGGTGGTGCTCAATCCGCCTGGCCGGGACCGAAGCTTTCTGCACTGCCCCGGAGCCAACGCCACCTTCGGACCCGAGGACGTCCCCGACGATGCCCTCGAGGGAGCCCGCCACCTCCACTTCGGATATCCCCCGCTGATGGCGAGGATGGCGGGAGAAGGCGGGGCGAGGGTGGTGGAGCTCTTCGAGAGGGCGCATCGGCTCGGACTCACCACGTCTCTGGACATGTCCTACCCGGATCCGCACGGCGCCGCCGGCAATGTCGACTGGGAGGGGTACCTGCGACGGGTGCTTCCCCACACGGACGTCTTCGTTCCGAGTCTCGACGAGATCGCCATCATGCTGCGATGCGGAGAGCGGCAGCCCAGCTTCTCGCAGGTCGAGGCCTTGGTCGAACGACTTCTGGACCTGGGCACCTCCGTGGTCTTCCTCAAGCTCGGATCCTACGGAGCGTTCGGTCGCACGAGACAGGGCGAGCGCCTCGACCGCCTGATCGGCAAGCACGGGCTGGATCCCGGCTCTTGGGTTGGTCGCCAAAGATACCAACCGTGTTTCGAGGCGCGGCCGGTCGCAACGACGGGCAGCGGCGACACCGCCATCGCAGGCTTTCTAGGCGGCATCCTGGCGGGCTTGGGATTCGACGAGGCCGTTACGGCGGGAGTCGCGGCGGGCTCCTCGCGGGTGGAAAAGGAGGACCTCGTGGACGGAGTCCCACCGTGGCCAAAGCTCCTGAGTCGGCTCGCGGAGTGGCCCACGTCCGCCCTGAGGCTCGACCCGTGAAGCTTGTGGTGTTCGGCGCCGGCAACATCGGCCGGGGCTTCCTCGGCCAGCTTTTCCACGAGGCCGGATGGAGCATCGTGTTCGTCGAGGCCAATACGCAGCTGGTGGCCAAGCTGCGAGAGCACCGAACCTATCCGGTGCGGCTGGTGGACAACGAACGCGAGGCCACCCACTGGGTCGGGCCCGTCGGCGCCCTGCCTCTGTCCGAGACCGAGCAAGTCGTGCGCGAGATCGCCTCAGCGGATCTGGCGGCCACAGCGGTGGGACCTCGGAACGTCCTTGGCTTGGCGAGGCTACTGGCCGAAGCGGCTCTCGCTCGCGATCGGCCGCTGAACGTGGTTCTTGCGGAGAACCTGTGGCAGGCCGCGGAGGCGATGCGCGAGGCCGTTCGGGATGAGGCGGAAGAGGCGCTGGGGCTTCTGGGGTTGGTCGAGAGCAGCATCGGTCGCATGGTGCCGGTTCGTTCGCCGGAGGCGGGTGAGCATCCTTTGCTGGTCGTGGCCGAACCCTACGCCGAACTCCCCGTGGATGCCGAAGCGTTCCTCGGACCGATCCCCTCGCTGCCGTTCTTGCTCCCAGCCGCGCCGTTCGAGGGCTACGTCGCCCGGAAGCTGTTCGTCCACAACGCCGGCCATGCCTGCTGCGCTTACCTGGGAGCCCGCCACGGCGCCGAGGCGATCTGGGAGGCGATCGGACTGTCCGAGGTCCGCTCCACGGTCGAGGGGGCCATGGCGGAATCCGCCAGAGCCATCCATCGGCGCTACGGCCTTGCCCTTCCGGACCTCGAGGCCCATGCGCGAGACCTGCTCCAGCGTTTCGGCAACCGCGCCCTCAACGATTCGGTTCGGCGCGTGGCCGCCAATCCGATCCGGAAGCTCGGCGCGCAGGAGAGGTTCCTCGGAGCGATCCGCTTGTGCCTGGAACAAGGGGTGGACCCAATCTGCCTGGCGGAGGGCGCCAGGGCCGCCTTCTGGTACCGGAGCGCGAAGGAGCCCGACTGCGCCACAATGCGGACGACGGTGGCCGAAGTTGGCCCGGCGCGAGCGCTGGCGCTCCTTTCGGGAGCATCCCATGAGGATCCAGCCTACAGGTACTTGGCTGAGCGGCTCGAAGCCTAGCCGTCCGGGTTTCACTCTGATCGAGCTGCTCATCGTGGTCGCGATTCTGGCGATCTTGGCGGCCCTGCTGTTCCCCGTGTTCGGAGCGGCGAAGGAGTCCGCGCGCAAAACGGTGTGCGCCTCTCATCTTCGCCAGCTGGGAGCGGCGATCCAGCTGTATGCCGCGGACCACGACGACGCCTTCCCCAACACGGGAGACCCCTACCTGTGGGTCGGAAGGCGGTGGCGCTGGCCGATCCTCCCCTACGCGGGCACGGGCCACCGCAGAGGCGTTGGCTTCGACGCGACGAACCGCCCCTCGGCCAACCCTTTCGTCTGCCCCTCGGACTTCGTCTCGCCGAATCAGTTCGACGCGACCTCCTACGCCTTCAGCGCGGCGTTCTACAACTCGCCGCATCAGATCGCCGAGGCCAGGATCCGCAACCTCATCGCGTCGCTCGGCACTCCCGGTCCGCTCTCGCAGACAGCCACGCAGACGACCTCGTCCGTGGCTCAGCCAGCGGCGAAGTCGATGCTCACGGAGTGGTTCAACTCGCACGACTCCGGCGGCGGTAGCCGCGTGGGATTCTGGGGCACGCTCAGGCCCGGCCTGGTTCCGGGCGACGACCGGTGGAACGGAGGTAGGAACCACGTTTTCGCAGACGGTCACGCGGCGTGGTTGCAGGCGAAGGGGCAGACCCCCTCGGCGGAGGACTGCCCCGACATCAATCTGACTCCGGGCGGAGTGCACGGAGTCGACCTGCGACGCCTCGCCAGCTTCTAGGACGACGCCTTCAGAGCCTGATCGAGATCCTCGAGGATGTCGTCGATGGACTCGATTCCGACGGAGAGTCGGATGAAGTCCGGAGTCACCCCGGCCGAAAGCTGCTCCTCCGGAGTGAGCTGCTGGTGCGTGGTGCTCGCGGGGTGGATCACCAAGCTCTTGGCGTCGCCGATGTTGGCAAGGTGCGAGAACAGCTCGAGCCGATCGATGAACCGCACGGCCGCGTCGTAGCCCCCACGGATCCCGAAGCCCACGATGGCACCGTAGAGCCCACGATGGAACACCCGCTTGGCCCGATCGTGGTCTGCGTGCGTCGGCAGACCGGGATAGTTGACCCAGGCGACGTGGGGATGGCCCGCGAGAAACTCCGCCACCCTCTGCGCATTGGTCGAATGCCTCTCCATGCGCAGCGGGAGCGTCTCGAGCCCCTGCAAGAAAAGGAAGGAGTTGAACGGACTCACGGAGACGCCAAGGTCGCGCAACCCTTGGACCCTCGCCTTGATGATGAAGGCCACGTTCCCCAAGCCCGGGAAGTTGCCGAACGTCTCCCAGAACTTCAGTCCGTGGTAGCTCGGATCTGGCTCCGTGAAGTTCGGAAACTTGCCGTTGCCCCAGTCGAAGTTGCCTCCATCGACCAGGATGCCTCCGATGGAGGTGCCATGCCCGCCGATGAACTTCGTCGCGCTATGGACCACGACGTTGGCACCCAGCTCGAAGGGATTGGCCAAGTAGGGGCTGGGCACCGTGTTGTCGATCACGAGGGGGATTCCGTGTTTCCGCGCGATCGCGGACACCTCCTCGAACGGGAAGGTGTCGAGCTTGGGGTTGCCCAGCGTCTCGCCGTAGATCGCCTTCGTCTTATCGGTGATCGCCCTCTCGAAGTTCGAGGGGTTCGAGGGATCCACGAAGCGCACTTGGATCCCGAGCTTGGGAAGCGTGTAGTGGAACAGGTTGTAGGTTCCGCCGTAGAGCGAGCTGCTGCTGACGATCTCATCTCCTGCCTCAGCGATCGTCGTCAGCGCCAGAAGCTCGGCCGCTTGGCCGCTCGCGGTCGCGAGGGCGCCCGTTCCTCCTTCGAGGGCTGCCACCCGACGCTCGAAGACGTCGGTGGTGGGATTCATGATGCGCGTGTAGATGTTCCCGAACTCTTGGAGGGCGAAGAGCCGCGCCGCGTGCGAGGAATCGTCGAACACGTAGCTCGTCGTCTGATAGATGGGAACGGCCCGAGCCTTGGTGGCCGGGTCCACGCTCTGACCAGCGTGAAGGGCGAGCGTCTCGAAACGGTGCTGGTTCGCCATGGTAGGTCAACCTCTTACGATCGAATGGCATTTTGGGCCGGAACGCAACGGGCAGGCCCCCCACGCCTCTGGGAAACCCAGAAAAAGGAAAGGTTCTTAGGCAAACGCCCGGGGCACCCTTAGAACGTTAGAAGCCGAGCCCTTCTCCCGTGCATCCTAGGGTGGCTGGAGAGGGCCTGTCGTCCCAGGGGAAACCCTCTGCACCGCTCCTGACGGCAAGGGTAACCTGCCTGCCGGAAGGTGTCGGTATGAGCTTCAACAAGAAGACCGTCAAGGACATCGACCTGAAGGGCAAGAGGGCCTTCGTTCGATGCGACTTCAACGTTCCCCTCAAGGATGGCGCCATCACGGACGACCGACGGATCCGCGCGGCTCTGCCAACCATCCAGCACATCCTCGACCAAGGAGGCAGCGCAATCCTTGCGAGCCACCTCGGAAGGCCGAAGGGCGTGACTCCCGAGTTCACGCTCGCACCCGTCGCCAAGCGCCTCGCCGAGCTGCTCGCGCGGCCCGTGGAGCTTCTCGCAGACTGCGTCGGGCCCGAAGTCGAAGCGGCTTGCGCCAAGCTGCAGCCGGGCCAGGTCGTTCTTTTGGAGAACGTCCGATTCCACCCGGAGGAGGAGAAGAACGACCCCGAGTTCGCCGCTCGGCTCGCCAAGCTCGCTGACGTGTACGTGAACGACGCATTCGGCACGGCGCACCGGGCCCACGCCTCGACCGAAGGGATCGCGCGCATCCTGCCGGGCGTCGCAGGGTTTCTGATCGAGAAGGAGCTGGATTACCTCGGCCGGGCCGTCGAGAATCCCGCCCGACCTTTCGTCGCCGTGCTCGGCGGCGCCAAGGTCAAGGACAAGATCGGCGTCATCGAGAACCTGCTCCCCAAGGTGGACAAGCTCGTGATCGGTGGCGGCATGGCCTTCACGTTCCTCAAGGCGAGGGGTTGCAGCATCGGCGGATCCTTGCTCGACGAAGGCAACATCGCGTTCGCCGAGGGTCTTCTGAAGAGCCATGGGGACAAGCTGATGCTGCCCGTCGACGTGCTGATCGCGGACAAGGTGGATCCCAGCGCCCAGACGCAGGTGGTCGCCGCGGACGCCATCCCGGACGGCTGGATCGGAGTCGACATCGGCCCGAAGACGATCGAGGCGTTCGGTGAGACCGTGCGCACGGCCGGCACGGTGGTGTGGAACGGCCCGATGGGGGTGTTCGAGATGGAGCCGTTCAGCGCGGGAACCAAGGCGCTCGCCGAGGCGATGGCGGCCTGCGGCGGAACCACGGTGGTGGGCGGCGGAGACTCCGCCGCAGCCGCCGAACAGTTCGGCGTGGCCGAGAAGGTGAGCCACGTGAGCACCGGCGGAGGCGCGAGCCTGGAGTTTCTCGAGGGCCGCGTTCTGCCCGGCATCGCGATCCTTTCCGATCGCTGATTCACCGCCGAACCGACCCCGCCGCCGGGGAGGCCTCCCCCGGCGGCGTTCCGTTTCGCCCGCATCCCACGGGTAAAACCGGGGAACTATGGAGCACGCGTCCTCGTTCTCCCGACAAGCTCCGGTCCACCGCCTGCAGGCGCCGTTGCCGAAGATCGGAATCCGACCGGTCATCGATGGACGCTATGGCGGGGTGCGGGAGTCGCTCGAGCAACCGGTCTTGGCGATGGCTCGCGCAGCCGCCGACCTGCTGAGCCGCGAGCTTCGTCACCCCTGCGGCCTGCCCGTGGAATGCGTCGTGTTTCCGAAATGCATCGGCGGGCTCGCGGAAGCCGCCGAATGCGACGCCCTGTTCGCCCGCGAGGCCGTCGGTGCGACGCTGACGGTCACCCCCTGCTGGTGCTACGGCAGCGAGACGATGGACACCGACCCGTTGCGGCCCAAAGCGGTCTGGGGATTCAACGGAACGGAACGGCCTGGAGCCGTCTACCTCGCCGCGGTGCTGGCAGCCCACGCCCAGAAGGGATTGCCGGCTTTCGGCATCTACGGCAAGGACGTCCAGGATGCCGGAGACACAGCGATCCCACCGGACGTCGCCGAGAGGCTCCTGCGGTTCGGAAGGGCGGCGGTCGCCGTGGCGACCATGCGCGGAACGAACTACCTGTCGGCAGGGGGAGTCTCCATGGGAATCGCGGGGTCGCTGGTGGACCACGGCTTTTTCCAGCGCTACCTCGGCATGCGCGTGATGACGGTGGACATGGTCGAGTTCGTCCGCCGCATCGAACGGGGGATCTTCGATCCAGAGGAGTTCGAGCGCGCCATGGCTTGGGTTCGCCAATGGTGCAGGGAGGGCCGCGACCCCAACCCCGAAGGCAAAAGGCGCGACCAAAGCCAGAAGCAAGCGGACTGGGAGTACAGCGTGAAGTGCGCGCTCGTCATGCGGGACCTCATGGTTGGCAACCCCAAGCTGGAAGAGCTCGGCTACCCCGAGGAGGCAAGGGGACACAACGCCATCGCGGGCGGGTTCCAAGGGCAGCGCCAGTGGACGGACCACTTGCCGAACGGCGACTTCCTCGAAGCGATCCTCAACACGTCGTTCGACTGGAACGGGATCCGCCAGCCGTACATCGTCGCAACGGAGAACGATGCGTTGAACGGAGTCGGCATGCTGTTCGGCCACCTGCTGACCGGTTCGGCCCAGCTCTTCTCCGATGTCCGAACCTACTGGTCGCCGGAAGCCGTCCGCAGGGTCACTGGCTTGGTGCCGACGGGGCCCGCAGAAGGGGGCTTCATCCACCTCATCAACAGCGGGCCCTCTGCGCTCGATTGGACGGGAGAACAAACCGTCGACGGGAAGCCTGCCGTCAAACCTTGGTGGCTCGTTGAGCCGAGCGAAGCGGAGCGCTGCCTGGAGGCGACGCTGTGGTGCCCCGCGAACCTGGGCTACTTCCGTGGCGGGGGCTTTTCGACGGACTTCCAGACCAAGGCGCCGATGCCCGTCACGATGTCCCGCCTCAACCTGGTCTCCGGCCTAGGACCCGTGCTGCAGATCGCCGAGGGGTGGGTCGTCGACATTCCGGAGGAGATCCATCGGAAGCTCGACGAAAGAACCGACCCCACGTGGCCAACCACCTGGTTCGTGCCACGGATCACGGGCAACGGTCCGTTCCGCGACGTGTACACCGTGATGGCGAATTGGGGAGCGAACCATGGATCCATCTGCTTCGGACACGTCGGAGCCGACCTGATCACGCTGGCCTCGATGCTGCGGATCCCCGTGGACATGCACAACGTCGACGAGCAGGCGCTGTTCCGGCCAGCGGTCTGGTCGCGCTTCGGCGCGTTGGATCCGCAGGGAGCCGACTACCGGGCCTGCTCCGTCTTCGGGCCGTTGTACGGCTAGTAGCGGAGGTGAGCCCCGGCCGACGGGCCGGCCGGGGCTCCACCCTGCGGATCAATTGCGGAAAGACTGCGAACGCGTGCTCGGAGGAGCGATCTCGACGTAGGCCGTCGGGGGAACCACGAGGTAGATGTGCTCCCCGATCTCCTCCCAAGTTCCCTCTTGGGCGTAATTGACCCCTGCCATGAAGTCCACGATCTTCTGGCGGAGGACAGGATCCGTTCCGCTCAGGTTCAGGATCTGTTGCTCGCCACGCTTCAGGCCGTTGGCTGCCGCGAGCGCATCCTCGAAGCAGAACACCTGGCGACGCACGGTGACGTTGTAGCGGTAGACAGGACGAAGGGCCGATGCGTTCCCCGCGGCGGGCTGATCGTCAGGCTCGGGATCTTCCAACCCTCGGCCACCAAAAAGGCGCTGGAAAAAGCCCGGACGCTCTTGGATTTCCATCTCTTCCATGATTCCCGTTCCTCCGTGACTGGACTCAATGAGCGGGCCGATCCCCAAAGATCGCCGTCCCCACCCGCACGTGGGTCGCTCCCTCTTGGATCGCCACGTCGAAGTCCGAGCTCATGCCCATGCTGAGCCACCTGCAACCGAAACGCTCTGCGAGCTTGCGAAGCCTTGCGAAGTACGGACGCATCGCCTCGGGCTCGCCGAGGTTCGGCCCGATGGTCATCAAGCCCCGGACACGAACTGACCTGCATTGTGAGGCCAAATCCCAGAACTCGTCAAGGTCCTCTGGCAAGACTCCTGCTTTTTGCGGCTCTTTCGCAACGTTCACTTCGATCAGAGCGTCGACGGGCTCGGTGAGCTTGGAAAGCTCCCGAAGCTGGCTCTCGGACTCGAGCGTGTGGATCACCCGAAACGCGCTCGCGACCCTGCGCGCCTTGTTCGACTGGAGCTTGCCGATGAAGTGCCATTCGATGTCCGAGGGCAGTCGGGCGATCTTGGGGAGCGCCTCCTGGAAGCGGCTCTCGCCGAACACCCGGCACCCCGCCTCGAAGGCCTCCTGAATGCGCTCGATCGGCACCGATTTCGTGACGGCGACCAAAGTGATCTCCTCAGGAGCCCTTCCTACAGAGCGCGCCGCCTCCGCGATTCGCTCGCGGACCCGTTCAAAGGCTACGAAAACCTCGGAGCTTCGGCTCAGGGTCGGCCTCCGTCCAACACCATGGTCTGCTCGGGCTCCAAGCGAACATCCATCATGCCGCTGGCGCCCTGCCATCGAACGGGAAAGCTGCCTCCTCCGATCCGATCCACGACCGTCTTCGGTCGGAGCGGGAAGCCCGAGCGCTGCAGCTGGAGCGTGGCCGTCACGGCCTCGGAGGCGGGGTTGAACACGGTGAGGAATCGCCCGCCGAAGCGCTCGAGCCACAGCCGGGCGTCGCTGGATCGCGCGAACGTGATGGGCTCCCAACCCGCGTTGCAGAGCGCGGCGATCGTCGGAACGCGGTTTCGGAACAGCTCCCTGTCTCGCTCCACCAGATCAGGCCGATCCCAGTACACGCGCGTCGCGGCGTCCGGGCTGAACATGCTGGGAAGGATGCCGTAGAAGGCGCATCGATCCACGTACCGGCGCATCCATGCGGCCGGAAAGGCGTCGAAGTCCGTGTTCAGCAACAAGAGGTACGGCTTCGAGCCGCTGAACACGCGTCGGAACAGCATCACGCTGTCGGAATCCGGCTCGTACCGACCTTCCCAAGCCCAGTTCGTCTCCACCCCCATCACGTCCAACAGCCTGCAGAACAAAGGGTGCGCGAGCGGCACGGCGTTGGCGAACAAGAGGTAGCCCCTCCGCCGCAAATCTGCCGAGACGCTGGCGGCGAAGTCGTAGGAGTGGTACCAAAGGGGAACCACCGCTGAACCGTCTCGATCGAACGTCGCCGGGAAGGGGCAGAGCCTCCGGTGGTCGGGGCTGTAGTCCAGACGTTCGCCCCAGCCCTCGAGGGAATCGAGGTACTGGCCGTCCAATCCCCTGTCGCCCATCCGCGGGGTTGGATGCCACCGCTCGGCGTCCTGAGGGTTGTAGTTGAGCCACGCTTTGGTAGGGTCGTCGGCGGATCCGCCGAGGCGCGGACTGGCGTTCAGCAGGAAGACCGCGCCGTCGCACCATGGCTCGGATCGAAACTCCACTTGGAGCCGCCCATCCTTGTCCCGCGCGGCGCACCGAAGCGCAGCCTTTGCCTGCGCCGCGAGGGGACCGCTACCTCTGGCGAGCCTCCCGAGCTGTTCGATCGCGCTGTCGTAGGTTCGAGGAAGCGCAGGCTCCATGGGCATCCAGAACGACATCGGCTCGGTGTAGCGGAAGCTCAGCACCCCCAGGCCGTCGTCGGCCTCCACGGAGTTGTCGCCCTCGTGGAACGCGACGCCAAAGTCCTGCACCCCCCGCACCTCGGACGGGCTCTTGAAGGGCATCCAGATTCCCGTGCGATCGACGCGTCGGTTTCTGAGCTCTGGGTGCAGCCCGTAGAACCAGTCCGTTGCCGCCCGAAAGCCCCAAGAGGCCCGTTCTCCGGAAAGGCGGCCACAGTCGAAGCGCAGCGAGACACGGCGTCCGGGCGGGAACGCGACATCCCATGCGAGCGCGAGGACTCTCGCTTTCGGATTGAAGAACAGTCGGAAGGCCACCGGAGACTCGAAGCCTTCGGCAAGCAGGTGGGCGCCTCTCTCCCCTTGGACGCAAGTGTAAGGATAGCGGGAGATCAGACCGTTCGAGCCGTAGGGCACGGGAACGGCGTTCGTGGCCTCGGTCCCCTCCGCAACGAAGCGAGACGCGCGCGGATGATCCCACCAGACCGGCCTCCGCTCCACGACCGGCAGGAGGAAGTAGAGCGTCCCGACGAGGTCGCCCTGCGCTCGGTTGGTGCACACGGCCTCACCCCTCCAGGCCGATCTTCCCGGTGTCAGCTCCGCGGCCAAGCTCAGCCGGCCATCGCTCGACCCCGCGCGCAACAGGAACCCCCTGCCAGACCGCGCGATGCGTCCAGCGAGCGCCTCCATCCGCCTTCCTCCGTTCTCGAACGGCCTCCAGTAGAAGCCGCCCGGAGTGGTGGCCTTCTGCCCTGCGACCTCCACGAGCAGTCCAGCGCCGTCGAATCCCAGGGACAGGCCGGCACCCGAGGCGCGCAAAGCCGCCTTGCCTGCGGCGCCAACGTGCCACTCGGTTCCCTGAAAGTCGAACAGATCGTTGTCCGAGAGCTCGCGAGCGCTGAAGTCGTCGAACCACACGGTTCCGGCGTGTCTGCGGAACAGGGCGTAGACGGTGACCGAGCGGAACGGTTTGCCCGAGGCCACGACCACCCTTCGCCTTTGCCAGCCGTGGGTGCCCACGTCGAACGGCGCGTTCGTGCCCCAAAGGGGGCTGCCGTCTTGGTGGATGGCGTCCACATAGATGCTGTAGTCCGCGTCGGGCGCGCCGCCCACTCCCGAAGCCTTGCTCCAGCCAGAGACCTCGACCGGCTTGGCGACCGTTTGGTCCAGCAACAGAGTCACGGAGGCTCCGAACACCCGGCCGTCGCGATCCGACGAGCACCGGATGCTTTGGGTGCCGCTCCGCGTCACTTCGCGATCGACGACGAAACCGCTTTCGAACGGCAACCACGAGGAGCCTTGCTCGAAGCCTGGATCCGGCAGAAGCTCCCCGCTGGTGAACAGGAGCGCGAGCAACGGCAGCATGCTTCCAGCATAGCGCGTTGGAGCAGGCTACGGAGCATCCGAGGCCTCTGCGAGCGCGGCTACGTTCACGGGCACGATGGTCGACACGCCGTCGTGCCCCTGCATGGTCACACCGATCCAGTTGTCCGCAGCCAGGATCGTCACATGGTTGTGCGTGATCAGGATGAACTGGGTGCTGTCCTGAAGCTCGCGCAGAAGATCAATGAACCGCTCCACGTTCCTCCCGTCCAGGGGAGCGTCGATTTCGTCCAGAACCACGATCGGGCTCGGCTTGACCTTCAGCAGCGCGAACAGGAACGCCGCCGCGCACAGCGCGCGCTCTCCGCCGGACAGCAGCTCCAGCCGCTGGCGCTTCTTCCCCGGCAACGTGACCTCGATGTCGACGCCCGTCTCCAAGAGGTTTCCCGGGGCCGTCAACCTCAGGCACCCCTCGCCTCCGCTGAAGAGCTTGAGGAAGGTCTCGGCGAAGGCGGCCTCCAGTCGCTCGAAGGTTGCCGCGAACCGATCCTGAGTGAGTCGGTCTAGCTCGCGAATGCCGGATTCGATCTGGCGGATCCCATCCTCGATGTCGGCAACCTGAGCACCGAGATCCTCGGCCCGCGCCGTCAACCGATCGAAGGCCTCGATCGCCCCCAGGTTGACGTCCCCCATGGCCCGAAGCTCGCGGCGCAGCCTAAAGACGAGGCTCGGCGCATCCTCCGGAACTTCGACTCCCTGACCCATAGCGATTGCCTCGTCCTCCGTGAGCGAGTAGTCCTCGAGGAGCCGTTGCAGCGCCGCGGCCCTCCTTCCCTCCCAGCGCGCCCTGGCCAGCTCGGAATGGTGCGCGCCCTCCGCACCAGCCTGCGCGCCTTCCCGGGCCGACCTCGCCGCCTCGCGCAACCCTTCAGCCTCCTCCAGAAGCTTCTGCCGGCGAGCCGAGGTTTCGGCGAGCTCAATTTGGACTCTCTCCGCCTCCGCCAGAGCGGCCTCCTTGGCCTCGAGAGCCTTGCTCCGCTCCTCGAGAGCCTTGTCCCGCTCGGGCCCGATCGCATCGAAGCGCCTCTCGCGGGCCAGCTGGCTGTCGGTGAGCGCCTCCACCCTCCGCTTGGCCACCCGAAGACGCTCCTTGGCTTCGTCGATCCTCATCGCCGCGTCGCGAAGCAACCTTTGAGCGGCCTCCGCGTCGGCAGCCTTGGCCGCCAGGGAGGCTACCGCCTCGTCGCGCCGCCTCTCCAGTTCCTCGAGGTCGACCGGCTCGGGAAGCTCGGACGGCGCGGACCGCAGGCGCTCGGCCTCTCGGACAAGCCTCTCACGCTCCCGCTCGGCCGAGTGCATCTCCGAAGCCAATTGGTCTAGAAACGACTTCGCCTCGCGCCGCTCCTCCAGCCCACCCTCGAGTTCTCGTTGGAGCTCGGAGATCCTTTCCCGAACGCTTTCGGCTTTCGCTCTCACGGCGGCCATCGCGTTCTGGATCTCGGACTCTTGCCTAGCGAGGCGCTCCAAGTTGCGCAACGTGTCCGCCAGCTCCGCCTTCCTTTGAACCATGCCGAACGACGACCTCGCCGCCGTCCCGCCGGTCACCGCTCCGCTGCTGTGCACCACCTCCCCGTCCAGCGTCACGAGCCTGCTCCAGCCGCTGGTCCGCGCCAGCTTCAGGGCGTCATCCAGCGTCTCCACAACGAGAATGCGGCCCAACAGCGAATCCACCACCGGGCGCAGCTCCGGATCGCACCGGACGAGCTCCGAGGCCCTGCCCAACACCCCTGGGTGTTTGGCGAGGCGCATCAGTTCGGCCGACGGCGAAACAGCCCTCACGAGGGACAGAGGCTGAAAGGTGACTCGTCCGGCCCGATGGGCCTTCAACCATTCGATCGCGCGCTTGGCTTCGGCCTCGGACGGTACGATCAGGTCGTTCGCGGCTCCACCGAGCGCGGTATCGATCGCCGTCGCATACCTCTTCTCGACTTCGACTGCCTCTGCCACCGGCCGGAACGCCTTCGGCAGGTGGCCGGCCTCCGAGGCGAGCAACACCGCGCGGGTCCCCTGTTGCAACCCCTCGTGGCTGTCGATCGTTGCCTCGATGCCGCGCCTGCGGCCCTCCAGCGCGGCTTGTTCAGCCAGCAAGTTCCGAAGTTTCGCGGCCTCGCGGTCTTCCTCCTTGGCGAGCTGCCCTAGCTCGTGGCGCAGGCGCTGGATCTCATGCTCCAACTGCCGGGCTTCGTCGGCCATTTGCTGGTGGCGCGATCTGGCTTCCTCGACCCCGGCGGCCAATTCCGGCAAGGTGGCATCGATGCCGGCCACTTCGCGATCAAGCTCGCGCAGCCTCTCCTTGCGATGCCGGATCTCAGCCAGCAGCTTCTGCCGCTGGGCGTTCCTCCGCCGGCCCTCCTCCAGCTCCCTCTCTAACCCCGCCAAAAGGGACTGCAGACGGCTCGTCTCGCCGTCCACGCCGGCGAGCTCAGCCTGCAAGGATCGGAGGGCCTCGTTCTCCCGCTCCATCGCCTCGCCCGCCAGTTCCAACTCTTGGCGCGCTTCCGCGATCCGTTCCTGCTGGGCGTCCGCCTCTCCCTGCAGACTGGCCTCCAGCTCCTCCAAGCTCTGCAGCCGCTGGTCGCAGAGCCTGATCGCAGCCTCGGCCCGCTCTGCGGAGGTGGAAGCCGCCTGCGCTCGCTGGCGCAACCGCTCGGCACGCTCCTCCAGCTCGCGGACCGCCTTGGCTTTCCGGTCGGAGGCTTCCTCGAGTTCGGCTGCTCGCCTTGCTTCAGATTCCGCCAGCTTCAGCGCCTTGGATCGGGTCTCCTCCAGACCCCTGATCTCGTTCGTTGCGACGGCCAGCTCTCGGGCGAGCAGGCCGCACTCGACCTGCCTCAGACTCTCCAACAGCGCCTTGTACCTTCGAGCGGCCTCCGCCTCGGCCCTCAGAGGCTCCCTCTGACTCTCGATCTCGCGCAGGATGTCCCTGGTTCTGGAAAGGTGCTCTTGGGCCGAAGCCAAGCGGCGCTGAGACTCCGTCTTCCTCGTTCGATACCTCTGCACGCCAGCGGCCTCGTCGATCCAAGCCCGCCGCTCCTCCGGCGAGGCTGCCAAAGCTTGGTCGATCTCCTTCTGGCCCACGATGGCGTAGCCCGCTCTCCCCAGTCCGCTGTCTGCGAACAAGTCGAGCAGGTCCTTCAGGCGGCATGGCCGCCGATTGATCAGGTATTCCGACTGGCCGGCTCGATCCAGGCGTCGCGTGACGGCAACCTCGGGCGTCGCCACTGGCAAGGCTCCGTCCTCGTTGTCGAACAGCAGCGTGACTTCGCAGAACCCCACCGGCCTGCGCTTCGAGGACCCGCTGAAGATCACGTCCTGGCTGGTTTGGGCTCGCAGCTGGCGCGCGTTCGCCTCGCCCAGGCACCACAGGATCGCGTCGACAAGGTTCGACTTGCCGGAACCGTTCGGGCCAACGATGGCGATGAGGTTCCCCGAAAGGTCGATGTCGGTCCGGTCTGCGAAGGTCTTGAACCCGAAAATGCGGACGCGTTTGAGGCGCATGGACTGCGGACGGAGGCGTACCCATTATAGCCGCTCCTTCCGCCGAGCCCGTCCACGGCGTAGAATCGGTTCGCGATGATCGGACGAACCAGCCTCGGCCAACTGCCTTTCCTTCGTGAGTACGAGTCCCACCGCGCCTCCTCCTACGACCGGACCGGATGCAACAACGACTGGTGGACGATCGCCCCGGGGGAGACCCGGGTGCTGCTGCAGGAGGACCGCCCCGGTTGCGTCCGGCACATCTGGATGACCATGGGCTCGTCGAAGGAGCACCTGCGCACGACGCTGCTGCGCATGTATTGGGACGGCGAGAGCGAGCCCAGCGTGCGAGCCCCGATCGGCGACTTCTTCGGGATGGGGCACTGCGAGATGCGCAACTTCGTGTCCCTGCCGCTGCAGATGAGCCCAGAGGACGGGAGAGGCTTCAACTGCTGGTTCCCGATGCCGTTCGACCAAGCTCGCATCGAGGTGGAGAACGAATCCGATCAGGAGTTCAACCTTTACTTCTACATCGACTACGAGCTCTACGGCCATCGGCACGGCCCGGAGGTCGCCCGGTTCCACGCTCAGTGGAGGCGCGAGGCATGCACGGAAGGCTGGCTTCGGGAGCGTCTCGGACCCGACAACGTCGCGAGGATCTGGGCGGAGCGGCCCAACTTGAGCGACCTCGACAACTACCTCATCCTAGAGGCAGAGGGTTCGGGCATTTACGTGGGATGCAACCTCAACGTCGACTGTTTCCAGCGCCAAGGGAACGATTGGTACGGCGAAGGAGACGACATGATCGTCATCGATGGCGAGCCGTGGCCGCCGAGGTTGCACGGCACGGGAACCGAGGACTACTTCTGCACCGCCTTCGGTCCCCGCACCGTGTATTCGGCGCCGTACCACGGCATCACCCTCTACTCCGGCACTCCCGATTGGCCTTGGAAGGGCAAGAACTCCATGTACCGTTTCCACATCGAGGATCCCATCCGATTCCACCGCAGCATCCGGGTGAGCATCGAGCACGGATCATCGAACAAGCTGTCGAACGACTACAGCTCCACCGCCTACTGGTACCAGATCGAGCCACACCGACCGTTCGAACGGTTGTTGCCTGCATCGGCGAGGTTGCCCAGGCCCAGCGAGCCCCAGTTTCCGCCGACGGCGTGATCATCCCGCCATCGCCGAGGAGCGACGAGCGCGGATCGACTTCTCCAGTCCGACGATCGGCAGGACCGTCGCTCCCGCAACCGCGCTGATCAGCCATTCCTTCCAGCCGAGCGACACCGTGCCGAACACCTGGTTCATCCAAGGCAGGTGCACAAAGCCCAGCTGCAGCACGAGGAGCACGCCGATGCCGACGAGCGCCCACGGGTTGCTCAGCCAACCGATGCGCCAGATCGGATGGATCAGCGACCGGCACTGCAGCATGTAGAAGATCTGGAAGAACACCACGGCGTTGGTAGCCATCGTTCTCGCCTGAGACACTGCGAACGGCTCGGTCTCCGGTCCCTTGTAGGCGGACCAGAAGCCGTACTGGTACGTGGCGACTGCTCCCAGCGCGATCAGACCGGCAACGAACAACGTCCTGTAGATGACGAACGCGCTCATCAGCGGAGCACCCTTCCTCCGCGGCGGCCGCTCCATCAACCCCGGCTCCTTCGCCTCGACGGCGAACGGCAGGCCGAGCGACAGCGAAGCGACCATGTTCACCCAGAGCAGCTGCGTGGGCAGCATCGGCAGCAGCAGCGTCTTCGTCACCGGGTCGAATGGGAAGAACGCCACGGCGGTCATCAGGATGAGCGCCAGACCGAGGTTCGTGGGCAGAAGGAACACCAGCGACTTGATCAGGTTGTCGAAGACGCGCCGCCCTTCCTCCACCATGCGCTCGATCGTCGCGAAGTTGTCGTCGGTGAGCACGACGTCCGCGGCCTCCTTGCTCACGGACGTTCCCGTGATGCCCATCGCCAAACCGATGTCGGCCTGCTTGAGCGCGGGGGCGTCGTTCACGCCATCGCCCGTCATCGCGACCACATGGCCACGGGCTTGCAGGGCCTTCACCAACCGGAGCTTCTGCTCCGGTGCGACGCGCGCGAACACGTTGGTTCGGTCGGTGGCTTCCACGAGCTCGGAGTCCTTCATCTCCGCGAGCTCCTTGCCTGTGATCGCCCTCTCCCCTTCGGCCGCGATACCGATTTCACGCCCGATGGCCTCGGCAGTCAGCCGATGGTCTCCCGTGATCATCTTCACTCGGATGCCGGCCTGCTGGCAGATCCGAACCGCCTCGATTGCCTCGGGCCTCGGCGGGTCGATCATCCCTACCAATCCCAGCAGCCTCAGGTCCTTGACCGCCTCGTGGCAGAGGGCCGTCTCCTCCGCGGCCCGAGACCCCAGAAGCAGCACTCTCAGGCCCTTTTTGGCCAGTTCCGCCGCCGCGCGCTCCACGGCCGAACGATCGATCGGCTGACCGTCCGAATCAAGGCTGCAGTGCGGCAAGAGCGCCTCGGGCGCCCCCTTGACGTACAGCGTGCGGTTGCCCAAAGGATCCTCATTCAGCGAGGCCATGTACTGGTGCCGCGAGTCGAACGGCAACTCCGCGAGCCTCCGCACCTCCCGCCGCAAGCGGTCGACATCGATTCCGCCCCGATAGGCCGCCGCGACCAAAGCCAGCTCGGTCGGGTCTCCCGACGTCTCGAGGCGCTCCCCAGCCACATGGATGGCGGCATCGTTGCAGAGAGCGGCGGCCACCAGCATCGCCTCCAACGGCTCAGCGGCGGGGGTCGCTGGCTTGCCGTCCCGGCTCACACGCCCCATCGGCCAGTACCCCTGGCCCTCGAAGGAGTATTCGACGCCACCGACCAGCGCAGTCGTGACGGACATCTCGTTCCTCGTGAGCGTTCCCGTCTTGTCGGAGCAAATCACGTCGGTGCTACCGAGCGTCTCCACCGCCGGTAGCTTGCGCACGATGGCCCGCTGCCTAGCCATGCGTTGCACTCCGACGGCCAGCAGGATCGTCACCAAAGCCGGCAAGCCTTCCGGAATGGCACCCACTGCCAAAGCGATGGCGAAGATCGCTGTCTCCCGAACCGCCTCGAAGGGACTCACTCCCGTCGTCGCAATGGTGCGCCAAGAACCCACGATGAGCATCAGGAGCGCAACCGCCAAGATGCCCAAGGCGATCCTCTTGCCGATCACCTCGAGCGCGGCCGTCAACGGAGTTTGCGTCTCCGTCGCCGTCTGGATCAGGTTAGAGATGCGACCGAGCTCCGTGCTCGCGCCCGTGGCCACGACGACACCCTTGCCGGTTCCTTGCGTCACCAGCGTGCCCCCGAAAGCCATGTTCGACCGGTCCGCCAGAGGAGTGCCCTCCTCCAAAGGATCCAAAGTCTTGGCGACGGGGACCGACTCGCCGGTGAGCGGGGCCTCGTCGATCTGAAGGCCCGACACCTCGAAGAGGCGCAGATCCGCCGGCACGCGGTCTCCGCTGACGACCTGCACGACGTCGCCTGGCACAAGCTCGCGTACGGGAATGCTCTGCAATCGGCCGTCGCGCCAAACCTGAGCGAACTCGGGGATCATCTCGGCCAACGCGGCGATGGCCTTGTTCGCGCGGAACTCCTGGATGAAGCCGACGATGGTGTTGACCAGCACCACGCCCAGGATGACGCTGCCGTTCTTCAGACCATCCTCGGGATCGGCGACGATCGCGAGAAAGCCCGCGCCGATGAGAACCCATACGAGCGGGTTGTTGATCTGGGCCCAAATTAGGGCGAGCACCGAGGGGCCGCCCCCAGTATCCACGGAGTTCGGTCCGTAGCGCTTGAGGCGCTCCCGAGCGACTTCCGACCTCAGCCCCTCGGGGCTCGACTGCAACTGGCGCTGCGTCTGTTCCGCCGGCAACGCGTGCCAGGCGGTCTCAGCCAGCGCCGCTCCTTCCTCCCTTCCCTGCAGGGTCATCTTCAACGTCCTCCCTCGAGAGCCATCAGCCTGCGCACCCGGTCCTCCGTAAGGGGGTGGGTTCGGAAGAGCGACGCCACCATGCCCCCAATCCCCGCGAGAGGGCTCACGATGCACAGATGCGCCGCCTGCGGCGGCATCGAACCGGGCAGAGCCTCCACCGATCGCTCCAGCTTCAGCAGCGCGTTGGCCAAACCGCGAGGGCTGCCTGCGATCTGAGCTCCCAAGCGGTCGGCCTCGTATTCCCGGGCACGGCTGATGGCCAGCTGGAGGATCGTGGCGGCCAGAGGGGCCACCAAAGCCATCAGCAACAACGCCAACGGGTTGGGCGAATCCTCATCGCTCTGCCCGAAGATGGCAGCGAATTGAGCGATGTTCGCGATCATCACGATCGCGCCCACCACCGTGGCCACCACGGTCATCGTCAGGGTGTCGCGGTGTTTGATGTGCGCGAGCTCGTGCGCGATCACGCCCTCGACCTCTGGGCGATCGAGGATGCGCAGCAGACCCTCGTTCACCGCCACCGCCGCGTGCTTCGGGTCGCGCCCCGTCGCGAACGCGTTCGGGCTGGGATCCGGCACCACGTACAGCGACGGCGTGGGGATGCCCGCCCGCCGGCTGAGGCGATCCACCATGGCGTACAGCTCCGGGGCCTCCGAGGGGGAGACCGGCCGGGCCCTGGTCATCGAGATCACCATCCGGTCGCTGAACCAGTAGGTGGCGAAGTTCATCGCTAGGGCGATCAAGAACGCGATCGCCGCTCCCGTCGGCCCGCCTATCCAGGAACCCAGCCCAACGAACAGGGCCGTGAGGGCGGCGAGCAATGCGACCACCTTCAAAGTGTTCATCATCGTTTCTTCTTCACCTCCCGTCGAAGGGGTGGAGCCAACCAAAAAGACCCTCACCGTGCATCGGTGAAGGTCTCGCTCTCTACGACGGGACCGGCCTTTCCGGCGTATTGACGATCCCGCCTCCTGAGATCCAGGCGCTACTCCCCTTCGATCTCTCGTGTTGCTCCGTCAGTATGCAACGCTGGGACGGGCCGTTCGGTTCCTTCGGCCTACAGCGTGCGCGTGACTTTCTGCAGGACCCGCGGGTCGTCCGGGTCCAGGCCCCTCGCCCTGGCCGCGAGCAGCGCGAGCCACTGGCCGTAGAACACGTCCCAAAGCGGCACGACAGGATCCGGCGCGGGTGGCCGCGGAGCCTGAACGACCATGCAACCTTGCTGGACCAAGGTTTCGTCCGATTCGCCGAACACGATCGCGGCGGATCCATGCGAGGCCACTGCTCGAGGGCCGTGTTGGAAGTCCGCCATGGAGTAGCTCTTGCAACTGAGCAACGCGCACTCCATGAGCTTGAGCGCCGCCTCCTGAGCTGTCGCGAAACTGTATCCGCGCGACAGAGTGAACAGCGTTTGGGCTCGCAACAACGGTCCGAGGCTGGCCCGCGCGGCCTCCAGCGTCTCGTCGGTCCACGCCTCGGTGGGCAGAGACCGTGATGGATCGTCGAGGCCTCCGCCGAGCGCCCGAACGATCTCGTGCATCGCGAGCAGGGAGGCGGTGTACGTCTTCGTCGCCGCGACCGAGCGCTCCTCGCCGACGCCGAGCAACAGAGTGTGCTCCGCCGCCTCCGTGATGCGGGATCCAGGGGTGTTCGTCACGGCGAGCGTCGCGTGGCCATCCGCTCGGATCGCAGCGAGCACCTCGCTCACGTCCGGAGCAGCCCCGCTTTGGGAAATGCCGATCGCGAGACAGTTTCGATACCGGATCTTCTTGCCGAACCTCGTCCACACCGAGGGGGCCGCGAGGGACACGGGAATACCGAGATTGACCTCGATGAGGTATCGCCCGTACAGCGCGGCGTTGTCCGAGGAACCGCGCGCGGCGAGGACCACCATGTCGAAGCTCCGACCCCCAAGGTACGACGCCAGCTCCCCAAGGTAGCGGCGCGACGCGGATTCCAAGATCCTCGGCTGCTCGCGAACCTCGCGCTCCATCCAATCTCCGAGCATGGGGCCAGCTTACTCCCAAGAGGCATAATGCTTCCGATGGCCAGCACCCAGGACTGGCGCTGTCTTCTGGAAGAGCTTCACTCCATCGAGGACACGTGGGTGGCGCTGCGTCGCTTGGTGGAGGCCTCGCTGGATCTTTCCGGGGCGGACCACGCCATGCTGGCGTTGGTGGACGACGACGCGGGGGTGCTGCGCCTGACGCACGGGGTCGGGCCCGAGTGGTCCGACCGCCTGATCGGCTTGGAGCTGGACGTCGAGTCTCCCAACGAGGGCATCGTCACGCTCGTCGCCAGGACGGGGCGAGCCCATCTGGCGCGGGACGTGAAGCGGGACCGGTCGTACCTCCGGCTGTTCCCCTCCACTGCCAGCGAGTACGCGCTCCCTCTCGTGGACCAGTTCGGGCGAGTGCGCGGAGTCCTGAACCTGGAATCCCAGCATCCCGGAGCTTTCCACGATGCGTCCCGAGAGGCTGCGAAGCTGCTCGCCCTGCTGGCGGTGCGCACTCTGGAAAGGCAGGATTTGGCCCGGCGGGAGGAGGCGCTGGTCCAAATTGGCAGCGCCCTGGATGCCGCGCAGTCGGAGGAGGAGCTCGTGCAGAAGGTGCTCGCGGTTGCGGACAGTCTTCTGCAGATGCACTCGTTCAGCGTGTTTCTCCGGGAGCCAGGCAGCGAGGTTCTTCGGCTGAGGGGATCCATCGGAGGATTGAAGGATCTGATCGGAGTGGCTTCCTACCGATGTGGCGAGGGACTCACCGGCTTCGTCGCGGAAACGGGGCAGCCGGTGTTGCTCGACCACCCTCAGGATCATCCGAACTGGAAGGGGCTGCACCTGGAGATGCCACCCTCCGAGGTGGCGAGCTACCTCGCCGTTCCGGTGCTGAACAAGGGAAATTGCCAGGGCGTGTTGCGAGCCATCCGCAGGAGGTCGGACAATCCGCTGCTCCAGATCCGCTTCACCACCCACGATCTGCGTGTGGTGCAGACGATCGCCGAGCAGCTGGCCGCAGGGCTTGAGAACCTGCGCAACTGGACGAGGGTCGTGCAGGCCGAGCGCATGGCGGCCTGGGGAGAACTCAGCGCCAAGAGTTCGCACATGATCGGCAACCGCGTGTTCGCGCTGCGTGGGGACGTGAACGAGCTTCGCCACCTGCTGTCCACTCCGAGTCCGAGCGTGGATTCGCTGCTCGACGTGGCGGATGGTCTGCAACGCAACGTGGAGCGGATCGAAGAGATCCTCCAGGACTTCCGGGACTTCCTCACCGCGACCACCCTGCAGAAGGCCCCTGCGAGCGTGGCGGCGCTGGTGCGGGAGACGGTGGACGAGGTGGTGCCGCCCTCGAGCCGCGTTCGAGTGGAGGTTGCTGTGCCAGAGCCGTTGCCAGACGTCCTGCTCGACGAGCGAAAGGTTCGCCGCGCTCTATCGGAGCTCATCGAGAATGCGCTCAACCACATGCCGTCCGGAGAGCTGCGCATCGAAGCGTCGCTCGACCACACCCCTACGGGCCGAAGGACCCTGAAGATCGTGGTCGCGGACACCGGACCCGGAGTGCCGACTGAGCTGAAGCGCGCGATCTTCGAGCCGTTCCGCAGCACCAGGGTCAAGGGGATGGGTCTGGGGCTGTCGATCGTCCAAGGCATTGTGGAGGCGCACGGCGGCCAAGTGTTCGAGGACGGGGTTCCAGGGCGGGGCGCCCGCTTCGTCATGATGCTCCCGGTCGCCGCGGTCCACAATGGAGAGAGCCATGGCGATTCTTGAGCTTCTTGCCATCGGATGGATCGCTCAGAGCGGCGCGACGATCACTCCGCCGGGCCTCGGTCTTCAATTCGATGTGCCGAAGGATTGGAAGGTGGTTCAGCGCCGGGGCACGATGCAGCTGGCCCTTCCTGCCTCTTTCCGAGGAGCGAGGGTGGACATCTTTTCCGCCAGCTTCAAGAAAGAGGCCGAAACGTGGCTGGCGGTAGAGGCCGCCATCGCGAACCAGCTCAAGAGAGAGGTCGTGCGCCAGTGGCAGGAGGAGCTCCTAGGGGTTCCCTTGCTCATGACCGAACTGAGGTGGCGGCAGGGGGAGTCGCAACAAGCCGCTCTCTCGGGCTTGCTGTATGCTTGGACGCCGCGCAAGCTCCATTTCCGCCTGCAGGCGCCGGAGGAGTCGTTCGCTGAGGCCGTCGTGGCCTGGAGGAACGTCCTGTCGACCTTCCGCACCGTGGACGGGCGCCTTCCGGCTCCGGAGGACCCTGACAAGCCGTGGGACCCGGCGGAAGCGCAGAAGCCCTCGGTTCCGCTCGCCCGCACCGTGCTGGAGCCCCGCAGATCCGGCACCACCCGCTTGGAGCTGGCCCCGCGATCGCTGGAGACCGTAGTAGCCGGTCGGCCGGTGGAGTTGCGCCTTCCAGAGGACTGGGCTGCGGATCGAGCGGGCGACTTCGAGTGGACGCTGAAGCATCCGAAGCTGCCCTTCGCCGTCAAGGTCGGCCTGTACTCCACCCTGGACTCTCCCGCACCGGAGAGAACGCTCGTGCGGGTCTCGGCGGAATCCCTGCGCGGATTTCGAGAGGTGACGAGACGCGAGGAGCCGCCGGCGTCTCCGAACCGGGCCGGAGCGACGTTGCGACGCGTTTGGCGAACGGGGCAGGGGCCCGCCGGCCCCGTTTGGTCGCTGGAGGCGGTCGGCTCGAAGGATCGCTTCTACTGGCTGGTCTCCGTGAGCCGCGAGGGAACGCTGGGGAACGAGGAGAGGCGGATCGTGGAGTCCCTGCTCCAAGCGATGAGCCTCGAGCCTGTGTCGCCATGATCCTTTGCGTCAGCACCTCGAGCCCATTGGCCTCTGTCGCCGCGCTGGACGGGGGCAGGGTGCTGGGTTCCATGGAGGCCATGGCCCCTCGAGGCAGCGGCGGCGCCGTGCTGCAGATGACCGACCGCTTGCTCCAGGAACTCGGCTTGGAGCTGGGCGCGTTCGAGCTGTTCGTCGCCGATGTCGGACCAGGGGGCTTCACGGGCGTGCGCGTTGGAGTTGCCCTGGCGCGCGCCTGGGCCTGGATCCTGGGAAACCCCGTGGGCTCTGTGTCAGCCTTCGACCTCGTTGACCCTATCGCAGATGTCGCGGTTCCCGTACGAAAAGGGCTGTACATCCTGAGGCGCGCGAGCGGGCGAACCGAAGGCGTGGCGGCTCCGCCGCGCGGATGTTTCGGTTACGGCCCTCACTTCGAGCATCAGGCCTACCCGCGCGCCGCCAACCTGCTTCGCACGCTGGACCGGGTCGAGCGCGTCAATCCCCACCGCTTGCTGCCGGCCTACCACTCCTTGCCGAACATCTCCGAGCCCAGCCGGCCTTTTGGACCGACAGGGGTGGCGCGTGCTTGACACGTTGGCTCACGTACCGCTCGCTCCGTTCACGACGCTTCGGGCGGGAGGACCGGCGGAGCGCCTCATCGTCGTCCACACCGCGTCCGAGCTCGCCGAAGCGGCGAAGCTCTCCCAGCTGGTGGGCGAGCCGCTCACGGTTCTGGGACACGGCAGCAACGTGCTTCCGTCTGACGCGGGAGTGCCGGGGACCGTGCTGGTCAACCGCAGCAAGGAACTCTGCATCGAACCGGACGGAACGGTCACGGCCGACAGCGGCATCGCCCTTCAAGACCTCTTCCTGAAGACGGTGCAGCACGGACTGACAGGCCTGGAGTTCGCCGTCGGGATACCCGGCACCCTTGGGGGCGCCTTGGCGAGCAACGCCGGCGCCTACCGCAGCTCGATCGGATCGCACGTCACCGCCGTGGAGGTCGTCGAGGGCGGACGGGTGCGATGGGAATCCGCCGACTTCCTGCGCTTCAGCTACCGGCACTCGATCCTGAGGGAGGAGCAGGGTCGCAGGATCGTCGTGACGAGGGTGCGCCTTCGGCTGCAGCCCGGGGACTCGTGGCGCGCCCTGTGCGACGCGCGAGAATTCCAACGGCAACGGATCCTGAAGCAACCGCCTCCAGCCAGCGCGGGCAGCTTCTTCAAGAACGTGCAGGACCCCGATCTGGCTCGCAACCTTCCGAACCTTCCGCTGGCCCTGCGCGAGGCGGGGGTAGTGCCTGCGGGTTTCCTCTTGGAGGCGGTCGGGATGCGAGGATTCCGCCATGGCGGCGCCATGTTCAGCCACCGACACGCGAACTTCGTCCTGAATGTCGCGCGCGCCACAGCGGGCGAGATCCGCGAGCTGACGGAGATCGCCAAGCAGAGGGTTCTCGAGCGATTTGGCAAGCGTCTCGAGGAGGAGGTTCTCCTCATCGGACGCTGGGCTTGAGCGGTTGCCGCCGTCCCGCCCTGAGGCACCCTTTGCAGGCATAATGGGAACCCGGCGTCCAGCCTCTCGAACCTATGGGCCACCCGAACTTCGACCAGCTTGCTCTCTTGCGCACGATGCTGATCAGCCGCGAGGCCGACCGAAGAGAAGGCATCCTGCTGAGGCAAGGCAAGGGGTGGTTCCAAATCGGCTCGATGGGACACGAGGCGATCGCGGCCTTGGCGCTTGCCTTCCGCGAGGACGACTGGTTCTTCCCCTACTACCGCGATCGCGCGCTGATGCTGGCGAGGGGCTACTCGCTGTGGGACATGGCTCTCGACTTCTTCGCCAAAGCGGAGTGCAGCTCCGGCGGGACGCAGATGCCGTGTCACTTCAGCTCGAGGCGCCTGAAGATCTTCAGCGTAGCCACACCCACGGCCTCGTCGCTCCTTCCGGCCTGTGGAGCGGCATGGGGGATGCGCCTCGACGGCAAGGACACCGTATGCCAGGCGAGCTTGGGAGACGCCGCCTCCCGCCAGGGGGAGTTCTTCGAGGCGCTCGCATTCGCGGTGCAGGAAAGGCTGCCCGTCGTGTTTTGCGTGATGGACAACGGTTACGGCATCTCCACGCCGACACAGCGTCTGGTGCCCAGCAAGCTCGGCCTTCTTGCACCCGAGTTCTGTCGGCGGGTGGACGGCCGAGACCCGGCCGCGGTTCTCGCCGCCGGCTCGGAAGCCGTGCGGAAGGCAAGGTCGGGAGAGGGGCCTTCCCTGCTCTGGTTCGAGTTGGACCGGCTGGCCAGCCACACCAGCTCGGACGACCACCGGCTGTACCGGGATCCCCAAGAGATCGAGGCGATGCTCGCGCGTGATCCGCTCCGGAACTATGAGCGCAGCCTGCTCCAGCGGGGTTTGCTCTCCGAGTCCGAGCTTCGGGACCTGCAAGCCGATGTCGCGGAAGAGGTGGCCTCGACGTACCAGAGGGCCGAGCGCGAGGCCGATCCCTGTCCGGACTGCGCACCGAGAATGTTCGGTCCTTTGCCGGTCGCCGAAATCCCGCCGTTCCGAGCGGAGGGCAGGGCGACCATGGTGTCGGCGATCAACCGAGCCTTGGACGAGGCTTTGGCTCGCGACCCGAAAGTGTTGCTGTTCGGCGAGGACATCGAGGATCCAAAGGGTGGCGTCTTCGGGATCACGAAGGGCCTCTCCACCAAGTATCCGGGCCGCGTCAGGAACTCGCCGCTGGCTGAAGCCACCATCGTAGGGGTCGGCGTGGGCTTGGCCGCCTATGGGTACAGGCCGGTTTTCGAGCTGCAGTTCATCGACTTCCTTTCTCCGGGTTGGAACCAACTGACCACGAACCTTTCGACTCTTCGGTGGCGCACGCGCGGCGAGTGGACCTGCCCTGTGACCCTGTACGCCCCCAGCGGCGCGTACCTGCCCGGCGGCGGCCCATGGCACAGCCAGTCCTTCGAGAGCCACCTCGCTGGCATCCCGGGCATCCACGTGGCCATGCCGTCGAACGTGGCGGACGCCGCCGGTCTCGCCTGGACTGCCATCCACGCCGAGGACCCTGTGGTGCTCCTGATCCCCAAGCACGTCTTCCGCAAGCCGGAGGTGGACCCGCCGATGGCTCCCGTTTCGCTCGGATCTGCCCGGAGGCTGAGGGAGGGGTCGGGCTGCACGATCGTCACCTGGGGAAACTGCACCGAGATCGCGCTCGAAGCGGCGTCGCGGCTGGAGCAGGAGATCGATGTCGAGATCCTCGATCTGCGTTCGATAGCGCCCTGGGACCGGGGGGAGGTCGTTCGGAGCGTGGCCCGAACAGGCCGCTTGGTGGTGGTCCACGAGGATCCTCGCACCTGTGGCTTCGGCGATACGGTCGTATCGTCCATCGTCTCCGACCCGGCCGCCTGGGATCTGCTTGCTGGCCCGCCGATCGTGGTCGCCCGAAAGGATGTTCCGATCGGCTTTCACCCGAACTTGGAGTACGGTTGCCTGCCCACGGTCGAGCAGGTTGTCGAGGCCGTTCGCAAGACCCTCCGCTAGGCAATCCCGTCCCCAGGAGGAGGGAGCGGGCCACAATCTCCCTCGGAGACCGAGGTGGTGAGCGATCGGGGCGACTTGGAGTTGAGGTTGGCCAATGGCCGGCGATGCACGCTTGCCGAGCTCTGCCGAGAAGGACCGTTGGCGCTGGTGTTCCTCCGCCACCTCGGTTGCATCTTCTGTCGGGAGAACGTCTGTCGTTTGGCCCGCGAGGCGCCCCACGATCGCATCTTCCTCGTAGCGATGGCCGACACGGAACAGGCCAGGGAGTTCCTACGGCGCTTCCCAACGCCGCACCAAATGGTGTGCGACCCTGAACGCAGGCTGTTCGAGGCCTTCGGTTTGGAGCGGGGAACCCTGGGTCAGCTGTTCGGCCCCAAGGTCTGGTTGCGCGGCGCGAAGGCGATGGCCGCGGGCCATCGGCAAGGCAGGGTCCAAGGAGATCCCTTCCAGCTTCCGGGGTCCTTCGTGCTCGACAGGCAGGCGAACGTGGTCTGGAGCCACTTGGCCAAACATGCCGCCGACACCGCCGAGCCTGCCACCCTCTGCGCCCTCCTGAAGGCTCACGCCTGACTCAGGGCAAACAGGAGCGGACGGCCTCTTCCAAGTCCCCGTGACGGAACGAGAAACCCGATGCCAGAGCCTTTCTCGGCACCGCCCGCTGTCCTCGGAGCACGAGGTCGGCCGGAGTTCCCGTTAGAGCTCCAAACAGGCGGATGCCGGCGGCGGGTGCGGGCGGAAGCAGAGGTCGGCCCACGCAGCGCGCGACGGCGGCCATCAGCTCCCGGTTTGAGCACGGCGTTGGTCCCACGACGTTCAGGAGCCCCTCCACCTCGGCGCGCAAGCACCAGGCGATCATGGCCGCAGCGTCCTCGAGGTGGATCCAGCTGACCCCCTGCCGCCCGGTTCCCGCCGGACTGGTCAGTCCGAGCCGGGCCATGCGGAACAGCACCGGCATGGCACCTCCGTCCTTTCCGAGCACGAATCCGATTCTTCCGACAACGACCCGCGTCGAGGGAAGGTCTCTCGGCACGGCCGCCTCCCACTGCACGCAGGTATCCACGAGAAAGTCCCCCGTTCGTCCGATCGGTGACTGCTCGTCGATCTCCTGGGAACGCCGATCGCCGTAGATCCCGACGGCGGAGGCGTTGAACCAAACCCGCGGCGGAGAGGCGGTCCTGCGGACGGCCTCACCGAGCAACTGGGTAGGGAGAACGCGGCTCCGCAGAATCTCCCGCCGGTTCTCCTGGGTCCAGCGAACCGAGATGGACTTGCCGCTGAGGTTCACCAGCCCGGCGGCGCCCTCCAGGACCTCGGTCCACGGGCCCAGCGTCTCGCCGTCCCACACCACTCTTCCCTCTCCGCCAGTTCGAGAGAGCACGACGGTGTCGAAGCCCTGTTCCTGCAGGTGCCGCACGAGCGCCCTGCCGATGAAGCCCGAACCTCCGGCGATCACAACCCTCTCGCTCACGCCTCCTCCACCATCCACTGTTTCACCAGTCTCTGCTCGAACCCGAGAGCCTGCATCACCCTGGCCACCACGGTGTCGGCGAGCTCCTCCAAGGTGGTGGGTCGGCCGTACCACGCGGGGCAAGCCGGCACCACCCTCGCTCCAGCCTCCGCGAGGGTCGTCAGGTTCCGCAGCATGATGGCGTTCATGGGCATCTCCCTGGGAACCACCACCAAGCGGCGGCCCTCCTTGAGGCACACGTCCGCGCAGCGCGTCAGGAGATCGTCGCTGATGCCATGGGCGATTCTGCCAACCGTTCCCATCGAGCACGGAAGGATCGCCATGCCGTCGTGCAGGTAGCTCCCAGAAGCCGGGGGAGTGAAGTAGTCCCTCTCACCCAAGAGCTCGATCGATGGGAAGTCTCCGCCCAGCCACGAGCGAGTGTGGAACGACGCCCGATCTAGGTCCACGCCGAGCTCCGTCCTGGCCACCTGAATCGCCTGCTCGCTGAGGATCAGGTGCACCCTCTCGCACAGCGGGGCGACCTGCCGGAGAAAACGCTGCGCGTAGATCGCTCCGCTCGCACCCGTAACGCCCACGACGATCCTGGCCATCGCACGGAGTCTACGCCGGATCGCACGGGATCGTTCCTTCCGGCACCCGGGTTGCTTGGGCGATCGATCCTGACCGGAGAGGCCCATCAGGTACAATGGGGCTCCTACCCCAACGCCCAGCAGCTCCGGATGGGCGGCACAACGGAAGGAGTCCTTTGGCCGACAACACGCCCCGTATCAGCACCGTCAACGTCGATGAGGAGCTCGGACGCTCCTATGTCAACTACGCGATGTCCGTCATCATCGCGCGGGCTCTGCCCGACGTTCGGGACGGACTGAAACCCGTGTTGCGGCGGATTTTGTACGCCATGCGGGGCCTCAACCTGACGCCCGACGGCCCTTACACGAAGTCCGCGAAGGTGGCTGGCGAGACCTCGGGAAACTTCCACCCCCACGGTCAGGAAGTCATCTATCCGACCATGGTCCGCATGGCTCAGCCGTTCAACATGCGGTATCCGCTGATCGACGGTCAGGGCAACTTCGGCAGCATCGATGGCGACCAGCCCGCTGCGATGCGCTACACCGAGGTCCGCCTCACTCCCTTGGCGATGCAGATGTTGGAGGACCTCGACAAGGAGACCGTCGACTGGATGCCCAACTACCTCCAGTCGATGAACGAGCCCACCGTTCTGCCAGGCCTCTTTCCGAACCTGCTCTGCAACGGTGGCACGGGAATCGCGGTCGGCATGGCCACGAACATCCCCCCGCACAACCTCACCGAGGTCTGCAACGCGCTGCTGCACCGGATCGACCATCCCGCTTGCACGCTCGACGACATCATGGTGCACCTGCCGGGTCCCGACTTCCCCACCTACGGCACCATCATGGGCACCCGCGGCATCCGCAGCGCCTACGAATCGGGGCGCGGATCGATCGTGATGCAGGCGAAGACGATGATCGAGCCGGGAGAGGCTGGCAAGTCGCTCATCGTCATCACCGAGATCCCGTATCAGGTCAACAAGACGACCCTGATCACCAGCATCGCCGAGATCGCGAAGCAGAGGAAGTTCGACGGAATCCTCCGCGTCGACGACTACTCGGACAAGCGCGGCATGCGCATCGAGGTCGAGCTGAGGCGCGACGTCAACCCCAACAAGGCGCTCAACTACCTCCTCAAGCACACCGCTCTTCGAACGACCTTCGGAGCGATCATGCTGACGCTCATCGATGGCGCGCCGCGCGTCGCTCCCTTGCTCGACCTGCTCGACCGCTACATCGCGCATCGCCGCGACGTGATCGAACGGCGCACCCGCTTCGAGGTCTATCGGGCCTTGGAGGAAGTGCACCTCAACGAGGGCTACCAAATCGCCCGGCGATTCCTGGACGAGATCATCCAGCTGATCCGCAACTCGGAGGATCCTGCCCAGGCCCGAGCAGAAATGGTGCGCCGCTTCGACATGTCGCCGTTCCAAGCGAACGCCGTTCTCGCGATGCCCCTGCGGCGACTCACCCGCATCCAGCAGCAGGAGCTGGAGAACGACTACAAGGCGGCGATCCTGCGCGTCCAGAACCTGCTGGACATCCTCAACCGTCCCGAGCGTCTCACCCAAGTCATGAAGGAGGAGATCATCCAACTTCGAGACAAGTTCGGAGACGAGCGCCGCACGCGCATCGTGGCCCGCGAAGCCGGGGACTTCACCGAGGAGGACCTGATCCCGGACGAGGAGGCGATCGTGATCATCAGCCGCGACAACTACATCAAGCGGCTTTCGATCGACGCCTATCGGCAACAGAAGCGGGGCGGCAAGGGCGTGCGCAACGTTCTCAAGGCCGACGATGAGCCTGCGCACCTCTTCCAAGTGAGCACGCACCACACCATCCTGTTCTTCACCGACAAGGGGCGCGTCTTCCGGCTCAAGGGCTACGAGATCCCGGAGATGGGCCGCTACGCCAAAGGCACGCCTGTGATCAACTACATCGCCATCGACAGCGACGAGCGGGTGACGGCGACCATCAGCGTGAAGGACGTTCACGGGGGCGGCTACCTGGTGATGGTGACGCGGCGAGGCGAAGCGAAGAGGACGCCCCTCTCCGACTTCGCGAACATCCGATCGAACGGCCTCATCGCCTTCAACATCGAGGAGGGAGACGAGCTCTGCTGGGCCCTGAAAACCCGGGGCGAGGACGACCTTATCCTCGTGACGAGGCAGGGCCTGTCCATCCGGTTCAACGAGAAGCTGCTGACCAGCCGATCGCGCAAGGCCGGCGGCGTGCGGGCGCTCCAACTGGATGCAGGGGACGAAGTCGTCGGCGCCGACGTGGTCAAGCCGGAAGCCTACCTGCTCGTCGTCGGGGAGCGAGGCTTCGGCAAGAGGACCCGGTTGAGCGAATATCGTGTGCAGGGCAGGGGCGGGAAAGGCATCTTCACGATGGCCGTCACGCCGAAGACCGGCGCTGTGGTCGGCGCGGAAGTGGTCGAGGAGGACGATCGGTTGCTCCTGATGACCCAGAGCGGCAAAGCCATCCGCATCCCCGTGAAGGACGTGCGCCTGGTCGGGCGCATCGCTCAAGGGGTGAAGCTGATCGAACTGGCTGCCGACGACGAGGTCCGCTCCATCGCCCGCATCGTTCAGAGCGCCGACGACGGCGAGATCGAAGGCGTGGTACTTCCGAGCGAAGACGCCGACGGCGACCAGGAGTGAGCGCTTGACCGACCGGGACCCGCCGGAAATTCCGCCGCAAGCTGTCATCATCGCGGGTCCAAACGGTTCCGGCAAGTCCACGTGCTCCGTGGCGTTGCTGACCCAGTTCGTGGAGTTCGTCAACGCCGACCTGATCGCGCAGGAGATCACAGGCCACACGCGGGCTGGGGCGGATATCGGAGCTGGCAGACTCTTCCTTCGCCAAGTAGAGCGCCTTGCGGGCCAGCGCCGCGACTTCGCCATCGAGACCACGCTCGCGACGCGGTCCCTTGCGGAGCGGGTGGTCGAGTGGAGGAGCATCGGGTACCGCGTGCACCTCGTCTTCCTCTGGTTGCCGAGCGCCGAGCTTGCGGTCCAGCGCGTGGCGTTCCGCGTGCTCTCGGGCGGGCACGATGTGCCCGAAAGGACCATCCGCCGGCGATTCGCGGCTGGACTGCGGAATCTGTTCCGCATCTACATCCCGATCGTGGACACTTGGAGGGTGTACGATAATTCGCGCGGGGCGGATCCTGTGCTGATCGCCTCGGGCGTGCGCGGCGGCAGCGTCAAGGTCGCGGTCCCCGAGGCTTGGGAGTCCCTCGTGCAGGAGTACGGCTCGTGAGCCAACCCGAACGAAAGAAGCTCGCCAACCGCTTCGAGCAGGACGACGAGGTGAGTCGCGCCGTGCGCGAGGCGGTGCACCGAGCTTTAGCCGAGCACAAGCGGAAGAGCAACTCCATCGCCGTGTGGCGCAACGGCAGGGTGGTCATCCTCCAGTCGCACGAGATACCCGTCGAAGAGCCAACCAAGAAGAGCGAATCCCATCAGTAGTCCCAGGTCGGCCTCCTTATTGCAATAATGTTGCTCATAATGGTCTTATGCAACGACGTCCGATTCCGGTGGGATTCACCCTCGTCGAGTTGCTCGTTGTTCTCGCGATCCTGGCCATCCTGGCCGCCATCCTGTTCCCGGTGTTCGCTGGGGCCAAGCTGGCCGCGCAGAAGGCGCGGGACCTTTCCAACCAGCGTCAACTGGGCATGGCAATCGCGATGTACGCCGCAGACAACGACGACTGCACCCTGGTGGCCGACCATGAGGCCGGCTACGACTGGTTCGAACCTCTCAGCCCCTACTTCCGCTCCTCCGATGTGCTGCGCTCTCCGGCCCTCCAAGGCCGGGGCGTGCCCGCGCGAAGCGACTACGTCCTCAACGGATTGGTGTCGCATGGCTTGTCGCTGACGACGTTCAGCGATCCCTCGAGGCAGATCGCGACGGCGGTCCGGAACCGACGAACCGACGAGATCCACTACCACCCTTGGCCTTCCGATTCGGACGGCGACTGGGACGATCTAGGGGCGTACGTGGATGAGGAGAGCGGCGAAAACTCAATCCTCGACCGGATCGAGATCCGTGCCTTCGATCGAGGCGGCAACTTCGCTTTCATCGACGGTCACGCGAAGTTCCTCGTGTGGGAAGCCACCCTGGGAGACCGTATGCCGGGCATGCACAACGTGGACCGGATCTGGATCCACATCCATCATCACTGACGGCTCGCCAAGATCCTCTGGAGGGCCTCTGCGACGCTCTCGGGGGACGCGTCAGGGGGGAGCGTGATGTTCCGCTCTCCCTGCCAGCCCCACTTCGGTGCCAGTCGAGGGGCGACGAAGGCCAGCGTGGGCACACCCAGGGCCGCCGCCAGATGGACCAGACCGGTGTCGCCGGCCACGAAGGCCTTGGATGCCGCGAGCCGCGCTAGCGTCGGCTCTAGGTCTGGACCGCCGATCCAGACTCGAGCTCCCTGATCGTGCAGAGCGGCGAACTGGCGGCAGTGCTCGAGTTCCGATGGACCTCCCACCAGCTCAACCTGTGCGGCGTCCAACCCTGCGGAGCGAAGGGCTTGCGAAAGCCTCCCCCAGGGAGGCCGCTTCCAAGCGTGCCGAGCCCCTGGCTGCACGCGCACCAACCCGTCGAACGGTGCCTCCAAAGAAATCGACGGCCGCAACCCCCTGCGGACGGAACCCAGAGAGTCCGCCAGCGAGAGCAAAGCATCCGCCTCGAAGCACGCGGGGTCGTGGGGCACGGTATGCGTCAGCAGCCAGGAGCGTGCTTCCGTCGCGTGCCCGATGCGACGAGGCACCTTGGCGAGCCGCACGAGCAAGGCCGAACGAAAGCTGCGATTGGCCAGGTAAGCGGCCTCGAAGCGGCCCTCGCGGACCGAACGCGCCCAACGGAGCTGCCCCCCGACGCTGCTTGGAGGCGGATCCAGCCACCCGCACCTCCTCCCCTGGAACACAGGACGAAGCCAGGGCGATGCACAGACTGCCACGTCGGCGTAGGACTCCAGGAGGACGTCCAACAGCGGCAGGGCGAGCACCGCGTCCCCGATGTACCTCGGCTTCAGGAGCAGCAGAGCCTTAGCTCCAGGCACGGACAACGGCCCCCCACACCGCCTCCGGACTGATCTCCTCAACCCTCCCCCCGGCCTCGGGAGTCAGCACCGTGAGCCTGGGAACGCGCGGCGCCCATAGGCGGTGGATTCCGTGGCGGAAGAGCCCCACGATCGGCGTGTGCGTCGCGGAGGCAAGGTGGAGGACGCCGTTGTCCAAGCTCACGACGAGCCTCGCCAGCCTGGCGGCTCCAACCACCTCCGGCAGGGTGAGCTTCCCCCGGAGATCGCGCACCAGATCCGACCTGACCCAGCCGTCCTCCTCTTCCCCGCCCTTCCAGAAGCGCGACTGCTGGGCAGGGGGCGCTCCGAGCAACCCGACGGAGACCCCCTCCCGGCGAAAACGCTCCAGCAGGCTTCTCCAGTTGGCCCCGCCCCAAAGCTTTTCTGCGCTGGACGCCGCCGTGGCCACGAGCACTTCGGGGATCTCCGCCGATGGCGGATGCTCCGGGACCTCGTACGGCGGTATGGCACCCTGGAGACCGCAGGCGCGGCACAGAATCTCGGAGATGTGGCCTTGCACCAGACAGGGATGCCTTGCGCACAGGTCCTCCGCACACCAGTCGGGGTCCAACCACAGCCGCCCAGCGGCGTTCTGAGGATGCGGCAGCTCGCCGCGCCCCTCTGCGTCCAAGCACGGTCCGAAGACCAGCGTCGACGAGTGGCAAAGCAGGGCGGCGAGCGCTTTGGACCAAGAGCCGCTCTCGACGTTCACCACGACGTCGAAGGGACCCAGCGACAGCGCAACCTCGGCGGTTGCACGAGGCGAGTCCCCCAGGTGGTGCGCCGACCGATCCACGAGCGCCGACGCGGCCTGCAGCTCCGCCGTGCGGGTTCCGCCGAAATACACCAACTCGGAGGGAACCCACTCCTCGCGGATGAGGCGAAGCAACGGTGTGACGACGACGAAGTTGCCGATGGCGTCGTTGGCGATGACGGCAACCCGCTGGCCCTTTGGAACGGCTTCCCCCGAAGACCGGAGCACAGGGGGGATTGTAGCCGATGCGGTACAATCATCTTGGAGGCGGATGGAAGCCTCCCCTCATGATGCGCTCCGCCCCTTCAACGAGGAAGGTCGCGCGCCGAGCCGCACCGCGGCCCGCGCCCGAGCAGGCCATTCCCCCAGCCCACAGCGGCTACTCTCGGAGCGCTACCGACTGCACGGCGCCACTATGAACACCGAATCCCGCAACCCCCGATCGTACGGCCTCGACAAGATGTCGGCGGAGGAGATCGTCCGCCTGATGAACGAGGAGGAGGTCGTTGTGATGCACGTCCTCCAGTCCGTCGAGGCGGATCTGGCGCAGTGCGCGCGGAAAGTCGCGGAGACGTTTCAAAACGGTGGCAGGATCATCTACGTCGGCAGCGGAACGAGCGGGCGGATCGCGGCGATGGATGCCGCCGAGATGCCCCCCACGTTCGGGCTTGAACCCGGGGTGTTCATCGCCCTTGTCTCCGAAGGACCGGAGGGAGTGGCCGGGGCCCCGGACAGCGCCGAGGAGGACGAGCACGCCGCGGTGGTCGCCCTAAACCAGCTTCGAGTCGATCGGAACGACATCGTGATCGGACTCACCGCGAGCGGACGAACCCCCTTCGCTGTGGCCGCGGTGCGCCACGCCCACCAGAAGGGGATCTGGACGTGCGGCATCGCCAACAACCGCAACAGCAAGCTGCTGCGCATCGTCGATCTGCCCATCCTCCTCGACACAGGGCCCGAGGTTCTCACCGGCAGCACGCGCCTGAAGGCAGGAACGGCCTTGAAGCTGGCTCTGAATCGGATCAGCACGGCGGCGATGGTGCTGAGCGGCAAGGTCATCGAGAACCTGATGGTGGACGTCAGGCCGCTGAACCAGAAGCACCGCGAGCGTTGCGCGCGCATCGTCCGCGACTTGACCACGGCCACGCTGGATGAGGCCTGGGACCTGTTGGAGCGCAACGAATGGAACGTCCGCCGCGTGCTGGCGATTCTGCGCCCCGATGCGCTCCAAGCGTCCCGCTAAGATTCCCGGGTCTTCGGGATCGCTACGCTTCCCGGCGCAGGGGCAGGCCCTCCCTCCCGCCGTTCGTTCATAATCCCGCTCGGAAGTTCGTGGGGCCAGGGACGGCTCATCTTGGAGAGTCTATGCGGAAAGCTTTCACCTTGATCGAGCTCTTGGTGGTGATCGCCATCATCGCCATCCTCGCCGCGATTCTGTTCCCCGTCTTCGCACAGGCCAAGGTCTCCGCGAAGAAGGCGGCAGCCATCAGCAACCAGAAGCAGATCGGTCTCGCACTGATCATGTACGCGACCGACTACGACGACACCTATCCCAGGAACGACGGTTGCGTGCTGAACTCCTCGCTCAACCCGCGGCTCAACGACGGGGTGCTGCGCTGCGGCGGCGCGAACGGCTTCGCCCACCGCATGAACCACTTCAGCTGGCAGAAATGGGTCATGCCGTACATCCGCAACGTGGACATTCTGGAGCACCAGCTCCGACAAAAGGACTCCACGCAGTGGAACACCAACGGACAGATCGTCGGTGGCTTCGTGTTGAACTCCTCCGTCACGGGCTCGCTGGACACGTACAACCGGGCGCCGGACTTTCCGCGCCAGTTCCGCAACAGCTGGCTCGGCGGCACGACCACGGCGACTCCTCCGAGCACCATGGTGCTCCTTGAGTTCCCGGGGGCCGGAGTGCCGATCCTGCCCGGCGGCAGCGTCGACAGCCAGGGAGTCGGTCCGGTGGTGACGGTCTACCCGCCGGCCATCCGCGAGTTCTGGCGGTACAAGCTCATGAAGGGCACGGTGACCGACTGCGTGAACGGCACGTCGGGGACGGAGCCCGATCCTTCGAAGATCGCTGCGGGCGGCATCATCGTCGGTTTGGCGGACGGCAGCGCGCGCTTCGTGAGCGCCGGTCAGTTCCTCGCTCAGACGCCTCCCAAGATCGAGTATCTCGGCGTGACCGGCGGACCGAGCGCGGGATGGACGTTCCAGGACGACTGCCGGTACATCACGGCCGGCAACCTGGGATTCGTCCAGCCGAACACCTCGATCAACTATCCGCTGTGGGGTCTCGGCCAGTGATCCGCAGAGCCTGCCTCATGCTGTTGGCGGCCGCGACCGTGGGTTGCTCCGCGGGAACGGGCGTAACGGAAGCCGACGCGCAGAAGATGAAAGAGGAGTTCTCGACCGAGAACTACGAGAAAGCCATGCGCGAGGCGGGCAAGGCCGACGAGCTGGAAGCTCAGAAGCAGCGGGAGGCTCAGTACCTGCAAGGGACAGGGCAGCAGGACGCCGAGCAACGCTGAGGCGCATCCGTAACGGCGCGTGGCCCGAGCCGCGGCTCGGGCCACGCTCTTTCTGCGGCCTTCGCGATCCTCAGCGCACCTGGGGAGGCGGCAGCACCACCAAACCCACGGCGAACGAGCGCCGGATGTCCTGCAGCTGCACCTTCGCCCGGTGCCCAACGAACTCCTCGCCGTTGAGCAGCTCAATGAAGTACCCGACGTCGGTCCAGCCGATCAGGCGGTTCTCCGAAAGAACCGAGCGCCGCACGTTGCACTCCACCACCTCGTTCCTTCGAAAGCCCATGTGCTTCTGCTCGAGCTCCTCGATGGTGGAGGAAACGATCTCGTACTCCTCATACTCCATGTCGAAGTTAGCGCGGATGTAGATGCCGCGACGGAGTTCGTGCTCCAGCGTCTCCACGTTCTCGCCATCCATGCCGATGAACGCCTCGACCACCGAGGGGTGGCACTCGATGTAGAACGCGTTGCCGGGCTCGCGCACCTTCCTCCACAGCTCGCGCTCGATGTTGAGCGACAAAGTCTGCTTGCTCGGAATGCGTCCGCGCCCGCTGCACATCTCGCAGGTCTCGGTGATCGCCTCGGTGACGGATTCTCCCGTGCGCTTGCGGGTGATCTCGACGAGCCCCAGCGAGGAGATCCTCCCGACCCGGGTCCGCGAATGGTCGCGCCCCAACCGCTCGGTGAAATGGGCCAGGACCTGCTTGCGGTCCTCAGCGGACTCCATGTCGATGAAGTCGATGACGATGATCCCACCCATGTCGCGCAGACGCAGCTGTCGGCAGACTTCTTCGGCTGCCTCGAGGTTCGTCTTCAGGATCGTGTCGTTGAGGGACGTGGAGCCGACCTGCTTGCCGGTGTTGATGTCGATGGCGGTGAGAGCCTCCATCTCGTCGATCACGAGGTAACCGCCGCTCTTGAGCCACACCTTGTGCTGGAGCAATCTCTCCAGGTCCTGCTCGACGTTGTAGGCGTCGAACAGCGGCGTGTCCTTGTCGTAGAGGTGGATCTTGTCCTTCAAATGGGGAGCCACCAGGCTCGCCATGTAATGCGCCTTCTCGTACTCATCGGGATCGTCGATCACCATCCGCTCGATGTCGTCGTCCAACATGTCCCGCACGGTGCGGTAGAGCAGCGTCTCGTCCCGGTGGACGCAAGCCGGCGCCCTCTGCCGCTTGGCAGAGGCCAACACTTTGCCCCAAAGCTGGCGGAGAAAGGCCACGTCGTCCTTCAGCTCTGTCTCCGTGCGGCCTTCGCACTCCGTCCGCAGGATGATTCCGAAGCCCTCGGGGACGATCTTCTCCCCGATCTTCCGCAAGCGCTCCCGCTCCGCCCTATCGCCGATCTTGCGGCTGACACCGACGTGCTGGCTCTCCGGCATGAGGACGACGTAGCGTCCCGGAAGGCTGATGCGGGTGGAGACCCTCACCCCCTTGTTTCCCCGAGGCCCCTTGGTCACTTGGACCATCAGCTCCTGCCCGGGCTTGATGAGCTCCTTGATCTTGCGCCGACGCAACTCGCTGCGCTTGAGGCTGGCGGGGCTGTTGTCATACGGGTCCTCAGGGAGGATGTCCGCCACGTACAGGAAGGCGTTGCGCTCCAAACCGATGTCAACGAAAGCCGCGTCCATGCCTGGCAGCACGTTCTGGACGATGCCTTTGAAGATGCTTCCGACGACCCGGTTCTCTCGCTCCACGCGATACTCCATCAGCTCGCCGCCCTCCAGAACGGCGATGCGGGTTTCGCGGTTGCTGCAGTTGACGAGGATCTCGACGCCGCTGCTCCGGGACGGGAGGAGTGCCTTGGAGCCACCGGCGGACTTGGACTTGCTTCGGCTTCTAGCCATGATGTGTTGGAAACTGTGCAAAGGCGCCCGAGAGCGGTCGCTATCGGGATTCGGGCGCCTTCTTCACGACTATTCTACCGGCTCGGCCCGGCGGTATCCTGAAGGCATGCCCATCTACGAGTATCGTTGCGGCTCGTGTCGCAAGCGGTTCTCCCTCCTGCTGGGCATGACGGCAGAGCCCGACGAGGAAAAGTGCCCTCACTGCGGCTCCGCAGACATCAGCAAACTCGTGAGCCGTTTTCACCGCTTCCGCAGCGAGGATGATCGAATCGACGAGCTGGCCGACACCCTGGAGTCCATGGGAGAGCCCGACGATCCCAAGGAGATGCGTCGGTTGGTGCGGGAGATGGGAAAGGCCATGGACGAGGACATGTCGGAAGAGATGGAGGAGCTCTTCGAAGCCGACATGGCGGGTGAGAATGAAGAGGGCAGGTCGACCGAAGACGACGCTTGAACTTGGCTTGGTGAGGGTGACCGCGTGAGGAAGTCGGGCACGCTCACGGTCGTCTGCGGCAGCATGTTCGCGGGAAAAAGCGAAGAGCTGATCCGGAGGGCGCGTAGGGCCCTCTTCGCCAAGAAGCGCGTTCAAGTCTTCAAGCCCTTGCTCGACGACCGGTACCACGCCACCATGGTGGTGACGCACATGGGGGTCAGGCACGAGGCTCTCCCTGCGGCCTCGGTGGCGGACCTCGAGTCCAAAATCCTTCCGGACACCGAAGTCATCGTGATCGACGAGGCGCAGTTCTTCGACTCGACTTTGGTCGACCTTGCGATGGACTTGGCGGACCACGGCAGGGACGTGGTGATCGGCGGATTGGACCAAGACTTCCGGCGCGTCCCCTTCGGACCGATGCCGCTGCTCCTGGCGGTCGCGGACGAGGTGGTGAAGCTGCGTGCGATCTGCATGCGGTGCGGTGCGCCGGCGAGCCACACCTATCGCGCGATCGACGGCAAGCCGGCCCACAAGGATGACCCGGTCATCCTGATCGGTGCGACCGAGAAGTACGAGGCACGTTGTCGCTCTTGCTACCGTCTTCTGGGCCAGAAGCCGAGGCGCTCCCCCAGCCGCCGTTGGCTCTAGCGTTGCGACCGACTCGGGCCGCTCGGTCCTGACAGCATCGGCCAGTCGTCCGTGCGGAACGGCGACAGTGGCAGGCCTTCTGCGCTGTACACGTTCGCCACGGGGTTGGCCGCCCAAGCGTATCGGACTGCCGCCGGCGCCGGCACCTCGCGGGAGTGGACCGCGATGCGATCCCTGCCCACGATCTCCGCCTGCGCCCATCGCCAAATCCGGTCGGCTCCAGCGATCGCGAAACCCCTGGGCGGCCCGTTGCGAGACACGAGGAACGAGCCGTGGGTTTGAAATTCGAGAACGGCCTTCGAGCCCACCACCGTCATGCGTCGGTACTCCGGGCTGAGCAACGGGCCCCTCCGACCGTAGGCGACACTCAGGGCTGCCAGCGCAAGCCGCCGCCCGACCGTCTGCTTGTCCTTGGGATGGATGTCGTTGGCTTCCCCGGCGTCGATGATCACGGCGACCGCGGATTTTCCGGCCCTCTTCGCCGCGATGCTCTGAGCCTCCCTCAACTCCGCCCAAGCGTCGTCGCCAGGCGCAGGGCTCCGCTCCAGATAGTTGGCCAGCTGCACGATCAGGAACGGGAACTTCCCCGATTGAAAGCCGAGGCGCCAGTCGGCGATCATTGCAGGCAGAAGCGAGCGGTATTGGTAGGCCCTCCCTACGTTGGACTCCCCTTGGTACCAGATCGAACCTTTGATCCCGAAGGGCAACCAAGGGTGGATCATGCCGTTGAACAGAGCCGTTGGGGTGTTGGGGTTCACGGAGATCGGGCCCGGGAGGCGCAGCGCCTTCGGCAACTCCCCCGAGGGCCTGAAGCGCCACTCCGTTAAAGGCAACGTTCGGTCGCCCAGCTGAACGTAGAGCTGGTTCAGGTCCGATCTCAAGCCGCCGGGCCCGCCCGTGTCGAGCACCCGAACGGCCACGTCGTTGCGTCCAGTCCTCAAGGCCGAGGCGGGGATGCGATACCTTCGCGGCTCCTGCCAACCGTGCTTGCTGCCAACGAGCCGACCGTTCACCCACACCGTGTCCTGATCGTCGATGGCCCCAAGCACCAGCCATGCATCCTGTTCCGGACGGCCGTCGCCAAGGTCGAAGGTCGCCCGGAACCACACGATGCCGTCGAACTCCGTCAAACCCGCGGCTTCGTAGGTCGGAGTTTCGACGCTGCGCCAGGCTCCTCGGTCCGTCGCCTGCCACCCCTCCTTGGTTCCCAGGTCTAGCCGGTCGATCCACTGCTCGAGCTCGTTCGCTCGTCTCTCCTCGAAGGCCCGAGGGTCCCGGGCGAATCGACTCAGCTCCTCCACAACTGGGCGGAAATCCGGTAGAGCCGTCAAAGCCTGAGCGCTGGTCCAAGCCTCCGCCACGGTTCCTCCCCAGCACGCCTGAATCAGCCCGATCGGCACCCCCAGCTCGCGCTGGAGGTCGCGGCCGAAGAAGTAGGCGACGGCCGAGAACCCGCCCCACCCACCTTGGGAAACGGCCTCCGGGCTGCAGACCTGCCATTGGCCCTCCGGCATCGGTTCGGGCCGCAGGCCAAACCGTCGCTCGGTGCGGAACAGCCGGATCTGGGGGTGGCGCGCGGCGGCGATCTCCGCTTCGGCGTTCTTGCTGATCGCCACGCCCTGTTCCATGTTCGACTGACCCGAGCAGATCCACACATCTCCGAACAGCACGTCGCGGAGCACCACGCGCTGCGGGCCCTCGACCACGACCTCGTAAGGTCCGCCAGCTCGAAACCTTGGCAGCCTGACCAACCACTTGCCGGAAGCGTCGGCGCGCGTGGAAACCCTCTTGCCCCCAACCGACACTACAACCTCCGCACCGGGGTGGGTCCAACCCCAGATGGGAGCAGGAAACTCGCGTTGCAGCACCATGTGGTCGCCAAAGGCTCGACTCACGAAGGGCAACGATGGCGCCTGGAGCGCGGAACCAGCGATCAGCAGACCGAGCAACACCGGCTTGGGTACCTCCAGAGCTTGCACTTCTCCGAAAGGCGCCGAAGCTCCTGCCGGGTGTGCGACGGAGCGGCGGGATCCGTCAAAATCGCGGAGGCTCCGTCCACGGAGACCGCTTCTTTCCATGTCGTCCACCGATGCTCCGCAGCCGAACCCGTCGCCCCGGCGAGGGGACTCCCCGATGGAGGTGGAGACCATGCTCCAACACGTCGAGGAGCGCGGTCAGCCGTTGGGGGCTTTGGTGCCGCCGCTCTTCCAAAGCGCCATCTACACGTACTCCGACCTGGACCGGTTTGAAGCCGCGGCGCAGGCCGCCTACCTCGATGATCCGGTGTACAGCCCTTGGGGAAACCCCACGGTGAGCTTGGTCGAGCGAAAGATGGCCGCCTTGGACGGCACTGAGGCCGCGAAGCTGACGGGCGACGGCATGGCGGCCATCGGCATGGCGCTCTTGGCGAGTCTTGAAAGGGGCTCCCACGTGGTGACCATCGACTCCACCTACTCCACCACCCTGCGTCTCCTCCGGGAGACGCTGCGGCGATACGGGGTGGAGTTCACGTGCGTCGACGGGCGTGAGCCGGAAAGCGTGTTCGATGCCGTCCGGCCCGATACGTCAGTGATCTTTCTGGAATCTCCCAGCAGCCTGCTGTTCCGTCTCCAAGACCTCGGTGCGATCGCGGCGTACGCTCGGCAGAAAGGGATCGTGACGATCATCGACAACACGTACAGCACTCCTCTCCGGCAACGGCCGGCCGAGCATGGCATCGACATCGTCGTCCAGAGCACCTCCAAGTACCTTGGAGGCCACAGCGATCTGAACGGCGGCGCGATCTGCGCGAGCCAGGAGCGCATCGATCGGCTAGCCCACGGCGAAGTGAAGCTCTTCGGCACCATCATGGCCCCGTTCGTGGCGTGGCTGCTTCTGCGAGGGATGCGCACCCTGGCCCTTCGTCTGCGGCACGTGGAGGAATCGGCCAACCACGTAGCCGCGTGGCTGCAGGCGCGCCCGGAGGTTGAAACCGTGCACCACCTCGGGTTGCAGGACTATCCCCAGCGCGAACTGTTCCTCCGCCAGATGCGGGGCTCCACCGGTTTGTTCTCCTTCGTCCCGCGGCGCCAAGACCGCGCCTGGTGCAAGGCGTTCCTGGAGGCTTTGAAGATCTTCCGCATCGGCGTGAGTTGGGGCGGTCCGTTCAGCTTGGCGATGCCCGCGCTCGACCCGACGTCTCCATCCGGTTCGCCCGTCCGGATCATCCGACTCTACTGCGGTTTGGAGAGTCAGCGGGACCTGATCGCCGACCTTCAGCAAGCCCTCGAGATAGCGAACTCCCTATGAACATGAAATCCGACGACCGCCTCTCGCCCTGCACGCTCATCCAGCACTACATGGAGGAGGATCCCCCTGAAGGCGCGCCGTCCTTTCCGCTGTTTCAGAACTCCAACTTCCTTTACGCGACCCACGAACGTTTCGTGGATGCGTTCTCGAACCTCTCCGGCCAATCGCCGTACATCTACAGCCGAGTCGGCAACCCCACGGTCGATCTGTTGGAGAGGAAGATCGCGAAGCTCGAGGGAGCGGAGGCCTGCCGAGCCACGTCGGCCGGCATCGCGGCGATCTCCGCGGTTCTGATGGACGCCGCCGAGCCCGGAGCGCACATCGTCGCCGAGGAGTTCTGCTATGGGTCGGTGCGACAGATGTGCGACGAGGTGCTCTCGAAGATGGGCGTCACGCTCACGCTGGTCGACGGACGCGACACCCAAGCCGTGTTCGACGCCGTTCGGCCCGAGACCAAGCTGATCTACCTGGAGTCCCCCTCGTCGATGGTGTTCCATCTTCAAGACATTCGGGCCATCGCGGAGTTCGCGAGGAAACGGGGGATTCGCACGGCGATCGACAACACGTACGCCACACCGCTGCACCAGAGGCCGATCGAGCTCGGGGTGGACCTCGTGATCCACAGCTGCTCGAAATACCTGGGCGGTCACAGCGACCTGATCGGTGGGGCGATCTGTGGCCGGCGGGAGGACATCGATCGCATCAGCAGGGGACAGATCCATCTTTGGGGCAACATCATGGCTCCCTTCCCCGCCTGGCTGGTGCTGCGAGGAATGCGGACGCTTGGCGTCAGGCTGCGTCAGCACGAGAGCACGGCCTTGGGCCTTGCGTCGTGGCTCGAATCCCGACCGGAAGTGGACCGGGTCCTTCACCCGGGCTTGGAGTCGAACCCCCAGCGGGAGCTCTTCCTGCGACAGATGCAGGGATCGGGAGGCTTGTTCAGTTTCGTTCCTCGGGTACAGGAGGAGAAGCCTCTGATCCGGTTCCTGGACGCTCTTCGGCTGTTCCGGAAGGGCGTCAGTTGGGGAGGATTCGAAAGCTTGGCGATCCTCGCCAAGGTGGCCCCTAGCTGGGAGCCCGCGGGCTTCTGGCTAGTCCGCCTGTTCGCAGGCTTGGAGGACGAGGAGGATCTTCGCACGGACCTCGAGAGGGCGTTGGAAGAGATCCGCTGAGACCTCCCGACTCCCTGGGAGCTCTCTCCGGTAGAATTGCGGGGTGAGGTAGGCGGAAAGCCCGAAGGGGCTTTCCGCTCCCTTTGTTGCTGAGGTGGTCTCTCCCATGTCGTTGCGGTGGCTTCGTTTGCGTTGCCTTTGCCTGCTTCCCGCCGTCGGGTGCGGCCTCGCCGCGGCCCAGAGTTCTTCTGGTTTCTCGGATGCCGCGCCATCCGTCCCCGGCCGTGTGTTGGTCCACTTCGCTCCGCTCCGGAGCGTGAGTTCGCTAAACGGCCCGATCCTTCTCGGTGGCCTATTGGTAAGGCCGCTCGGCGACCAAGGGGCGTGGATCGTGCGGCCTCCCGCGGGAGCGCGAGAGGAGGCCTACGCCGAACAGCTCCGTCGCCAGCCCGGCATCACGGCGGCAGAGCCGGACAGGCTTCACCCGATCCAGGGCGCTCCGAACGATCCGCTTTACCCGCAGCAGTGGCATCTGGCACGGGTGCGCGCCGCCGAGGCATGGGACCGGTCGCTCGGCTCACCCAGGGTGCTCGTCGCGATCTTGGACACAGGCATCGATCCCGACCACCCGGAACTTGCCTCCAAGGTCGTGGGCGGCACGAACCTCGTTGGCGGGAACAGCAGTTGGGCTGACGACCATGGCCATGGCACGGCCGTAGCCGGCGTGGTTGCGGCCGCGACCAACAACTCCCTCGGAGTCGCCTCCCTCGGCGCCGGCTGCGGCATGCTCGCGGTCAAGGTCGCCGACGCCAGAGGCGTCGCGAGCACCAGCAACCTGTACCAAGGCCTGCTCTGGGCTGCCGACCGCGGAGCCAAGGTGGCGAACCTCAGTTTCCGCGTAAGCGAGAGCTCGTTCGTCGCACTCGGCATGCAGTATTTCGTGTCCAAAGGCGGCGTGGTGACGGTGTCCGCTGGCAACCAAGGGGATCAAAGCACCGCTCCCGACAACCCTCACTGTTTGACCGTGTCCGCGACGACTTCCGCGGACTCCGTGGCGACGTGGTCGACGACGGGCTCCATCGTCGACCTTGCTGCCCCAGGGGACCTCATCCTTACGACCCAACGAGGCGGCACCTACGGTTATTGGTCCGGAACCTCCTTCTCCGCGCCGCTCGTCGCAGCGGCGGCCGCCCTGGCCTTCGCTCGGAACGGAGGGCTGGAACCCTCGGCGGTCGTCAACGCCCTTCGGCTCGGAGCGAAGGACTTGGGCGCCTCTGGCTGGGACCCTTCCTTCGGGTACGGTCGTCTGGATGCCGCGGCCGCCCTGGATCTCTTGCCTGGAGGCGAGCCGGACGACACGACTCCCCCCAGCGTGGAGTTCGTCGAGCCGACCAGCGGCGCCTCCCTGCGCGGCGTCGTCCAAGTGGCGGTTCGCGCCTCCGACGACCGCCGGGTTCGCTCGATCCGCTGGCTTTTGGACGGTGTGCACATGGGAACCCGAGAGGGAAGCACGCTTTTGGAGGCCGCTTGGGACACGGCGCAGTCCGCCAACGGCCTGCACTCCCTCACGGCTGTGGCCGAGGACGATGCTGGCAATCGGAAGGAGGAGACGATCCCTGTGCTGGTGCAGAACGGAGACGTCAGGCCGCCGAGGGTGCGGATGACGGCACCGCTGGAGGGTGAGGCGTTCGGAGATCGTCTCTCGGTGCGTGGGACCGCTGAGGACGAATCCGGCATCGCCAAGATCGAAGTCTACGTCAACGGATCGCTGAAGGGCACTCGGACGAGATCGAGCTTCTCGATGGACTTGTTCACGAAGTCTTGGCGCGCCGGCACGTACCTCGTGTTCCTGAGGGCCTACGACAGGGCCGGAAACACCGCCGAAAGTCCGGTCCGAAGCGTCCAGAAGCGCTGACGATGCCTCTGCCTCACCCAAGGACGCCGCCTTGCGTCCCCGGGCCTACCCTTGGCCCGCGCGGCTAGGACGAGTAGTCCATGAAAGGTGGCTCCAAGGCCTCGGCAGCCTTTTTCCGCTCATAGCGGAGCTGGCGTTCGGAGGCCTCTAGAAAGGCGCTGGCTCTGCGGCGCAACTGAGCCAGCTCGGCGAACAAACCGGAGGACGGTGACTGCCCGAGGACCCCCTGCCAGAAGCGCCGCTCGTACTCGAACCCTCGCCACGCCTGCCGCCGCGCCAGTCGCCGAAGGCTCTCCGCCTTCTCTTCCGCCGACAGGTTCGACGCCAGAACGCGGCGCACCCTGTTGCGCAACAAACCGAGAAACAACAGCTCGAACCGCTGCCTCCTGTTCATGCAAACCTCCTTGCTGCGTTCCGGAGAGAATGCGGGCATTCTCTTTCGATGTGCCTACGAGGTTAGCTGCCGGGCTAGAGCCGAAAGTACTCTCCCAGTAGGGTTCGCCCCAGAAGTTGGTTCCCCCGCTCCGGGCGTAGCCCGGATTCGGCTTAATGTCAGTATCCCACAGGCCGCCGTTGGTGTCCGGGACCGTCTCCTAAGAACCCGGCACTTTGCCGAAAGGCCTTCATCGGGCGCTGTGGCATGTCCCCGACATGGAAGCTGCTCGATTCCATCACCACTTCTCTTGCCTGGGGAGGGCTCTCGGGTCCCTGGCGATGGTTGCGGCGTGCACGCTCGCCTGGACTTCCCAGCGCTGCGTTCCCGGTCGTGTTCTCGTGCGATTCGACACCAGCCTGCAGCGCGGTCTCCTGGGGGTTCCGAACCTCCTTGGAGCGGTTCCCGTCGCTCGCTTGGGGCACGGCGAGGCCATGGTGCTTGCCGTCCCCCGCGGGGCGAACGAGGCGGCGTTCGCTCGACAGCTGTCCCGCACGCCAGGCGTGCTGCTGGCCGAGCCGGACTACCTGTTCGAGCTGCAGGCGACCCCCAACGACCCCGAGTTCCCCAGGCAGTGGCACCTGGCCAAGGTCGAAGCACCCGCCGCCTGGGACTACGGCAAGGGCAGCGCCACCGTCGTCCTCGCCGTCATCGACAGCGGAGTCGACCCCAACCACCCAGACCTCAAGACCAAGCTCCTCGACGGCTGGAACACCATGGCCAACAACGCCAACTGGGCCGACGACAACGGGCACGGAACCGCCGTCGCAGGAACAGCCGCGGCAGTCACCGACAACGCCCTCGGGGTCGCCGGTATGGCCTGGAACTGCCGCATCCTGCCCGTCAAGGCGACCGGCAGCGACGGAGTCGCGACCTCCAGCACCCTCTACAACGGCCTCGTCTGGGCCGCGGACAGGGGGGCCAAGGTCGCCAACCTCAGCTTCAAGGCGACCGCCAACTCCTTCGTCTCCATGGGCATGCAGTACTTCGCCTCCAAGGGAGGAGTCGTCACCGTCTCCGCAGGGAACGACGCCGCAAGGGCCACCACCCCCGACAACCCCTACTGCCTCACCGTCGCGGCCACCAACGCCTCCGACCAGAAGACCTCCTGGTCCGCCTTCGGAACCAACCTCGACCTCGCCGCCCCCGGAGACGGCGTCCTCACCACCAACCGCGGAGGAGGATACGGCTTCTGGGCCGGCACCTCCTTCTCCGCACCCCTGGTCGCAGGGGCCGCCGCGCTCGTCATGGCCGCCAACCCCAGCCTCACCCCGGCCCAGGTCGCGGCCATCCTCAAGGACAGCGCCGACGACATGGGAAACCCAGGCTGGGACGAAACCTTCGGTGCCGGAAGGCTCAACGCCAGAAAGGCCCTTTATGCCGCGCTGCTGGCTCTCGATGACCAGGAAGAGCCGACGGTTTCGATCAACTCTCCGGGATCGGGCCCGCTGAGTGGAACCGTGCAGATCCGCGTCGACGCCACGGACAACGTGTTCCTAGCTTCCATCGAGCTGTTCGTCAACGGCACGCGGCTCGGATCCTCCAACGCCTCGCCGGCCACGTTCCCATGGGACACCTCCACGGCGCCGAACGGAAACGTGCTGCTCGTCGCCAAGGCGAAGGACCTGCACGGCAACGAGGGTTACGCGGAGTTGCCCGTCGTCGTGCGCAACGGGGACCGCACGCCTCCCACCGTGTCCTTCGAGAACCCGACGAACGGCGCCAACCTGTGGGGGCGGATCAACGTGAGGATCAACGCCCAGGACAACGAGCAGCTGCGGTCGGTGAGGTTCTTCGTGAACAACACGCTGATCCGAACCTTCACCACGGCACCCTTCGAGATGAGCTGGAGCTCCGCCTCTGTTCCGGACGGGCGGCACACTCTGCGAGCCGTGGCCGAGGACGCTGCCGGCAACCGCGCGGAGACCCAGGTCACCGTGAACGTGGTGAACTTTGTCGACAACACGCCTCCCACGGTCGGCTTCGTCTTCCCGCAGAACGGCCAGCGTCTCAACGGGAGCGTGTTGCTCAACATCAATGCTCAGGACGATCGCCAGGTGCGGCAGGTGCGCCTCTTCGTGAACAACACGCTGGTCCGAACCTTCACGGCTCCGCCGTATGCGATGCACTGGAGCACCCGCTCGGTGCCGAACGGCACGTACACCCTCCGCGCAGAGGCCCTCGATGGCCTCGGGAACCGTGCCGAGGCTTCGGTCACCGTCCTAGTGGACAACGACTCCACGGACTACGCGGACAACGAGGCTCCGGTGGTGTCGTTCCTGAGCCCTGCAAACGGCCAAACCGTGTCCGGCATCCTGAACATCGAGATCGACGCGCGGGACAACGTGGGAGTGGAGAGCATCCAGTTCTTCGCCGACGGTGTGCTGATCCGCACATTCACCTCAGGACCCTATCGCATGCAATGGAGCAGCAGGTCCGTGTGGGACGGTCCTCGGGTGCTTCGAGCCGTTGCCCGCGATAAGAAAGGCAACACCTCGACCGCCGAGATCACGATCAACGTGCGGAACCTCTGAAGGGAGCCAGCACGCTTCCATGCCCGAGCGGGCGGGCCGCCACGGCGGCCCGCCCGTGCGCCGTTGGATTCAGGATCCCTTCGAGCGAACCGCCTCGACGATCTCCGCGAGGTTCGGGAATCGGCCGGCCTGATGCTTGCTGAACACCAGCTCGCCGTCCAAGCGAACGTCGAAGACGCCGCCACCCCCGGGGATGAGCACGATCTGCTCGATGACGCCGGTCTGCCCGATGACGGGCTTGAACTCCGAGAAGAGTTGCTCCGCCAAACTGGCGGCGCGTGGAGCGTAGTTTCACTCCATGCAGAAGCGGATTTCGACCACCATCGCTCACGATATACCCGAAGACGGATCGCGCACCGCGGCGAGGAACGCGTTGATCCTCCGCACCATCTCGGCGCGATGCGACGAGGTGGTGCCCATCCCGATCGCAATCGGCCTCCCATCTTGGTCGGTCAGAACGATCGCCTTCGAGAGACGGCTCTGGCTCCGGAAAGCTCCGGCGGAACCCGCCGCTCTTTCCTCGCGGGCTGGCTTCGTGGGATCCAGGACATACGTCCTCTCCGAGCGGAACCCCGCTACGCTCCTCCTGACTCTCAGCACGTTGCCAACGAGCTCGATCGACTCGTCTGCCGCCGCGTGGAACGCCCCGGCCAGCATGCCGATGCCGACGGCCCAGAAGATCGCGTAGAACGGCAGCAGAGCCAGCGCCAACGGACCCAGAGCGCGCCACATCCCGCCGATCAACAAGACCGCATGCACGGTGGTGAAGGCGGTCCATCCGATCCCGAACAGCCCCAGAAAGACCGCCCCGCCGATGTTCCCCGGCGAGGTCTTCAGCTGCAGGGAGCCCGGACTCTGCGGCCCGACCTCCATCCCCAGCTCCCGCTTGGCCTCGATTTCCGCCAGCCGTTCGCGCAGCCTCTCGAGATCCACCTGACCCTCCGGGTCTCCCGGGGCCACCTGGGCCAGCCTTCTCCGCAAGCCTTCCTCCAAGGCGGGGATCTGCCGGAGGGCAGCCCCGAGCGTGTCCAAGAGCCGCTGGTCCTCCGGATCCACCGAGGACTTGAGGAGGAAAAGATCCGGAGCCGTCCTCTCCAGCGTTTGAAGTCTCTGCAACCGCTCGCGGATTTCGCGGTCGGTCAGAGCTGGATCCTCGGACAGAAGCGGAGCGAACTGCGCCATCCAAGCGTGCGCCTCGCGACGAAGCTGCTCCCGCTGCCCCAACGCTCCCGACTCCATAGGGTGATTTTGGCCGGACCGAGGTTGCGCGCGAGACGACGGATGGGATTGAATGTCCCGTGCCCCAGCCCGACGTCCCGTTTTGGCGGAGCTTCTCGCTGATAGCCTTCCTTTTCCTGGTCACCGCAACCTTCGGATTCCTCCAACCGTTCGTGCCGCTCTACCTCGAGACCGCTGGGCTCGACCGGCGGGAGATCGGGTGGTTGCTGGGGATCGGCACAGGGGCCTCTTTGCTGCTGCAGCCGCTTTGGGGTCGCCTGTCGGACCGTTGGGACACCCGTAGACCGTTCATCTTCGGATCGGCCTTGGCATCCGGAGCGGCCTACCTGGCTTTCCCCCACGCTCGGACGCCTTGGTCGTTTCTGTTCCTGCAGGCGCTCGGCCACAACGGCGTGATCTATCTGTCCTCGGTCGGTGGAGTGCTCGTTGGAAGGCTTGTGAGCAGCAGATCCGGCGGGACGACCTACGCGAACTACCGCCTGTGGGGATCGCTCGGCTACATCTGCGTGAGCCTGATCACGGGCTGGCTGCTCTCCGCACAAGGGGGTGCCATCGATCGCCAGTTGCTCGATCGAGCCTTCGCCACAGTGCCCTGGATGTTCCTGCCGGTCGCGATGCTGGCCTTCGCCGTGCCGGATCGACGAACGGCGCTCAGGCCCGGAGGCACTTTGCCCAAGGCTCCCCTTCCGCCGAATCTCAGAGTCTTCCTCATCTGCCACTTCCTGTACACGCTGTCGCTGTACGGTGCATCGAGCTTTCTTTCGCTGTTCATGCGCGAGCTCGGCGGAAGCCCGCTCTGGGTCACGGCTATGTTCGCGGGCGGAGTGGTCTGCGAGGTGATCGTGATGCGACAGTCCGGCCGGTTGTCGGATGAGTTTGGACGAAGACCGTTGCTGGTGCTCACGTATGCCCTGCTGCCCGTGAGACTCTGCCTGTATGCGCTCTGCCTGGAGCCTGGGCACGTGTTCCTCGTTCAGCTGCTCCACGGAGTGAACTTCGGGATCGTGGGTGTGTTGTCCGTGGCGCTGATCAACGATCTCGCCACCGACAACACCCGCGGACAAGCCCAAGCCCGACTGGCCACCGTGTCCGGTGCCGCCACAACCGTCGGACCGATCGCGTTGGGCATCGTCGCGGAGGCACTCGGCCTGCGCTGGATGTTCGTGGTCGCTTCGCTCCTGGCGGCGGCAGGCGCCGCGTTGCTCCTCAAGCGGTTCCGGGAGACGCTGCCGAACCCAAGGCCTTTGCCCGGGGCTTGGGGGGCCTTCCTCCAGCGCTAATGCATCCGCTGGTCTCCCAGCAGGGTCTGGATGTAGGCGATCTGCCCCACGTGGTAGATGAGGTTCCAACAGTGCGTCGCGGCGAGCTCCAAGATGCTGGTTTCCGTTCCCGGGCGGAAAGGCGAGGGGAACTTGCGCTCCAAGTCATCCTCAGACAGCGAGCGCAACGCCTCGGCCAGCGCCCTAGTGTCCTCGCGGCAGATCGTTTCCGCCTCGTCCAAGGTCCACGCGGACCACTCTCGCATGCGCGCCTCGAACTCTGCCCCTCCGACGGCAGACGGTCCTTGGGCCACCATGAGCGCGAGGAGCCGGGGCACGCCAGCGCACTCCCGAACCTGATCCAAGACGCTTCGACCACGATCCATCGGCCGCCATTCCCTCTGCTCCTCCGGTACAGCTCGCGCGAAGCGGAAGAGGGCGTCCACCTGTTGGTCGGTGAGAAGAATCAGGAACTCTCGGGCATCCATGGGGCCATGCTACTGCATCGGCTCCATGGGCCCATCGTCAAAGGTCCAACAGGCTCGGGGCGAGCGGCTCCAGCGACTCTACCGCCGAACGTCCCAACACGGTGCCGGGGGGCAAGCCGTCGTCCGCCAGCGTCGCCCCCGGCACCACGTCTGTGAAAGGCCGATCGAGCGGCAGCGCGTTCTGGGTGAAGTAGGCGCGCACGAACCGCTCGTCTCCCTGCAGTTTCCAGCTTGGAGCATCCTCCGGGTTGAGGAAGTAGACGGGCTCCATCGGCTCCCAACCGTGCTGTCCGTACCGCTCGATCCATGCGGCGACCAGCACTCCGGCCTTCAGCTCGTGCACCACGCGATAGAACGGCGTGAGGAGCCAAAACGCGCAGTAGGCCGCCTCGGCAGGATCGTCGAAGTGGGCATGCCAACGGTTGGCGGCGACGAGGGCCTCGCCCGCCTCGTCGTAGATGGTCACGCTGAAGCCCTCCGGAGCCTGCGGAGCGATCTCAAGGCTGTCCCGGGTCCGATTCCAGCGCAACGGCAAACCGGGCCGCTTGGCCAAGGTGCGCTCCAAAGCGTCCATCGCCTGCTGGGCGACCGACACTCGCTCAGCCACGCTGCTCCTCGCTTTTGGGGAAGTCGGGAGCGGTCAGGATCAGATGGGCTTGGCCGTGGTGGTAGCCGGGATGGTAGGCAAGCCTCGCCAACGCGCCGGCCCCATCGATGACGGGCCCCAGCGCGCTCACGATCTGCTTCTCCAGGATCCATGGAGCTGGGTCTTCCAATAACGGTCGAACCATCCGGTCCCCCTGCTCGAGGCTCCAAGCCACCAGCTCGGGAGTGACCTCGGAGGAGCCGAACGGGAACGGCGAGTCGTTGACCACGCCATCCGTCGCCGCCTTGGAGAGCCGAGAGAGCTGGGGGTCGAGCTCCAGTCCGAGCAACTGAGCGGCGAAGAAGACCTCCACTCCCGCAACGTGCAACGCCATCTCGCCGATCGTGAGAGCTCGGGGGTGCAACCGCCAATTCAGCTGGGTGGCATCGAGGCCTTCGATCGCCTGAAGGAACCGACCGCGCACCAGCTCCCAAGTCAGGAACGAGCGAGCCATCGGCCAAGCATACCGAACAGGCCGGCGATCGATACGGTGGACGTCGGACGGAAGCGGCAGGCGACGCGAGCAACGACGCGGCGAAGACGGCGGACTACGGCCAGAGCCAACAACCGTGCGATCGGCCGAATGGGCGCGTCTCCGCCCGCGAACGCCGCCCGCATCTGCCAGTCCGCGAGCGAGTCCCTTTGGTACCCGGAGCCCGCCCTCGGCTCGCGGAAGCGGGCCTCGAGCTGATCCCGGATCGCATCGGCAGTCAGGTGCCGATGCGTGTCCCGCTGAAACGCCGTCTCCCGCCGAATGTCGCCCTCCAAGTCCTCTTCGATCCCGAACCGCTCGCACAGCTGCCGGTAGAGATCCTCGAGGGTGTGCCAAGGCGGCTTGGGAAACATCGCCAAGGCATCCTCGATCGTGAACAGGCACCGAAACACAAACCAAGACGCTGGAAACGGCTCCAGGGCCTCCCACTCGATGTCGAAGAGCTCGAATCCGCCCGCTGAGGGAACCGCGTTCGTCGGGTTCGCATCCAACGCTTCAGGCAACATGCAGCCATCGGGAGACCGCCACCGCGCGAAACCCCACTCCAAGAACGAAGCGATGGTGGCTAGGAACTCGGCATCGCGCCCGGCGAACGCGAACGCGCGCAACTGCTGGAACACGGACTGCTCCAGCTTGGCTGGGAACTCCGCCTTCGGCTTCCACTTCGCCAAGGAGAAGCCCTCGCCAACGGTCGCCAGAGCCCGCTTCCGAACGACCAAACCTCCGGCGCCGTCCTCCGCGAACGCCGTCTCCGAGGGCACTCTGCGGTTCAGCGAATAGTGCCAGGCGACTTCCCTGTCCTGAAACATGCGTCGGAGCAACCGCGAACGGATCGGGCCCTCCAGCCGTTGGAACCCGACGAACAGAAAGGAGTTTGCGAATTCCTCCAGCAGGCCGCTGCGCGCCAACTCCATCGCGGCTAGGCTCAGGGGGAAGTTCTGCGGGGGAGGATGCATCGCGCGCGCATGGGCGTCGGCGGCCAGCTCCGCTGAGAAGAACGGGTACGACTGCGCGAGCCGACGCGACACGACCACCGACGGAAGCTTGTAATCGGGCCACGGGTAGAACTCGTCGACCTCGGTCAGTCCCACCGAACGCAACAGGCTGAGCAGGGTCTTCCGGGAGAAAGTCCTCGGGCACTCGCGGAACGGGTAGCCAAGAATCCCGTCGTATGGCCTGCTCGTATGGTCTTCCGGGGCGCCGGCCCAATACTTCAGTCCGTTCCGGTTCTCGATGGCGAGCACGACTGAGCCGCCAGGCGCAAGAAAGCCCATGGCGTGCCGAAGCACCGCCTGATAGGGTGCGAACGGTCGGTCGTCGGCGGAGACGTACAGGCCTGCGTACTCCAAGACGCCGACGATGAGGACGACGTCGAACCGTTGGTCGCTTCGGAAGTCGATCAGATTGCAGACTTCCACGCGAGCGTGGGGCAGGTCTCGAAGCCTCTCTCGCAACCCTTCCGCGCGCAGGGCCGAACCCTCGACCCCGACATAGGCCGCACAGCGCTCGGCGACGCACCGGGAGGCACCGCCCATCCCGGCCCCGAACTCAAGAACCGACAGCCCTTCGAAATCGAACGGCCGCAAAAGGTTGCCGCGCTCTGGCCGCAGGTGGTACTGGACCTCCCAAGGAGCACCGTCGGGACTGAGCAAGCAGAGCGAGCCCACTTGGGGCGACGTCCGCAACACGCTCAGCACCGAGTCTTCCGCGCCGTCCCGATACGCTACGGGCACGTAACGACGTACGTCCTGACCAGGCTTCTAGAGTTCCCGCTAACCGGCGCGGCGAAAGCGGACGGGCACCCGGATCGTGAAGACGGTGCCAACCTCGGGATTCGAAACGAAAGAAACGGAACCCTTCAGGTACGACTCAACAAGGAGCTTGACGCTGTAGGTTCCCAGTCCTCGGCCCGCCTCTGCCTTCGTGGTGAAGGAGCGGCGGAAGATCTGGCGCTGCACCTGCTCGGGCATCACCCCGTCATTCCGAACCTCGAACACGACGTCCGCGCCCTCCTGTCGGCCCGAGACCGAGACCTCGCCCTCCCGCGGGGTCGCTTCGAGGGCGTTCTTCACGAGGTTGCCGATGGACCGCACCAAGTGGACTCTGCCCGTCTCGAAGAGCGCGTCGGAGTCCGGGAAGACGACGCGGAAGGTGCGGCCCTCCGCCAGATCGTGGGAAGCGTACATGTTCTCGATCACGTGAAGGACCTTGTGGATCGTGATGGGCTCCACATGGACCTTCAGCTCTCCCCGCTCGGCGTCCATCAGATCCCTCTGAGCATGCAGCTCCTGGATGAGCTGCTCCGCCGAAACGGCCAGCATGGCGGTGAGCGACCGGACGTCCTCCAGATTCTCCTGTCTCTGAAGGACCGAGGCGATGCTGTTGATCGCAGCGGCGGTGTTCAGAACGTCATGGAAGAACAGTCGCTCGAACAGTTGGCGGCGCTTCTCGTCGGCGATGTCCTTGATCGAGACAATGGTGTGCGGCTCGCCGTCGATGTGCACCGTGCTGGTGTACACCATGACGTCGAGGTACTCGCGCTGGCCTCCTCGGTGCAGCTCGAGCCTCGCCTCCTCCGCCCGCGGCTGGTTGGTCTCCAGGTTGCCGCGGACCGCCTGCAACGCCCCGCACTCGAGACAGGCGCAGGCTCCGCCGCACCCATTCGGACTGTCGACGGCATGGATGCAACCGATCGCCTCGCCGATCCTCAAACCGATCACGGAGTCCAGCTCCCGATCCCGGATCAGCTCCCTCGCTTTCTGGTTGATCGCGAGGATCTGGCGGTTGGAATCGAGGATCGCGGCGAACCCGGGATAACCCTCGAGCATCTCGATGACGAGGGGATGCCGCAGAAGGCGCTCGCGCTCCAGCCGAATGTCCTCTGGCGAGGTCCGGCAAGGCGCGACGAGTTGGTGTGCGAGCGTCTCCGACCGGGTCACTGAGTTCATTCTACACATCGAACTGGGTATTTGTTCCCAGTTTCGGAAAGGGCCTTCGAAAGATTAACCCTCGTTTTAGCAAAAAAGAGGGCGTTTTTGCCACATTCCGAGCAAGTTTTTGGCTGTCAACCGACGAGGAAGTCGGCTGTGCCGATCGGAAGCTCGGTGGCTGGCCTGTCGTGCGCCAGCCCAGGACGATACGGAAACACCCGATGCGCCAGGAAGGCGGTGTAACCGTCGCGATCCTGCGCCTCGCCCACCACCGTGGCGTAGGGCGAGCAGACGATCGAGTGGCCGTCCCGCTGGTAGGTCTCCTCGAACACCGTGACGTTCAGCAGGCCCGTCTCGTCCTCCAGGTCGAAGAACAGAACCCGGCGACCGCTGCGGGTGGGCGGAAACCGCAGGCGAATCGGATTGCCCACCACGAACGCCCTCGTTCCCGGCTGGAGCCTCGAAGCCTCCGCGGCGGTCAGCCCTCCCCTTGCGCGCACCCTTGCCCTCTCGAAGGCCATCAGGTGGCGGCGCACATCCATGCCCAGCACGCGCCGCTCAAGGATCGCCTTCTCGTGCTCGGCGAAGTCCTCGGCCTCCGGCAGGTTCGGCTCGCGGAAGCGCAAGGGCAAGCCTCCCTGGGCGGTCTCGGCCGCCCAATCCAGAGCCGACGGGACCGCCCACAGCAGAGAGCGCCGGTTCGGGTGCAAGCGGTCGAACGCACCGCAGAGGATCAGCCGCTCCAATTCATCCCGGTTCGGCCGCAACCGCGCGCAAAAGTCGAACAGCGAATCGTAGAAGCCGTTGCCGCGCTCCCGAACGACGGCGTGGGCCAGAGCCTCGGAGATGCCGGAGATCTGGCGCAGACCCACTCGGATGCCGCCGGACGGCACGACGATCTTCGGGTCGGCCTCCGAGCGGACATCCTCCACCTCGAAATCGTAGGCGCTGAAGTTCACGTCCGGCCCCAGCACCGCGACTCCCCTCGCCCGAGCCTCGTTGGCGATCGTGCAGGGACCGTAGTATCCCGCCGGCTGGGCGTTCAGCAACGCGGCGAAGTACGGCGCGGGCAGGTTCTGCTGGCAGTAGATCGACCGGATGGAGATCTCGGCGAAAGCCAGGGCGTGTCCCTGCGCGAACCCATAGCCCTTGAACGCCGCCACCAGCTCGTAGATCTGCTCGGCCAAAGCCTCGCCGAAGCCCCGCTCCACGATCCGGCGGACGATCTCCGCTCGGATCGACTCGGCGAAATCCTCGCGCCTTCGCTTGTAGATCGCGTCGCGGATGTCCTCGGCCTCGCCGGACGAGTAGCCGCAGAACGCCTGCAAGAGCTGGTCGACCTGCTCTTGGAAGACCACGATCCCGTAGGTCTGCCCAAGGATCCTTTCCAGCTCAGGGTGCTCGAAGCTGTACGCCTTGAGCCCCCGCCGCCGCGCGATCAGCTCGTTCAGCTTCACCGCGCCGCCCACGCCGGGGCGGATGCCGGCCTGAACCAGGCTGGCGTCGTGCAGGTTCTCCGTGCGCATCCTCACATGGGCCTGGCGCATCGCGGGCGAAGCCGACTGCGGGATGCCGATCAAGTGGCCGGAGCGCATCGTCCGGTACACCTCGGGGTCGTCCAGCGGCAGGTCTTCCACACGGAACGAGGGGTCCTGCAACCTGGCTCGGTCCTCGGTGCCCGCCAGCACGTCGTGCCCTCGCAGGCACAGCAGGTCGAACTTGTCGAAGCAGTGCTTGGCGCTGCGCTTGTCCCACTGGATGATCCGCACGCTCTCGACGCCCGAGCGCATGACGGGCACCGTGCAGGCGATCGGATCGGCCGACACCACCACGCCGGAAGAGTGCGCGCGCACGTTCTGCGGCAGATCCATCAGCCGGCCCGCCAGGCGGAACACCCACCGGAAGCGCTCTTTGGGCACGCCGCTGTCGCGCAGCTCGGGCCTCTTCTCCAGCGCCTCCTCCAAGCGGTCGGGCGACACTCCGCCGTGCACGCGTTTGGCCAGATAGCCGATCGTCTCCTCCGGCAATCCGAACACCTTGCCCACACCGCGAACGATGCCGCGCGTGCAGAAGGCGCCGAACGCGGCGACGGTGGCCACGCGGTCCTCTCCGTAGCGGCGCGCCAGGTAGTCGCGCACCTCGTCGCGCCGTGCCGCTTCGAAGTCGATGTCGATGTCCGGACGCTTGCTGCCATCCTCCGGAAGAAAGCGGTCGAAGTGCAGGCGGTGGCGGAACGCGTCGATGCGCGACAGACCCAGACAGAACGCCACGGCGCTGTCGACCACCGAGCCGCGTCCGCTCAGCAGGATGCCCTGTTCCCTGGCCCACCGCACCGCGTCCCACGCCACCAGAAAGTGGTCGGCGAACTGCAACCGTCCGATGCGCTCCAGCTCGTACTCCAAACGTCGGCGCAACCCCTCTCCCATCCGGCCGTGCCGCTCGAAGGCGCCCGCGTAGGTGATCTCCCGCAGCGCGTGCATCGGATCCGGAAACAGCGCGGGAAGCCGCGCGCGGCCCGGCAACACGTTCTCGTCGCACCGCTCCGCGATCCGCCACGTGGCCTCCAGCAAGTCGGGACGGTCGCGAAACAGCTCGGCCATCTCCCTAGGCGTGCGCAGATAGCGCTCGGCGTTCAGGGCCCGGCGCGGTACGACCGGCGCCTGGGGTTGGAGCGGGTGGCGCTGCGGCTTGCGTCCGATGACCTCCTCGATCCCGCACAGCGTCTCGATGCACGCCAGCACGTCCTGCGCCGGAAAGTCCGAGGGCCGGGCGTGCGTCACCGGTCCCCCCGCCACGGCGAGCACGCCCGCGGACTCGGCCAGCTCGAGCTTGCGGCGGTTGACCGCCACCTCCCACGGCAACAGGCTGCGTTCGATCTCCACCGCCACGTTCTGGGCGCCGTAGAGGCCCGCCAGCCGGCGCAACGCTTCCCAAGCCCCCCGCAGGTCGCGGCGCGCCAGGAAACGGGCCAGAAAGCCGTCGGATCCCCCCGTCAGGCAGATCAAGTCGCGCGCGTGCCGCTCCAGCCTCTCCCAGCTGCAAAGCGGAAAGAGGCGCGGCTCCTCCAGATGGCACTCGGTGATCAGCCTCGACAGGCTCTCGTAGCCGCGCCGGGTGCGTGCGATCAGCACGATCTCGCCACCCTCGGGCATCTCGAAGCTGGCGCCGATCAACGGTCGAACGCCGGCCTTGCGCGCGGCCAAGGCGAACTCGTACGCGCCCATCAGCGAGAACGGATCGGCCAGACACACCGCAGGCACTCCGGCCTCCGCGGCGGCCAGGGCGACCTCCTCGGCCAGCATGGCGCCGCGTCCGAAGGCATAGCCGCTCAGCGCGTGCAGCGCGGCGTAGCCGTTGGCGACAGGGCGCGAGAGACGGGCCTCCAGCAGGGGGCGGTCGCGATCGGCGAACTTGCCGCAAGCCATGGCGGCCTTCTCGTCGCGCGTCTTCGGAAGACGAGCCAGCCCGTCCTTCCGCCTCGGTCGGAGCGAAAAGTCCTCGCGGGGATCCGCCTCCAAGACGGGAGGCCGGGGAGACCATTCGGCGGCGACCGGCGGCAACTCGCGGACGGTCTCGCGCGGCACTCCGTTCTCATCCAGCCGACGCACGATCTCGCGCACCGGCTCGAAGCGCCACCACTCGCCCGTCTCGCGCCAGACCGCGAGCAGATCGGAGGCGCTCAAATCCAACCCAAACCCTCCTTCCAAGCCCGAAGCACGAGCCTGGACCGCGGTTGCTCGATCTGCGAGGCCAGGCGCAAGGCACCCTCGCCGAACTTCGCGCGCAAGGGTTCGAGCGAGGGCTCGCACTCCCGGCGGGCCGGCGCCTCGCCCACGCGGTACAGGCTCGCCTGCCGGCGCGCGGCGGGACGCAACTCCGGAATCTCCGCCGCCAGAGCCTCCACCGGTTCCCGCAGGCAGACCGAGCGCAGCAGCAGACGCAGCGCGAAGGCCACGGACCCCTCGCTGCGCATCGGCTTCGAGAAATCGCGCTCCGCGCGCCGAAGCCCGCTCTCCGTCTCCACCTCCAGAATGAGGCGGGACCCCTGCAGGGCCTCC